>JAPOOG010000059.1 GCA_026713545.1 Bryobacterales bacterium
CGAGATGGTGATGCCCGGCGACAACGTGCAGATGGAAGTGGAGTTGATCTCGCCGGTCGCCATGGAGAAGGGACTGCGCTTTGCCATCCGCGAAGGCTCCCGCACCATCGGCGCCGGTACCGTCTCCGATATCGTCGAGTAATCGTAGCTAGCTGCAAAAGGGGAGGCTCACGGATCATGGCAAGGGAACAGATCACACTCGAGTGCACGGAGACCAAGGATCGAAACTACACAACGACCAAGAACAAGAAGACGACTCCGGGACGGCTGGAGTTGAAGAAATACTCGCCGCGTTTGAGACGTCACACGGTTCACCGCGAAGTGAAGTAGCTGTTTGCGCGTTCACCACGAGGAGGAAGTGGCGGATCAGTCCCGCGAATGCGACAATAAAGTGTGATTGTCTTTTCGAGGGGCGTCGGTTAACGGTAAACCAGCGGTCTCCAAAACCGCCAATGGGGGTTCGATTCCCTCCGCCCCTGCCAGCCAATTGTTGTGCTGTGTAGCAGTCGGAGGGGAGAGCGCGGGGTTGGTGTGAGAAGGGCGTAAGGCGATGGCATCGATAGCAAAATCAGCATCGCGTGGAACGAAAGCAGCCACAAGGCCCGGTCCCTCGGGGTGGCTGCAAAAGATGCAGGGTTGGCCCGCGGATCTGAGAAATTACATCGAAGGGCTCAAGCGCGAGATGCGGCTTGTGACTTGGCCGAACCGTCGGCAGGTCCAGGCAACCACGGTCGTCGTGCTGGTGACCGTATTCTTCTTTGGCCTTTTCTTTTTCGTGGTTGATTATGTGCTGACCCTGGGACAGACGAATCTCTACGAACGCTTCACGCAGTGATAGACAGGGTCCGCTTATGAGCGCAAACGAGCACATCGAGCCCACACCGCTGGAGGGAGCCGACAGCGAACCTTCGACGACGAAGACTACTGCCTCTGGGCAGTCTCCGGAGGAGCCTGAATCGCAAAACGGCGCGGCTGACACGCCGCCAACCGGCGTTCCCGGAATGGATTGGTACATCATCCATACCTATTCGGGATTCGAGAACAAGGTGAAAGAAAGTCTCTTTACGAGGGGCGAGGCCTTTGGCCTCAACGACCGGATCGGTGAGATTCTCATCCCGACCGAAGATGTCGTCGAGATGCGCAACGGCAAGAAGGTGACGTCGAAACGACTGCTGTATCCGGGTTACGTTCTTGTCCAGTTGAAGATGGATGACGAGATGTGGCATGTGGTTAAGAACACGCCGAGGGTCACCAGTTTTGTTGGCAGTGGTCAGACGCCGACGCCGCTCTCGGCCGACGAGGTGAACCAGATCCTCCACCGTCAGACAACCTCCGCCGAGAAACCGCGGCCTAAGATGACCTTCGACCGCAACGACCGCGTCAAGATCATCGACGGTCCGTTCTCGAACTTCACCGGCACGATTGAGGAAGTCAATGAGGACCGCAGCACGTTGAAGGTGATGGTGACCATCTTCGGGCGCGGCACTCCGGTCGAGTTGGAATACTTTCAGGTCGAGAAAGAAAAAGTCTAGTCAAGCAGGTTCTGATGGCAAAGAGTATCGCGTCGCAAATCAAGTTGCAGATCATGGCGGGCAAGGCAACGCCCGCGCCTCCGGTGGGTCCGGCACTCGGTCAGGCCGGCGTGAACATCATGGATTTCTGTAAGGCCTTTAACTCCAAGACGGCAACGAAAGAACTGGAAGGCCTGGTAGTGCCGGTCGTCATTGCGGTCTATCAGGACCGTTCCTACTCGTTTGTCACCAAGACCCCGCCGGCGGCGGTTCTGCTCAAGCGCGCAGCGAACCTCGCCAAGGGGTCCGGCGAGCCGAACCGCAACAAGGTCGGTGCCGTAACGAAGCAGCAGGTGGAAGAGATCGCCAAGCAGAAGATGCCGGACTTGAATGTGCACGATCTGGAGGCGGCAACCCGCATCATCGAAGGGACGGCCCGCAGTATGGGTGTGAGGGTAGAGAAGACCACACGTTGAACACGGCTGGAGTGATGCCGGCGGGACGGACCGAGAGCCGGTTTGCAGCCGCAGGCCGAGGCAATACGATGGCAGCAAAGCGAGGCAAGAAATACAGCGCGGTCAGCGAGAAAATCGAGGATCGCAGCTACACGCTCTCCGAGGCGATTCCCTTCCTGAAGGAAAACAAGGTGTCGCGCTTCGATGAGACGGTCGAGGTGCATATGAACCTCGGGGTCGACCCCAAACACGCCGACCAGATGGTTCGAGGCACAGTGGTGCTGCCTCACGGACTGGGCAAGACCAAGCGTGTGCTCGTCATCGCCGGCGGCGAGAAGGTCAAGGAAGCGGAAGACGCCGGCGCCGATTTCGTGGGCGGCGAGGACATGGTCAAGAAGATCCAGGGCGAAAACTGGCTCGACTTTGATGCCGTCGTGGCTACACCCGACATGATGAAGTTCGTCGGACGGCTGGGTAAGGTGCTCGGTCCGCGTGGACTGATGCCGAATCCAAAGACCGGTACCGTCACGATGGATGTCGCGCGGGCAGTGCGGGAAATCAAGGCGGGCAAGGTCGAGTTTCGCGTGGATAAGGGTGGCGTCATCCACGCTCCCGTCGGCAAGCTGAGTTTCGACGACGCCAAGTTGAGCGAGAACGCCGCTACATTGATCGAGGCGGTCGTCAAGGCCAAGCCTTCTGCCGCAAAGGGAAAATACGTGAACGGCGTAATGCTTTGCTCGACGATGAGCCCGTCTTTGGACCTGAACGTCACCGAACTGACGAGCTAAGAGGTCAGCCTTCATGAAAAAAAAGAGAAGGAAAGAAGACGATGTCAAGCAGCTCCGGGCGGATCTTGCCGAGTCGCCGACGGTATTCGTCTGCGCATTCGAAGGCCTCAAAGTGCAGGAGGACTTCGAGTTGCGCAAGCGGGTGCGGGCGCAGGGGGCGTCGTATCGAGTGATACAAAACCGTCTCGCGCATCTCGCTTCACAGGGCACCTCCTACGAGAAGGCCCTGACCGGATTGCGCGGCATGACTTCTATCGCCTATGGCGGTGATGATCCGCTGGCTTTGATCAAGTCGCTTGTCGCTTATGGCAAAGATCATCCGGTTTTCGAGTTCAAGTCCGGCGTGGTCGAGGGTAGGGTGCTTGACCTCGACGGGCTGAATGCATTGTCGAAATTACCCTCGAAGCAGGACCTCCAGGCGAAGATTCTGTTCTTGATACAGTCGCCGGCACAGCAGCTCGTGAGCGTGCTGAACGGGCCGGGACGGGATCTCGCCATGCTCATCAAGCAGGCTGTTGAAGAAAAGAAGTTCGCGGCCGAATGACCGATATCGGCGCCCAAAGGCGGCACCAGTCGACCCGGCGCCAACATAGTTCACAAGGAGTTGGAAACACATGGCAGACGTAAACGCAATCGCCGAGCAGATACAAGGACTTACACTCCTGGAGGCATCTGAGCTCGTCAAGTCTCTTGAAGAGAAATTGGGCGTCTCGGCCGCCGCCGCAATGGTAGCCGCCCCAGTTGGAGGCGCTGCTCCGGCAACGGAAGCAGTGGCTGAGGAGCAGACGGAGTTTTCAGTCATCTTGACCGGCGTCAGTGGCAACAAGATCCAAGTCATCAAAGCGGTTCGTGAAGTAACGAGTCTCGGATTGAAGGAATCCAAGGCGCTGGTCGACGGTGTTCCCAAGCCGGTCAGGGAAGGGATCCCGAAGGACGAGGCCCAAGCGCTGCAGGCGAAGCTGTCCGAAGCCGGAGCGACGGTCGAAGTCAAGTAAGGCCCGGCAACGGACCTCGCGCGGACGGACCGCCGTTCCCGTCTGGAGCCGGCGTAAGAATCAGCACTTGTAGCTTGCCGTATTAGAATGCTATACTACCGCTAGCGGATTCGGTGCGCCCCGTCAATCCCTTTCCTGGTTGCTGAAAACGGCAAGAAGACGTGTGCCCGGCGTGTGGAGACGCTCGGAAAACACGCCCTCAAGGCGAGTGTCTTTCATCGGAGCGCAGCGGGAATGTCTCCCGCTGACGGACTTTAAGGTTTGAGCTTCCTCATATCCTACCCCGCTGCTTTGGACCTTGTGTCAGGGGCTTCTCCCCGCGAGACCCGTCGGACTTCCGTTGTGAGGCTGGTCCTCCATTCAGCCACGGAGAGCCGCCCAATCCGGACGTGGTCCGTAGGTAGTAAGCTCCTCCGCCTGGAACGGCCGATGAATCGGCCAAGCTGATACGACTCGGGAGATTTCGCAAGATGGCATCCAGTGTCAATGGCTCGACTGCCGAGCGGCATGATTTTTCTAAGATCAGAACCGCGGTTCCAATCCCGAACCTGATTGAAGTACAGAAAGACTCTTACGAGCGTTTCCTTCAGATGGATGAGTTGCCCGTTGAGAGGGACGATATCGGACTGCAAGCGGTTTTCAATTCGGTCTTTCCGATTTCGGACTTTCGGGGCCTGAGCCAACTGGAGTTCATCGACTACTCCATCGGTGATTGGGAGTGCAAATGCGGACACTTGCGAGGGCTGCATCATCTCCGCTCCAACTGCAACAAGTGCGGCGCTGCGATCCGGACCGACCCCTATGGCCCGCAGGAACTGTCATGCTCGCAGTGCGGAACCTACAACGACAACACGGTCGCTTTCTGTTCCAAGTGCGGAGACCCGGTTGCGCTGAAACTCAAATACGACGTCGATGAGTGTCAGGAACGGGGCATGACCTTCGCGGCGCCCCTGAAGGTTACGATCCGCCTGACCATCTTCGAGAAGGACGCCGACACCGGCGAAAAGTTAATTCGGGACATCAAGGAACAAGAAGTCTTTTTTGGAGAGATCCCGCTGATGACGCGCAACGGTACGTTCATCATCAGCGGCACCGAGCGCGTCATTGTTTCTCAGTTGCATCGTTCGCCGGGGGTCTTCTTCGAATCGGCGAATCGGCGCACCTACTTTCTCGGCAAGATCATTCCCTACCGCGGCAGTTGGGTCGAGTTCGAATACGACCACAAGAATCTCTTGTACGTCCGCATCGACCGCAAGCGGAAATTCCTCGGCACAGTCTTCTTGCGCGCCCTGGGGCTCAAAACCGACGAGGAGATTCTGCGCCGTTTCTACCGAGCGGATTCGATCATCGTCGACGAGAAATCGCTCTATCGCGAAGTGTCGGAGAGTTTGATCGGGACTCGTCTCACGAAAGCCGTCCTGAACAACAAGGGCGAAACGGTGATCCCCAAGGGGCGCAAGGTCACCCCGTTCGTCTTCAAGGAAATCCAGAAGGCCAAGATCACCCGCCTGCCCGTAGCGGCTGAAGATCTCGAAGGCGCCTACTTCGTAAACGACATCACGGATACTTCCACCGGGGACGTGCTCGCCGAGGCCAACACGGAGTTGACGGCCGAGTTGATCGAGAAATTGATCGAGGCGGGCGTCAGCGGCTTCGATGTGTTCTTCCCCGAACGCGACGAAGTGGGCGTCGTGATCTCCGAGACCCTCAAGAAGGACTCCATCAGAACCCAACAGGACTCTCTGATCGAGATCTACCGCAAGCTCCGGCCGGGCGATCCACCGACGCTGGAAACCGCGACCCAACTCTTCGAGGGGATGTTTTTCGACCCGCGCAAGTACGATTTCTCGCGAGTGGGCCGGATGAAGTTCAACATCAAACTGCACGGTTCAATGGACGCGGCGCCTCTGGACCGACGTACGTTGGACGCCACCGACTTTTACGAAACGATCGGATATCTGCTGCGTTTGCGCCGCGGTCTGAGTGAAATTGACGACATTGACCACCTCGGAAACCGGCGTGTCCGCGCGGTGGGCGAGTTGCTGGAAAACCAGTTCCGCATCGGCTTGGTTCGCATGGAGCGGGCCATGAAGGAAAAGATGTCGGTTTACCAGGAAATGTCGACCGCGATGCCGCACGACCTCGTGAACGCCAAGCCGGTAATGGCGGCGATCCGGGAGTTCTTCGGATCAAGCCAGCTCTCGCAGTTCATGGACCAGACCAATCCGCTCTCGGAGATCACACACAAGCGACGCCTCTCTGCCCTTGGGCCGGGCGGCCTGTCCCGCGAGAGAGCCGGCTTTGAGGTGCGTGACGTTCACCCGACACACTATGGCCGGATCTGTCCCATTGAAACCCCGGAAGGCCCGAACATCGGCTTGATCAGCTCTCTGTCATGTTTCGCCCGTATTAACGAATATGGTTTCATCGAGAGCCCGTATCGCCGCGTCGAGAACGGAGTGGTCGTCGACGAAGTGCGCATTCTGCACCCGGGGAGCACTCCCTTCGAAGCGGGCCAGGCGATTCCGCGTTCGGAACTGGAGAACGCTCTTCCGCAATTGGCGCCAGACGAGCGGCCCCCTCGGTACGATCCTTTCTGCCACTACTTGTCCGCATGGGAGGAAGATCGCTATGTCATCGCGCAGGCCAATATCGAGGTCGACAACAAAGGGCGTATTGTTCCCGAATTGGCCAACTGCCGCGTAGCCGGCGACTTCCAATTGAAGCGGCGCGAAGAGATTCAATACGTCGACGTCAGTCCAAAACAACTGGTCTCTGTCGCCGCGAGCTTGATTCCCTTCCTGGAAAATGACGATGCCAACCGCGCCCTCATGGGTTCGAACATGCAGCGCCAGGCCGTCCCGCTTCTGCGTGCAGACGCGCCGCTCGTTGGGACAGGGATGGAAAGAGTCGCTGCGCACGATTCCGGCGCTGTCGTGCTCTGCAGCCGCGACGGCATCGTCGACTCGGTCGATTCCGAGCGCATCATTGTGCGCGTGGAGGGTGTTTCCCAAGAGGGTCAAATGTCGCGCGAAGTAGGCGCCGACATCTATCAGCTTGTGAAGTTCAAGCGTTCCAACCAGAACACCTGCGTCAATCAGAAACCGATCGTGGCCACGGGTGACAAGGTTGTGACCGGGCAGGTGCTCGCAGATGGTCCCTGCACGGCGGACGGCGAGCTGGCTCTCGGCCGTAACGTGCTCGTGTCGTTCATGCCATGGCGCGGCTACAACTTCGAGGACGCCATCCTGGTCAGCGAACGTCTGGTCAGAGAGGACTACTACACGTCGATTCACATCGAGGAGTTCGAAATCGAGGCTCGGGATACGAAGTTGGGACCGGAAGAAATTACCCGTGACATCCCGAACATCGCGGAGAGCTTCCTGCGCAATCTCGACGACAGCGGCATTATCCGCATCGGAGCCACCGTGCGGCCGGGCGACATTCTTGTCGGCAAGGTGACTCCGAAAGGAGAGACACAGCTTACCCCGGAAGAAAAGCTGTTGCGCGCCATATTCGGAGAGAAAGCGGGCGACGTGAAAGACGCCTCACTCTACTGTCCACCGAGCATCAGCGGTGTCGTCGTCGACGCCAAGGTCTTCTCGCGCAAGGGGCAGGAGAAGGATGAGCGCGCGAAGTCGATCGAAGCCGCCACGATTGCGCGCCTGCAACGCAACCTGGAAGACGAGAAGCGAATCCTGTTTGATGAACGTGCCAAACGACTGGGTAAGTTTCTCGACGGCAAGCAAGTGCTGGCGGATCTGCACGACGAGCGCACGAACAAGAAGCTGCTCGCTAAAGGCAACATCCTCAAGCGCAGACTCTACAGCAACCTTCGCGCGCGCGACTTGAAACGGACACGCCTCAAAGACAAGTCGCCCGACATGAATAGCCGTGTCGACGACATCGAGGATATGACGGTTCGCCAGATCCAGGTCTTGGAGAAATTGACCGACGAGCGCGTTGCCAAGCTGAAGAAAGGCGATGAGCTTTCGCCCGGTGTCATCAAGATGGTGAAGATCTACATCGCCATGAAGCGCAAGCTTTCGGTCGGCGACAAGATGGCCGGCCGTCACGGCAACAAGGGTGTGATCGCCCGCATTCTTCCCGAGGAGGATATGCCTTTCCTGCCGGATGGAACACCGGTGGAGATCGTACTGAATCCGTTGGGTGTCCCGTCGCGCATGAACGTGGGTCAGATCCTGGAAACGCATCTTGGTTGGGCCGCCAGAGCCCTCAATTTGCAGTTTGCATGCCCGGTGTTTGAAGGTCCCGGCGAAATTCTGATCAAGAGGAATCTGCGAGCGGCTGGACTGCCCGAGTCGGGCAAGACGATTCTCCACGACGGACTGACGGGGGAGCCTTTCGAGAACGAGGTGACCGTCGGTTATATCTACATGTTGAAGTTGTCCCATCTGGTCGATGACAAGATCCATGCCCGCTCGATCGGCCCGTACTCGCTGATTACGCAGCAACCTTTGGGCGGCAAGGCGCAGTTCGGTGGCCAGCGCTTCGGCGAAATGGAAGTGTGGGCACTCGAAGCCTATGGCGCCTCCCATATCCTGCAGGAGTTGCTGACGGCCAAATCGGACGACGTCTATGGACGCGCCAAAATCTACGAGGCCATCGTGAAGGGCGAGGCTGCGATGGAACCGGGTGTTCCCGAGTCGTTCAACGTATTGATTCGCGAGTTGCAATCCCTGTGTCTCGATGTGGAGTTGATCAAGAGACAGCAGGATGTGATCGAAACCGCCCTCGCGGCGGACTAGGTTGTAACACCAACCGTCTTCACTTCTTCGAAGGCGTGCTGTTCGAGTATTGCAAGGGAGGCCGCTTTGTTCCGATCCAGTCCTTACGATCGTGTCAGCCTGATTTCCGATTTCGACAGCATTCGGATCGCCCTGGCTTCTCCCGAGAAGATCCGAAGCTGGTCGCACGGGGAGGTCACGAAACCCGAAACGATCAACTATCGGACCTTCAAGCCGGAGCGTGACGGGCTCTTCTGTGCCAAGATTTTCGGGCCCGTGACGGACTGGGAGTGCCTCTGCGGCAAGTACAAGCGCATGAAGCACCGTGGCGTCATCTGTGACAAGTGCGGAGTCGAGGTCACATTGAGCCGCGTTCGGCGCGAACGTCTGGGCCACATCGAACTTGCGTCTCCGTGCTCCCATGTGTGGTTCTTCAAGGGTCTTCCCTCTCGCATCGGTCAGCTTCTCGACATCACCCTGCGTGATTTGGAACGCGTCCTCTACTTTGAAGCTTTTGTCGTCGTACAGGCGGACGAAGAATCTGAACTGGCCGAGGGAGAGGTCCTGACGGACGAGAAGAAGCGGTACCTCGATCAGGACAAGGAGAAAGCCGGAACGTTCATCGCGATGATGGGCGCTGCCGGCGTCAAGGAACTGCTCAAGAAGATCGACTTGGATCCTCTGGCTGATGAGCTCCGCAACAGAATGAAGACGGAGAGCTCGGTTCAGAAGAAACTCAAATTCGCCCGCCGTCTCAAAGTCGTCGAGTCGTTCCGCAAATCCGGCAACAAGCCAGAGTGGATGGTTCTCGACGTGATTCCGGTTATTCCACCCGAATTGCGTCCCCTGGTCCCGCTGGACGGCGGCCGCTTTGCCACGTCGGATTTGAACGACCTCTACCGGCGTGTCATCAACCGCAACAACCGCCTCAAGAAACTCATGGAGCTGAGCGCGCCGGATGTGATCGTTCGCAACGAAAAGCGGATGCTGCAAGAGGCCGTCGACGCTTTGTTCGACAACGGCCGCCGCGGAAATGTGCTGCGTGGCGCGAACAACCGCCCGCTCAAGTCACTCTCCGACACGCTCAAGGGGAAGCAGGGCCGCTTCCGCCAAAACCTGCTCGGTAAACGTGTCGACTACTCGGGGCGCTCGGTGATTGTCGTCGGACCCGAGTTGAAGCTCCATCAGTGCGGTCTCCCGAAGCAGATGGCGCTCGAACTTTTTAAGCCTTTCATCTATCAGCGCCTCGAGCAGCGTGGCCATTGCACTACCATCAAGCAGGCCAAGGAACTCGTCGAACAGCAGGATCCGGTGGTCTGGGACATTTTGGAAGAGGTCATCAAGGACCATCCCGTCCTTCTCAACCGCGCTCCGACATTGCACCGCCTGGGGATTCAGGCCTTCGAACCGGTCTTGGTCGAAGGAAAAGCGATCAAGATCCATCCGTTGGTCTGTACCGCCTTCAACGCCGACTTCGACGGCGATCAGATGGCCGTCCACATTCCGCTGTCTCCTGAAGCGCAAGTCGAGGCGGAAGTATTGATGTTGAGTTCGAACAACATCCTCTCGCCGTCGAACGGCGCGCCGATCACAACGCCTACCCAGGACATGGTTCTCGGCCTCTACTACTTGACGAAATCCAAGGCGAATGCCAAGGGTGAGGGGCGTACTTTCGGCAGTATCGAGGAAGTGCTGTTGGCCCTTGAAATGAGCGAAGTCGAGACATTGACTCCGATCAAGTTGTACTACTCCGGACCGGTGATCGACCTGTCGACGAGCTTTGACAACCAGAATGTGATTCACTCCGAGCCGATCCAATACTCGAAGCAATACATGGAGACGACTGTCGGCCGGGTCATCTTGAACGATCGTTTGCCCGAAGACATGCCCTTCGTCAACGGCCTGCTTAAGAAGAGAGGCCTGATGCAGCTCGTGCAGTACTGCTATCTGTATTTCGGCCGCGCCGAAACTGTCGAGATGATCGACGGCCTGAAGAACCTCGGGTTCAACTACGCCACGAAGGCGGGCCTGTCGATCGGCATCAACGACATGGTCGTGCCCGCCGAAAAGCAACGCCTTGTCAAGGGCGCGCAGAAAGACGTGATGTCGGTCGAGCAGCAGTATCTCGACGGCGCTATCACTCACGGTGAGCGCTACAACAAGATCATCGAAATCTGGTCGAAACTTACCGAGCGGGTCTCCGACGAAATGTTCACGGGACTGGAATCGAGTGATACGTCAGGTTCGGCGATCAATCCGATTTACATCATGGCCGACTCCGGTGCTCGCGGCTCGAAGCAGCAGATCCGGCAGCTTTCCGGAATGCGCGGTCTGATGGCCAAACCCAGCGGCGAGATCATCGAAACGCCGATCACGGCCAACTTCCGTGAAGGTCTCAACGTGTTGCAGTACTTTATCTCGACGCACGGCGCCCGCAAAGGCTTGGCCGATACGGCGCTGAAGACCGCTGATTCGGGCTATCTGACTCGGCGCCTCGTCGACGTTGCGCAGGACGTCATCATCACGGAGAGCGATTGCGGCACCAACGACGGAATCTATGTCGAGTCGATCGTGGAATCCGGTGAAGTGATCGAGACGTTGCGGGACCGCATCGTCGGCCGCGTCTCGCAGGAACAGATCAAGGATTACGAAGGCAATGTCATCCTGACGGTCAATCAGGAAATCACCGAGGAGTTGGCGGCTGCCATTCCGGCCGCCGGCATCGAGCGGGTCAAGATTCGTTCCGTGCTTACCTGCGAATCCGAGCGCGGTGTTTGCCGCATGTGCTACGGGCGCAACTTGGCGACAGGTCGGCTTGTCGAGGGCGGCCAGGCGGTGGGTGTCATCGCTGCGCAGTCGATCGGCGAACCAGGGACGCAGTTGACGATGCGCACTTTCCACATCGGAGGCGCGGCCACCCGTGTTAGTGAACAGTCAACCCAGGATGCTAAGTCCGACGGCTTCGCGAAGTTTATCAAGGTCGTCAGCGTCCGCAACAAAGACGGTGGCCTGGTCGCGATGAACCGCAACGGCATCGTGGCGGTTGTCGACGAAAAAGGCCGTGAGAAGGAACGCTATCAAGTCGTCTACGGCGCGAAGCTTTGCGTCGAGGACGGCGCCCCGGTCTCCCGTCACCAGGTTCTTCTGGAATGGGATCCTTACACCTTCTCGATCTTGACCGAGGTCAGCGGACTTTGTCACTTCGTTGATCTCCAGGAGGGGGTCACGTTGCAGGAGCAGGTCGACGAAGTGACCGGTATGTCTCAATGGGTCGTTACCGATTCACCGGATGAGAAACGCCAGCCGCAAATCGAGATCCGCGATGCCAACGGCGTGGCGCAGCGGAAATACTTGATTCCGACAAACGCGCATCTGATGGTTCGCGACGGTGAAGAGATTCATGGCGGCGACGTCGTTGCGAAAATCCCGCGAGAAACCACGAAGACGAAGGACATAACCGGTGGGCTTCCCCGTGTCGTCGAACTGTTCGAAGCGAGGCGGCCCAAGGAAACGGCGGTCATGTCCGAGATCGACGGTATTGTCCGTTACGGCGAAATCGTCAAGGGTCAGCGCAAGATATTCGTCACCGCCGATAACAAGGAAGAGCGCGAGTATTCCCTGCCCCGCGGTGTGCATATCAACGTACAGCAGGGCGACAGGGTCAGGGCCGGCGAACCGCTGATGGACGGCCCTCGCGACCCGCATGACATTCTGGCCATCCTGGGCGAGAAAGAACTCCAGAAATACCTCGTCAATGAAATTCAGGAGGTCTACCGTC
Organism: Bryobacterales bacterium; assembly: GCA_026713545.1. GTDB lineage: Bacteria > Acidobacteriota > Terriglobia > Bryobacterales > UBA6623 > JAPPLB01. The sequence goes on from JAPOOG010000059.1 coordinate 12,276, forward strand.
TACAGGGTGTGAATATCAATGACAAGCACCTGGAAGTGATCGTGCGCCAGATGATGCGTTGGATTAAGGTCGAGCAGGTCGGCGACTCCCAACTGTTGTTGGAGGAAGTCCTCGACAAGTTCCGGTTCCGGAAGATCAACCAGGGGCTCGAGGACGAGGCCCATCAACCGGCGGTCGGACGTCCGTTGCTGATGGGCATTACGAAAGCCTCTCTCGCGACCGACTCGTTCATTTCGGCGGCTTCGTTTCAGGAAACGACTCGCGTCCTCACCGAGGCATCGATCAGCGGCAAGGTTGACCACCTGCGAGGTCTCAAGGAGAACGTCATTGTCGGCAGGCTGATTCCGGCCGGCACCGGCATTGATGAGTACCGCAAGATCAAGATCGCCGGCGAGGACGAACCGCAAGAGATGATTCCCGAGATCGAATACCTCAGCGGCATGCCGGGCTTCGGCGAAGAAATGCCGATGGACTATCCTCCGGGCTTCGGCGAGGAATTACCCCCCGGCTCGGTAATGGTCCCACCCACCCCTGTCGAGTAAGGGCTTTTCCTTCAACGCCCGTTCGAAGCGTTGCCGAGGAGCTTTCGACGGGCGTTGCCTCATCTCGATTTGACCCTGCCTGCGCTGCGTTAGGATAAGTGGCGGGCATGGACTTCGCCGCGCACGTCAAGTCGTCGGTGGACATCGTCGGCGTGGTCGGCGAGTCGGTTCGCCTGCGTAAGCAAGGCCCGAACCGCTTCGTCGGGTTATGTCCGTTTCATACCGAGAAGACTCCCTCTTTCTCGGTGCATCAAGGCTTGCAGATCTTCAAGTGTTTCGGCTGTGGCAAGGGCGGTGACGTCTTCAACTTCTTGATGGAGACGCAGGGTCTCACGTTCTACGAGGCTCTGCGGTCGCTGGCCGAGAGCCACGGGATCCCCATGCCGGCCTCCTCGGGTGGCTTGCGGAGTGACACCGAAAGCCGCCTTCGTGAAGCTCTCGATCAAATGCACGAAAAGGCGCAGAGTTGGTTCCGCCAACAAATCCACAGCCCGGCTGGTTCCGATGCTCGAGAGTATATCGAGGGGAGAGGGTTGTCGGCCTCGATGCAGGAGTTGTTCGGTCTTGGTTACGCTCCGGCGGCGGGTGGTTTCTTGGTCGCCGGTTTCAAGCGGGAAGGCCGCAGCGAAAGGGAGATGGAAGCGTCCGGTCTCGTGGCCAAGCGCGCTGAGAGCGCGGGCTTCTATGACCGCTTTCGCGATCGTCTCACGTTTCCAATCCACAACGAGAGAGGAAAGATCATCGCCTTCGCAGGACGTGCGCTTCGGCAAGACCAGGCGCCGAAGTATATGAACTCGCCGGAAACGGCGATCTACAAGAAACACAATGTGCTTTACAACCTGCATCGGGCGCGCGAAGCGATTCGGCGCGAGCGGATGGCCGTTCTGGTCGAGGGGTACATGGATGTGATCGGAGCTTGCCAGTCCGGCGTCGAGTACGTGATCGCGAGTTGCGGCACAGCGTTGACCCTGAACCATGCGCGTGCCCTGCGGCGCCATGCCGATGCGGTCATCGTCAACTTCGATCCCGATGCCGCCGGTCAGGGCGCCGTTGAAAAATCCATTGATTTGCTGATTCAAGAAGGATTGAGCGTGCGCGTTCTGCAACTACCCGACGGACTGGACCCCTACGACTACTGCAGAAAACACGGAGGAGAAGCATACCGCGGCAAGCTCGACGAGGCGCCCGGTTACCACGACTGGCTTGCCGACCAGGCCCGAAGCCGATTCGATACGAGGACGGCCGAGGGCCGCTCAGCGGCCATCCGGTTTGTCGATCCGAAGATCCGCCTGCTGAGCGAGCCGATCCAGCGTGCTCTTGTTGCCGAGCAGGTTGGTCATCGCATGGGACTGGATCGACTGGTGCTGAGCCAGTTCGTGCAATCGTTCGGGAGAACGCGGAACCAGGCCAAAGCGATCGTCAATGAAACGCGTCTCAGTGAGGGCGAGAGAATTCTTCTCCGTCTCGTGATTGGATCCTCGGAGGCGCGCCGCGAGTTGCTCGGCGACGCTCTCGAGCTGGCCGCGAAACAGGACCTGCCGAGCTGTAAGATCTTCGAAGCGGCCCAGGCGGCATCCGAACAGGATGAGGCGTTTCCGTATAGTGCGCTCCAAGGCCGTCTGGAACAGCAAGAAAGACAGTTGCTCGATCTCACGGTGCTGGCCGCAGAGGGTCCGGAGCCGTCGATCGAGTCGGGCCGCCGTGCTGTCGAAGCTTTACGCCGGGAAGCACACAAGCGCGAGCATCGGGCAATCCTCAGAGACATCGCCATAGCGGATCAAGCCGGCGATACCGAGAAGCTGTTCGAGTTGTTGCGCCGTAAGAAGGAACTGAACGCGCCGATCGTCAATCAGGAACGCACGGCCACGGCTCCCCAACCGGGATCCTCCGGATCGTGATGTCTGCTTGAGTACCGGCCGCACGAACGAGTCTTGTTGCCTTGTCGTACCTGAGCCGGCCTGCATGTTTCACCAGGCGGCGAGGCGAAGTGCGTGAGAGGCCCGCCGGGACGAGGTGCGAGCCGCCCGCGCCAGCAAAACGGCCTTTACGGTCATTCACGAATCACGGCCTTTACGATTCACCGGCCGTCAGACATTTCTTCTGGAGCGAACCAGTCCTCCGCCCATGGTTTTCACGAATCACGAGACACGAAACACGAATCACGGCCTTTCTTTCCGTGCTTCACCCGTAGGGTACTGAGAAATGCAGGTCAGGATGCTCCAGTCTTCGAGCTGTTGCGCATTGTATGATGGGGATGCTTTTGTTTCCGAGGTCGAGGGAGAGTGGCATTCAAACCGCCAGACCGGAAGTGCGATTGATGTCTTTGCCTGCATGTCTCACCACGCGCTGAGGCGATGTGCGTGAGAGGGCCGTCAGGACGAGGCGCGAGCCGGGCGGAGGAAAAAGGCGCGCGCAGGCGTACTTGACGGTACGTCGAGCACGGCAAGCAAGCGTTGCGAAGGAAAAGCGAAGTCATGGCGGTCATATCGCGTGCTTCGACCGTCAGGTGGTGAGAAATGCAGGTTAGCCTCAGCGACCGGCCGCCGGCGAAGGGCCAGGCTGCGAAAGGGGCGCCCCGTAGACTGGCGTTATACCTGCGTTGGCCCTTCGACCCGGGAGATTCCGTCTTCTCTCATCTTTGCTTGGCCAACGCATCGTCAACAGCAACTCGGAAGTAAGCAGTGAATCAAGACCTCGATAGAGATATCCGGATCGCCGGGCAGGCCGACCGTCTCCTTGACGACTTCCGCTCTGCGGAGATGCCGGTTTTGGAATCCGGCAATCGGGACCAGGCGGCTGCCTCATCGCTCGCCAATGAAGACCAGGACGTCCTCGGCCTTGAATCCGACACGCGGGAGAAGAGCGAGGACCCGGTTCAGGTGTATCTGCGCGAGATGGGTGCCGCGCCACTGTTGACCCGTGAAGGCGAGGTGGAGATTGCGAAACGCATCGAGCGAGGACGATTACGAGTCTGGAAGGAAGTCTCGCGGTGTCCGACCGTGGCCAAAGAACTCATCCGTCTCGGCGAAGACGTGGCGCAAGGTTCCATTTCCGTTCGAGACTTTCTGGACTTGCATCTTGATGATGTCGAGGATGACCTTTACTCCCCGCAGACGGAACATTTCCTGAAGGTTATAAGTGAGTTGAAGAGGACCCTGCGAAACTCTGAACAGTGGCGCAGGAAACTGCGATCTATCTCCCGCTCACAAAAGCCCGCACAGGCGCGCCGGCTGGCGCTGCAGACGGCGCGTGCCCGCATTCGCATGTCGAGGCTGATTCGCGGCCTGAATTTCACACCGCAACTTCGCGAACAGTTCGTCATCCACATTGAGAACGTCGTTCAGGACTTGAAGTCGCTGGAAACCACGCTTGCCCGGGCAAAGCTCCAGTTGGAGCAATCGCCGAAAAAGAACACAAGTGAGCGGCGGCGATTGCGCTCCGAGATTCGTACCGCTCAACTCAGTATTGCCGTGATCGAGGATGAAGCAGGCGCTGCATCGAGCGAATTGCAGACGACCTTGCAAGTGATTCGCCATGGCCAACTTCTTTCTGAGGCTGCGAAGCGGGAGTTGGTCGAAGCCAATCTTCGGCTGGTCGTCTCGATCGCTAAGCGCTATGTCAATCGCGGCCTGCAGTTCCTCGATCTGATTCAAGAGGGCAACATCGGTTTGATGAAAGCCGTCGACAAGTTCGAGTACCAGCGCGGCTACAAGTTTTCGACTTATGCCACTTGGTGGATTCGGCAGGCGATTACCCGTGCTATCGCCGACCAGGCCCGAACGATCCGCGTCCCGGTCCATATGACCGAAGCGATCAACAAGGTCATCCAGGCGTCCCGCCGTCTGGTGCAAGAGCTGGGACGCGAGCCCACCAGCGAGGATCTCGCCGAAAAAGTCGAGATCCCGATTGCGAAAGTGCGTCGAATACTCAAGGTGGCCCAGGAACCGATTTCGATCGAGACCCCCGTGGGCGAGGAGGAAGGTTCACATCTCGGTGATTTTCTCGAAGACCACCGCCAGGTTTCACCCGCCGATGCGCTGATCAACATGAACCTGCGCTCGCGGACGGCGCAAGTGCTCAAGAGCCTGACTCCTCGCGAGGAGCAGATCATCAAGATGCGTTTCGGCCTGAACGATGGCAGTGAGCGTACTTTGGAGGAAGTCGGCCAAAGCTTCGCGGTTACACGTGAGCGCATTCGCCAAATCGAGGCAACCGCCCTGCGCAAACTGAGGCATCCCAGCCGCAGCCGGCAATTACGCGCCTTTGCCGATCAGGATCGTAACGCTTGACTCCCTGCCCCGTTAACCGTCTACGATGTGCCCGTCACGCATGTGAAGCGTGCGGTGAGCGCAATAAGCCGCCGCCTCCGGATTATGCGTGATCATGAGGATCGTCTGGCCGAGTTGCTCGTTGAGCCTCTTGAGCATGTCGAGAATAGCCTGGGCGTTCTCCGTATCCAGGTTGCCGGTCGGTTCATCGGCGAGAAGCAGCGGCGGGTGATTCACAATTGCCCGGGCGATGGCGACCCGCTGTTGTTCCCCTCCTGAGAGCGCGTACGGTTTGTGGTCCAGCCGGTGATCGATGCCCAGGATCTTGACGAGTTCCTCGAAACCCTGCTCGGTCTCCTTGCTCACCCCCGCGATATGGCGGGCCACCTGGACGTTTTCTCTCGCGGTCAGCGTCGGGAGAAGATTGAACTTCTGGAAGACGAATCCGACGGTATCCCTGCGCAGCTCGGTGCGCTCGCGATTCGTCATCCTCGAAAGGTCCCGTCCCGCGACTTTGACGGTTCCCTCCGTGGGCGGCGTGAGTCCGCCGATGATGTGGAACAGCGTTGATTTTCCGGATCCGGACGGCCCGAGAATCGCCAGGATCTCACCGTGGAGAGCATCCAGGTCCACTCCCCGTAGCGCCGGGACCTCAACGCCGCCCATTTGGTAGACCTTTTTCAGGCTGCGTATTTCAATCATCTTTTCCTGGGGCATAGGCCACTCCAGCCTGCATGTCTCACCACGTGGCGAGGCGAGTGCGTGAGAGGGTGGTCAGGACGAGGCGCGAGCCGGGCGGAGCAAAAAGGCGCGCGCAGGCGTACTTGCCAAATCGCCTCCTTCACCCCTCGGGTCACGAAACACGGCCTCTCCGGTTCACCGGCCATCAGACATTTCTTCTGGAGCGAACTGGGCCCCCGCCCTTGGTTTTCACGAATCACGAGACACGAAACACGAATCACGGCCTTTTTTCGCGTGCTTCGGCCGTCGGGTGGTGAGAAATGCAGGTCAGTCATAGGTCAAGGCGTGGATCGGATCCTGCCGGGCGGCGCGCGTGGCTGGGTAGAGAGCGCCCAAAGCAGCTCCCATCACAGCCAGCAGCGAACTGATGACAATCCAATCAATCGTGATCAGAACCACCACGAGCGGGAAACCGACCTGTAGTCCGGCTCGTATGCCATATGCCGCAGCAATCCCCGACGCAATGCCAACCACGCAGAGGACCGCGACTTCCCGCAGCAACACGGTCACGATGAACCCGTTTGTAGCCCCGAGCGATTTCAGGATTCCGATTTCTCGAGTTCGCTCCAGGATCGCCGTGTACATGGACAGTAATACGACCAGAAAGCCGATGACGACTGCCAGGGCCACGATCGCATAGACGAACTGTGCAGACATCTCACGAATGTCCGCCTCCGCCAGAGACAGGAACTCCTCCATCGCATACACCGGATAGGACGGAAGCTGAGCGGCGATCTCTTCGACCATTCGCTGCGTATCGGCCGGATCGTGCAGCTTGACGAAGAGCTGGCTGAACCGGCTGCCCCATCCCATGAGATCCTGCATGGTTTCCATGGGAATGAAAATTTTCGACATCTTCCCGGTTTCGACCACTCCGGCCACGTGAAACTCGCTGTTCAGCAGTTCCAGGGTATCCCCCACCTTGACTTTCTTGTATCGCGAGTAGACTTCATCGACGATCACGTCATACGGCCCTTCCGGAGGCCCGCCGGAGAAGAAGTGCGTGCCTCCGGACATCTGGGTGAACTCCTCCCAATCGACGCCGGTGATCGTCTGAAGGTCGCCTTGGAAACTCAAGGTGGTCCCCATGGCCATGTCGATCTCGTCATGCTTCTCCGGAAGAAACGCCGCCAGCTTTGCGGGGATGTCGGCGGACCCCAGCGCCATGGCGGCACTGCTGGCCGAGGGGCGAATTACAATATCGGCCCCAACGCCGCGTGAACGTTTTTGGGATTCCTCCAGCAGTCCTTCGGCCAGCCCCACGATCATCAACATCATCGTCACTTCCATCGTGACGGCAAGAATGCTGAGACCGGTGCGGATCGGCCGATGCAGCAGGTTGCTGACAACGAGGCGATTGATCATTGATCGCCCGCCCGAGACTCTTCCTCGGAAAAAGTCCCGATTCGTTCGACCGTGACCCCCTCCGGCGGATTGAGCACGAACGTCTCGGGAGGTACTGGTTCATTCACGCCCGACTTGAGTACCTCTACACGCAGCAGGTAGCCGTCTTTGGGGCGGTCGATCTGGATCACGCCCGGGAAAGGGATGGTCTCCGTCTCGAGCCACTGTCGATACCAGGCATCTGTCACGAGTTCCCCGCCGGCCTCGAAAATGGCTTGTCGCGCGATATGCAGGGAGACCCGGTCGAACCAGATTTCGCGCGCCAGTTGGGGCCGATCAGTCTTCCGGATCGATACTACGTGGTAGGCCTGCCCGGAATACGTGACGTTTCGCAGGAACGCTATCTCCTCATCTTCGAGAGGAGGGTCGATCAATAGGGCTTCTCGAATGTGTTGTGGTCGCACGTTCTCAGCGCGTTTTTCCGACGGTTTCGTTAATTCGTTACGGCCGACCAGGAATCGTTCCTGCGTGGGGAGATGGACCTTGTAGTCCCTGCCGTCGGAAGTCATGTCGAACACGGTCGAACCCACGACGGGGAACTCCGCTTTGACTCGGATGAATCCGGGTTTCCGGATCAGAATGGCTCCACCGGCCTCCGTGAATTCCTTGATCTCCCTCCTGTCTTCGGAAACGACGGAAAGCTGCAGCCTTACGCTCGATCGCGTGGTTTTGATGTTGTCCAAATTCCGAAGCCTGGCCGACAATTCCTCCAGTGTGGCCGTCTTGACAATAGTCGACCTGATCGTGGGCGTGCGTGCGCGCACCAGGCATCCTGCGTGCGCTCCGACAACCGCCAGAATCGCAATCAAAGCCGATGCAGGAAGGCGAGAAGAGGCCCTTCTCTTGGGATGGGACAACCCTGATTATATCTCGGGCTTCTTCTGGCGGTCCGTGGCAAGAGTCCCGTGGTGCGAAGGAATAAGCTCGGCGGGCTTCTGTGGTCGTTCGGCGCGGAGTGAGGAGGATGGCCATCCGGGTGATCTCCTTGCCAAGGAAAAAGCGAACGACAAAGCCGACGGCTTTAGGCGGTCGCCTCCGTGGTCACGCAAGCCGGCAAGCTCGGAACTGCAGTTGGAACAAGAAACGTCCGTCGCCCAAAGGGTTGCGCGCTGCTTCCGCTTGGCTTCGCGGAGAGCGCGGTGCTGAGTTTCCGGAGCGGCCACGCGTTCGGCGATCGGCCCCGGGGTGCGTAACGCCGCCTGTGTGACTATTGCCGCGGGCTGCTAAACATCCGCGCCGGAAGGTCTGCCGATTTCACTCGGTAGCCTGCCCAGACGGGCTTTGAGCCAGTGTGAAAAGAGGCTGGGTGACTCCAGCCAGACCAGAAACCACTGCAGGATCTCGAGCCTTTCGTCATGCTTCGCAACCGGCTGATTCTTGCGGCGGAGCAGCATGCGCAAGCGGTCTTTCGCCTGCCGGACGGCTCTGCGGCAATCCTCGCAGCGTATCCGATTGCCGGCTTCCTGTGAGGCTTCGTATTCGCGCTGCAGGTCTGTAAGCGATTGCGCGGCCTCCCGGGGACTTCTGAACTTCACGCGATGGCGCAAATCTGCCGGCAGCCCGCCCAGTGAGCGTGAAATGGGTACGTCCGCGTGGCTGAGCACGTCCAGCAGATACGATCGGGACAGCGGTTTCGTCCGGCCGAGTTCCGCCCTGGCATACTCCTCCAACCCGTTCAACCATTTCTCGTCGATGATCTCGGGGGGCTCTTCCGTCAGCCGGCGCAGAACCGTCGCCCGAATCGAAGGGCGGGCCGCTTGGGTTCTCAACGGCCCCGGCTCCGGCGGTAAGCCTGAACGGCCTGGTTATGAGCCACCAGCGTCTTCGAGAAAACATGTTCCCTGTCATTGCCTTTGGCTACGAAATAGAGGTAATCCGTTTCGGCCGGTTTGGCGGCCGCTGCGAGAGCCTTGCCGCCTGAATTTGCGATGGGGCCCGGCGGCAGACCGGGATGCACGTAAGTGTTGTACGGATGAGGATCCTTCAAGTCAGCCAGCAGAATTCGCCCCCGGAAACGGTTCTCGAGGGCCAATCCGTAGGCAACCGTCGGATCGCATTGCATCAGCATGCGTAGACGAAGACGATTGTGAAAGACCGAAGAAACCACGCTGTGCTCCTCCGGTACGGTTGTCTCTGTCTCGATCATCGAAGCCAGAACTACGATCTCGAACGGCTCGAGCTGCGAGGTCGCTCCTTGGGTCGCTTCCTCGTACACGGAACGGAAGCGGGACGTCATCATACTGACGACTTTCTCAGCCGTACTGCTGTCATCCAGATAGTAAGTGTCAGGGAACAGAAAGCCCTCGAGATTCTCCGCCTCGGGAAAGTCTCCCCTCAGCCACTCTGTCTTCTCGGTCTCCTCGAGAAACTCCTGCTTGTCGATCCGTCCTGTTGCTGCCAGTATTTCGGTGATCTCCATTCGGGTGAGGCCTTCGGGAATCGTCACGGGATAGTATTGGACGCTCCCCATTCGCAAAGCCTTGAAAGCCTCCCACTCCGACGTCGGTCTGACGAAGCGGTACGAACCGGCCATCAACGTGTCGTTGTAGTGCCATCCGCGAATCAGCAAGAAAAGCCACTTGGAAGAGATCACTTCCTTGGCTTGGAGTTCTTCTGCAATATCCTTGCTGGATGTCCCGCGCTCGATATCGATCACTACCGGTTCACGGAACCGCTCTTCATGTGAGTCCTGCGATGCAGACGATGCGCATGCTGCATGCATCATCAGTGCAAGCAAGACTGCGATCACTGAGTAACATCGCAGGCTCGAGTTTTGCGGGACCGTCGCGGCAATCATGTCCGGTCGTTCTCCAAGTAGCTTTCGAGGATGAGCACTGCGGCAACTTGGTCGATGGCCATGGCCCGCTCTTCACCCTGGAGCTGCCGGTCTCGTACCAGTTGCTCGGCCTCCACCGAAGTCAGGCGCTCATCCCACATCCGGGTCTCGACTCCGCAGTACCTCTCGAGCCGCTCCGCGAAACGCTCAACCTTGACCGATTGCTCGCTTTTCTCCCCGCTGAGTTGAACGGGGTTCCCAAGCACGACGAGCTTCACTTCATTCGTTGCAATGAGCTTTCCCAGCACCTCGAAATCGGTCCGCCGATTCCTGCGCGTCAGAGTGGGAAGGCCGCGCACCGTGAGGCGGAGTTCGTCGGTAAGTGCAATCCCGATACGGCGTTGACCGACGTCCAGAGAAAGGATTCGTCCCTCCGGCTTCGCCAAGCTCCATTGTATCCCAGGCTAAGCCTGCCTTTCTCACCGCGCGGCGAGGCGAAGTGCGTGAGAGGGCCGTCCGTACGAGGCGCGAGCCGCGAGCCCTTTGGCGACAGCAACAAGGCCTTCAGAAATGTTTATCACAAGTCACGAAACACGAATCACGAGACACGAATCACGGCTTTTATCTTTTTCACGAATCACGGCCTTTCCTCACCGCCGCGGCAGCAAAGATCAAAAGCCTCGGAAAGACTCGTCTGACAACAGGCTGTTACGGCAGACCGCCCTCCGCTAAGCTGGAAGAGTCCGGATGCCCCTGACCTCGTTCGATACGCTCATTCAGGAGTGGTTTACCGGTGTAGGAGAACCTACCGAGCCGCAAAGGCTCGGCTGGCCCGAAATCCTCTCCGGTCGTGATGTCCTTATCTCAGCTCCCACGGGGTCCGGCAAGACGCTTGCGGCTTTCCTCAGTTGCCTCGACAACCTTGTCCGCCTCGCCCGAACCGAAAACTTTCCCGACGAGACCACCGTGCTCTACGTCTCGCCGCTCAAGGCGCTTTCGAACGACATCCGGAAGAACCTCGATCGCCCTCTGGAGCAAATCCGCGAGTTGGCCGACCGTAACCGTATTCCCCTGAAAGCGATCCGAACCGCGCTGCGCACCGGCGACACGAAAACCTACGACCGGCTGCGCATGACGCGGAAGCCGCCGCATATCCTCGTCACGACTCCCGAATCGCTCTTCATCCTGCTGACGGCCGAAAAGAGCCGCCAGGTCTTGAAGACCGTCCGCACCGTCATCATCGACGAGATCCACGCCGTCGCTGACGACAAGAGGGGCTCCCATCTCGCCATCTCGCTCGCCCGCTTGGAAAAGCTCGTTGTTTCCAAGGGAAATGGTCAACGCCCTCAGCGCATCGGTCTCTCGGCAACCGTCAATCCGCTGGACGAAGTGGCGCGATTTCTCAGCCCCGGGTTCACCAACGGCCGGGGGCGTCTGGTCGCCGTCGGACATCAACGCAAGATGGACTTGGCGGTCGAGGTCCCCGGCGGCGAATTGACCGCTGTCGCCCCGACCGAAACCTGGGCGGAGATCTACGACCGTCTCGCCGAACTCATACGGACTCATCGGACAACGCTTGTCTTCGTCAACACCCGCCGCCTCTCTGAGCGTGTCGCTCATCAACTGCAAGAGCGCCTTGGCGGAGAGGCTGTGCTCCCGCATCACGGTAGCCTGTCGAGGCAACTTCGCCTCGACGCCGAACAGCGCCTGAAAGAAGGGCGACTCAGCGCCGTGGTGGCCACAGCCTCGCTCGAGCTTGGCATCGATATCGGAACCGTGGACCTGGCCTGCCAGATCGGTTCGCCTCGCTCGATCGCCGTGGCTTTGCAGCGCGTCGGACGCTCCGGTCACTGGGTCGGCGCGCTGCCCAAAGGACGCTTCTTTCCCACTACCCGCGATGAGCTTGTCGAGTGCGCCGCTCTGGTGCGCGCCATGAGAAAGGGCGGACTCGACCGACTCGAAATCCCCCAAGCGCCCCTCGACATCCTCGCCCAGCAGATCGTCGCCGAAGTGGCCTGCAACGAGTGTTCGGAGACGGAGATGTTCGACCTGGTCCGCTCCGCCTGTCCCTACCGCAATTTGGAGTGGAAGGAGTTCGACGAGGTGATCGACGTGCTCGCCGAAGGGATCGCCACTTCGAGAGGCCGCAGCGGCGCATATCTCCATCGCGATCGCGTGAACCGGCGGTTGCGCGCCCGCCGTGGTGCGCGCCTCACCGCGATCACCTCGGGCGGGGCCATCCCCGACAATGCGCAGTACGCCGTCATCGCGGAACCCGAGGGTGCGAAGGTCGGCATGATCGACGAAGACTTCGCCATCGAGAGCGCCGTCGGCGACGTCTTCCTGCTTGGCACGACATCCTGGAGAATTCGCCGCATCGAGTCAGGCCGCGTTCGTGTCGAAGATGCCGGGGGCGCCTCGCCGACGATTCCGTTCTGGATGGGTGAAGCACCCGGTCGCACTGTCGAACTCTCGAACGAAGTCTCCGTCTTGCGCGAAGACGTAGTCGCCGTTGTCGAAAAAAGCCGTGCCTCCTCCGAGCGCGCCGACGATTTTGCCGCCGCCCAGAGGCTCCTCGCCGATGAGTGCGCTCTCGATCGAGGCGGCGCCGTGCAGTTGATCGAGTATGTTCTCGCCGGTCGCAACGCCCTCGGAGCGTTGCCCACGCAAAACAGGGTCGTCGCCGAGCGTTTCTTCGACGAGGCCGGCGGAATGCAGCTCGTCATTCACGCACCTTTCGGTGCGCGCATCAATCGCGCCTGGGGACTGTCGCTGCGCAAGAAGTTCTGCCGCTCCTTCAACCTTGAACTCCAGGCCGCGGCCACCGACAACGGCTTGCTCATCTCGCTGACCGAGCAGCACGCCTTCCCGCTGGAGTTGGTGTTCGAGTTCGTCCGCCGAGCCACGCTCGATCAAACGCTAACCCAGGCCCTGCTCGATTCACCGATGTTCGCCTCTCGTTGGCGCTGGAACGTCTCGCGCGCCTTGGCCGTTCCGCGCTTCAGCGGCGGACGCAAGATGCCCCCTCCGATCCAGCGAATGAGGTCCGATGATCTGTTGGCTGCCGTCTTCCCCGATCAGGCCGCTTGCGCCGAGAACCTCACCGGAGAAATTCGCATACCCGGCCACCCCTACGTTCGCGAGACGATCGACAACTGTCTTAACGAGGCGATGAATCTCGTCGGACTGCGGCGCATCGTCGAACGCATCGAGTCCGGAACATTGGAAACGGTCGCCGCGGAGACCGCCGAGCCGTCTCCGTTCAGCCATGAAATCCTGAACTCGAACCCCTACAGCTATCTCGACGACGCTCCGCTCGAAGAGCGCCGCGCCCGCGCCGTGCAGATGCGCCGGACGTTGGCCCCGGAGATGCTCGACGGTCCCGCGGCGCTCGACCCGGAAGCCATCGCGATCGTCGCCGAGCAGGCTTGGCCGATCGTGCGCGATGCCGATGAACTGCACGACGCGCTCCTCTCGCTCATCACTTTGCCCCCCGTTCCCGAGTGGGACGAATATCACGAAGAACTATGCCGCGATCGGCGCGCGGCAACGCTCTGGGCTGATGATAAGCCGCTGTGGGTAGCCGCGGAACGCCTCGCAACCGCTCGGCTGCTTCACGCCGGCGCGGCGATGGAGCCGCTCATCGAGGCGCTTCAGTCATCACGCAACGAGTCCGCCACAAGGGAAGCCGCCGCGGCGGACGTTCTCCGAGGATGGCTCGATGCCATCGTTCCCGCAACCGCATCCGGGTTGGCCAAGCGGCTGTCGCTGCCGCCGGCCCTCGTCGAAGCCGGACTCATCCGGCTCGAAAGCGAAGGCCGCGTCCTGCGCGGCAACTTCTCGCCCGGCGACTCCGACGCTGATGACACTCGTGAAACCGAGTGGGCCAATCGCCACCTGCTGGCCCGCATTCACCGCTTGACGCTCGGCCGGCTCCGCCGCGAAATCGAGCCGGTCACCACAGCCGATTTCGTCCGGTTTCTTCTGCGCTGGCAGCACGTCATGCTGGCAAGCCGCCTGCACGGCGTCGACGGCGTGTTGCAGGTCATCAAGCAGCTTCAGGGATACGAGATTTCCGCCGCCGCCTGGGAATCGGAGATTCTGCCGCGCCGCATCGTGAACTATCAGCCCGAGTTGCTCGACCGGCTCTGCCTGGCGGGTGAGGTTACTTGGGGACGCCTGTCGCCGCACCCCGCTTTCTCCGGCAATGCCGACGAATCCGAGAACCGTGCCCGCTCCCGCAGTGTCCGGCCAACCCGCGTCGCTCCGCTCACCATCTTTCTCCGTGAGGACGCCCGCTGGCTTCTCAGCGGCGGCCTCCACGCTGACCCGCAATCCGTGGATGCCCTCTCGCACCCGGCGCGTGAAGTCTGGGAAGCCCTGCGGAAACGAGGCTCCTCCTTCTTCGCCGATCTATGTCGCGCAACGGGCCGTTTGGCAAGCGAGGTCGAGGACGGACTGTGGGAACTTGCCGCCGCCGGTCTCGTCACAGCGGACGGATTTGAAAACCTTCGCTCCCTGATCGACCCCAAACGCCGCAGAGGCGAAGGGCGGGGCCGCAAGGCCCGTCCCCGCCACGCCGCGGGCCGCTGGGCGCTGCTTGAAGAGGCCGTCCAGGCCGCCGCTGACTCCGACGACCGGGACCCGGCCGAGCAATTCGCCCGTCAACTACTGCGGCGTTGGGGTGTCGTCTTCCGCGACATTGTGCGCCGCGAATCGCTGGCTCCCCCTTGGCGCGACCTGCTCGTCATCCTGCGGCGGATGGAAGCGCGTGGCGAGATCCGCGGAGGACGTTTTGCCGCGGCCTTTGTCGGCGAACAGTTTGCTCTGCCCGAAGCGGTCGCTCTTCTCCGGAAAGTACGGCGCGCCGAACCCCAAGATGAAGAAGCCGTCCTCGGCGCCGCCGATCCGCTCAACCTCGTCGGAGTTCTGCTTCCCGGTCCGCGCGTCAACGCCAACACCGCTGAAACGATCCGCATCCGCAACGGAGTTCCCGCCGAACGCCCTGCGCCGCAGACCTTCCGCATCGAAGGCGTCCCCGCCGTCAGGTAGGCCCCGCTGCTTATCGTCGTATCAGCTATCGTTCGCTTTTACGGTTCACCGGCCGCCGGACATTTCTTCTGGCGCGAACCAGACCCCTACCAAGCTTTTCACGAATCACGAATCACGGCTTTTGGTCAGACGATCTTTGTGTCCGAAGCCAGAGACGTCAATACCTGTTCCGCCGCCTCGATGGTTCCCGCCACGTCCTCATCCGTGTGCGCCGCGGACAGGAAAGCTGCTTCGAACTGCGAGCACGGCAAGTAGCATCCCAGATCCAGCATCCCCCGGAAGAAGTAAGCGAACCGGTCCGTATCGCTCTTCGAAGAGCTTTCCCAGTCCGTCACGGGGCCATCATTGAAGAAGAAGGTGAACATCGAGCCGACACGGTTCACCGTCATCGCCACGCCCGCATCGTTGGCCGCCCTCGCGACGCCCTCGGCAAGCCGCCCCGACTTCTCCTCCATCTGCTCGTACAGCTCCGGCGCCTTCTTGAGCACCTGCAGCGTCGCCAGACCGCCTGCTACCGCCAGCGGATTCCCGGAGAGCGTTCCCGCCTGATAGACCTGACCCAGCGGCGCCACCTTGCTCATGACATCCCTGCGGCCTCCGTACGCGCCGATCGGCAGGCCGCCGCCAATCACCTTCCCCATCGTCGTCAAGTCCGGTTCGATTCCGTACAGCCCCTGCGCCCCGCCGAGTGAAACTCGAAAGCCGGTCATCACTTCGTCGAAAATCAGCAGCGCGCCGTGCTTGGCCGTGATCTCGCGAAGCGCCTCCAGGTACCCCGGCCGCGGCGGCACGCAACCCATGTTTCCGACCACCGGCTCGACGATCACGCAAGCGATCTTGCCGCCGTGATTCGCAAAGCACTCCTCCAAGGCCTCGAACGAGTTGAACGGCAGTGGGATCGTCGTCGATGAAAACGTTGCGGGCACGCCCCCGGAATCCGAGATCCCCAGCGTCGCCACGCCCGAGCCGGCCTTCACCAACAACGAATCCACGTGGCCGTGGTAGCAACCGGCAAACTTTACGACAAGGTCTCGGCCGGTAAACCCGCGCGCGACCCTGATGGCGCTCATCGTCGCCTCGGTCCCGGAGTTCACCAGCCGCACCATCTCGATCGATGGCGCAAGCTTGCAAATCAGCTCGGCCATTTCGACTTCGCGTTCGGTCGGGGCCCCGAAACTCGTCCCGGTCTCGATGACGTTGTGCAGAGCCTTGGTCACTTCCGGGTGCCGGTGCCCCAGAATCAGCGGACCCCAGGAGCCGATGTAGTCGATGTAGGAATTGCCGTCCGCGTCGCAGAGATGCGGACCCGAGCCGCGCTCGATAAATACCGGATCGACGCCCACAGCCCGGAACGCCCGCGCCGGCGAGTTGACGCCGCCGGGAATCTTCTCTCGCGCCTGCTTGAAAAGTTCGCGCGACCTTGCGTGGTGGAGCGGCTTCTGGCTCAAGGGTGACTGTGCTTCTTTCTCCTAGTTGAGGTAATACGTTCGGTACAGCGTATCCCGCTGCTTGGGGATGAAGCCGGCGTCCCGGATCATTCTCCGCAGGTCCTCTTCGCTGGCCGCGTGCTGGGCGCCGGCTTGGCGGACGACGTTTTCCTCCAGCATCACGCTGCCCACGTCGTTTCCGCCGAAACGCAGACCGAGCTGGCAGACCTTGAGTCCTTGCGTGACCCAGGACGTCTGGATGTTGACGAAGTTGTCGAGGAAGATTCGCGAAACCGCGAGCGTCTTCAGGAAGTCCACGGCCGTTGTTTCTTCATTGATGCGCCGGCCCAGAGCGGTGTTCTCCGGCTGGAACGGCCACGGGATGAACGCCGTGAATCCACCGCTCTCTTCTTGAAGCTGCCGGAGGGTCTCGAGGTGATTGACGCGGTGCTGGAGCGTCTCTCCGCA
Source organism: Bryobacterales bacterium (assembly GCA_026713545.1). Classification (GTDB taxonomy): domain Bacteria; phylum Acidobacteriota; class Terriglobia; order Bryobacterales; family UBA6623; genus JAPPLB01. Next base: position 28,954 of record JAPOOG010000059.1, read on the forward strand.
GCCGAACATCATCGTAGCCGTCGTTCGCATGCCGAGCTGATGGGCGCTGCGATGCACGTTGATCCAGTCTTCGGTCGTGCACTTGAGGCGTGCGATCTTGAAGCGCACCTCGTCGTCGAGAATCTCCGCCCCCGCTCCCGGGATCGAGTCCAGTCCGGCGTCCCGCATCCGGGCGATCGTGTCGCGGATGGAAATCCCGCTCACCTCCGAAATCGTCAGGACCTCCGGAGCGGAGAGGCAATGCAGGTGGATCGAAAATCGCTCTTTGATCGAACGGAACAGATCCTCGAAGTATTCGATCTTCAAATCCGGATTGACGCCGCCTTGCATCAACACGCCGGTGCCGCCGAGGTCCACGGTCTCTTGAATCTTGGCGAAGATCTGTTCTTTCGGGAGAACGTAGCCCTCCTCGTGACCCATCGGGCGGTAGAAGGCGCAGAAGCTGCAGTACTCGGTGCAGAAGTTCGTATGGTTGATGTTGCGGTCGATGATGTAGCTCGCGACCCCCTCCGGGTGAAATTTACGCCGAAGGGCGTCGGCTTCCATGCCGATGCCGATCAGGTCGTGGCTTTGCAGGGCGTCGAGGGCTTCCTTCTTGGTCATAGGGCCTGATCGGCGGCCACCGCTTCGAGGTAGCTTGGCACGGGCATGGGCGGGGCGAGCCCGAGATCGGACGCCGCCCTCAGGAAGTACTCCAGGCTGCTCTGCTCGGCCGCCCCGAACTCGTACGAGATGTTCTCGGTCAAGTAGCGGCGGGCCAGGTCAGCCGGATAGCCTCGCTCAACGCCCTCTCTCCTGACGATTTCGTCGATGTGCGCAAAACCGTATGCGGCGGAGGCCTGGAAGACGGCAGGGTCGTCGGGGTCGGCCGCAAGATTCTTGACGGCCCAAACCGCGAATACCATCGGCAGCCCGGTCATCTCCACCCACTCCGCGCCCAGATCATGGACGAACAGCGGCCGGCCGCGCCATTCCGACAAGCCCGGATCGAGATGCAACGCCGGATCGCCGATGATCAGCGCCGCATCGGCTCGTTCGAGCATCTCGTCGAGCTGGGGAGGATAGGGCCGCACGCGAGGACGCAAACCGAACTTGCGCGCCAGCCAGATCTGCGCCAGCACGACCGCTGTGCGCGAGCCGGCATCGGCGGCGATAGACTCCACTTCCTCGATCGGTTTGCGGCTGAAGAACAGAATGCTGCGCACCGCGCCCCGGCAAGCCACGGAGCAACCGGGCAGCACTATCAAGTCAGGTTGACTGGCAAGCTCGATCGCAGGGACGAGTCCGATGTCAGCCTCGCCTGTGCGCAATTCCTCGGCGCACTCCGACGGAAGAGAGAAATGCACGTCGAAGATGCCGCGCTGCGGGCCATGCAGGAGTCCCCACACCAGTGGAGACGTGTTCAGAAAGCGGACAGCGGAAACGCGGCGGCGGGCTCGCATGGCGAGAAGCCCATTGTATCAACGGGCTGATTTCGACAGCTCGGAGAAACCCCGCCAACGCGGGAGCGGCCCTTCTCGTCAATGGGGAGAAGTTCCCCGGGTGAGCAACGCAGAACGTTCCTCTTCAGCCGGCCTGCATTTCTCACCAACTGGCGAGGCGCACCCCGCGCGGTTCACGAATCACGGCTTTCAAGGCTTTCACTAGCCACTAGCCACTGCTTTTAAGCTTTTCGCGAAACGCGAATCACCAGACACGAATCACGGCCTTTATTCTTTTTACGAGACACGAGACACGAATCACGTCTTTTTAGTACCTCTTGGTACTGAAGCCCTTCAGTCTTTTTTTTCCGCCCCGGCCTGCCTAGCATGAGTACTGGGAGGACGGAATCCTGGCCCGAACGTCTCACTAAGTGGCGCGGCGACGTGCGGGAGAGGGCTGGTGGGTCGAGGCGCGAGCCGCCCGCGACGGCAACACGGCCTTTATGCTTTTCACGAATCACGAGACACGAAACACGAATCACGGCTTTTTTGGCCTTTATGCTTTTCACGAATCACCGTCTTGGTTCCCTCCCACGATTTCCCGGCATTTCCCACGATTTCCCGGCATTTCCCAGGTACCCCCCCCCCGGCGGACCGTGCGCCATGATTCACGAGTCATTCGTCGAGCCGAAGTCCCTCTGCAAGAAGCCATGGCCGCCTGCGCCG
>JAPOOG010000100.1 GCA_026713545.1 Bryobacterales bacterium
CATGACAGTCGGAGCACGCGATACGACCGCCATGACTTCGTTGCGCTGGCTTGCCGTGCTCGACGTACTGTCAAGTACGCCTGCGCGCGCCTTTTTCCTCCGCCCGGCTCGCGCCTCGTGCTGACAGCCCTCTCACGCACTTCGCCTCGCCGCGTGGTGAGAAGCGCAGGATATAGGGGGGCCTGAGCGGCCGGGTTACGGACCGAGGGCGATCGCGGGCGGCGGCATGAGCTGCGCTCCGGGCGTCGAGGCCCAACGCGGAAGAGGCCGAGTCAGAGGGCTGTCAGACCCTCTCGCCCTGTGGTACTTTGATCCCGGACAGGGTACGGCGAAGCATGCGGCTGGATCCTGGAACAAGTGACTCGGATCTCGCCCTGAAAACCCCGAATCGGTGAGCCCGAACGGGCTCCGAATCGGACTTCCCGGCCATCCTTGCACCGCCCAAGCCGCCATCGCGCGGCTGAAGATTTTCAGGCGAAAGGGGCCGGCCGAAGAACCGCCGGGTCGAGGTTGGAGCGAATCTTTATTTCGAAGGAGGTGTTCGATGCCAAGAAAGCACGTAGTGCGTGTCCTGGTCGTTGCAGCCCTCATTGGAGGTCTCAGCCCTCGGGCGATGGCCCAGGGTTTTTCGTGGTGGGGTTATGAAAGCGTCATCGAGGAGATCCAGGACCGTGGGGTGCTGAGAGTGGGGCTGGGCCTGTTCGCGCCCTGGGCGGCCTGCGACGCGGACGGCGAGCTGATCGGCTTCGAAATCGAAGTCGCGACCAGATTGGCCGAGGATATGGGGGTTGAGGTCGAATTTGCGCGGACGAACTGGAACTACATCATCCCGTCACTGATCGCCGAGGAGTTTGACGTCATTATCAGCGGCATGACCATCCTTCCGGAACGCAACCTCAAGGTCAATTTCACGTCTTCATACAACCAAACGGGAATCTCCCTGGTGGCGAATACGGATCGAACCGGCGGCTTGGAAACGCTGGAAGACTTCAACAGTTCCAGCGTCACGATCGCGACCCGGAGGGGAGCCTCGTCGATCCCTGCTATCGAGAATGTTTTTCCCGATGCCATGATCCTGCTCTACGATACCGACACCGAGGTCCTCGATGCCGTCGTCTCCGCTGAGGCCGATGCGGCGGCGGCGTTCGCGTCGACGGGGAACTCGTGGGTCGAGGCCAACCCGGACACCCTGCACCTGCCCTTCGAGGAGCCGTTTGCCTCGGAAGTGCTGGCGATCGCCGCGCGGAAAGGCGACCACGACGCCTTGAATTTTTTCAATAGCTGGATTGCGATTCGCAAGGCCGACGGCTGGCTCGAACAGCACCGCCAATATTGGTTCGATACCCGCGAATGGGAAGATTTGCTCGCTACCGATCCCATCACCATCGCCGAGTGCGATGCATCCTTTCAGTAGCCGGCTTGGGGTGGAAGCGTCGGGGGGGCCGAAATGCCCCCCCCGGAAACGATGCGGACCTCTCGCCGGTGCCGCGCCTCGCGCCGCGCAGGGTGTTATTGACCCCCTCGGCGCCCATCTCCAGAAATGACCACGCCTGTGGCGGAAGGGGTATTCGATCATGATTGAATGGCTTGGCATTGGCCACCTTTTCGAGCTTTCCCGGACGGAAGCGATTGCGGGATTTTTCTCTCCGTTGGTGATCTTCGCCGTATTTTTGCTGGCGCAGATCATACTGCCGGCAAGTCGGGTTCCCGGCTACGTCATCGATCCGGAGAGCGGCGCCCCCCGCAACTATCGGCTCAACGGTCTTCTGGTATTCGCCATCGCGCTGGTCGTGTGGGCTCTCGAGCTCACCGGGATGCCGCGTGACTGGTTCTACCGAACCTCGATCCCTGCCGTGGCCGGCGGAACGGTCTTCACCACGATCTTCAGCGTCATAGCGGTGTTCAGCCAGCCGGAAGGCAAGATCAAGAACCCGCTCCTGGCGCTGTGGACCGGGCGGGCCCGGGAGCTGTCGTTCTTCAACGAGCGCTTCGACGTGAAGATGTATTTCTATGTCGTCGGCGGGACGATGTTGTCGCTCAACGCCCTGTCCGGGGCCGCGTACCACTACGAACTCTTCGGGGATGACTCCAATCCGGGCGTTTTCCTGTATGCGGCGTTCTTCACGTTCTACGTACTGGACTACTTCATCTTCGAGCGCGTCCAGCTATATACCTACGATCTGATCCATGAAGAACTCGGCTTCAAGTTGTTCTGGGGCGGCCTCGTGGTCTACG
>JAPOOG010000112.1 GCA_026713545.1 Bryobacterales bacterium
CGTTCCCCTTGCTCCTGAACGCCCGCTCGGGATCCTGACGCAGCTGCTTGCACCACTTCGTCAGCAGCGTGGGATGGATTTCATAGCGTCGAGCGACCGCGGCTGTCGAGGCTCCCGCCTCGACTTGCCGTACCGCCCGCAGCTTGAACTCCGCAGAAAACTTCCGTCTTGACAACGCCATAGCACCTCTCTCCGATCACTGTAAAAAGATGCTTAGCTACTTGTCTCATTTTTGGGGTCCACTCCGGTCGGCACTGCGAATCATGCCAAGAGATTGTATCGTCTACCAGCAACAGTCGTCACTGTTGGCAGCATCACGAAATCCGGGGAGGCTTACTCAAGCCCTTTGTGTGATGTCATCGTACTGCAGCTCGGGGCTGACACCGCTGGGCTCTCTACGATGCGAATTCACCGTTTTTCGTGGTTCGTTTTCAGCTGTTGCAGAAACCCTTTCCGCCGCGTCGCGACTGCTCCAGAGAAACGACCGAATGAGCGCTGTTTTTCCCTTGTGAGCAACGTTGCGGTGACACAATCAACCGGTAAACTGTATTCAAAGGTAATCGCGAAATGCGCATCGGATACGCTCATACGTCCACCTTCGAGCAGGACCATTTGGGGACGCTTTAGGAGGTGCCAGATCAAAACCCGTGAGCGCCAGCGACGGCTTTAATTGCCGTGAATGTCACTGACCTCCAAGCCAGATCTTACGACATCCGACCGGGAAACCTTTCATGAATCTCTTGGTAGAATCCAGACAAGCCCGATTTTTTCTCTTTTGATTGCTGGATGCCCAACGCATATGACACTTTTTCAGACGATCAAAGAGAACACTATCGTTGATCCACGCCGCGGCCAAGCAGAAGCGCAAGGTCAGTAGCACAAGGCAGGGGCTGTTCGAGCATGTTGGCGCCGAGCCTCTCGCAGACAGATTCCTCTACGGCAGCTGCGACCTCAGCCACTATTTCTCAGAGCCAGAGGCGACACAACGAGGCGAGCTGGATCCCATCGGGAAAATGAACATTGAGAAGGAGCAGAGTGTCTCGATAAATTTCGTGACAGTGAATGCTCAAGAGTTGCAGTCCCACTTATGGGAGGCTGCCAACATCCTCCGAGGCTCGGCCGTCGACCGAACCGATTGGAAGGGCTATATCCTGCCGTTGCTCTTCTTCAAAAGGATCTGCGACGTCTGGGATGAGGAAACCTCCGAGGCCACAGACATCTACGGCGCCGCCGACACGTCACAGTTCCCCGAGGTCCACCGCTTCCAGGTGCCAGCGGGGTGTCATTGGCGCGACATCCGTGAGACGGCGGCGAACGTCGGTGCCACCCTCGCCCACGCGATGCAGCAAATCGAACTGGCCAACCCGGACACGCTCTACCGCGCCTTCGGGGCCGCCGACTGGTCCAACCGAGAAAAGTTCACCGACGCGATGTTGAAGGACCTGTTCGAAGGGTTCTCCTCAATTTCTCTCGGAAACACCGTCGTCGACACTGACATCCTCGGCGATGCCTACGAGTATCTCGTTGGCAAGTTCGCCGACGTCACCCGCCGCAACAAGGCCGGCGAGTTCTACACTCCCCGTAGCGTGGTGCGGATGATGGCGGAGATCCTCGATCCCAAGGAGGGCGAATCGATCTACGACCCCGCCTGCGGGACCGGCGGCATGCTGCTCGCCGCCATCGACCACGTGAAGCGGAACGGCGGTGACCCGCGCACTTTCTTCGGCAAGATCTACGGCCAGGAGAAGAATCTCACAACCTCTTCGATTGCTCGGATGAACCTCGTTCTCCACGGCATCGAGGACTTCCAGATCGCTCGCGAGGACACCCTCCGCGGTCCCGCGTTCACCGACGGTGCCGGCGGCCTCGCCACCTTCGACTGCGTGATCGCCAATCCACCGTTCTCGCTCAAGGAATGGGGGCGCGAGGTCTGGGAAAACGACCCCTGGGACCGATCGCAATATGGCCTGCCCCCGGACAGATATGGCGACTACGCCTTCGTTCAGCACATGATCGCGTCGATGGGCCAGGGCGGAAACAGCCGCATGGCTGTCGTCCTCCCGCAAGGCGCACTTTTCCGTATGGGCGCCGAAGGCAAGATCCGCGAAGCCTTGCTCAAGCAAGACTTGATCGAAGCGGTTATCGGCCTCGCGCCGAACCTTTTCTACGGTACCGGCCTCGCTGGCTGCATCGTGATCTTCCGTCGCAAGAAGCCTGCAGAGCGGAAGAACAAGGTGCTCATCATTGACGCTTCAAGTCTCTTCCGAAAAGGACGCGCCCAGAACTTCCTCGACCCCAAACATGGCGAGTGGATCGTCAAATGGTTTCAGGCTTTTGAAGATGTCGAGGACCGCGTCAAGGTCGTTACCCTCGACGAGATCAAGGAGGAAGGCTGGACGCTCAACATCTCCCGCTATGTCCTGCCGCCCATCGGCGAGGACATATCTCCGATCCCCGAGGCTGTCGCCGCATTCAAAAAAGCACTCTCCGAAGCGCGCGCCGCTGAAGACCACCTCCGCACCGTGCTGACCGAAGGAGGATGGCTGGAATGAGCGATCACCTTTCACAGAAGGAGCTCGAGTCCTGCCTTTGGGGTGCGGCCACGCTGCTGCGGGGTCTCATCGATGCCAGCGACTACAAGCAGTACATCTTTCCGCTGCTCTTCTTCAAGAGACTCTCGGATGTCTGGGACGAGGACTACCGCGAGGCCTTCGAGGAATCTCAGGACGAAGGCTATGCCGCGGCGACCGCAAACGACCGCTTCACCATTCCCGAAGGTGCGCACTGGAAGGATGCCCGTGATGCCTCACGCGATGTCGGCCGGGCTCTTCTGAACGCTTACCAAGCCATCGAGGCCGTCAACCCGCAACGGTTGCAAGGCGTCTTCGGGAACGCCGCCTGGACCGACAAGGCCCAGATGCCCGACGAGACACTCAAGAACCTCATTGAACATTTCTCGAAGCACACTTTGAGCCTTGCCAATGTGCCCGAGGACGAACTCGGCAATGGCTATGAATACCTCATCAAGAAGTTCGCCGACGACAGCGGCCACACCGCGCAGGAGTTCTACACCAACCGCACGCTCGTGCACCTGATGGCGCAGATGCTCGAACCCAAGGCAGGCGAGAACATCTACGACCCGACTTGTGGGACCGGCGGCAGGCGGTGGACCCCTGAAGTGAGACAAGCCGGTAAGCAGGTTTTCCCCATTTGCTGAAAAATGGTGGGCTGGGGAACGGCCCTCATAGTAAACTCTTCGTCGGCTGGCGAAGCGGAGGCGGGCTCTGCTGGAGAGCAACCC
>JAPOOG010000056.1 GCA_026713545.1 Bryobacterales bacterium
GTGGTTCGTCCCCCGGTCGCGGCTGTGGGCGGCGGCGCGGGCCGCCAACGGGTCGCTCCTCAAGTTCTACGAGGAGGTGCGGATGGACCCGATCCCGGGGATCGGGGCCAGGCTGCGCAAGACGCTCGACCGGTTCGAGACCGCGCGCGCTGCGCCCCCAGCCCCCGGCAGGCCCGGCGCTCCGGGATCCGGAGCCGGTCGCAGACATGATCGATGCAGTGGCGGCGGCGCGAGGGGCTTAGAAGTTTCCCCCTGCGGCCTCCTTGAGGATCTGCTTGTCCAGCGTCGGTCCTCCTCTTTCCGTAATCTAAGGGTGGACCAATTCGATGGGGGAAGATCATTGCCACACGTCCTTCGAAGGCCGCGGCCGCTGTCAGGCGGCTCCGTTGTCGCTCTTCTTTCTTGTCGCGCAGCGGTTCCTGTTTCGTCACGGCCGCCGTGCCGTGCCGAGTCCTTTCCCTACCGATTTTCGTTCGCTCCGGCCATCGCTCATGCGCAGTTCGGTTTCAGCCCGCTGCGTCCCTTGCGGGCATCGATGAGGTAAAAAGCCCTCACTGGAGGCCGCTGATGCGGCGTTCCGCTCCGAGGTGGACCCCTTCCACCCCCGGAATCGTTGCCGGATCATGCGCTGGTCGCCGGAGGCGGCACGCGGTTCCGGCGCAGCCAAGTCCACGAACCGGCCTTTCGGCCCGCTTTTCTCTGACGCGCACGGCGCGTGCGAGCGTGGGCCGGCTTGTCAAAATCCTGAATCCGTGCAGAATTGAAAGTATGCAGGGTTGCAGCTTTGCAGACTTGCACGCTTGCAGGCTTGACATCGTAGAGATTACGCCTATGAAGACCATCGCCATCGTCAGCCAGAAAGGCGGCTCCGGGAAGACCACCCTGGCCCTTCACCTCGCCGTCGCTTCGGCCGCCGCAGGACACAACACCGCCGTCATCGACCTCGACCCGCAGGCTTCCGCTGCGAACTGGTCGGACCGCCGGGAAGCGGAGCTGCCCGTCGTGCTGTCGGCTCATGCGAGCCGCTTGCGCCACGAGATCGCGCGGGTCCGCGAGTTCGACGGCGAAATGCTCTACGTCGATACCGCGCCGCATTCCGACAGCGCCGCGCTGGAAGCTGCTCAGCGCGCCGATCTGGTGCTCATTCCCTGCCGGCCGGCGATCCTCGATCTGGAAGCCATCACCAATACGCTCCGTTTCCTGCGCACCACCGGCACGCCCGTCCTCGTGGTACTCAACGCCATCGCCGCCACCGGACAGGACGCGCTGCAGGCCGAAAAGGCCCTGACCGCGCAGCAGGTCGAAACCTGCCCCGTCCGCCTCGGCCGGCGCGTTGCGTTCGCCCGCGCTCTCATCAGCGGTCAGGCCGCGCAGGAGTTCCAGCCTGAGAGCAAGGCTGCCCGCGAAATTCACAGCCTGCACTCCTTCGTTCTTCGACGCCTGCAGGACTTCGATCCTTCAACCAACGGGAATCCACTACCATGAACCCTTCCGATTTCGCTTCCGCTTTGTCCAAGAATCAATCGCCGTCGCCGGATCCGCCCGCGGCCGCGCGCCATCCCGTTTCACCGAAAGCGAACCGCAAACACGTCGGAGGCTATTTCGAACCCGAGGTCGCGCGGCGTTTGCGGATGCTGGCGTCGGAAGAGGAAACCACCGTGCAGGCGCTTCTCACCGAAGCCCTGCGGCTGATGTTCGAGAAACGCGGCCTCTCCGTTCTCTGACCGCTTCGCCGCTGCCGGCCGCTTCTTCCCCTTCCCTTCGTTCCCGCTGCCTGCGCCTTCCCCGGTTTTCCCTTTGCCGTCTTGCCTCGGCGCTTGGGCAAACCCTTCAACGGCTCTTCGGCTGATCGCCGACCGCCGCACTTCCGGATGCCGCCACGTCCGTTTCAGGGCATTCTCTGCTCCCGCGGAGCCGCCATTCTTTGCTTCCATCTGCGCACGGCCATTTCCGTTATGGTCTTGCCGCTGTCGGCTTTCTCTCCGATCCTTCCTGGTTCCAGGGAAGTCATGTTCAGCTCTTCGCCGCTGGTTTCGTCGATTCTCTCCCTCATCGTGTCCTGGCAGCCTTTTCCGTTTTCCTTGACGCTTCGTTCGAGCTTCTCTCTCCCGGCTTGCAGCGGTGTTTTCGTCGCCAGGATGCTCTTCTTGAATGGCTGCTGTTCGTGGAGCTCGACGTTCTCTCTCTGTGCCGCGATGCTCTCTTGCCGGGCTGTCTCGATCACTCCGACCGCGCTGCGCAGCTCTTCGGCATCGATTCGTCCTTGCGGCCCTGCTCGCTCTGACAGCTCGGCATCGCGGCCGTCAGCAACAGCATTGTCAGGATCGTCTTCACTCTCTTCAATTCGCTCGTCTTCCGTTTCATCGTGCCGCTGCTTTCGCCCTGGAGAACGATGTTCCAGTGGTCCGAGCCACGATCGCCCATTCACCCTCGGCCTGCGAGCCCCTCCGCCATGGCGGGCAGGGCGGGGCCGTCTCGTCAGCTCGCGTCGGCGGATGCATCACCCATCACCGCAGGGTCCGGTGGCGGTTTCCGTGCGCTCGAGCTGCTTCGCTTGAGCGCACATTGCGTCGAGAACGAACCGGTCCGGAGCCGGCTGCCTTTGCCCGGCCAGGCCAGTCAGGGGAATCGGCTCCGTCCGCGCCTCATCATTGCGGTCCTCGAGAACGCCGGCGGCGTTTTCGACTCCCTCGTGCGGCCGCCACCCGACTCTCCACCAGGATGAACCTTTCGCCGTTGCCTTGCCGGCCTTTGCCCGCCGTTGCCTACCACCGGCATGGATTGCTTCGACCGTTCCCTTGAGTAAATACGCGAAGAGCGCCAACGTCAGCTCGCTGCGATGCGCAAGACACGCCGCTGCCGGAAGTTCTCCCTGTACGGCTTTCTCGCTTCCTGGACCGCCTTCATCGGTATCCTGCCCTGCACGACCTCACACGATCAGCTCTTCCTGATGTTCGCCCTCTTCACGCTCATCTACGTGCGGTTGTCCATCAACTTCTTTCGTCAATGAAGGATGCCTGACGGCGGCCAGGCTTCGAGCTTGGCCGCCGCCACCCACACGGCGGGCGAGAGATGCCCCACCCGCTACGGTCCGCGGCCGAGGTTGCGCCGGCGAGAGCCGCCGGCTTCCGCACACCTTCCGTTCCTCAGGTCGACGCACGCCAGGTGCAATCACTCTGGCCCGGTTTTCGCTGCCCGGAGAACGCGTTGGCGTCGATCGCTCTGGCTTCATCTTGCTCATCCGCGAAGTGGCGACGTCGGCCGTTCGACCCATCTCTGTGGCCTTCGTTCTCGACGCCGAGCGGTTGCGCGATCACTCTCCCTCTTGTCGGCAGCGGCCTTCCGTTGCATACTGCGCGTATGGATCACCGCTTTGAAGAGCAGCTTCGTGTCGAGAACCAGCGCTGCCACCTTCACGGTGACGCCGGCCCCGACGTCCCCTCTGACAGTCCGGCTATGGGTCACAGAGTCGGGCGGATTCCTGCCGCCGGGCGGGTGGGCCGGGCACGAGGTGACAGTGCCGACCGGCGGCTCAGCGACCTTCTCAGTCCCCACGGTGAACGACAACCTGGAAGGGCGGACAGGCCGCGTATCGTTGAGAGTAGAAGTCGGCGACGGCTACAGCTTGGACAACATGAACTGGCAGGCGAGGGTAACGGTGAACGACAACGACGGTCCCGGCGGCCGGACGCCGGGCATCCCGTCGGTACCGGCCGTACCGGCCACGAGACCGGACGCGCCCGGGAGGCTGCGGGCGGTCCCCGCAGATGGCGCGGTCACTCTGTCCTGGGACGCGCCCAGGGACGACGGCGGGGCGAGGATCACCGATTACGAGTACCAGATCAACGGGGAGGGGGAGTGGATTTCGATCGGATCGGCGAACCTCATCCATACGATCACCGGACTGACCAACGGAAGGGCCTATGTCTTCCGGGTGCGTGCGGTGAACCGGGTCGGCAGGAGCGAGGCTTCCAACCGGGTCAAGGCCATTGCGGGGGCGGTTCTGGACCTGGCGCACTTCGCCAATGGGACCGGCATCACCTCCGAGTTCGTGTTCCTGAATGTGTCCCCCCACCTGACCCGGCCCGCGCTCTACTTTTACGATCAGGGGGGCGCCCTCATGGACCCCGCCTCGGTGGTGGAGGTGGCGGGCGATCTGATGGTCACCGAGGACGGCGGCCTGACCGTCCACGCCGAGATGGAACCGCTGGGCCAACTCACGATTCGAACCCACGGGCGAGGGGATCTGCTGTCAGGATCGGTGCGGGTGGCCTCGGGCGTTCCCATCGGCGGGTTGGCGCGCTATAGCGTCCCGGGCGTAGGGGTGGCCGCGGTGGCAGCCAGCCCACCCGTCAGGGATGTCGTCTTCCCGGCCCGCCGCCAGGAGGGAGGAGTCCGCACGGCGGCGGCGCTGCATAACCTGGAAGAGGAAGCGCTGGGGGTGAACTGCCGATTGATGAGCGGCGGCGTGGAGATGGAAGAGGTGGAGATTCCTCTGGAGGCCAACGGGCAGGCGTCCTGGTACCTCGAAGACGCCTTCTCCACGACCGACACGTCCGATTTCCTGGGTTCGGTGCACTGCACCGTGCGCGGTTACAGACGGGTCACCGCCATCGCCGTGGAGACGGACGCCGCCCAGCGCACCTTCACCGCGCTGCCGGTGGCGGCGGTGGACCGCACGGGAGGCAGCGGCGGAGAAACGGTCCTGGACTTCGCGCATTTCGCCAACGGGACCTGGACGACCGATCTGGTGTTCGTGAATCTGTCCATCGAGGCGTCGGGCCGTCCTCCTCTCCCCCCCTTGCATCCGGCCATCCTTCCGAGCCGCCCCGTTATTTATTTCCATGACACCGAGGGCGCGCTCGTGCCCCCCGCATCGGTGGTGGACATTACGGGCGATCTGGAGGTCACCGAGGACGGCGCCCTGACGGTCCGCAGCGAGATGGAGCCGCTGGGAGTGCTCACGATCTCGACTCATGGCCGAGGGGAGCTGCTGACGGGATCGGTGCGGGTGGTTTCGGAGGGTCCCATCGGCGGGATGCTGCGGTTTGAACACCCCGCCCTGGGGGTGACCGGGGCGGCAGCCAGCCAACCCGTCAGCGACGTCATTTTCCCGGTGCAGCGCCAAGAGGGAGGAATCAACACCGGAGTCGCGCTCCACAACCTGGAATCGAGTTCGGGGCTGCTGCGCTGCGAATTGCTGCGAGAGGGCCTGCCGCTCGACTCCGTGAGCATCCCTCTGGAGGCCAACGCGTAGACCTCCTGGACGATCGACACGGGGTTCCCCTCGACCGATACGTCCGACTTGCTGGGGTCGCTGCGCTGCACGGCAACGGCCGGGGGATCGTTCAGCGCCGTGGCCCTGGAAATGAACCCCGTCACACGCGTCTTCACGGCCCTGCCGGTGGTTCCGCTGGCAGAGAGGACGGATCAGGAATAGAGAGGGGCCTGAGCGGCCGCGCTACGGACTGAGGGTGTTCGAGGGCGGCGGGATGGGCTGCGCTCCGGGCGCTCGACGACGCGGCATGACGTTGAGGGCGCTCCCGTTGCGTTGCGGGCTCCCTTCACGCCGTCAACCTGTAAGCAAACCGAGGACACATTTGGATCTCAAACCATTTTGCGGAACTTGACGCACACGACTACGATGGGTAGTGTTCCGAACTATGTGCAAAACCGCTTGAGTTAGTCGAGCGGTCATGGCAAGAGGTTGATTGACGAGATCGACCGCCTCACAAAGGAGTACCGCCATGACCACTCGCACCAAGCGTAGCGCGAAGTCGGCACAAGAATTTGCCGACTTGTGCGCCCGTGGCGATGCAGGTGAAGCGACCGCGCAGCTCGCCGTCGGATTTATGTACCTCGGCAGAGTAGACTCCGGCAGGCAGAAATTAGATGGGACTGGAATCAATAGTCGCGTTCTGGAAGCAGCAACAAGAGGTCGACAGCAAGTGGATTCACCCTGACGACGCCTCGGTGTTGTTTCATAGTCGATGGACGCATTCGTTCAATCTTGACTTCCCGGCTGGGCCGTACATCGGCGTTATCCTCGGAGCACCAGTCGTTATCCTCGGGGCGAACGCAGGGTATTCGCCCATCAGTACGGCGGAGGAGTTCGAGCCAAAGGGGAGCAGGGAAACCTATCTGGCTCAGATCGCGTCGACGTCCAAGAGGTGGACCCAAGTCTCGCCGTACTACAGGCAAAAGAAATACGGTCAACAATTGATGGCTGGTCACGTGGCCGTAGTCAACGCTTGCGCCTATCGCAGTCCAGAGATCGGCCGTAACCAGACCATCATTGGCCACCTGCCCTCTGTATGGAACACAAGACTGTGGCTCTGGCGCGACCTACTCCCGCTCGCGGAGGCTGGCGAGCGATTAATCGTGGCGTGGCGGTACGGTCTCTGGGTGGAGCGCAACGAGGAGCGTGACGCATTGCAAGCGCTCAAGGGAGTGGTGTGCACTTATCCTCGTTCACCGGATATCAGTGACTAAACGTTGGAAGCGATCGACCGCTTCCTCCGGCGGCGTTAAGCAACTCTTAGCGCAATGCGCGCTGTGTCGAGGTGAACCGTACCGGAAACTTCGGAGACCGGATTGGTTGGCTCAGGCCACCGCGGCTTGAACACGGTACAGTCGGACCAGCGGGCCTCCCGGTCAAGCAACGCTGCCGCCGCCTCTACTTCGGGTGCGCGATGATGGTGTGGAGGAGGTAGGCGTCCCCTTCGATGGTGAAATAAAAACGCCAGGATCGATTGACCCTGGCTTGCCACAAGCCAGTGCCCTCGTCGTATTTCTTGGCGTGCAGCGATGGATGCTGAAGGTTGTCGGCGAGGAACCGCTCCTGTTTATCGAATGCGCGCTGCACATCCGTCGGCGCGTTCGAATAGTCTTTCTCGAACCTCGCGGTGTGTATGAGCCGCATCTACCTGCGGCTCGCCTGCTTCGCTCGACGCTCCCCGGCAATCTTGTGGAGCGACGCCGTCGCCTGCTCCGCAGTGTCGAACGGCCCGGAGTACCTGCCACTCTTGAAATCCTCCATGCTTTCCCGAAACGCTGCGTGAACGCTGCTGTCGATGAGCTTCTTCGGCGTCATGACGACTCGACCCTGCTGTTCCTCGACCTCGAGGTAGTCGCCGGGCTTGAGCCCGAGACGGTCGTGCAGCTTCTTGGGGATTACGACTTGGCGGCTCACGCCTAACTTTACGGTAGTCGGTGCTGTAGATTGCGTTGCCATATATTTGTATATTACAACTAACGTGCTTAGCGTGCATTTCTGCACGAATCTGGTCGGCATCCTTACTTCGACACGATGGTGATGCCATTCGAACGTGGACGGCATCGATCCGGATGTCACAAAGCAGGTCGCAGAGCCGCGGAGAGAGATGCTGGTCGACGAGAAGCTTCACCTTCGGCCGACCGCCACCTGTCGCCGCTCGCGATCAGCGGCGAAGGCGAGGTAGGCCCGGATGTCCTCGCGTGTCAGGTCCGGGAAGTCCCGGAGCAGGTCTTCTTCGGACATGCCGGACGCCAAAGAGTCGAGTACGTCGGAAACCGCCATGCGCATCCCACGGATGCGGGGCTTGCCGCTGCGCTTGCCCGGCTCGATCGTAATCCGGTCAACGTCCGCCATGGATTCAGCCTACGCAACGGCCCGCCATCGCTCAAGCGGCAGCCCAAGGCACTCGCGGCCGGAGCCTCATTTTGGCGGTCGGGCTCTCGATGGGGACACTACGGTCGGCGTCGCACCGGCTGACTTGGGAGCTGCTGGAGCAAGACGGGAATGTCGGCCTGTCTGCCGAGCCGCTCGTCTGCGTCGTTCCTGCGCGTTGCGACGAACGACAACGCCTGCGCCACGTCGTACTTGGTACCCGCCTGGCTCGGAGAACCGGCAACAGGACGTCGCCATCGAACCGGCTTCTCGCTGGCTGCGCCTCGAGCGAAAGTTTCGATCTCTACATCACGACCAGTGCGGCAAATGTGAAAGACGCGGGCCGCCGCTTTCTTCCCCCAGAACTCAGTAACCGAACCATCAACCCACGGTGCAAGATCCTTGATGTCAATGAGTTCACGCTCCCATTCTTCGAGCCGCTGCCTGTCCGCTTGAGCGGCGTCGAGGGATGACGCGATCCGTTTCGGGATCGAGTCCATCTCCAGGGGTTGTCCGTGTCGTTCGCGGATTTCGATCCTGCTCTCGCCGATCACCATGCCGTTCGCGCACACCAGGCGGTACCAGCCGAACAGCACGATGAGCCGTGATGTTCCGTCAACGGCGTTGAAACACTCAAGACGGAGATCGATCACCTCTTCCTGCGAATCGCGGAGGCTGTAATTGTCGGGCAGGTAGATGCGAAAGTTCATCCATTCACCGAGTTGCGACACACCGACCTCGTAGCGCAAGTCGTCCGGGTCTACGCCTGCATGGACAAGCCCTTCGCGGCACCTCATCGCCACGTCACGGTGTTGGATCAGTGAGTACCGATGTGACACGACGCCGACCGGCATGGGTCGTTCCACTGCGGTCAGTGGCTTGCGCACAACCGTCAGGAGAAACGGGTTCGACGGCTCCTCCGGACCCGCACGGAACGGCACGGTCTCGAAGTCCGGGAGAACCGATAGAACATCATCCCAGCCGCCCTCGTAGTAGCGGACCTCGCGCGACCGCCACCGCAGCGTCTCCGGTAAGATCTGCAACGCGGCGTTCATTCTGGTCTTCGTCCTCGTCGGTCGGCTGCGCCGCGTGGAAGAGAGCTTACCTGATTAAGGAGGCTCACTGCGAGACCCTCGAACCCGACGCAGTCCTGAGGCAGAAGTGATGCGTACTCCCGCCTGTGTACCGTGATGTGTCCAGCACAGCGACAAGCTGATCAAGATCGCTTGGTAACTGTGCTCCGAAGGCTTCGCTGATGGGAACCAAGTCGCCTCTCCTGCCCCACGCGCCGCCGCGCTATGGCGGCGTGAGAGAAGGTCCCTTCCGTTAAAATCCGCGTCGGGGCTGGTCTGCCTGCCCCGTGAGTATTCATGCTCATCGTAGTCGTCGAGTCCCTTGATTTTCACCGGCGCCCCTCCCCCGGGAGCGGTTCTCGCCGCTGAGCTCGCTCCGAAGGGCAGCGAGGGCCTCTTGCTTGGCGACGGCGACGATAGGCCCCATTTCTGACAGGCCCGCTGCCTGTCGGTATTCACAGGCGCCGAGTTGATCGATCGCCCGAGCGGACTTGCTGTGAAGGCGGCCGGGGTCGGCGCGTTCGCGAACATGCCGGCGCTCGAGGTCTTGCCTCAAGCACTCCGGATCGTGTCCCTTCGGGGCATGGCCGCGCAAGTCCTTCCTGGTCGTGTCGAACTGCTCTCGCTCCCATGCCTGGTGCCGGTAGAGCTCGCTCCATGGCTGTGTGTGATGGCTGGCGAGGTCAGAGCGGCGCTCTTCGAGCGTTGATTCGTACTGGCTCCAGGAACGCTCTTCTTGGGCGTTGAGCTTGTCGGCGGGAGCTCGTGATTCGGGCGTGGCGCCAGATTTGGGGGAAATCCTCCAAGTGGTTCTCTTGGAGTCGCGGTGACAGCTGGCATCCGAGCGGCTTTCGCGGTCGTAGACGGCCTCGCCGGTGGAGCGGATGCGGTTGTGCTCGACGCGCCTGGCGCACTGAATCTCTCCACCCGGTCGGGATCTCGTCGTCTCAGTGCACGAGCCAGCGCAACGTTCGCTTGCGGTTCCGTGTTGCGCGGACGACTCACGCTGCCCTGGCCCTCGTACCCGACTTCAAACCGTGGTTCATTTCCGCTCGTTCGAACCCGGCCCCCGCCAAGTCCAGACTGTCGACGAAAGCGTCGATGAACCGCACTGGGTTGTCTGTTCCCACATAGTCCTCTACGGAGTCCGGCAGCAGAAGCACCTGCGCGCGATCTGCCCCAGTGATGTGCGCCATGACCCCATTCTACTTCCAACAGGCAGGGAAGCTGTCCCGGTGGGTTTTCACACAGTCTGGATCCTTCTCTCCACCGCACCCGGCACCACCGCCGATGCTTGCACCCACTGGAAACAGAAGATCAGCTTCCGCCGCATCCAGTTCCAGAGCATTGTCCGCAGGAACCCCTCGATCCGTCTGTTCCTGCCCGCCATCTTCAAATACGGATGGCTAATCGGACGGATGCACGCCGTGATGACGCTCAGCTCCGGCGACTACATCCCGCACGAAATTCGACA
>JAPOOG010000054.1 GCA_026713545.1 Bryobacterales bacterium
ACGCCGACCTCGTAGCGCAGATCGGCCGGGTTTACGCCTGTCTGGACGATCCCATCGCGGCACTGCATCGCCACGTTACGGTGTTGGATGAGTGAGTACTGACGTGACACGACGCCGACCGGCATAGGCCGTTCGACGGCGGTTAGAGGCTTGCGCAATACCGTCAGGAGAAACGGATGCGACGGATCGTTTGGCCCCGCGCGAAACGGCGCGGTTTCGAACTCCGGGAGGACCGACAGGATTTCATTCCAGCCGCCAGCGTAGTAGCGAACCTCACGCGACCGCCACCGAAGCGTCTCCTGTAGGATCTCCATTTCCCGGCCTTCGTCTTCAGCACCAGCAGGCTCATGCCGGAGCCGTCTCGCGGAGTGGCAGGTTGGGTTGCTTCAGTGCTTCGGGGCGCTGAGGCGCCGCTCGATGCGGGCGAGGCTCTGGCTGTTGCTGTTGGCGACCTGCTCGATGCGGGTGAAGCGTTCCTCGATGCGGGCGAGGCTCTGGCTGTTCTCGCTGACGCGCTGCTCCACGGCGAGAAGGCGCTGCTCTACCGCGACGAGGCGCTGCTCCAGCGATACGATGCGGCTGTCCAGCGTGAACCACGCGAAGCTGACGCAGCCGCCCACGATGACGGCGATGGCCGCGAAGTCTTGCAGGGTGAGGCGCACGGCTCCCCCACCTTAGCACGTTCCGTTGGGGTGCCTGGTTCGTGCCTGTCTATTACTCGCTGGCTTCCTTCTCCAGCTCCGTTCGTTCCGTGTAGTCCGTTCGTTCCTCTTCGGCGATGATGTGAGGCGTAGTCTCAGGGTCCATTCGCAAGATGTCCCACTCTTCGATGGGTGCCCGGATTCGGTGGCGCATCTTCGTCCAGCTTGCGCCCGCGTTGGACAACGGCGTTGCCGGAGGTGTTTCCCAGTTGTACGCTCTGCTGTAGATGTTCCCCAGCCGTTCCAGTATCTCTCTGTTTCTTTCCTCGCCCGGTTCCCCGAGTTCGATGCAGTTCCGCTCGATGAACTGCATACCTGCTTTGCACGCGTCGCGCAGATGCTTGTGGCGCGGTCTGGCGGCCAGCGTAGTAATTGCGCTGGATCGGTCACCAGCACTTTTTTCGGAACCGATTTTTTCTGCTGCGTAGTCGTCGGATATCGCGCCGACCACGACGATTTCCGGGGCGAGTGCCGACTGGTCAATTCCCATCCATCTGGAAAGCGCGGCATACGAGCGTGCCCGTTGCAGTCGAGAGTACTGTCCGATCAGCTCTAGCTCGTCGAGTAGCAGTACCCATCCTCTATAGCGAGCACGGATGAAGTCGGCCGCGAAATGTGCGCGTTGGCTTGGCAGTTCGTGTGCCTTTGCACCCCGGCACGGAACGTCCCTGTGGCACTCCATCCGCTTGAGCGCGTCACGCACATCCGCGACGCGCAGTTTCTCGCCGCTCCACCATCCTTCAATGCTCGTTCGCAGGGCGGCGTCCCAGTCGTCCTGGTATACCCGCAGCGTAGCTGCGAACATCGTTGCCAGTTCACCGCGTTGTCCCTTCTGCTCGGTATTTCGCAATAGTTCCGAGCCGGCAGGCTGATTCCACCAGTCTCCACTACAGAGTTCCTCGAACAGCGGTCCGGCGCGCCGCGGAACCATTGCTTGGCGCACAGCCGCCCGGAAGACGCGGGCGTCGTCGTAGAGTGGCGTTTCCTTGCTGATCGTCACCCTGCTGCAGACGAAGTTTTCGTTGAGAGCGAGCTGTTCGAGGTAGTTCAGCAAATGCGACTTGCCGCTGCCGAAGCCCCCCGACACCAGCATCCCCCGGCATCTTGGTCCGTCGTTGGGAGCAAGTGCGCCCTTTTCCTCGGAGAGCAAGGTACAGAAGTGCTGCTCGGCATCGGCTTGGTCGCAGCCGAGCTCTCTGACGACCTCCGCATTTGGCACCCCGCAACGTAGCGCTTCAATTGCCTTGCGGGCTTTAACGTCCATGGCGTAGGTTGTTCCCTTTCGTCGGTTTCTTCTTCCCGTTCTACGTCAACTCACGTTCACGAGTGCGGCTGCCCAGTTCTGCTTTTGTTCGTCCCTGACGTCATTCATGATCCGCATCGATAGCGCTTGGTACTCGCGGTAACTTCGCATGTTGGCCTGTACGAATTGGGCACACGTCGTCACGATGAGCAGCAGCCCCGGCAGCCGGTCGATGTCGTCAATCAGTTCACGCAGTACTTCGTAGTGGTCGAAGACCATCATGCGCGTGTAGTACTTAAACCCGTCTTTCGGGTTTGGTGTAGTCAGAACGCGCCGGTTGTCGAGAACCACGATCAGGCCCGCCTGGCCACAGTCAAGCAGCCAGTGCAGTGTTGATTCGAGCATTCCGCGCGCAGTGGTCCGGTCGATTGTTCCGTAGATGGAGAATGGCCGTATGGCACTTACCCGCTTCTCCTGTCCCATCAGCCAATCGAGGACGGGACCTGCGTTGTAGGACTCGCTATCGGTTGCGTTTTCCGCTTTGCAGAGAGCTGCCATTGCGACGCGGAAGTCGCGCGTCATACATCTACGCCGGAAAATCTTCGCAGAAATCTGTTCCCGCAGTTCTTGCACGACTTCCTGGCGAGTGATGCGATTCTTTTTCGCCAGCGATCCGTACAGGTCATCATTGCCTGCCGTCGCGATTCCGTCTATCTTGAGGAGGGCATCGTGGGCAAGCTGTAGGATGCGTTCGCGAACGAGGCCGCGCCAGTCGATCTGAGCGGCGATCTGGAAATACACGTCCTGCGGCATGTGTGCGCGGAAATCCTTAGCGTCTAACACTACAGTGGCGTAGTGGTGCCGTGCTCCGAACTCGTTCAGCGAATTGGTCAAGCTGTCGACGGCTTCCTTTGTTTTGCAAACTGCGAACTTGACGGCACTGCCCCCCTGCGAGATGTACTCGCTGAGGTACTCCTCGTCCAGGAATTTTGCCCACTCCGTTGCGGGGATCGTGGTGTCGTTCATCATGTCGGGTCTCCAAATCGGATTCCGTAGTAAGTGATCTCGCGCCCTCCAGAGGCAATGAACGTCAGTCGCCGGGAGCGATTCTTAGCTCCGGTTGATCCGGGAACCAGTCGCATGCGCATGCCCTTGCGCGTTGTGGCCGTCCCGGATTCTTCTAGGCGGTACAGATCACGCGCAAAATCGATTCGTTGGTAGTCCCGCTGCATTCCGGGCAACGCCGTCATCAACTCGTAGATGTCGAAGAGAGGGACCAGAACGCCCCGTGTCAGGGTGTGTTCGTCGTGCTTGACGATGCGACGGTACACGTTATAAAGCGCTTCGAGGAATGCCTCGCTCTTGAATTTGACGGGGCGTTGCTGGCGTTTTAGGAGTTCCGCTGCTAGGCTGCTTGGCCGTATCGACTTCCACGTTCGCCTGTCGATCGTCACCCGGCCCGTGCCGACGTTTATGCACACAATGGACGGGTAGCAGAGCAACTGTCCTTCGTGCGGCCGTGCTTCGCCGCCAGCACTCACGATGTGTTGCATGACTTCTTCGAGGTAGTCGCTACGCAGTCGATCGACGGTTTCCTCGCATGCCTGCACGGAGTCGAGCAGAGCCTCGCCTGTGTAATCGAGATTTTGACGCGCGATGCGGAGCTTTTCCGCAACCGTGCGCAGCGTTTTCAGGTCCCCTGATGCAGCGGCCTTCGTCGCACGGCGTTGTTCGACGGCGACAGCCTTTGTCGCTTTGCTTAGTGCCTCGTTACTGGCTCCGAGATCACAAAAGGACTGTTCAATGGTTGCAGTCGTCTCTTCCACTACGGGTGCGGCCTCCCTTGTTTCGGCATGATCGGGAGTAGCATAGCATGTCGTGTGTCTGGTCTTGGATACATGCTTGCTTCGTGGAGGCCCCGACGCCCGGGCAAACGTCACTCTGCCGTTGTTCAGCGGCTAGTAGTCCTCGGTCTCGCCGGGCGGCGCCCATTTGCCGCAGCGCCATTGGTTAGGCTCATCCGGCCCCAGGACGCAGACCCGCTCCCACCCGCACAGCCGGCAGACCTGTTTCTTCCAGTGCTCGCCTTCTCTCGGCCGGGGGCCGGGCTTGTACTTGGCGGAGCCCGGAACCTCGTTCGCGTAGTGGTAGCAAACGTCCCCGTTATTGGCTTCCATGGCAGGCAGAAGCGGCAGGGCCGGCTGGAGGGTACGTGTGTGCGTACATGGTTGGTAGGCTCGGGGGCTGACCCCGCCGCGTGTGGGGGTTTGCCCCCCCCACGGCTAGAAGGTACAAAAACCATGTGGGGCTGTCAACTCAGGCGGCGAGGGCTACATGGCGAGGGACAGGCTACACAACCGCCCCGCAGCACGTCAAAGGAGCGCCGCAGAGCCGAAGCGCGGACCGATCATCGCTTGACGGCCGCCGTCACCTTCGGCCTGTTCTTGGCCGCCCTATCATCCGGCCAGCCTCATTAGGACTGCCTAACGCCAAACGGCCGATTTCCAGCCCTGGAGGGCCGGACCGCATCCTCGAGGTCGTCCGCGGTGGCCGCCTGGCGGCCACGCGTACTTTCGGAGCGCCTAACGATTTCATCGGAACCTGAAGTTTTTGCACCCTCCAAAAACCCAGGTACTGAACCCTCACCGGCGCTCCAGAAACGCCGTAGAGCGGCTTGCAGCGCGACTTGGGGCTGTCCGAGGCTCCCCCGCGAGCGCGGGGATAGACCTACCATTGATGTCGGCCGTGCTACCATTTCGACGAGGCTGACAGATGAGCACTGACGCGCGCTGGATCATCGGAACGATCCTACCGACAATCCTGACCGGTTTCGCCTTGATGATTTCCTTCATGTCCGCTCAACACGCCGGGATCAACGCTCGTCTCGACGCCCTCGAATCCCGTCTCGGAGCCCTGGAAGACCGCACACTCAGCATCGAAGAACACCTTCGCTCGACACCTTCCGCTATTACCACGCCGGATAGCCCTCCCAAGCATCGCTAGGTGCTGCTTCCTTGACAGCCCCGGAGCGGCCAAGCTGATCTCGCCTCGGCCGCATCCCATGGTGGGGACTTCCTCTTCCCTTCCCGCCACGCTCTTCGACGTGCGCCTCGACGCGGCAAGTCGAGCCATCACTTCGTTGCGGCTTCCAGCTCCGCGCAGCGGCGGGTGATGAGCTGGCGGATCTCGTCGTTCATATTCGTCTTGGCCAGCGTACACGCGATCTTGAAGCGCGTGTGCTGCTCCCGTGGCAGATCGACGGTCAGGCGGGCCGTTTCCGTTTTCACGGATTCCTGCATTGCTGTTCCCACGGGTTTCTGTTTTTCTGTGTCCTCCCCCGCCCCGCCGCTGACATAGGCGTCGATCTCGTCAGGCGTGAGTTGTTTCTTGGTCCGCGGCTTCGTCAGGTCTTTCTTGCTCATGGAATGCTCCTATCTCTTGCATGACACGTGAGAACTCTTTTGCCGCCGTGCTTCGAGGCGCCCACTCGTAGATCGTCTTGCCCATGGTGAGCGCCTCGGCGAACGGCACGCGGTTGGCCACCGTGGCCTCCAGCAGCGGAATGCCGTGATCCGCCACGTGTTCCCGGATCGATCGGCTAATCACGGTCTTCGGGATAACACGGGAAAGCAGAAGCACGGAAATCAGGTTTTCCTTGTACTGCCGCGCCTCCTGCACCTGCCGGATGGTGGTCAGGCTGGCCCAATCGGACGCGCCGGACGCCTCGATGGGAATAACGACCAGGTCGGAGGCGATAATCACGGCGCGGCTCAGGGCCTCGGCTCGCGGCGGACCGTCAATCACAACGTGATCGTAGTGGCCCGCATGGCTCAGGACTTCCTGGGCCATGTTGCGCCGCGCAAGCGGCACCACGGGGAAGGGAAGCGAGTCCCGCCGCGACGCCCAATCGTTCGCCGTGCCTTGCGGGTCCGCGTCGATCAGCAGCGTCCGGAAGCCCTGCCGGTGCAGACAGTCGGCGGCGTTGATGGAAAGAGTGGACTTGCCGACGCCGCCCTTCTGGTTGAGGAATGCGAGAATCATGGTTTCAGTGCATCTGTGGCAACAGAAACAATGATACACAGAAAACAGGGTATTTGTCCAGAGAGGGGAGGGGAAGAGCTTGGCCGCAACCGTGTTAGGGCTTTGCCGGGGTGGTGATGCAGGTTGGTTCGTTGACGCGCAGATAAGCGGACTGAAATTGTCAACCCCTCAACACCAACATCACTAGAAGCCAGACCAGGAATGCTCCAGCGAGCCACACGGCCAACGGAATATCCGTAAGGTCGGCAATAATGTTCGTGCTTAGATTCTTCTCTGCATCCTTTTCGGGTGGCTCTTTGGACTGGCCTGAGACTGACCAGGCCAGGGCCACCACCCACCCGATAAACGTCCAGCCGAGGAATGCGTTCACGACAATGATGGGAAGTGCGTTCCTGTGTCCCCGGAACGCGGCGATAAACCCCGGCAGGAAGTAGGCGATCATTACAGCGAAAGCGATCTCCATCGATGTTTTCTCCGATCCACGCGCGGCCGTGACTATTCGGCGGCACGGGCGGCGCAGTCCCGGACCCATAGCCAGTTTTCCAGGTAGCCCCGGAAGTCCAAGTAAGCCCACTGGCGCAGGGGCTCCAGGGCGGTGCTCTCGTCCACGTCGTGCGAGAGGTGGGACCCTTCCGGCTGGTGTTCGTATCCGGCGTGGCGGTAGAACCCCAACAGGACTTCGGAGCCGGTGTTGATGGCTTCCAGCATCGCCCGGCTAGTGGTCCTTTCGGGATGCAACGGGTAGCCCCCGTTGATGCTTTCGGCTTTGACAGTCAGGGACACCACGTGAAAACTGTGAGGACCCTTGATGCAACACCTTTCCCATGGAGCAAGGCCCGACCAGCCCTTTTGGGTTTCAATCACGGAGAACACCACCTTTTCTTCGATAGCGCCCGGGCAACCCGTGGAGTTGGTTGTCACAGGATCGCAGGCCGGTTCGTACCGTACATCAAAGCTGTAGTCAAAGAACCTGTAGCGGCCGTTGCGCGCCCCATACTGGGATATGTTCTCGCTGAGCCTTTCTATCCTTGGATCGTCAGGAGTGTCCACCAGCCAGGGCATGTCACTGGCGCGCCAGCCGCCGTGGGATGGCGGGATCGGACCGGCAAGCTCGTACAGGTACAGCTTCACGTAGTTTCCGCCCCTGCGGATGCTGAAGAAATCGTTGTTGGCTTCGCAGCCCTCGCCCGCTTGATGGTGCCGGACCCAATGGGACCCGGCTAGAACCTGAAAGACACTTCCAAGCGCCAGAACAAACACAACCATTCGCTGATACATTCCGCTTTCTCCCTTCACCCCCGCGCCTCGAACAGCCGGAGGTAGTGGCTTGCTGTGGGATCGTAGTGCAGGTAAATCGATCCGGTGGGCTTGAGCAGCCGCTTAATCTCCTTGATTCGTTGCGCCATCATGCCGAGGTAGGCGGCCATGCCGGGGCTGTGCACCACATGCGCCATCTCAATCATGTGGAACAGCGGCGGGTTCGTCTCGCGCAGCATTTCCAGCCACATGCGGTCGACGTCGTCGAACGTCCAGAAGTCTTGAACGAGACGCCCGCGGCCAGCGATCCGACCGGCGCGGAGCACTGCTTCTTCGAGTTGAAGGGCGGGTCGAGGTAGATCAGATCCACGGACTCGGAGTTGAGCCCGCGCATGATGGGGAGGTTGTAGCCCGTCCACAGGGTGCGGTTCTTCCAGTTCGGCTCAGCCATGGCTCCGCCACCACACAGAATGATCCAAAGGGGAACAGGCTACACGGCCGCTCCAAAGCGCGTCAAGAAGCACCCCGCCCGCGCAAAATCAGCTTTCACAGATTCCTGCATTGCTGTTCCCACAGACTTCTGTTTCTCTGTGTTCTTCCCCTTGGCCATCGACCCACCGAGCCAAGCGCCCGCGATACCTTCCGCGCCGGCGCACGGCAACCGAAACCCGCCCCTACTGCGGCAGGCCGTTGACGTAGCGGATGATGGTGCGCCCCTCCGCGTCGACCCACGGCCCGTGTGCTCCTTGCCGTCCACATACGGCCCTTCGTAGACGATGCTGCCCGCGATCCGGCGAGTCCAGCGGCCGTGCCGCTTGCCGTCCTCGTAGGGGCCTTCGTAGGTGCTCCCGCTTCCCCCGGCCGCGTCGCGCTCGACCCAATCGCCGGGTAGTGCCTCAAAAGTGCGTGGAAACTAGCCTCAGCGGCCCAGCGGAAAGAACCCGTTCTCGAGCTGGCTGAGGCGTTGCCGGAGATGTGCTTCCGGGCTCATCTTCTCGAAGGCTTGCCCGCCACGTGAAGACTTCGCCGGACTGATAGATGTCGCAACCGGCACCACGGGAACCGCCGAAATGGCGCCGCTCGTGCGGTTGGCGCGCAGCCCCATCGGAATGGCAAGACCGTCATTGCCTTTCGGTCCAAAAGTGCTGTCGGTCACCGCGACCACCAGCGTGCCTTGAAACCCATCCGAGAAATCCCATCCGGGAAACCACCCGGGCAGCATCCCGACAGAGTGGCTCCACTGATCTCCATATTCCGAGCCGTAGCATCTCAGGGCGTGTCCTTCGGAATCCTGGAAAAGCCTTCCGTCGAGCCCGGCCAGCCCCATGCACACTTCGTTGGCGGGGTCTTTCCACAGTGCCAGGCCCGTGGTGACGGCGTCGGTTTCTTCAACGAAAACGGAGTAGGCCACTTCATCGTTGAAGAACGGAGGGGACAAGTCGGCCACGGTGAGAGGGGGCACGGTGACCTCGATCCCTGTGGCGTCGTTGCGGTAGGTCAGCACCGCGCTCGTCATCTGTGTGTCGCTCTCGAAAGCGGGAAACTCGGTGAGTTGCGCGACAAAACCCCCGCCGCGAATCACTTCACTGGCATCGACGCTGGGCCACTCGCTGTAGATCTTGGTCCCGCCGGGCGGGATCGTGAAGAGCGGGATTGCTCCGGACTCGAACGCCTCCTCGAATGACACGGCTTGAGGGTGGTTCTTGTCCACCAGGACCGCCGTATACCCATTCAGGGCGGTCGTGGGCGAGTTGTTGGTAATGGCGAGTTGGAAGGTCCAGCCCGAACCGATGACGAAGTCCGCGAAGATCACGAAATCGGTGGTTTCTGAAACAAGGCCGCCTTGGGCGAAGGCGGGTGCTGCAAACAGCACTGCCAGCAAAAGCACTACTGCGGTTTTCATGGGGTGGCTTCTTTCGAAAAAGAGGGGGCTCCGGAGAACCCCCAAAGTGTATGCTGATTCGGGCCTAGAGTAGCACGGCACAAGGCCCGCCCGATCGGCAGAGCGCCAGGGGTGGTGTCTCAGTTTGATTAGTGATGAATTACAACTAAAGACGACAGAATCTCCCAAATCCTGCATAGAATGAAAGAGACCACGAACCAAATCAGAGACAGAGCTGCATAGAGAACCATCCGGCACACGGGATGTTTCCCGATAATGATCCAAAGCACCCCGCTCAACAGAAGTGACCACCAAGCCAGCATCCCAGCCCATTCTATGATCGGTATCGTTTCGGCGATGGGGATAGAGACGAAGAGTCCGTGTGCCGCCACCGACACCAGTCCGCCAATAAGCCCCGGCCAGAAGTATTTGGGTAGAGGTTCAGCCATTGCGCCGCTTGGTACCAATCTTCGGGCCGGGCTTCGCGGGCTTTGGCGCGGAGGCGTCCATCAGTCCCACGATCCATTCAGCATCGCGGGGCATCGTAGCCAAGCCCGCCTCCATCGCCGGCCCGCCGCCGGACTATTCCACCAGCCGCTCCACCTCGCGCCCCGAAGCGGCCTCCAGCGTCAGGATCGCCGCCCGGAACTGGGTCTTGTGCATCTTCACGAAGGCGTATGAGCCCTCCGACTCGAACGTCAGGTAGTGCTGTTTCTCCTTCGTGAACAGAAGCGGCCACGCCAGCAGCAGCCCCGCCGAGTAGCGCGGCTTCTTGGTGCGTTCGTAGATCAGCTTCGTGATGGCCGCGTAGCCCGCCTCGTACAGCCTCCTGCCGTCATCGGCTTCGAACCGCACGCCCTCCTGGTCCACCCGCAGCAGCCCCTTCGTCTTCACGCTCTTGCCCTCGGGCGTGCTCTGGATCAGCATGCTCTTGGGGAACGTGTTGACCTCCTGCGCCCCCGCAACCCCCGCCAGCAACACAACCCCCGCCAATCCCAACATCCTCCTCGTCATCGTCGTCATCCTTTCCTCCTCCCACTTGCCCGCGGTGTCGACTTGCCTACGGAACGGGCTTCGTCGAGCGCAGCGCATCGATCAGCTTGTCTTCGTCGAAGAACCCTGCCTTGATCAACTTCTTCAACAGGTTCTCGATGCCATCGTGAGTAAGAGTCGAGACTCCAGGAAACCAAACGCCCATAGGTGGGTCATCAGGCGCCAAACCCCACATAAAGACCAGTGGTCCGTTCGGATCAGCAGCACGGTTTTTTACGTTGGTCGGCAGGATGATGCCTAGCAGCTGACGCTTGAAAGTAGTAGTCTCCTTGCTTCCTAGGTGCTGGTATCTTGCGTTTTCAATGATTCCTCGACCATTGCACCCTTTGCACCGGAACCATCCCTCCTCGTCGACGTAGCCATTAGCGGGGTCAACAAGTTCTTGGAGTCTGAAAATTTCCTCCTCGTGCTTGCATGAACCAGTGATGCTGCCCATGGCGCACTGAATACGACCATCCAGAAAAACCATTTCTCCTCTCAACATCATTTCTCTCCTTTCACCCCTTCGCCTCGAAAGCCGCTGGCCCCTACGATCTCGGTACTTGCCGCTGAAGTTCGAGCAGGCTCCATGCTGGCAAACCCCCATCCTTTTCAGCCCGGGCAAAGCTCAAATGACCGCTGAAGGAGAGTCTTGTGGCTCCTCTCAGTTCGCTATCAAAAGCTGTTTCGTAGCGGATGTGCCCCGCGGGGTAGTCATATCCATGCTTCGTGTCTGAATCCACCAAGGCCCCGGTGTCCGCGTCGAACTTCCGCAGGCTGCAACTTGGCCCCCAGTTGGCGGCTGCAAAGAAGTGGCCCTTGCCGCTAGCCGGGTCCTTCCGATAGAACATATGCCTTTCCCTGGTCATGATGATGTCTCCTTTCATCCCTATGTACTCACCTGTTGGATTTCCTGCGGTTGCAGCTTTTGCACAGCATCTGACAGTTCTCGTCGTTGGTCTTGCCGCCCTCCGACCAAGGGGTGATGTGGTCGGCCTCCATGTCCGCGATCTCGAACTCCTTCGCGCATGACTTGCAGATGCCCTTTTGAGTCTCGAACGCCCTCTGCTTCATGGCAGCGGTGAAGTCCCGGATGTTGAGATGCTTTTCCTCGCCGGTAAGGAGATACGGGTAGATTCCAGCCTGCTTCACATCGTCGTCCAGCATCAGGCGGGCAACGTCGGCCTCAAGCGCCTCGGGGTCCAGGCTCTCGTCTTTGAGATGCCGGTAAAGCCCGCCCCAATCCACGCCTTTCATTGGCTGGCGGTGCTTCGGGAAAACCGCTTCCACCCGGTGGATGACCGCCTGGAAGTGACCCCACAAGTCGTCTGCGGTCTCTTCCTGATGCGCGCCCATGTACTCCTCGATCGTCTGGCCCTCGTCCTTGTGCCATTTGATCGCGGTTTCGAGGTACTCCTGGCGGATCGGGGAACCATTCACATACTTGTTTCCGACCGCGTAGGCCGGACATTGCGGCCTGCTGAAATACCGCTTCGCGTCCGTCACCCACGGGCCGGCATAGACCGCGTTCCGCAACTCCTGGTTGGTCAGCTTCACGCCCGCGATGTTGATGATCCGAAACCACGCGAGCTTCTCGCTCGCCGTCCCCTCGCAGACATAAACCTGCAACTCGTAATCGAGAATCCGCTCCCGCTCGTCGTCTTGCAGGTTGTGGAAAGCCAGCCCCTTGAGGGAGTAGTCGCCTTTCACGTACTGCGCGGCTGAGATCGTGCGCTGCTGGCCGTCGATGACCTCATACGTTCCGTCCTCTCGAACCGCCCAGTACATCACGTTGAGCGGAAAGCCCTTGTTGATCGTCTCGACCACCGCATTGCGCTGCTTGTCCTTGTAGACGAACTCGCGCTGGAACGGCGGGCGGATGTCGAGCTTGCCGCCATAGCCGCGCACCCCGTCTTCGCCGTCGTCGCTGTAGCCCGCCACGAGGTCGCGGATTGTAATTCTCGTCAGATCAATTTTCATGCTCACAGCGCCTTGTTGCGAATGAGAATTCTCTTGTAAAGTCCTTTGCCGTTTACCACCGGGGCATCATATCGGCTATGGGGCAGTTTCATATCTTCGAGCATCCCGTCCCCGCCCCTGTCTGTCGTCCATATAATCTCGAACTCGTCCTGGTTGTGATTGTCCAGAAACGTGATCGGCACGCCCATCGCCCCGTCCCAATCCACCGGGATGTCCTTGATCTTGCCGACCTCGATCGCATCGTAGTTGTCGTAGGCCGGGTATTCCTCCGGCGAGTAGCGCTTGTAGAGGCGCAATTTCTCGTGGCGCTTGGCATGGTCGAGATTGGTGAACCACTTGACATTTCTAAATTTGACCAACCCGGTTGTCTTGTCGAAATATGACTTGCTCGCGTAAGGCTTGTGGTCGCTCGGTTTGAAGTAAGCGTTTCCGTTTTTGAACCCATACCCAAGCCACATCCTGTTGTCCTTGATCAGCGGAAAAATCTCCTTGTAGGTGATGGCGTTCTGGCCCCCGATGATCAGGAACTTCTTGCCGTGCTCCACAAGCTGCGCGACATATTCGCGGAACAGCGAAAACGGCGGGTTGGTCACCACGATGTCCGCCCGTTTCAGAAGCTCGATGGTCTCCGCTTTGCAGAAATCCCCGTCCCCTTCAAGCGGATGTTCACCGATGTCCTTTACGTCGGGCACCCTGCCGCCCTTCCGGTTCCCGTTGTATTCGAGCCATATCGCCCGCTCCGAGTCGTGGCGGCTGAACATTTCGCTCTGCCGGTTCCTGTAGCACGCGGTGACGAGCTTCTTCAGGCCCAAGTCCTCGAATTTGTACGAGAGTAATGGAAGAAGTTGGAGACGCGGGGATCGTCGCAATTACAGTACACGACCCTGTCCCGGAAATGCTCGCTGTAGTGCCGCAGCTCGTTCTCGATGTCGGAAAGCTGCGTGTAGAACTCGTCGTTCTTTTTGCGCTTGGCTCCATGCAGGTTTTTGTTCAGAGACATGGTTCGGCTCGCGTCAACCCATTCGCATCTCTAGGAAGGCTTGAGAGAGCTTGCGACTGCATCAAGCACCTTGTTATGAGCAGCACCTGCCTCTGTGTTGTAGATGAGCCTTTGGCCAGTGATTCGCTCGTTTTCGAGTTGCTGCGCAAGCTCCGACGCCGTTTGCTCATTGGCGTCTTTTATGGCGTTCGCGAAGACACACAGCACTTTGGTGTTTGCCTCGATCTTCCCATTCAATGTTTCGATTGCGATGGTGATCTGTTCTTCTGTCATGTTCCTCCTAAACCTTCCTGCAAACCGGGTCCCTGCTGTCTGCTACACTGTCCGCGGCGCGCGGCTGGCGGGGGATGCGCCCCCGAGGGTATCGGGAACTACCTTTAAGCCCGCCCGGACGACCCGGGGCGCGCGCTGCCCCCGTCCGCAACCTCCGGTTCTTGCAGTTCGGCTCCGCCATGAGGGTTTCGCTAGCTCAATCGGGATTCTCCAACGCTCGCACGAAGTGGGCATAGCGAATGTAGAGCAGCTCTTCATCGGTGGCACCGTCAACGGGTTTGCCGAGGGCAACTCGCAAGGCGGCATCCTGCTCTGATGGTCCGTATTTAACCTGACAGTAGAGACCCTTCGGGCGTTTCAGCAGCAGACAGTCTTTGAAGACAGTCTTGTAGAACACAAGCCGGTCTTCGCAGCGGTGCTTCGCGTAGCCGTTGTGCAGCAAAATCACGCGGTGTAGACTTCGAGAGATAACGCCTTCAGCTAGTGCAGCCCAATAGCGCGAAAAATTGGAGACCCAACCAATGGGTTGCTCTACTACGTGCTCCGCATAATCTTTGTCCGTCTCCGTTGGCCAGCGTTTCATGTACGCCTTGTAGGCGAGCAGGTCTTCGGTGATAGTGCTTTTCTCTTCACGTGCCATGCTTCCTTAAGCCTCTCCGCAGGCGTCCTGGTTGATTCTCCGGTAGTCCTTGATGAAGGCGTCGAGGTGGTTGCCGAGGATGGCCAGGGCGTGGCGGGCGCTGACGGTGTTGTGGCCGCTGCTGAGGCGGCTCCAGGTGACGGCGCGTCCGTTGCGGCCGGTGAGGGCGTCGTGGAGCTGCTTGCGGAAGTGGACGTAGACGCTCAGCGAGGGGCCGTTCATGCTGACGGCCGCATACACCCGGTGGGGGCTCGACGGCGCAAGCAGGCCGGCCTCGCGGAGCCGCCCCTCGGCCGCCGTCCGCACCGCCGCCGCCGTCAGCGCGTCCATCCCGACGACCTTCATCTTCACGAAACCCACCTCCAGGCTCAGCGGCGAGCAGCCCGTGTACAGGCTGAAGCGCTCCGCCGCCGCCCCCCCCCGGACGGGCCGCCCTGCGCCGCCGCCAGCACCCCCAGCACCCCCAGCACCATCAACCGCATCCCCATGACGCCCTCTACTCCTTCACCCGGACCACGCTGCGCACCTGGTAGACGGGCACCAGCGCGACCGTGCCGCTCTCGTCATGGACGCGGATGACGGCGCGCCGCCCGTCGGTCAGCAGCTTCACGTACTTGGCTTCGATCCGCTCCGTCCGGACGCCCTCCGCGTCCGTGAACGTCACGTTGAACGTCGGCATGGTGTCCTACTCCTCCCCGTCCATCCCGCGCACGCGCATCATGGCTGATCGGCTCTCACAGCCAACCGCGCCCATCGGTTTCCACGGCAACGGACAAGACACTTGAACAACTCCCCTCAGCATCCGCAAATGGTACCATGGCCGCGCCCACGGGTAAGCGCCACAGCCGTTCAAGCCCCCTTGCGTGGCTTTGGGGGTTCCCTGCCCGATTAAACGAGGTGCGTTTCCCGTAGCGCTCGCGCAGGCGGGGCGTTCAGGGGGAAAGAGGTGCTTTTTGGGTCCACCGGAATGCTGAAACGGCCTTGAACGCGATCCTGCGGCCGCTTTTCTTCGACGGCTTCCCACCTTTCGGGCCATTTCTCCGGAAACGGCCGGGAAGCTGTCTTTTCGTTGGGGAATTACATAGCAGCTTACCCTTGACTGCCGGATCGCGGGGGCGACCCCTTTGACTGAGTCAGCCTGTCGAGGGATGCCTTGAGGTTGCAGGGCTGGTGACGGCTTTTTCCCTTCAGATAGCGCCAATTCTTCTTGGGCTTGCCGCTGAACAGTGACCTCACTACGTCTTGCGGTGGAGCGTTGATTTTGACTGGCTTCTCGTACTTCGCTGAGCGTTTCCTCTTGCTTGCCACAGATTCTCTCCTCTGACGGACGGCTCCTTTCTAGCAGAGGGTTGCCCTGTAAACCTCCTTTTGCCACAATAATCCCCGCAAGTGTGTAGGGCAATCCCGCTAAGCCGGGTCGCCCGCTGAATACAAAAGTCACGTCAAGGCACGGTTTGGCCACCGTTTCTGGGCGAATAGGCGGGAACGCCTAGGTTTTCCCTACGCACTTGCAACGGCCCGGCACCCTCTTGTGCCGCGGTCGCACAAAGGGGAGAACCCCATGCTCAGATTCGCAGTGCTTTTCGTAGCCGTGGCGCTGGCTGCGAGCGCCCAGGAACCCATGTTTCACCCGATCGGGGAGTGCGCCACCCCCCCGGATGCTGTCAAGGAATCAACCGCCCTCGTCAAGAGCAGCAAATACCGTGTTCCCGGATCTAGCGAAATCCGCCGTCAGATAGACTTCTTCACCGAACACGCGAAGCTGGGCGAGCAGGAGAAGATGGCCCTCTCCTGCATCTATCAGTACTAAGTCCCAGGGGCCAATCATGCGAAATCTGGCAGTCACAGGACTCCCCCTGCTCGGAATAAGGAGAGAAGATAGCGATGAACAAACCTGAAGGGGGAGACTTCTACATCGTCGAAGAGTTCGAGATTACTCCGGCCAGTCAACTGAATCGAGAGCTTCCCGGGATTTGCGTAAGGCTGCGCGTTGCTCGGGCGACAATGGCTCCGCTTGACCGCTCTCCCGGAGCCATTCGAGGTATTTCGCCAATGGCACCGGAGATTGGGGACGTGGAGGAGATCCCGGCCTTGGTCCTCCAACCCAGCCGCGCTGCCGCTCTTGCGAGGGCGCTTCTGAAGTATGCGGAGGAAGCACAGCAGTAGCCATGAAGTCAGTCTAGCACCGGTCAGCACCCCACACGCTTTTACCCCACTATGGAATGGTTGGTACGGTCCGGCCACGCGATCGCCTGCTTCGACAACCGCTACAAGGCGGTCGAGAGCGAAGCGAAGAGAGAACGCCGTGGGATGTGGGGCTACGATCAGGCGATCGATCCGAGGGCCTGGCGCAGAGGGAAAGGATAGGCGCGATACGGCTGCGAAGCACTTCGGAGTCGGGCATGGTTGTGTTCTTTCAGCGTCGTCGTGGACGCGGCGGCAACGGAGGCAGCGGCCCTTCGCGCGGCGGCCAGTACAGGGGTTCAATCCTGGATGGCGGCTTCGGCGGTTGTGAGCGAAGGGCAGGCCGGGG
>JAPOOG010000069.1 GCA_026713545.1 Bryobacterales bacterium
ATACAAGATGGCGTTCAGAACCGTGAGATTCGACAGGCTCACGTTACCGCGCTGGCGCGGCAGCACGGGCTCGATACGGCGGTATTGCTCCTCGGTGATCTCCATGCCCTATTATAAAACATTCTTGCAGGTTAGTGTTAACAGGAACTAGCTAGCCCAGTCGGTCGCAAACAGCGAACGCAAATCCGAAATAGCCTAGGGGAGCGTGCCCGAGCATGTCAGCCCCAGGTACGTTGCCGCCCGAGTCGCACCTACGTAAAGGAACTTGTCGAACAGATCCGGATACCATTCCGCTAACCAGCCTTTCTCACCACCCGACGGCCGAAGCACGCGAAAAAGGCCGTGTCTCGTGACTCGTGAAAACCATTGGCGGGGGCCTGGTTCGCTCCAAGAAGAAATCTCTGACGGCCAGTGAACCATAAAGGCCGTGTTTCGCGTCTCTTGTTTCGTGACCCGAGGACCAGAGGAGGCAATATGACCGCTACGCCTGCGCGCGCCTTTTTCCTCCGCCCGGCGCGCGCCTCGTACTGACGGCCCTCTCACGCACTTCACCTCGTCGCGTGATGAGACCTGAAGGCTAGTTTTTTCTCCGCTCGTGCGCGGATCATTCGAGCAAGAAACATCCGGATCGGCGTCAAGGCCGCTTGATCCGGAGGATGTTTCAGGTCAGGTCAGATGACACCGCGGCGTCCGCCGCCTCCGGCAAAACGAGGATCGACCAATTCGGGCTGGTCCTTGTGGAACAGCCGCCAACCGTCGTATACGATGTTGCCCACGTAATAGGCGTCACGATTGAGGCTGTGCTTGTCCGGCAGTTCCTGCTTGGCCTTGGGATGCTTGAGCTGGGGATAGAAGAGGAAGTCCATATAGGTAAAGGCCCGGAAATAGCTGCCGTCGAAGGCGATCTCGGAGATCACGTCGGGACACTTGCGTCGCATGACGACAGCCGCTTCCTTGGCGGAGGGATCACCGGACATGCCACTGATCGCCTCCCTGATCTGCGCCAGCTCGTCGTCGACGGTTTGCCGGCCTTCCTCTTTCCAACGCCGCCTTCGACGCATCAACGCGCCGATCCGGAACCGAGCGAAGAGCAAAATGATCGCCGCGGCCAGCGGCTCGATGTAGCGGAAGAAGAAGCCCGACTCCGACCAATTCATCACAACCCACAGAACCCAGTGGGCCAACAGCACCAAGCCGACGGCGGCCAGCAGGAAACCGGCCAGCGGTTTCGAGCCCATCACGAACCGTTTCCGAAAGGAACGAAGAGATTCCGTGAGACTCTTCAGGGCTTCACCGGCGCGGGCAGCCGCGTACACGGACTTATCCCAGTCGTAGTGCACGTGCGAGGGAGGGTAATACAGGATCAACAGCTTGTCGGTGGGGATGTCTTTCCCGGAGAAACAGCAGTTCATAGGTCTCGGTGACGATCCGAGGGGGGAAAGCTTGCGGATCGTAAGATAACACAAGCGTCTTACCGGACGGCGGTGCGCGGAAGAGCTTGCCTTCTCAATATAGCGGGATTCCGAATACGGCCACGGCTGCCGTAGCCGGCCTCGCTCGTCCAAGCCCGCGAGCAGGCGCTCGCCAACCGCAAGCTCGCCTGATCAATGCCCCAGAACGCTATAGTTGCCGTCCAGGATGAGGCGAACAGAGACGAACCATCCCAACAAGGCGAATAGCACCCAGGGGGCATTCATGGCGCCAATGTAGGTGTACATCTCGCTCCTGGTGATACGGCTCTGCCGCTTGGCCACGAAGAAGCTGACCCAGTAGACCGAAGTAGCGTAGGCCCATTGCCAGAACAGCATGACCCCGAGAATGCCGGCAAGGACCGCCGGCAAGAAATCGACGGTACAGGCCGCGTAAAGGATCAGTGTCGGAACGGGCGTAAGGAAACCGTTGGCGATATCGACATTGAACCCGAACGTACGCCGATCCGAAAAGGACCCATCGAACAGGGAGTAGATTGCCCAGACATCCGCCCAGAGCGTCGGGGACAAGATCTGTCTCAACGGCACCCTGGCGAAAAGAAATTCGCCGACCGGAGTGCGGCCGGTTTCCTGTTGCCGTCTGCGCCAATACAGGGTGCGCTTCTCGATATAGTCCCGTCGGAGGAACAGACACGCCTCCCAATAGCAAATCAGCAGATTGATTGAGAAAAACAGACTCAGCAGACAATGGATGGCGTTGAGGTTCCCGTAGACGTAGTAACGAACTCCAATGCCGAGAAGCGCTAGAAGTGCGACCACGAGCGCCGCAAACAGTCCGGCCGGGATGCCGGAACTGTTTTTGGGCGCGCTTTGGTCCGGGGCGATTCGATCGGGGTTGTAATCACCCATGGCTGAAGGTTAGCGCGTTGACGGTAGATCGGCCAAGCCGGGCACCCGGCGGAGCGGAACCGTCCGATGCCGTCCACGAGTTGCCGGCGCTCGACGGCGGCGGTGAGCAAGCCCACTGAAACGCTGGAACGAGACTGCGAAGCGGAAGGACCGCCAGCGAAACGCAGCGAAACCCGCGGCGGGCTTGCCCCAAATGTGTGCAATTTTCGTTTGTCATTGACACCTTAATCACATCCCTCCCGCGCTGCGGCCGGCGACGCATGTCGAGTCACGGATCGTGCCGGCCAGTGGACAGCGTCAGGAGTTCCGACCTCGTAGAATGGCATTCACGGTCCTCCAGGTCGGTTGCGGACGGAGGTCGCCGGAGTGAGCCGCAGACGTGCGTTCCACGAAGATCGTCGCCACCCTCGGGCCGGCAACTCGCGCCCGTGCAACCGTCGACGCATTGCTCGCCGCTGGGGTCGACGTTTTCCGGATCAACGCTTCGCACGGCTCGCGTGACGAGCGACGGCGCATGGTGGACGAGGTACGCGCGAGCGCCGCCCGGGCCGGACGGATCGTGGCGGTGCTCCAGGACCTCGCGGGCCCGAAGATCCGGATCGGACCGCTGGCCGATCCGGCTGGAGTGCTGCTGGAGACGGGGGGCCGCCTCCGAATCGCGGTCGGAGACTTCGCCGGCGACGCCGCCCGAGTGTCGACCTCGTGCGCCCCACTGGCGGCCGCCCTGCATGGCGGCGAGACACTCCTGCTCGACGACGGCCGGATCGCACTGCAGGTCGTCGAAAGTGACGGGGCGGAGATCGTCACACGGGTCGAGCACGGCGGCGTTCTCGGTCCCAGGAAGGGAATCAACGCACCCGGCGTCGAGATCCCGATGTCGGCGGTTACCGTTGCCGACGCCGGTGAGATCGAGGCTGCCGTGTCGATGGGAATCGACTTCGTGGGGGTTAGCTTCGTGCAAAGCGGAGACGACCTGCGGCGGGCTCGCGAGATGGCTTCCGGGCGCGGCGGAACAGGGATCGGGATGGTGGCGAAGATAGAACGCCCTCAGGCCCTCGCCCGGTTCGACGACATCCTTAGCGAGGCCGACGCGATCATGGTGGCACGCGGCGATCTCGGCCTGGAGATCCCGCTCGAGCACGTACCGCGTGTCCAAAAGGACCTGACGCGGCGCGCCCGT
This sequence comes from Bryobacterales bacterium, assembly GCA_026713545.1. Taxonomy (GTDB): domain Bacteria; phylum Acidobacteriota; class Terriglobia; order Bryobacterales; family UBA6623; genus JAPPLB01. The sequence continues at coordinate 3,520 of JAPOOG010000069.1, forward strand.
GACGCCGGCGTGCCTGTCATCGTAGCGACACAGGTTCTCGATACGATGCGTCACGAGCCGCGACCGACCCGGGCAGAGGTGAGCGACGCTGCGAACGCCGTCGACGACGGCGTCGACGCCATCATGCTTGCCGCGGAGACGGCGGTCGGGGCGCATCCTGTGCTCGTGGCGCAGACCCTCGATGCGATCCTGCGAGATGCGGAATCGGGGCGGCCGGACCGAATCGTGCCGGGCGATATCGCGGACCGCCACGACCGCGCGCTCTGCGACGCGGCGGTGACGCTGGCGGCACGGGCCGGGGCCGCTGCGATCGTGGCGGTGACGCGCAGCGGCGCGACGGCGCGGCTGCTGGCCGCGCTCCGTCCTCCGATTCCGGTGCACGCCGTGACCGTCGATGCCAGCGTCGCAAGGCGGTTGACTCTCTGCCGGGGGGTGTCGCCGCTGGTGGTGGAGCCCGGCGCCCTGGCCACCGCGGCGCTCACGCCGGAGCTGGCGAGGCGCGGTGTCGTAAACGCAGGCGACGCCGTCGTATTCGCCCGCGTCCACTCGGACCTCGGACTCGCCGACGCGAATTTCGTGGAACTGCAGCGGTTCTGAACGGGGTCACGAAGGGGGGCCGCCGCATACCGCCCCCAGGTTCCTACGAAGAGTTGTTTCCGCGATTCGCGGAAGATGCGGCACAGAGGTCAAGGTCAACAGCGTTCAAAGGAACAGCGTGGAAGCGGAATATTGACGATTGTCTTCGGGCCACTGGTCCAGAATAGCGGCCGCATCTGCCGTTGGTCGGGATCGTGGTCGTGTTCTTCCTTACCCTGCCTGTGCGGTTTGAACTCGATCAGGCGAACCCCCCGTGCGCTCCTGATAAGGCCGTTCGAGAGTCCGTCAGAGCCATCCTGAAGCCACCCTGCATTACTCGCCGCGTCGCGAGAAATGCAGGACAGTTTTTCCTCCGCCCGTGCGCGGATCATTCAAGCTGAAAACATCCGGGCTTGTATCAACGCCGCTTGATCAGGGGGATGTTTCAGGTCAGATCGAGGCCGGAATCAGGTAGCTGACCACCATGTAGACGCCGTAGGCGGTGAGAAGCACATAGCCGAACGGGCGCTTCATGTAATCGCCAGAAACGAAGATGCCGACTCGAAAGACCAACAGGATGAGCAGCATGATCGGAAACAGCACCTGGAAGAAGTGGCCGCCGGCGGTGAGACCGCCTGGTGTGACGGCCGCCGCCGCTCCCGCGACAAAGAACACATTGAGAATATCGGCGCCAACGACATTGCCGACCGCCAACTCACCATGCCCCTTGCGCGCCGCCGTCACCGCCGTAACCAATTCCGGCAATGACGTTCCGAAAGCGACCAGCGTCGCAGCGATAATGCTTTCCGGTACATGCATCCGCACCGCAACCTCCGTCACCGCCGGGATGAGGATGCGCGCTGAAATGACGACGAGGGCCACCGCGCCGATCAATCTGAGCACGATGACCATCGTGGAGCCGCTGGATCCGTGCTCATTGTCTTCGTCACCGACAAGTCCGGCGCCTTCGCCGGCCCACCGAATCGATCTCCAAATGTAGACGGCGAGTGCGCCCAGAAAAACAAAACCGGCCCACTGACTGAGGTTGCCGCCCGTGCTGAAGACTTCCGCCGGCGAGCTCCAGGGGAAGCTCAGCGCCACCATCACTGCCGCGGCGCCGATCTGAATCCATCCTTGACGATTCGTGATCCGGCGATCGAGCTTGAGCGGCGATATCAAGCAAGCCAACCCGAGGATGAGCCCGGTATCGCAGATGATGGAGCCCACGGCGTTGCCCAACGCCAAGCCCGGCTGACCCTGTATCGCGGCGAACACCGACACAGCCGCCTCCGGGGTCGTCGTCCCCAGGCTCACAATGGTCGCTCCGATGATCGTCTTCGGAATCCCCGAACGTTTTGAGAGCCGCACTGCCTCGTCCACCAGCAAATCCGCTGCTTTGCCCAACACGAACAAGGACACGGCGATGACGAGGGACAACAGAACGGTCGGCAGGCCGTGCACAAACTGTTCGAGGGCTTCTTCCATCGTCGAAAGTTCTGTTAGTGTACCTTTTCCCTTTGACCGGCCCTGCTTACGCCGGTGGCGCCCGTGTCGATCCTCTACTCAGGCGACAGTGCGGCCTGTTTACACCGAAAAGAGCCTGCAGGTTGCTGCTGCTGCTACAGCGCACCGCATTGATGGTCATCGATCAGCGGAATTCCATTTCTGACGCAGGCTGTCAGGGCTCCTGACGGTCTCGTCCGGCCCAAGCAACCCCTTGTGTAAGTGCAAAACCAGCCAGAACCAGTCCGATCGACGATGCGACCTGCACTGCGGTAGGGTCGAACCGTTCCTGGGGATAATCCTTCGGATCGATCTTCGCGATGGATTCCGCCGTTACCGGCCGACCCTCGATGACATCGCCGACCTGGGGCTGAAGCCCGTGCTGAAACGGCCACAGGCCGAGCACCGCCCCGAGCAATAAGCCCAGCAGCACACCGAGGGTCGCTTTTTCGAAGCGGGCCAACAGCATGCGCATCAGATTGCTGATTCCTGCAAGCCCCAGCCCGACACCGATCGCCAAAGGCGCCAAGACCATCAAGGGTTCGATCATCGGTCGCCAGCCGCCATCGTGTTGCAGGGTCTCGATGATGGTGATCTTGAGTTGCTCGATGGCCGTCAGCACCGTGAGATAGACCCCGAGAATCAACCACAGGTAGCTCCCGGAGATCCCCGGCAGAATCATCGCCGCCGCGCCGGCGACCCCGGCCAACAGCATCAAGAAAAAGTGAGAAGACGGCTCGGTCGTGGAAGAGCCGGGCCGTAGTGCTGCCATCGCGGCCATGACCGCGATGCCGCACGCTGTCCCGATACCCGCGGCTCTTGTAACCGGCTTCAGCAGACGCCAAACTACCGGTACGCCGCCCAACGTAAGCCCGATGAACAGGCTGTACATTACCCAACGGTGGTCGATGACCAATCCCTTCACCTGACCCGCCAAGGTAATAATGGCAACCCCCGCCGCCGCCACGACCGTCCCCAGCAGCAAGACGGCCGGAGCCCGAAACTGCAGCGTGGTGACTTCAGCGATTCCTCTGATGCATTGCGGATACACGCCCGCAGCCAGCAGCATGGTGCCACCCGAAATGCCCGGCACGAGATTCGCCAGACCCATCAACAAGCCGGCCAGCACCGCTCGCAGAAGCTGCGGCACAGAGGTCTCGGAAAACTGCGTTCGAGGGGACGGCATGGAAGCGGAGTGTTGGCGGTTTATCTGACGCCGCAGTCGCTATGAGATCACGCCGACATCTTTGAGGCGGCGGTCCAGTACGTCCCGGGCTCCGGCACCCAGCGCTGTGAGGGGTGGCCTCAGGTACATCTTCGCCACGCCCATGCGGGCCAGTACATGCTTCATGACAGGGATAATCGGATAGCCCTTCAGCAACGCCACCCGCTGGTTGAGCGTCTGCTGCGGTTCCGCGGTGTCAGAGCCTTGCTTGTGGGCGTCGATGATCGCCTGCGTTTCCCGCGGGAAGATATTGCCGTTGCCCGTCAGCGCCCCGGCACCACCCTGGTCGAGGACACCTGCAATCAGCGCTGAAGCGCCGGTGAATATTCGCAAGTCCGGAAACGCCCGGATATAGGACTCGGTCCACTTCGCCTTACCCCAGGAGTCCTTGATGCCCCAAAGCCTGGGGTGCGACGAGAACCGCTGCACCAGCTCCGGCGTGACCGTCACCCCGCTTACCTGCGGGATGTTATAGAGCAATACAGGAACCTCGGCCCGTTCCAGAACGGGCTCGTAGAATCGCGCCAAGCCCTCCGTCGCGGGTTGGTTGTAATAGAACGGGGGAATGACGAGCAGCGCGTCAACGCCCTCGGCCTGCGCATGGCCAACGAGGTCGAGCGTATCGTTGATGTTCGACGCACCTGTGTGCGCCAGGACACGCAAGGAGCCCTTGTGCTTAAGATACGCTTCCAGGGTCCGCTTCCGTTCGAGGGCCGAGAAGGACGCAAACTCTCCGGTCGACCCGTTGACCAGCACGGAACGAATGCCGCTGCCGGAAAGATGCTCCAGGTAGTCTCGTACGATGCCCTCGTCGATTTGAAGTCTCTTATCGAGCGCCGCCAAGGCCGCGATGATCAAGTGCGGCTCAGTAGTTTCGGTCACGTTACCCGCCGTCAAGGCGCTCAGGACAGCCGCCGGCGACGCCGCGGCGAAACCAAGAAAGGCCCTTCGATCGAGTGACATGCGCCTCTCCATTCGCCTCGCGGACCATTCTAGCATCGGCTCCTCGAAGCACCTGCCGGCCCTCGAACCAACTCGCCACTTCGGTGATCGCGCGGGCTATCCGGCGCCATCCTCTTTGTTTCCCGGTCCCCGCAGGACGCGGCCTGGACGGCTCCCCGTGTGCACGCCGTTGTCGAGGACCACTTCACCGTTAACGATCACGTAATGGATGCCCTCGGGATACTGCTGGGGATTCTCGAACGTGGCCTTGTCGATGACCGTTTCCGGGTCGAACAGAGTGATGTCCGCCCAGTAACCTTCCTTGAGCCGCCCGCGATCGCCGATGTTGATTTTCTCAGCGTTCATGAGGGTCAGCTTGTGAATCGCCTCGGGAAGCTCCAGCGTGTTCAACTCGCGCACGTAGCGCCCGAGCACTCGAGGAAACGTCCCGTACCAGCGCGGGTGCGGATGCATGCCGCGACGCGGGCCTTCCGGACTGATCGCTGCGCCGTCCGAGCCGACAGAGGTGAAGGGCTGCTGGAGCGCCAACTGCATGTCGTCTTCGGAGTGATGGAAATAGACGGTCCGCACACTGCCGTTTTCTTCGAGCAGCACGTCGAACAGCACATCGACCGGATCTCCGCCGCGGGCGTCGATCAACTCACTCATGCGCTTGCCGACGAAGGGCTTGTTCTTCTCATGAGAAAACGACACGAGCAACATGCCTTCCCAGCCGCCCCCGGTCGCCAGATAGTGGTTATACCAACCAGGAATGCCGTTCAGGATGTCCTGCTTCATGCGGGCTCGCAACTTGGGGTCGCGTAACCTCTTGAGCATTTGGACGTTGCCGCCATCGTGCGCCCAGGGCGGAATGATTGCCCGCAGATTGTTTTGGCCCGCCGTGTAGGGATAGACGTGCGCCCGGATATCCAGCCCTTCCTGACGCGCCTCGTCGATCATGGCCACGACTTCCGACATGCGGCCCCACAAAGCCTTGTCGGCGATCTTCATGTGGATGATGTCCACGCGGATGTCCGCGCCCCGGCCGACCTCGATCGCTTCGGCGATGGAGTCGAAGACGCCTTGGCCCTCATCGCGAATGTGCGTGGAATAGATACCGCCGTGTTCCGAGGCAACTTTGGCCAGCTTCACAAGCTGCTCCGTGGTGACGAGGCTTGCCGGAGGCATCAGCAGCGAAGTGGACAGGCCCAGCGCCCCTTGCTCCATGGCCTTGGCGATCTCGTGCCTCATATGCCCGATCTCTTCGTCAGTTGCGGGCGTCATAGCTAGCCCCTTGACAAAGGTCCAAACCTGGGTCTGGCCCACGTACGATGCAATGTTTGCCGCCACGCCCCGTTCTTCCACGTGCGCGAAGTAGCCGCCGAGGGTTTCCCACTCCTGTTCGCCCGGGGCCAACGGCCCTTGGGACCCTCCTTCGCCCAGCACCATCGTGGTCACGCCTTGGCGGATCATGCTCCCGCAGTTCGGCTCGTCGAGCAGCGTGTGGTCCGAATGGTTGTGAATATCGATGAAGCCCGGAGCGACGACGAGCCCGGTCGCGTCGATCCGGCGTTGGGCGCCGCTGTCGGCCAAGTCGCCGATTGCAGCGATCCTGGCGCCTGACACGCCGACGTCAAGCTGCTCTCCGGGAGCACCCGAGCCATCGATCACGATCCCGTTGTCGATGACGAGTTCAAAGGATGATTGAGGTGCGCAGGAGCAAAGAAAGGCGCTGAGAACCGCTGGCCCCAGTCCGCGAATGAGTGTCTCGCGATATGGCATAGCCGCGCCATTGTAACGCGGTCGCGACCTTTTCGTTGGTAACGAACCCGTCGAACATTCGGCTCCGGCCAAAGGGACCATTGCGCTCGATGGTTGTGCAGAAGTGTGGAACACGTGAACACCGGACCGAGCGCCCTATTCCTGGCGAGTACGGCCCGTAAAGAGCAGCCTCGAACCATCGGGTGTGGAGGCGCCACTTTTCGGAGCCAATGCAGGGAGCGTAATGGCCGTCCGCCGAGGGGGAGCCAACGAGGCATGTGGCATAATCGCGTTGGTGCGCCGGTTCCCATTCATGACGATGTTGGCCGCCGCGATATGCCTGTTGCCGGCTTGCCGGCCCGATGTCGTAGTTTCGCCTCCTGCTGCCGGCGAGCGCTACGTATCGCCGTTCCCGCGGCCGCTGGAGTCCTACGTCGAGATGGATCTCCCCGACGCCGCCCGCTCCATCGTCTCCGGCGTGAGCGATGATGTCGTCGATGGGCTTCGTTGGGCTGACCGTCGAGCCGTCCTGCGGTTCCACAGCATCCCGTATACCGGGCTCCGATTCCACGCAGCGTTTGTGCTGCCCGAGCGTCTGATGCGGCGGGTGGAAACCGTCACGTTGCGGGTTTTCATCGGCGGTGAGTTGGCGCGTGAGGCCGAGTACAGCGAGCCTGGCCGGCATGAGATCGAAAAGAAGCTTTCGCGGGGCGACGTTACCTGGGAGCGTGAGACGGAAGTGATCCTCGAAATGGTCCTTCCCGAGGAGCACCACCTGTCAAAGGCCGAAGCCCGCTATCCTCTCGCCGCAGCCGGTTTCCGGTTCTAGATTCCCGTTCGATGTCTTGGACCGCTTTACAGACACTGGCAAGCATCCTGTTCGGAGCCGGTCTGACGGTGCTGACGGCCACACTTCTCGGACGCACTCTGCTCGCCCGGCTGTTCGGCGCAGAGCCGCTGCTGACCCGCGCCGAAGGCTGGGCTTTCTCACTTGCCACCGGAGCCGCACTGCTGAGCCAAGGGATCTTCCTACTCTGTGCGCTCGGACTTGTTTACGACAAAACCTTTCTGCTTGTATCCGCAGTCGTCGTCGGGATGTGGTGGCGTTGGGGCCGGGGGTTGCCCGCATGCCCGCCGCCATGCCCGGAGCAAGACGCCCGAATCTGGTGGGTTCTTCTCGCGACCGTCGCCGCGGCCTATGCGTACATCTACGTTCCCCATGCCCTGGCTCCCGAAATCCAAGCGGACGCGGCCGGCTACCATCTCGGGCTCATCGGACATACCTATCGAGCGCACGGCTTCCCCGGCATCACTACGAACATCTACGCCTTCCTCTCGCAAGGCGCCGAGATGCTCTATCTTTTTGCCTACGCGTTTGGACGGCATACTGCCGCGAAACTCTGCCACTTCAGCCTCTTCGTCGCGACGCTCATCGCGATGGTCACCTTCGCACGGCGCTACCGCGTGGCCCGCGCGGGCGCGGTGGGCGCCGGCCTGTATCTCTGCGCGCCCGTAGTGGGTCCGGACGCGACCAGCGCTTACAACGACTGCGCTCTGGTGTTTTTTGCCTTCATGTCCTTCTACGCCGCGATGATCTGGTGGAGGCAACGCCAACCGGGTTGGCTGATTCTGCTCGGCATTTTCGGCGGATTTTGTTTCTCCATCAAGTACACCGGAATCTTCGCCGTACCGATGTTGCTGGCTGTGGTCGGCTGGGGAACCTGGCAACGCCTCGGAGACGGCCACAAAGCCCTCCGCCGGCTCGTACTCGTTGGTCTCGTGGCTTCGTTCTTCGTAGTCCCGTGGCTCGCGAAAAACACGATCACCGGCGGCAACCCGGTTGCCCCGTTCTTCAACAAGTACTTCCCGAACCCCTATGTGTCGGTGGCGTGGGAAAAGGGATATCGGAGCCTGCTCGCGGGTTATTCTCACGATCCCGAGGTCCGCCGCAAGAACCTGATGGCCGCGCCATTGGAAGTGACCGTTCGCGGTATTCACCTCCAGGGGCTGATCGGACCGGTCTTTCTGCTGGCGCCCCTGCTTCTGTTTGCTTGGAGACATCCGCTGTGGCGGCCTCTCATGGCCGCCGCCGCCGTGGCCGTCATACCTTGGTTCTCGAATACGGGGACGCGCTTTTTACTCCCCTCTCTCGTTTTTGTCTCGATCGCGATGGGACTGACCCTTTACCGATTGCCGCGCTATCTCTCGCTCGCCGCGGGATGTTTCGTGCTTGCTTTCCACGGAACCGCTTCCTGGCCCTCGGTGATTCCGAAGTGGCACCCGGAGGGCCTGTGGAGATTGCAGGGCGCCCCGTGGGCAGCGGCCCTGCGCATCGAGCCCGAAGCGGAATACCTGCGGCGATGGGTTCCCTGGCATCGAACCGCAGAGTTCATCGCGAAACAAGGCGACGCCGAGACGCGCGTCCTCAGTCTCGAGCCGCTGCCGGAGGCCTACTTCCCGGCCCGTCTATGGGTCTCTTACCAGGGAGCACGGAACGAGGCCGTCACGCGCGTGTTGCTCACCGGAACCGGTTTGAAACACGACTTCTGGCCATCGCGACGGCTCACGGCCGAGTGGCCCGGCCAGGATCTCAGCGGCCTGCGTATTGAACAAAGGGGATCTCACGAGACGAGCGAGTGGAGCCTGTCGGAGATCCGCCTCTTCTGGGAGACACAAGAGTTCGTCCCTCAATCCGACTGGAAGATTCGAGCCTGGCCGTTCCCATGGGGCGCCGCCCGGGCCTTTGACGGCAACCCGTGGACCCCCTGGATCACCTGGGAGCCGGTGCAGCCGGACACCTTCATCGAAGCTGTATTCCCAGAAGCGTTGCCGCTGAACCGAGCGGTGATCATCCATCCCACCAACCAGCACTTTTCGGAGTTTGCCTATTTTGGCAGGAATGCGCATGGAGAATGGCGCCTGCTGGAGGCAACGTCCTCCGAAGAGTTTCTTCCGGTGCGTCTGGCTGAAGGACGAGCTTGGGCGGGTCAAGAGCTGTACCGTCAGGGAATCGACTATCTCGTCGGCAACACTTCAGGGGACGGCTACAACATGATCGTACCGGTGATCGAAAGCGACCCGTCCGCCTGGGGTCTTACGAAGGTCTTTGAGGACGGCTCTTTGCGGACCTACCGCATTCTGGGGCCGGCTGCTGCTCGTTCTCACGACGGTGGCGCTTCCGCAGAGCGTTGACTCATCCTGGTTCTTGCATGAGCCATTCATCCCGACTCCCAACGCGATCTATAACACCTGCTTGTGCCGGGTGCCTTAACTTCAGCGTGGCGTACATCCCCAAGAATAGAGATTTCCAGAACAACTACACTTCGCCAAGGCATTGGTTCAGGCTGTTTCGCGGCACCAAGGCATGCAGGTTATTCTAGTTTGAGGGGGGCATGACAGCGCGATCGATACTGGATCTACCGGGAATCAGGGAACTCCATTCTCGCAACCTGCTTTTCCCCGCTGTCATCTTGCTGGCTGTCGTCGCTGTTCTGCTGCACGGAGCGTTCGCCCCGCCAGTTCACGAAGAATCGGCGGAAGAGGCCACGAAGCCGCTTGGCCCTCCTCCTGCTTTCCGCCCGGACTATGAAAAGACACCCCTTGCCTATACGGCCGACTATTGGTTGCAGGTCGGCGAGCAGTGGCGTCCTCACATCATCTTGATCGGCAGCGACCCAACTCCAGCGATCGTCGTTGCTCCGCAGTTGGCCGTAAGCTCGGTCGAAACGGCAGATGATTTGATCGCCGAGGAGTTGGCTCTCAGCATCACCGCCGTCGAAGCCAGAAGCGAGACCGACGGCGCATCGGGTGCAGACCGTACGCTTGACGAAGAGAGCAACGGTCCACCGCTCCCCAGGAGTGACGAGAAGCCCTATCGGCTGATCTCGGTGAATACGGATCATGAGGTCGCCGTCTTTGCTCTCGCGACCGCGACGCCTCCCGCCCCGCTGGCGGACTTGAACGAATTGCAGTCCGGCGCATACGCGGCCGCTCTCAGCCTGAATCCTGACGGCTCGTTGCGGATCACTCCGGGTGTCGTGGTGTCAGCTCAAGTGGCCACGGACTATCCGGAACGGGGGAGATTAGTCGGTGAGACGATGGACTTGGCAATTCCCTTTCCTGAAGAGACCCGCGTAGCGGCGATCGCCGACCTGGACGGCGGGCTCCTCGGAGTGGCTTTCGAAACCAAGGACGGGTTGAAGATCATCCCGGCCCACCGGGTCAGAGACATCGCTCGTGACGCCAACGAGGCGCAGCCGTGCGTGAGCATAACGACGCAAGATCTTGGCGAGCCGATGCGGAAGCTGTTAGGCGTGACGGCAGGCGTATTCGTCGAGAATGTCAGAGAGGAAGCCTTCTTCCCGGAACCGTCGATCCGTGCCGGGGACATTATTCTTCGATGGGCGGGCGAGACCGTTCCTACCCGGGAGGTATTCGAGAAATTGTATCGGGTGCAGGAGCCCGGGAGGCTCGTACGCTACTTGGTGCTGCGAGACGGACGTCGTGTTTCCGGAGCTACCCGCATGCCCGATCCGCGATGCCGTCCTGTGTCGCTGGGGATCGTCCCATTCAAGAACATGGGGCTCGTTATGAGATGGGAAAGCGCGCCGACATCCGTCGGGATGTCCGCCGGCTGGAGGGTAATAAGTGTAGTCGCCGGTTCCTCGGCGGAGACAGCCGGTCTGCAGCGTGATGATCTGATCGTCGCTGTCCAGGGCCGCACGCTGAGACCCGATTCCCCCCGCAATGCCCTGGAAAGGCTTGAGCGAGGCTCCCAGCCCTCGGTTTTGACGGTCTCGCGGCAAGGACGATTGAAGCTCGTCACGATGCTGCGTGAACCGACTTCCAAATCGGGCAATTAACAGCCGCAGGCGCATGAGAAACCTGATCCGTCCCGCCTTCGAGCTGACCAAGAAGGTTCTTACACGCCTGCGCGCCATGGAGCGGATGGGGCGCCGAGTAATGCCGCGCGTTCCTGCTTGGGGGTGGGCGCTGATCTGGCTGCGCTCCTCGTTCCTGCCGTCACAGAACTACCTCATCATTCTGGCTGTCGTCGTCGGCATCCTGACAGGCTTCGGATCGGTGGGTTTCGTGATGGTGCTCTACGCGATCGGCGACTTCGCCCAGGGTATGGCATCGACGGTATTGGGGATGTTCGGGCCCGCGCAGCTTGTTCTGTTGCCGGCACTGGGCGGGTTGATGGTAGGGCCGCTGATTCAACGATTCGCGAAAGAAGCCAAGGGTCACGGCGTGCCCGAAGTGATGACGGCATTAGCGACTCGCGGCGGCGTCATACGCACCCGCGTCGTGATGGTGAAAATCATCGCATCGTCGCTGACGATCGGATTCGGGGGGACGGCCGGCCGTGAAGGTCCGATGGTGCAAATCGGCGCGGCTCTGGGGTCCGCGATCGGCCAGTGGGCCCGCCTGACCGCCAGGAACATCCGGACCCTCGTGGCCTGCGGCGCCGCGGGCGGCGTGGCGGCTACCTTCAACGCGCCGATCGCCGGCGCCATTTTCGCAATGGAAGTCCTGGTGGGGCGTATTCAGACGGATTTTCTACTCGTTCTGCTGACTTCGCTAAGCTCCAGCATCATTGCGAGGCACTATTTGGGAGACGACCCGGCGGTTCACGCGCCGGCCTATTACCTCATCAGTCCGGGGGAACTCCCGCTCTACTTCATCATGGGCATCGTGGTCGGTTTGGCAGCCGTTTCCTACGTGAGACTGCTCTACGCCAGCGAGGATTTCTTCGGCAAGTGGAACTTTCCAGAGCACTTGAAGCCTGCGGTGGGCGGGCTTGTGGTGGGATTGATTCTGCGGTTCTTCCCCGAGGTTTACGGTTCCGGCTTCCCGGCCATCGAATCGGCACTATGGACTCGCTATACGTGGAGTCTCCTACTGTGTCTATTCGCGATGGAGATGCTGGCGAACTGCGCGACACTGGGCTCGGGCGGCTCGGGCGGCGTGTTCGCACCGGGGCTCTATATGGGCGCCATGCTGGGCGGCGCTTTCGGAGCCGTCGTCCACTTCGTATATCCGGACTGGACGGCAACGTCGGGCGCCTATGCAATGGTTGGGATGGCGGCCTTCTTCGCGGCGGCGGCGAAGGCCCCCACAACCTCGATCCTGATTCTATTCGAGATGACCGGTGACTACCACATCATGCTTCCCTTGATGGCAGCGACGGTGGGCAGCGTGTATCTTTCCCACCGCTTGATGCCGTACAGCATCTATATTCTGAAGCTGAATCGGCGCGGGATTGCCTATCCCTACTCGGATGAAGAAGCCGATGCGGCACAACCGCGCGCGATGTAGGTGCGACCGCCTGTACTGGAATCTGGGGCGCAGAGCGGAAGATTGATGGCACCCTGTTCTCGTTCTCCGCTGAAGGTTTCCGAAGGCTACAGAAGAACCGTTTGGAAGACGACGGGAGCGAGCAATCACGCGCGCGTCAGCAGGAACTCGGCGATCTTTCCCGGGTCGTTCGGCATCACGACGGGCTGATTGCCTAATGTCGATGTCAGCCTGTCGCCGCCGGGCGTTTCGATCCGACCCGTGTGGTAGCGATAGACGTAGTCGGGGTCTTTGAGCAAGTGTCCGGTGAGGACTCCGACAACATCGGCGTCCTCGGCGATGACGCCCCGCGAGCAAAGTTTCCTGGCGCCTGCGAGCGAAGCCGCCGAAGCGGGCTCGCAGCCGATTCCGCTGCGTCCGATGATCGCCTTGGCATCCGCGATTTCCTGTTCGGTGACGGACTCGACCACGCCACCGCTGGACTGCACTTCGCGTAGCGCCTTCTCCCACGAAACGGGCGCACCGATTCGGATGGCCGTCGCCAAGGTTTCCGGATTCTCGACGTTCTGGATGGCCCCGCCCGTGCCGCTCTGGAAAAGGTGGAAGAACGGCGCTGCGCCCGCCGCCTGGACAACTGCAAGCTTCGGAAGTCGATCGATGACGCCCACCTCTTTCAACTCTCGCAGTCCCTTGCCGAGTGCAGAAACATTGCCGAGATTGCCACCGGGCAAGACGAGCCAATCCGGAACTTGCCAGCCGCGTTGGTCGAGCATTTCGATCGCAATGGTTTTCTGGCCTTCGATTCGGAAGGGATTGATGGAGTTGAGCAGATAAATCCCCAACTCTTCGGCGAGCCGTCGCACAAGAGCGAGGATCTGGTCGAAGTTGGCCTCGACCTGGATCGTCAGCGCTCCGTATTCAAGCGCCTGGGCCAGCTTTCCGTAAGCGATCTTTCCGTAGGGCAGGAAAATGACGGCTTGCAAGCCGCCGGCTGCCGCGTAGGCCGCCATCGACGCGGAGGTGTTGCCGGTCGAGACACAGGCCACCCGTTTCATGCCAAGCGCACGTGCTTGCGCGATGCCAGCGGTCATTCCGTTGTCCTTGAACGAGGCGGACGGGTTGTAGCCCTGGTGCTTGAACTGGATGTGATCGAGCCGCGCGTAGGCTGCTGCGCCGGGAGCATCGAGCAGCGGCGTGTTTCCCTCTTGCAGGGTGACGATGTGCTTCGTGTCGCCAAGGAACGGCAGGAGATCCCGGAAACGCCAGACTCCGCTTACATCGAGTGGCTCTCGGCTGAGGAGGCGGCCGTCCCACATGGCGGTAAGCGCGGCGGGCTTCAGGGGCGCGAAGTCGTAGCGAGCTTCGAGCAGTCTGCCGCAGCGAGGGCATTCGTAGAGTACGGCGTCAATCGGGAAGCGCTCCGGACAGCCGGGGTTGAAGCAGACGAGTTCAGCGGACATCCGGAGTTCCCGAAAGGCGGGAGACCTCATCGTACCAGCGAGTGGGTAATTCGATACGGCCGGGTAGAGTGCTCTTCACGGGAATCCGAATCGAGTCAAGTTGCCGACGCCGCACAGGAACCGAGGCGGTTTGACGGCGGCAGGCAGCGCTACGCGCCGGGTTTCGCGTCACTAGCCGAAGACGCCCCGACGAGGGCATTCCAGGACTCGATGGCATCACCGGCGGGGGAGTGCTTGATTTCGATCCGAATCGAGTCTTCCAAGACCTCGTGCTGGTGCTCGACGCCGAGCGGGTGCTGATAACTGTCACCCTCCTCGACGACGAAGGTCTCATTAGCGATGCGCATGCGCACGCGGCCTTGCTTCTGATACCCGATGGAGTGATGGTCCGGGTGAGCGTGGAGGCGGTCAACGGCGCCTTTCGGACGGGAAGCTTCGAAGACGATGAGGTGAGAGGTTGCCATCAGCACTTTGACAGTGTCGACGCCATCCTCGCCACGGGAGTATTCGGGAACGAGAGCGAGAGGCACGCGCTTCGAAGCCGGCACGAAGAGTTTGCCGGTGTCGTCCGGGTGCATGAAGGCTACTGCGGAGTAGATGGAAACGGGTATGCCCATGTTGTCGGCTCTTTATTGATGTTTGATACGCGGGGATTATAACGGGGTGTTGGCGCTTGGATGGCGCCTTGAGGCCGTGGACATGGTTTGCCCCCCTCTATTTCACTCGAGAGTATCTACGTCGGCGTTGGTTTGCGTTCGTTATGCTGATGGACGAGCTATGCGAATCCTACCGGCTATCGGTGCGCTTGTGATCTTGAGCTGTGGATCGCCGGTGAAGGTTGACATGCCGCCTGATGTGAAGATCGAGGTAGGGAGTCCGTTTCCGAACTTGGTCTTGCCGTTACTCGAAGACGGCCGGCCGTCTTCGATTGTGCGGTTTCGAGGTAAGAAGACACTGCTGCATGTCTTCGCATCCTGGTGAGCGGGTTGCCGCAAGCACGTGCCCGGGTGGCACGAGGTGAGTAAAGACCGCTATGAATCCGGCGAGCTTCAGGTTGTGGGGATCATCCAGGAGCAGCACCCGGACCGCTGCCGTTTGTTCATGCAGTGGAAGCGGATGGATTGGCCGGTTCTGGTCGACTCTCTGAACTTGCTTCAAATGTCGGCGGTGCCCGTCACGGTAGCGATTGACGAGCACGGGATTGTCCGTGAGAAGAGACTGCGGCTGAGCAGCGGGGAAGAGTTCCTCAACGATTTCATGGCGGTCACATTCCGTGCACCGGAGTCCGACGACGCGGTGGAGCCTCCCGCAGAATGGCCGGAAGCCGTCGAGCCCGCGGATTCGAGCGATGCGCAAGATTGGAAGAATTTCGGCGATCTGATCGTGCGGTCAAACGAGATCGATCGCATTGACGAGGCCATCGCGGCGTACGGACGAGCGCTCGAGATGGAGCCGCAGGACGGCTGGGTGCAGTTCCGTCTGGGAGTAGCGTTTCGGAAACGCTATGACTCGGCCCGCCGTCAAGCGAGAGACTTTCAAGCTGCGGTGAATCATTGGCAAGCAGCACTCGACATCGACCCGAATCAGTACATCTGGCGGCGGCGCATTCAGAAATACGGGCCGCGGCTCGAAAAGCCGTATCCGTTCTACGACTGGGTTCCGCAGTCTCGCGAAGAGATTGCAGCGCGGGGGGGAATACCTTGGGAGTTGGCCGTCGAACCAGGCAGAGCGGAATTCGCCGAGCCTCTGGAGAAAATTTCGCAGAAGGATGCTCCGGTCGACCCGCCGGACCCCGGGGGCCGCATTCATCGTGACGATGGCGAGTTCATTGACTTGGAGATGGTGGTTGTACCTGGCTTGATTCGACCGGGAGAGGCAGCACGGGTTCATGTGAATTTCCAGCCGCGAAAAGAGAGCAAAGCGCACTGGAACAACGAACAGGACGGGGTAGAAGTTTGGCTGAGAGAACCCGAGGGCTGCCGCGTAGATGGGTTGCATCGGCAGCTTACGAATCCGTCGGAGGTCGTCAGCTTGGAAGAGAGAAAGGTTGAATACGAGATTCAATGTGATGCAGAGGCTGCGCTGGGAGACCGCTCGCTTGGCGGGTACGCATTGTATTACGTTTGCGAGGACGTGAAGGGGACATGTCTTTACCGGCGACAGGATTTCGCAGGTTCGGTTGCGGTGCGGGAATAGCCGTCTGTATCCCGCCAAGCTACTCCTGAACATTCGTGTGTCCGTTGTTTCAGACACAGCTTGTTAGGATAGGTGTAGCGGGCCTTGCCGGGTCTAATCAACGTATTCCGTTGATTAGAAAGAGCTTGCGGTCTAATTTAGGTGGTCGGAGGGGGCTGTTCAGCGATGAGAATCTGCTACCTGGACTGCTTTTCGGGCATCGCGGGCGACATGCTGCTCGGAGCGCTGGTCGACGCGGGCGTCGACCGGGCACAGATTTGCGCAGAGGTCGGCAAGCTGGGTCTGGATGGCGTCGACCTGCGGTTTGAAAAGTGCCTGCGGGCGGGGGTTTCCGGGACAAACTTGACGGTCGAGGTTACTCATGACCACAGCCACCGCTCGCTCAGCAAGATCGAAGAGATCATTGTTTCGAGCAGTTTGGAAGCCGAGATCAAAGAGCGCAGCATCCGCATCTTCCGGCGGCTCGGAGAGGTCGAGGCGGCGGTGCATCAAGTGCCGGTTGAACAGGTTCATTTTCACGAGGTCGGGGCGTTGGACGCCATCGTGGACATCGTCGGGGCCTGTGTCGGATTCGAGGCGCTAGGCATCGAGAAGATCTATTGCTCGCCGCTCAACCTGGGTAGTGGAACGGTGAGGACGGCCCACGGAGTAATGCCGGTCCCGGCGCCGGCGACGGCATTGCTTGTGAAGGACGTACCGACGTATGCCGACGGTCCGGCGGTGGAGTTAACGACTCCGACCGGAGCGGCTATCGTGACCACGCTCGCCGAGAGCTTTGGCGCGATGCCTGCGATGAACATCGAGAGTGTCGGCTATGGAGCCGGTGACCGCGATTTCAAGGGCCGTCCGAACCTGGCGCGGGTGCTGGTGGGCGAAGCCGGAGGTGCGCGCGAGGCGACGCGGATACATGTGATCGAGGCGAATGTAGACGACATGAGTCCGGAATGGGTTGGCTATGTTCACGAGCGATTACTCGAAGCCGGCGCGCTGGACGTGACGTTGACACCGGTCTACATGAAGAAGGCTCGGCCGGGGTGCACGATCAGCGTGTTGGTCCGGCCCGAGGACCAAGAGCGGCTCGGCGAGCTTTTGCTCACAGAGACGACGACAATCGGGATTCGCACGTTCACGGCCGAACGAAGAGTGCTGGATCGTGCTTCTAGAGCTGTCGAGACGCCCTACGGCACGGTGAACATTAAGGTAGCGACGGAGAACGGCTCAGTGCGGAATGCCGCGCCGGAGTACGAAGATTGCCGGCGCATCGCACGCGAAAAGAACGTCCCTTTCAAGGAAGTCTGGCAGCAGGCCCATTTCGCCTACCTGAGCCTGGACACGGAGTCATGAAGTACTACCTGACAACCCCTATCTATTACGTCAATGCGACGCCGCACATCGGCCACGCCTACACGACGATCGTGGCGGACACCGTCAAGCGCGTGCGCCGCATGATGGGCGAGGAAGTCTATCTGTGCACGGGCACGGATGAGCACGGGCAAAAAGTCGAGCGCTCGGCTGGAAAGGCCGGATGGACTCCGAAGGAGTTCACAGACCGCGTCTCGGCCGCTTTCCGCGACGAGTGGGACGAACTGGCGATCGACTACGACTTCTTTGTCCGCACGACGGAGGAGCGGCACAAGCGGACAGTGCAATGGTTGTTCGAGCGCTGTGAGGCAAACGGGTTCATCAAGAAAGACAGCTATACCGGCAAGTATGACGTGACGAGCGAGGCGTTCGTCACGGATGAAGAAGCAGAGAAGATCAGCGGTCCGTTGGAAGTAGTGACTGAGGATAACTACTTTTTCAAGCTATCGGAATTTCAGGACAGGCTTCTGGGGCACTATGAACAGAACCCGGAGTTCATTCGGCCGGAGTCGCGGCGCAACGAGGTGATCTCATTCGTCAAGGGCGGATTGAAAGATCTCTCGATCAGCCGCGCGACGCTGAAGTGGGGCATCCCGCTACCGAAAGACCCGGACCATGTTTTCTATGTGTGGTTCGATGCGCTGACGAACTACATGACGGCGCTGGGCTACGGCAGCGACCATGCTGATCCGAAGGGCTTGTGGCCGGCGGATGTCCATATCGTCGGCAAAGAGATCGTACGCTTCCACGCGGTCTATTGGCCTGCGTTTCTGATGGCGGCCGACTTGCCCTTGCCAAAGGGAGTGTACGCCCACGGGTGGCTCATCTTTCAGGAAGAGAAGATGAGCAAGACGAAGGGCAATATCGTGCGCGCCCGTCCGATCCACGAGGTAGTGGGCATCGAGGGGCTCCGCTACTACCTGCTGCGGGAGATCGTCTTCGGGCTAGACGGCAACTTCAGTTACGAGGGCTTGGTCGGGCGCTATAACGCTGACTTGGCGAACGGCTTAGGCAATCTGGCGAGCCGCACGCTGTCGATGATACACCGCTATTGCGGGAGCGCCGTTCCGGAACCTCCGCCTGATAGCGGGGGTGCGCTTGCGCCTCTGGCGGTGGAGACGATCACGAAGACGCGCGACCATTTCGCTGCGTTCGCGTTCTCGCGGGCGCTGGAGGCGATCTGGGCGCTGAGCGGGGCCGTCGACAAATACCTAGTCGAACAGAAACCTTGGGTGCTGATCAAGCGAGAGGACAATGCGTCGCAGGCGCAGCTATGGGCGACGCTGTACAACGCGGCGGAAGTGCTACGGATCGTAAGCGCTCTGGTCTCTCCCGTCCTCCCCAAAGCCGCGGCGGAAATATGGCGGCAGCTCGGACAGGAGTCGGATTTGCAAGATGTCCGCTATGACGAGTTGGAGTGGGGGCAATTACGGCCGGGCTCCAAGCTGCCCGGGGGAGATAACGTGTTCCCGCGCTTGGATGTGACCGCGTCGGTGAAAAGAATGCAGACACTCGAGCAAGAAGTGTTGAAACAGCAGGCCGCGATCATGGGCAAGACCGAAGAGCCGACCACACCGATCTTGGAGCCACCCCCGGAATCGGAGCGGATTGACATTTCCGATTTCGCGAAAGTTGAGATGCGGGTCGGCGTTGTGAAGACCGCCGGGAAGGTCAAAAAGGCGGACAAGCTGTTGCACTTGACCGTAGACATCGGCGAAGTAGAGCCGCGCTCGATCGTCGCCGGCATCGCGGGCGCTTATGAGCCGCAGAGCCTGATCGGACGCAAAGTGGCGATCGTCTCAAACCTCAAGCCTCGCAAGCTGCGCGGCCTTATCTCCGATGGCATGATCGTCGCGGCATCGGGCGAAGGCGGAAATCCTCATCTCGTCAGCTTTCTCGAAGATGTGCCCATCGGCGCGCGATTGAGTTAGTCGCCGCGGCGGCTTCTTCACATGCCTTGACCATGAGGTTGGGAAAGCTGGATGCTGTCCCGCCGGCACGCGCGGCAGAGTTGTCAGATGTCAGAACAACCGTGACTGAGATGGTCTGGACTTCGCATCGACAGGCCTGATGACACGGACAAGCGGAATCGCAAGGAGCGATCGGATGGCGGCTGCATGCTGACCCAGCCCCCAGGTCAGTCATCGAAATGAATGGTGCGGAGAGGGGGACTCGAACCCCCATGAGATTTCTCCCACTAGCACCTCAAGCTAGCGCGTCTGCCAGTTCCGCCATCTCCGCTGTGTCGTGAACGCAAGGACTTTAAGAAGGAGGGATCACTCCTGCCGAGGTGCCTCGCTGCTTGACGCTCCCTGCGAACCGTCCTTGGTTGAAGCCGCCTCTTGACCAGTATCTTCCTTCGCTTGCGGGGCGCCCACCGGCTCGGAGGTTTCGGGCGCGGCGGCCCCGGTGCCGGTTCGTTCGATCACCGAGTCGCCGATCGACCTGTTACGTCCGGCTTCGATCCCGAGCCAAATCGATGTCAGCATAAAGACGACTGCCGCGAAGGTCGTTGCTTTCGAAAGCATGGTCGCCGCGCCGCGCGGGCCGAAAGCCGTCTGCGAACCCATGCCGCCGAAGGCGCCGGCGAGGTCCGCTGCCTTGCCGCTCTGGAGGAGCACGACGACGATCAGAAAAAGGCAGACGACAACATGAATAACGGTCAGGAAGATTTCCAGCACGGTATATCGACTCCTTGTATCCGCAACCGCGTCAGCAAGCCCGTCAAGATTGGTAGTGGATGATCGCCGCCATCAAAGCCGGCTCAAGACTGGCACCGCCCACCAAGCCGCCATCGATGTTCGGGCACGCCATCAGGCCTTGAATGTTGGCCGGTTTGACGCTGCCTCCGTAGAGAATTCGCAAGCGTTCCGCAGTCTCCGCACCCAAGTTTTTACGGACTCGGCCGCGGAGGGTCTGATGCGCTTCCTCGGCGATTTCGGGGGTGGCCGTTCGTCCCGTACCGATGGCCCAGACGGGCTCGTACGCTACGATTATAGGCGACGCCGATTCGGGGGTCAATGAAGCGAGCGCCCTGTCGATCTGACGTAAGAGCACTTCTGTTGTTTGACGGGCCTCCCGCTCGGCGAGCGTTTCGCCCACGCAAACGATGGGCCGGAGCCCGCCTTCCAAGGCGGCCCGAACGCGCCGGTTGACGGTCTCATCGGTTTCTCCAAAATACTGTCTCCTTTCGCTGTGACCGATAATCACGTCGCTGCAGCCTGCGGCCCGCAACATGGGCGCGGAAACCTCGCCGGTAAACGCGCCTTCTTTCTCCCAATGCAGATTCTGGGCCGCGATACGGATGCTGCTGCCTTGAACGGCTTCCGCCGCTGCCGCAAGGGCTGGGAAGGGCGGGGCAATCACAATTTCGCAATCCTCGGTGTACTGCGTGAGGATCTTGACTTCATTCAGGTAGACGACGGTTTCCGCCACCGTCTTGAACATCTTCCAATTGCCCGCCAAGACGGGCGTGCGGGTTGTTGCCGCCACAGACCCTCCAATAGAGGTCGGCTCGCTTGTTCGGTCAACAGCGAGAGCTCACGAACTCTTGAGAACGATGTTACAACGTTGCGCGCTGGCGGTTATGTGGTGAGGCCCCGTGAAAGTCGTCAGGCGGCGGTCGGGAGATTCCTGGTGAGAAGTTCGGGGAACTTCTTATGGACGGGGTTGCGAGAGTGAGGATGAACTCCGCATCTGACCCCAAGCGGTTTCGAAGACATCATGCAAATGCCGAGAGAACTTACAGCGCCTCTCTGCGGCGACATCGTCACTATATATCGCACCCTTGTGATCTCGGCGGCTTCGCGGCATTACTCCAACGGATCAAAAGACTTCCTGATGCCGGATGCCATGAAACTCATGACAAGCCTCTCGGAGTTTTTACGACTTCTCGCAACCCTGCTGCTCGTTGGTTTCGGTACACTCACAAAGTAATCGTCTCGCTCCAGTGGAGGATCTTCTGAATGAATCGTAAGAGGGTTTTTGCTTCGCTGTTGTTCGCACTCCTTGTCGGAACTGCGTTCTGGATCTCCCCCAGCGAAGCGCAGCCGTGGACCGTCAAGCAAGTGGCCGACGGGGTGTGGTTTCGTGAGGGCGAGCGGCGTCACCACGGACATTGCAACAACGTCATCATCGAGATGAAAGACTTCCTGATCGTCGTTGACGCCAACTTTCCCAGTGGCGCTCAGGCCGTGATGCGGGATCTCAAGAAGATCTCCTCCAAACCGGTCAAGTATGTGTTCGATACGCACCACCACGGCGACCATGCTTACGGCAATCCGGTCTGGACCCGGCAAGGTGCGACGACACTGGCCTATGTAGGCGTTAGCGAGGAGATGGAGCGCTACGAGCCGCAGCGGTGGCAGGAGGCAGCCAAGGTGCGTAAGGGCATTGCAGCTCTGGGACTCGAGGCTCCCGAGCCCCCGAAGAAGACGTTCTCGGAATCACCCTTTGTGATCGAGGACGAGAAGCGCCGGGTCGAATTCCATTTCTTCGGCTGGGCGCACACACGGGGTGACGGCTTTGCGTACTTGCCCCATGAGAAGATTCTCTGCACCGGCGATGCGATTACCAACGGACCGTTCAACTATACCGGCGATGGCTACATCGGCAATTGGCCGAAGGTCGTGGAAGCCGCCAAGGGTCTCGATGTGGAGATCGTCTTGCCCGGCCATGGCGGGATCGGAGGCACCGAGCTGCTCGATGGCGAACAGAGATTCATGACCGAGCTTCATGCTGCAGTCAAGGAAGCCATCGATGACGGTCAAACGCTGGGAGACCTTGTCCGAATGGGGAGGGATGGCGAGCCGGTCTCGACGACGGTCGTCCTGTCCGACGCCGTCAAGAACTGGGTGGGTGAGAGGCTGGCTCTACAAGTGCGCGACGCCTACGAGGAGATCACACAGGGCAAGCCGCACGGCGAAATCCTCGCGGGAAGCTGAAGGGCGCTTACTACGGTGTGGTATTTGCGCTGCCAAGCCCGGTCTGAAGTACGGCCTCTTCGGGATAAGCCCGGTCGGAACCTCCTGCGCGCTTCAGAGTCGTTGCCGACAATAGAGACAGGGAGAGTTGAATGGCAAGAATCCTTGTTGTGATGCGGACCGTTGCGACCATGGCTTCGACCGTTCAATTGCAGGAAGCCTCTTCGAAGTCCCGGTACGCTGGGACTGGTTGCTGATGGCCGTTCGTCCCGGCCTAGGAGAACAGTGCCCGACTGAGGAGTTGGTAGGCGAAGAAGAACGACACAGCTACAAGTAGAACGGCGAAGCCGGCCGCCGCCTTCCAGACGGATTCGATCGGGCTGCCGTATTGGGGAGATCCCACCATGCTCCCAACTGCGAACCCGCCGATGAATCCACCGATGTGGGCAGCATTGTCGACCATGGGGACCAGCAGTCCAAAGACCAGTAGCATGATGGCCCACCGCATATAGGCCTTCCAGATGTACGAACTCCCCGTGCGGCGGCCGTAGGCCATCATGGCGCCGATTAAGCCGCACGCCGCCGCCGATGCGCCCACTGACAAGCTCGAGCTCCAAAACATGCTAGCCAAGAAGCCGGTTATGCTGGACGCAAGGTAGATCACGAGAAAACGCGAAGTGTCATAGCAATCTTCCACTTGCGCCCCAAGATCGAAAAGCACCCAAGTGTTCATGAGGATATGTAGCACGCCGCCGTGCAAGAAGCCGGCCGTGATCAGCCGCCACCATTCGTCGCGCGCGAGAATCGCAAAACGATCCTTGGCGCCAAACAGGAAGAGAGTTTGTCCGTCAATTCCACCGAAAAGACTGATCGAGCCGCCCTGGAACTTCGATGTCAACACCATCGTCGAGATAAACAGGGCGAAGTTAATGAGCAGAATAATGAACGTAGTGAAATGGCTGGCCGCGATGAGTCCGCCAAGCGCCTTTGTCGGGTCCGGGCGCTTCCACGAGGGCAGACCCACCTTCTCACCGCAGTACTCGCAGACACGGGATTTCGGATCGATGAAAGCCCGGCAATGTGGGCACATGCGAGGTTTGGCCATGTGAGAATCCGAGCCCCTATCTTTGCGGCTGGAGCCAGCCGTTTGCAAGTAAAGTTGTGGGGGAGCATTACTCGGCTCGATTCCGCTGAAATGTCCTACAGATGTAGAAGAATGACCCGGCTGACTGTGACAAGTCCCTTCGGCTCATTTCTTTACAAGCTCAAAGCCTCCACGTTACGATACGAGGTCGCATGGTCAAGACAGAGCGTGAGCATCGGCAGGATATCGTCGACATCGGCCGCCTCATTTACCAGAAGGGATGGGTGGCTGCGAACGACGGAAACATCACAATCCGGCTTAACAACGAGTGCATCCTGTCGACGCCCACAGGCGTGAGCAAAGGCATGATGCGTCCCGACGATCTGATCATCGTCGACTACGAGGGCAACAAGATCCAAGGACGATTGGAGCGCACGTCTGAGATTCTAATGCATCTTGCGATATATCAGGTCCGGCCGGATGTTCACTCGGTTGTACATGCCCATCCGCCCGTGTGCACCGGCTTTGCGGCGGCTGGTTTGTCTCTCGACAAGGCACTACTGCCCGAGGTGGTCATCAGTCTGGGCTGTGTCCCTCTCGCCGCTTACGGCCTGCCGGGAACGCCTGAGCTAACCGAGCCGATGTTGCCGCTGATCCCGAAGTTCGACGCGATTCTTCTGGCCAATCATGGTGCGGTAACTTATAGTAGCGAGATCAAACAGGCCTTCTTCCGAATGGAGACGGTCGAACACTTTGCGAGGATCAATTTAGTCGCCCATCTGCTGGGGGGGGCCAAGCTGCTTCCGAGTGAGGAAGTGAAGAAGTTGATTGACGCCCGTGGCCGCTACGGTTTCGCTTCATCGTCAGTGGTCCAACCGAACTGTCCTGTTCCAGCCGATGGTGCAGGCGGACAGACTTCCGATGCTCAAAAAGAAAGGTTTTACGTTACGCGGGATGAATTGGTCTCGCTGGTCGAAGAGGCCATGCGTGTGCGGGGTAGTTAAAGGGAGGAGTAGAACTCTATGGGCGAAGCCCTGGGAATGATTGAAACGCGTGGTCTGACCGCGTTGATCGAAGCTGCTGACGCCATGGTCAAGGCTGCCAAGGTCACGTTGGTGGGCTGGGAAAAGATCGGATCCGGCTACGTAACGGTCCTCTGCCGCGGCGACGTGGCGGCAGTGAAAGCCGCGACGGATGCCGGTGCTTCGGCGGCTCGCAAAGTAGGAGATCTCGTGGCTGTGCACGTAATTCCGCGTCCGCACGCCAATTTGGACGATATCTTCCAGATCACTCCGGCCGGCGAATAAGGCCCCGGCGAAAGGACGAGCCGCATGTTGCTGGCCCGCGTTGTGGGCACTGTCGTGGCGACGCGCAAGGACCCTCGCCTTGAAGGCAGGAAGCTCCTCGTGCTGCGCCATATCTCTCCCGAGGGCGAGGAACTTTCGGGCTATGTCGTCGCGATCGACACCGTGGGCGCCGGCTATCGCGAGACGGTGATCGCCGTTTCGGGCAGTTCCGCCCGAATGGCTTCAGGCATGAAAGATAGTCCGGTCGACACGGCCATCGTCGGCATCATCGACGAACTCGATCTCGACAGCGGTTCCGGGTCGGTGGGCTAGCATGCGTCTCGGCCGTGTTGTGGGACGGGTCTGGTCGAGCGCCAAGACCGACCAGTTCGAAGGCGTCAAGTTTCTCTTGATTCAACCCGTGGACGCGCAAGGCGCTGCCGCCGGACGATCCTTGGTGGCTGTGGACGCGGTCGGCGCCGGTGCTGGCGAGACAGTCTACTGGTGCCGGGGACGCGAAGCCTCTTACGCTATGTTGCCGTCCGAAGTGGGGACGGATGCCGCGGTCGTGGGAATCGTCGATTCTGTTACGACGACCGGGAGTGGATAGACGATGCTGATTGGGCGAATTACGGGCGAGGTGGTCTCAACGGCCAAGCACGAAAGCCATTCCGATCTGAAGCTGCTGCTTGTTGAGCCTCTCGATCTTGACGACC
Source organism: Bryobacterales bacterium (assembly GCA_026713545.1). GTDB lineage: Bacteria > Acidobacteriota > Terriglobia > Bryobacterales > UBA6623 > JAPPLB01. The sequence goes on from JAPOOG010000069.1 coordinate 28,850, forward strand.
GGCCGGCGGGAGTGCCTTACGTCGCTGTCGACGTGTTGGACGCGGGAGTCGGTGACCGTGTTCTGCTAGCCACCGATGGCTGGGCGGCCATGACCGCAGTGAGCCGCCTCCAGTCACCGCTCGACGCCGCTATCGTCGGCGTCGTCGATCGCGTCGACCTCGACGTTTAGGCTCGTCGGCAAAATGCAAGATCGGCCGTCACGGATGCCTGCCGGGAGGCTCGCGCCACGTCGATCCCTTGCCATGCGCCTTCGCCGGTTGTCACCGAGCCGTGAATGAGTACTCGATGGCGCTAATCAATCTTTCAAGGCCACGATTCGGTAACCGCGCTGAACGAGACCTTCCACCAAGCCAACCAAGGAGGTCATCGGCACAGATGCTCCAACTCAGACATCTGGGCGCCCAGCTACTCCGATACCGAAGTGCGCTATGTTTTCGCGGACTCCCATCTTGGTGTAGAGCGCAATGGCCGGGGCATCGTCGATATCAGCCTGCACAAAGATGACGTACGCAGCGCGTGGTGCTGCGATGTTCTGTAGTTGCCGAATCAACGCTGTGGCGATGCCCTGTCGCCGGTGCGCTGCGGCAACAGCCAAATCATAAATGTAGATTTCACTTCGTTCTTGCTCAAACTTCCGAAGCTCGTATGCCGCGAGGCCGACTATCACTGATCCGTGCTTCATAGCCGCCAGCGCGATAAAGTGACCGCTGCCAAGCAAGCGCTCGAGATAGGCCTTGCTTGGTCGAGACGCCCCATAGGTCTCCACTTCGTCGAAAGCCTTTCCGAAAGCCGTTAACAGGGACTCCATCAGATTCACGTCGTCGGGGGTTAGCAAGCGGACATTGAAGGGAACGGCAATCGACATGGTCTATCTTCCAACGCCTCCGGCTCACATGCGATGCTGCGAATCTACTCGGGATGCCAGCTGACGCGCCCTAGCTACGTGAACGGGGCGGCTGCAAGATGAACTGCTAGTGATGAGACGAGTCGCGCGACTCCCTGACCAGTAGGCTGACCCCGCACAGACCCAACGCGAACTTCAGCATGTCGAGACCGGTGTAGGTGTTGTGCAAGCGCCAAAAAGGAGCTTCCTCCGGGGGAGCCGGATCGCGCGGCACGAAGTCGAGAACCCGGCCCAGGCGAATCGTTTCCGGCACGACGTAGAGCTGGAGGCCCAGGACGATCAGCAGCATGAGCCCCATGATTACTAGGAGGATCCGACTACTCCGCACGCTCCAGGCAAGACCGAACGCGAGAAGGGCGATCGGAATCTGCACCAGCCCCCAACCGTAAAAAAAGAGCCGGTTGACTTCTCCCGCCTGGTGGCGAGTCGCCAGGCGGATTGAGTCGGTGTCCAGACCGGACGTAACCGCCACGAACCCTTTGGCAGGCGCGTCTTGCAAAGCCCCGGCGACCGCGAAGTTCTGTGTGGCGACGAACCACATGAACACGGAACCGCAGCACCAAATGCCGAGAACGAACACAAGGATGCTCCGTGGCACAGTGGCTACAATCATGACATGATTGAGCTGGCGGCTGCAGCATTCGAACGGGTGAGCAAGGTTTTTCAGACCTCGTTGTTGCTGCTAGTGACCGTCGGGTTTGCGACTCTAGCCGTCACCGAGCGCTTGGACGTCTTCTCAATCTCAGTCTTGGCGGCTGCCTTGTTATTCCGAGGATTCGTCACGTTCGGTCTGCTGCGCATCAGGTTTCCGCGCTGGGCAGCGTCCTTTTTAGCCGTCGTTTATCTGGGCTATTTCGGTTATGACGAGTTCGCTGAGGGGCTGCCGTCGATAGAACGGTTGATTCCGGCGACGCTCCAGATGCTTTTATTCTTTACCGCGCTCAAACTCCTGATCGTAAGCCGCAGACGGGACTATTTCTACCTGGGATTGCTGGCTTTTCTTCACATGCTGATGGCGTCACTGTTCGTGGGCAGTGTGCTCTATCTCGGTTTACTGTTCCTGTTCATCATCCTCGCGATTCTTACTTACACCAGCTTCGAGATTTCACGGGGATGCGAGTCCGGTGCTCCCATCGCCGAGGACATTGGGGCCCTCAAGAGCCGTCAACTCGGACGCCGCCTCGCCGTGCTCGCTGGTGTGCTCACGGTCGCGATTCTGACGCTCAGCGCGGGTCTGTTCGTGATCTTCCCGCGTACGCTCGGTATCTCTTCATTGCAAGCCTTGCAGGGTGATTTTCGAATTGGCTTCGCGGACGAGATCAATCTTGGCGCCACGGGTACGTTAGCGCTGGATGACAGTCCTGTCATGCATATCGAGTCAATCAACGGAGCCGATCTCGATGGACTTCGATGGCGCGGTGTCGGACTGTCCCATTTTGACGGAGTACGTTGGTCGGCTCCCCTCGGCAAGTCCGTTGCTCTTTCGCCGGAGACCGGCGTGACACCATTGATCGGCGAGCGCCGCCGCGCCCCGCAGGGTCGTGAGATCGACTATACCGTCACGATGCAGCCGCTTCAGGTCAAGGCGCTTTTCCTGGCGGGGCAGACCGAATCGATCGAACTTCCGACCCGCTCGTTCCGTGGGATTCGCGTCAATGAGACCGATTCGCTGGTGATCGATTCCGGCGGCCTGCAACCCTTGTGGTACAGCGCGAAGGGATGGGTCTCTGACCGTGACTCCTTCAAGCCGGCGCCGGTCGTCGAACTGTTTTCCAGAAAGTTCCAGAACACCTATTTACAACTTCCCCCGGTGGACCCTCGAATTCCGCGTCTGGCCTGGCAGATTGCCGGTCCTCATCGACTTCCGCTGGACAAGGCAAAGGCGATGGAAGAGTATCTGCTTCGTCAGTACTCCTACAGTCTTGAGTTGCCGCAGCAAAAAGTTAATGACCCACTGGCGCATTTCCTCTTTGAACGCCGCGAGGGCCACTGCGAATACTTTGCGTCTGCGATGGCTGTGATGTTGCGTAGTCAGGGGATCCCGGCCCGCATTGCGGCGGGCTTCTACGGTGGTATTTACAACCCTCTTACCGGTCGTCAGGTGATCCGCGGCAGCGATGCACACAGTTGGGTCGAGGCCTACATCAACCGCTACGGCTGGATGATATTTGATCCCACTCCTCTTGTGCCCGGTTTCGCCAGCGGTTGGATGAGCTATTGGCTGATCCTGGATGCGATTGAATCTTCGTGGACGAGTTGGGTGCTTGACTATGACGTGAATCACCAATTGGCCCTGGCCCAGGTCGTCCAGACGAGGACTCGCGACGCCGCTTGGAATCTCATTTCGTTTTCAGCTTCTGTCGCGGAGTTCCTCCAAAAACTCGAAGGTTTATTCGTCGGTCTGCCGGTTGAACCAGACAACGTACCCTGGGTGCTGCTGATGATTTTGATCGGTTCGAGCATCTTGCTGTGGCTGAGTTGGGTTTGGCTTCGGCCGAGTTTGATTCTCTGGCGCAAGGGCCGCCGCTTGCAAAGCGGCAAAGGGGAGACGAGCGATTGCTCGTATCTGTATGCGAAAGCATTGGTCGTACTGCAGCGGCAAGGATTCCGGCGTGAGAACTGGCAGACTGCAGAGGAGTTCGCGCGCTCGATTGATTCAGCCCTGCTCCGCGGGAGCTGGGAAGAGATCACGCTTTCTTACAACGCTGCGCGCTTCGGTGCGGATGCTGACGCGGCTCGCCGCCTTCCCGGTCTTGTCGCAGCGCTTCAAAGGTTGCACTAGCTGCTCCACCGGTACAATGTAACTTCCAGGGGGGCGCAACGGACAGACGCCGTTTCCTTACTCCCTTCGCGCTTCTCCCGTCCCTATGAAAATTGGTTTCGTCAGCCTCGGCTGCCCTAAGAACCTCGTCGACAGTGAGGTGATGATGGGTGCGCTCGAAGCACGTGGACACGAGCTTGTCAGTGACCCGGACGAGGCCGAGGCGCTTGTCGTAAACACCTGCAGCTTTATCGACCCGGCGAAGCAGGAATCGATCGAGACGATTCTCGAAATGGCCGAATACAAGAAATCGGGCAAGGCGCAGCGCTTGGTTGTAGCTGGATGTCTCGTCGAGCGCTACCGCGATGAACTTCGCCAGCAGATTCCCGAGGTCGATGCGGTTGTGGGGACTAACGAACTCGAAGACATCGTGGCTCACTGTGAAGGCCGCAGGGTTGCAGGCGGAAAGGCCGAACCGTACCTCTACCACGACCTGACGTTCCGTCGTCTCGCCTCTCTCCGTCATTTGGCCTACATCAAGATCAACGAAGGCTGCGACCACCCTTGCACATTCTGTCTTATTCCGCAGTTCCGAGGAGGTTTCCGAAGCCGGCGCTTCGAGTCCGTCGTTCGTGAAGCGACCCGTCTCTTCCGTAGCGGAATCCGTGAGATCAACCTGATCGGACAGGACACCACGGCATACGGCGAAGACCTTGGTATCAAGAATGGTCTGCCTTCGTTGCTCGATCGCCTCGCGCGCATCGAAGGCGCCGGTTGGATTCGTTTCCTCTACGCCTACCCGAACCGGGTGACGCAGCGACTACTCGACACAATCGCCGAACATCGAACGATCTGTGGTTATATCGATATTCCACTGCAGCACTCGAGTGCGGATGTACTCAAGCGCATGAAGCGCGGCGCGTCCGGGGACGTTTTTCTGAAGATGATCGAGCGCATCCGCCGAACGATTCCTGACGTCGGCATTCGCACGACGTTCATTGTTGGTTTCCCGGGAGAGACCGAAGACGACTTCAATCAGCTTTGCCGATTTGTCGAAGCTGCCGAGTTCGAGCATGTTGGGGTCTTCGGTTATTCCGACGACGAACACATCGGCAGCTATCATCTCGACAACAAGGTTCCACCCGGAGTGATCTATCGACGTAAACGCCGGCTGATGGCGATCCAGCGAAAAATCTCGCGTCGAAGAAACCAAGCCCTTGTCGGCAAGCGTTTCCGTATCCTCGTCAAGGGCCCTTCGGCGGAGAGCGATTTGTTGTGGGAAGGCCGTCTCGAAACGCAGGCCGAGGAGATTGACGGTACGACCTACATCGTTGACGTTGAGGGCGAGATGCCGCGTCCGGGCGACTTCGGCGAGATTCGTATTTCGCGAGCCGGCGACTACGATCTCTTCGGCAAGCTCGAGAGCGTAGAGCCTACGCCCGAATCATTGACGGCCGAGACCGTTGCGCCGACGTGGTTGCCGGTGCTGCAATAGCTTCGGTTGTCGGAGAAACCAGATTTGTTCGAAAAGCAAGAATACAAGTGCCCCATCTGCGGCAAACTCACGGATAAGCAGGTCTCGCATTTCCCCTTCTGCAGTGCCCGTTGCCGGACCATCGATCTCGGTAATTGGGCCTCCGAGGCATATCTCGCTCACAGCCCGATCACCGAGGCTGATGAACTGCTTGACGCTCTACGAAAGCAATCCCGGGATGAATAAGCGCTGGGGGATTGCCCTCGCCACGTGGGGCGGCCTGGGTTACTTCCCGAAAGGGCAGGGAACGGTCGCTTCCGCAGCCGCTGTCGCCATTGCCTATGGAGCGTCCGAAGCATTTCAAGTTGCGCCCGCTTGGTTCGGCTTGGCCGCGCTGGTTTTTTCGCTCCCGGCGATCCGTTCTGCAGTCATTTCCCTCGAGCACTTCGGGCGGCGCGATCCTCCGCAAGTCGTCATCGATGAAGTCGTCGGACAGTGGCTCGTCGTAGCGGTTGTCGCGCAAGACTCCTGGCAGTCTTGGCTGGCTTCACTCCTACTCTTTCGTATTTTCGACATCGTCAAGCCGTGGCCAATCAGAAAGCTGGAGTCGTTACCGGACGGTGTTGGCATCGTCGCCGACGACGCTGCAGCCGGACTGTGCGCTATCATCGTGATGAAGGTTTTGCAGTACCTCTCCGTTTGGTAGCAACTCCCATTCCAGCGGAACTGCTGAGCGCGAGCGGGCTGGTTGCCATCGGGAAGAGAATACTCGATCGAGGATGAGTCCGAAGCGGAGCAGTCCCAATTCTCACCCTGTCATTGAGACCGTGACGCCCCCGGCCGCTATTTCCGGCGGTGATTTCGAGGTTCGGGGCCGGCACCTTTCCATCGACGAAGACCACCAGCCTTTGGCCTTGTTTGGGTCGGTGAAAGCTCGGCTTGTCGTGGGCGGCTCCAACTACGCAGTCGTTCGCGTGCCGGATGACGTGACTGAAAGCCGCATGGTCATGGACAATGGCCGTAGCAAGAGCGAGCCGCACACGTGTGCCGTCGGTCTGACGATCGCTGAGAATCTCCATCCTGTGGCAAGCCCCGCTGTTGACGCGGAGGGCAATGTTTTCACCACCCGCAGCGGAACGCGAGGCGAGAAGGTTCCCGTGTCGATCTTCAAGATCGATTTGAATCTCGATCTCAAGCCCGTGGGCGCGGAGATCGTCAATCCCACCGGGCTCGCCTTCAACAAACAGGGAGACCTGCTTGTATCGAGCCGTAACAACGGCACGATCTACATGATTCGCCCCAATGGCCAAACCGAAATCTATGCTGAAGGCATGGGCATCGCTACCGGACTCGCTCTGGATGAGGATGGGAATCTCTTCGTTGGGGACCGGACAGGAACGATCTTCAAGATCAGCCCTGAGCGTCAGATATTCGTCTTCGCCACTTTGGAGCCGTCGATCGCCGCGTACCACCTTGTGTGGTGTCCCACCGGCTCTCTTTTCGTGACGGGCCCTACGACTTCAAGCTTCGACAACGTGTACAGCGTGTCGTCCGACGGCGAAGCCAGCGTCTTTTATCGCGGCTTGGGCCGGCCTCAAGGAATGGCGATTGACGACCGAGGCCGCCTTTACGTAGCGGCATCCCATGGCGGGCGCAAAGGCATTTTTCGATTGAGCCCGGATGCCGATATCTCTCAGGTTGTCTCCGGGCCGGGCATCGTCGGACTAGCGTTCTTGCCCACCAAGGAAATGGTCGTGGCAACCGGCAGCGGCCTGTACCGCATCAACAGTCCGTCCTGGAATGACGAGTAGGCGCGCCTCCCGCCTTACACTGTGACCGCCGAAATCATCGCCGTCGGCTCGGAACTGCTGACTCCGAGCCGCATGGACACTAATTCCCTTTTCCTCACACTCAAGCTCAATGAACTCGGCATCGACGTGGTTCGAAAGACGATCATCGGCGACGACCGGGAGAGGTTGGCCGACGAGATTCGGCAAGCGCGGGGATCATCGCCTATCGTGATCATGACTGGTGGCATCGGCCCAACGATGGACGACGTGAGCCGCGAAGCCGCCTCCGACGCTCTCGGTCGGGAACTCAAATACCATCCCGAGATCACCGAAGCCATCTCGGTCCGCGTCAGCCGCCTCGGCCTCAGGAAAATGGCCGAAATCAACAAGCGTCAAGCATATGTGATCGAAGGGGCCGAGGTGCTCCCGAACGCCAACGGGACGGCGCCCGGTCAATGGTTCGAAGATGAAACCGGAGTCTTGATGCTGCTGCCGGGACCGCCTCGTGAGATCGAGCCGCTTTTTGAAAAGCAGTGCCTGCCGCGGCTCCGCAAACAGGAGGTCCCTTGCCAGTTCTACACAGTTTCACTGCGCGTCGCCGGTTTGCCGGAGTCGGAACTTGACGAGCGCATCGCCCCGATCTATACCGCTGAGTCGCGTGTTGCCACAACGATTCTGGCCTCTCCGGGCGAGATTCAGATCCATATGCGCGCCCACGCCGCCACTGCGAAACAAGCCCGCGCGATCGCCGAGGCCTTGTCAAAGAAAGTCGAAGACGAACTTGGATCCAATGTCTTCACACACCGGGACGAGTCCCTCGAAGCCGCTCTGATGCGCCATTGCCTGGATCGGAAGTTGACTTTGGCGGTCGCGGAAAGCTGCACAGGCGGGATGATCGCCCAAAAGATTACGGCCCTGCCGGGAAGCTCGAATTTCTTTCGAGGCAGTATGGTTACGTACTCGAACGACGCGAAGAGCCAATGGCTAGGTGTTTCCGAAGCAACTCTTGAAAGACATGGCGCCGTGAGCAAAGAGACCGCCGCCGAGATGGCTCGGGGAGTAAGGACCCGTCTCGACGCCTCTCTCGGTGTTGCGACGACGGGCCTTGCCGGTCCTGGCGGCGGTACGTCGGAAACGCCGGTGGGAACCGTCTTCATTGGCGTTGCGGACGAACAAAGCGCAGAGGTCAAGGGCATGACGGTCGGAGGCGAGCGCGACCGAGTCCGCCTCTGGGCTACCCACCGCGCTTTGGATATGGTCCGCCGCCGGATACTGAGCTGGCAGTGACCGTGGCGCGCCTGCGACGCACCAGGGAATCTTGCTTGCATCAGAAACGACTTGATATTCTCGTCACAGACCGCCCGCATCCGGCGCGGTCGTTTTCCTCACGGAGAAAACATGTCTGAACCGATCTCTCGACGCCGTTTCGTCAGCCGGTCCGTTGCCGCGAGCGCCGCACCGGCACTGCTCAGCGCGCAAGCCTCCGGGACCAAAGTCAATATGGGTTGGGTGGGACTCGGCAATCGCGGCGGCAAGCACATCAAGACGATGCTGAAGGTGGGTGCGGGTGACGTTTACATGAAAGCGATTTGCGATACGTTCTCGCCTCGTCTCGCCAAGTCGAAGGACGACGTTGCAACGCAGCAACATACGGCTCCCGACACCTACAACGATTACTACAAGATGCTCGAAGACGAGTCGATCGACGCCGTGGGCATCTTTACCCCCGAACATCTGCACCGCGACATGGCGATCGCCGCGCTCGAAGCCGGCAAGCACGTCTACTGCGAGAAGCCGCTGACGCACACCATCGAGGAGGGATTCGAGATTCTGCAAGCCGTCGAGAAGAGCGGCAAGAAGTTCCAGGTGGGGACACAGCGCCGCAGCGCGAAGCTCTACCACAAGGCCAGGGAAATCTATGAATCGGGCGTCCTGGGCAAGGTCGTCTACGCGCGTGCTTTCTGGTATCGCAACAGCCCGCTTTCCAACCCGGCATGGCGTTACACGATTCCGGCCGATGCCGAACCCGGCAACACCGACTACAGAAAGTTCCTCGGCCCCGCGCCGGAAACCACATTCAACAAGCAGCGCTACTTTCAGTGGCGTCTCTACTGGGATTACTCCGGCGGCATCTCCACCGACCTGCTCGTCCATCAGACCGACGCGATTCACATGATCACCGGCCGCCATCACTGCAAGTCGGTTACGTGCACGGGCGGCATTCACTATTGGACGGAAGACGATCGAGAAGTGCCCGACACGGTAACGGCAGGCTTCGAGTACCCCGACCATTTTCATATCAATTACAGCGCTGCCTTTAACAACTCCCGCTACCACTACGGAGAGCAGCTCATGGGTAGTGAAGGGACGCTCGAAATCCTCGGTCTCAAAGACCTCTACGTGTACCCGGAAAAATACCGCGGCGCAACGGAGCACATCTCAGCGCGGCCCGAAATCCACATCAACTCGCAGAAAGACCTGGGGCAAGGCAATCCCACCGGCGCACATCTACGTAACTTCGTCGACGCCATCCTCACAGACACACCACTCAAGTGCGACGCGCGCACCGGCCACGAAGCCGCGGTCACAGGGCATCTGGCCACGCTCGCGTATCGCAGAGAGAAGAAGGTCTACTGGGACCAGGAGAACGGCAAGCACCGCTTCGCGTAGTCCGGGTCGTCATCTACTCTCATGCTCTCCACCGTCGGCATCCGCCTCGCCCTGATGATGTTTCTGCAGTTCTTCATCTGGGGCGCATGGTATGTCACCGCTCCGCTTTACCTGGGGACAATCGGCTTCGACGGCACGGACTTCGGGCTCACTTACTCGGTCGGCCCGATCGCGGGAATCCTTTCTCCCTTCTTTGTCGGCATGATCGCCGATCGTTTTTTCTCGACAGAACGTGTGCTCGGCGTGCTGCACTTCATCGGCGGCGGTCTCATGTTCGTGGCGACGATGCTGATGAATCCCGAGCACCCTGCCCTACCCAACGTGATCAACGGTGTGTTCTTCGCGCATATGCTCTGCTACTTCCCGACATTGGCGTTGACGAACTCGCTCACCATGCGGCACGTGAGGGATTCGGAGAAGGAGTTCCCTCTGATTCGGGTGTTCGGCACGATCGGCTGGATTGCAGCGGGTCTGGTGCTCGGGTGGCTCGCTTGGGACAACCGCATCGAGATGTTTCACCTAGCTGGGGCGTCCGCATTGCTCATGGGGCTCTACTGCTTCACGCTGCCGCACACACCGCCGCCTTCGGCCGGGCAGGATGTCTCATGGCGTGAACTGCTCGGAGCGGACGCTTTCGTCCTGCTCAAGCAACGGCCGTTTCTGGTCTTCATGGCCAGTTCGTTCCTGGTCTGTATTCCTCTGGCCTTTTACTACCAGTTGGCCGCGAAGGCCGTCCAGCAGGCCGGCATCGCAAACGTTGCGGCCGTAATGACTATGGGGCAGGGCTCGGAAATCCTGTTCATGATTCTGATGCCGCTTTTCTTCAAACGGCTCGGCGTCAAGTGGATGCTGTTGGTAGGCATGTTCGCGTGGGTCTCGCGCTACGTGCTGTTCGCCGTGGGCGCTCCGGACGCTGTTCGCTGGATGATGATCGTCGGCATTCTCCTGCACGGCATCTGCTACGACTTCTTTTTCGTCACCGGCCAGATCTACACCGACCGCATTGCGCCCACCGGAATCCGAGCACAAGCCCAAGGTTTGCTCGTCCTGTTTACGCTCGGGCTCGGCATGCTGATTGGCGCACAGGTCGCGGGCATTGTCGAAGAAAGGAATACGCCGGCTGCATCAATCAGCCTGAATGCCGAGGTCCAGCAACTTGGCACACGAATCGCTGCTTTGGAGCAGCAGGCCACCACCGGAACAGACGCCCTGCAGCAACAGATCAATACCCTTCTCGTCGAGCGGACGGAGAAGTCCATTGCGGCGCTGCAAGCCGTCCATTGGCGAACCATCTGGGTGCTGCCCGCTTCACTCGCCGCGATCGTGATGCTGATTTTCGGACTCTTCTTCCGTGAAGATCGTGAACCTAAGCGAGCTGTTTGACCTGACCTTCAAGGGGTGCTCCGATCGGACGGCACTTGAATTCCAGAGTTCCTCTTTCACCTTCCGATCTCTCGACGCTCGCTCGAACCGCTGGGCGAACGAACTGAGAAAGAAACGATTCGAGCCCGGCGACCGGCTCGCCGTTTATCTCCCGAACTGCGTCCCGCTCATCGAGATATTCCTGGCATGCGTCAAGACCGGCGTCATCTTCACACCCATCAATGTTCTCTACCGTGCACGAGAAATCAGCCATATCCTCAGCGATGCCGAGCCGCGGACACTATTGACGCATCGTGAAATGTCGGCGCATGTGCCGGACGGCACGGCCCCTTGGCTCATCGAGGAAGCAGCAGCCGAAGTCAATCGGCAGGCTGCCGAGTTCGCAGCTCTACCCTTGGAGGGGAATGCGCCGACAGCTCTCGTCTACACCTCGGGCACGACCGGCCGCTCCAAGGGCGCGCTCCTTACGCACGACAACTTTGCCGCGAACGCCACCGTGCTCAATACCTGCTGGCGCATGAACTCGGACGACCGGATGCTGCTCGGCCTTCCGCTCTTCCACGTACACGGACTCGGCAACGCTGTCCATACGTGGCTGACGACCGGCTACCGCGTGCGATTGCTCGAGCGCTTCCGCAAAGAAGCCATCTTCGACGAATTTCTCGACTTCCAGCCGACGGTTTTCTTTGGTGTCCCCACGATGTATGAGCGCCTGCTGGCGGCTCCACCCGATACGGCCCGTGCGATCGGCAGCCGCATGCGACTGTTCGTTTCCGGATCCGCGCCCCTGCCCGCCGCCAGGCTTGAACGTTTCCGTGAACTCTACGGGCACACTATTCTGGAGCGCTACGGGATGAGCGAGACTCTGATGAACATCTCGAACCCCTACGCCGGAGACCGGCGTCCCGGATCCGTCGGCAAGCCCCTGCCCGGAATCTCGATCCGACTGGTTGATCCCTCAGCCGCCGACGCAACGCAAGAGGTCGGTGAAGGTGAGACCGGGGAATTGCTCATCAAAGGCGCCAATGTCTTCTCCGGCTACTGGCGTCAGCCGGAAGCGACACGCGACGCCTTCACTCCCGATGGCTACTTTCGCTCCGGCGACTTGGCCGTACGGTCGTCTGACGGCTATTACACTTTGCAAGGCCGCAAGACCGAGTTGATCCTTTGCGGCGGCTTCAACATCTATCCTCGCGAGATCGAGGAATTTCTCTGCGAACAACCCGCAGTCGCTGAAGCTGCTGTGGTCGGAATCGCCGACAACGTCAAGGGCCAAGTCCCGATCGCCTACGTCGTGTCCGCCGGCGAAGCCTTGGATGAAGAAAGCCTCCGCGACTGCTGCCGGGAGCATCTCGCCAGCTTCAAGCTCCCTCGAAAGATCATCCGCGTCGATGATCTCCCGCGTAATGCCCTCGGCAAAGTACAGCGCCATCTCCTCCCGACAGAGGAATTCGGCTAGTTTTCTTGTCGCTGGCTAAGGTTGACATTTGAGTCAAGTTCTCGCGGCGATCAGTTATCCTGCTTGTTGGTCGGAGGCGGAGCCTTGCTAGCGTTGGCCTAAACCAGGTACCTCTGCAGTTCGCCCTCGCGCAGGCAGTGGGCATCCGCCACATCCTTGGTGATGCGGCCTTTCCGGACCAACTCAGCGAGAGACTGTTCCATCATGATCATGCCTTCGCCGCGACCCAGGCTCAATTGGGAGCTGAGCATGTGGTCTTCACCCTTACGAATGAGGTGCCGCACGGCCGTATTCGCAAGCAGGATTTCCAGAGCAGGGAAGCGGCTCTCCCCATCTATTGACGGAACCAACTGTTGCGCGATGATCGCCAGCAATCCGAGCGACAGTTGCTGACGGATCTGTTCCTGCCGCCCTGCAGGGAACTGATCGACGATCCGATTGACCGCTTGCACGGCGTCGTTCGTGTGAAGCGTCGAGAGAACCAGATGGCCTGTCTCCGCGGCGCTCAATACCGTAGCGACTGTCTCAGGGTCCCGCATCTCTCCCACCAGAATCACATCCGGATTCTGCCGCAGAATGCTCCGCAGCGCCGACGCGAAGTCCCTGCAGTCATATCCGATTTCAATCTGTTCGAAGACTGCCTGGTCGTCCGTGTGATAGTACTCGATCGGGTCTTCGATCGAGACAACGTGGTAGGGGTACTTGCGGTTGACGATCCCCATCAAGGCAGCTTGGGTAGATGTCTTTCCCGAGCCCGTGGGACCCGTAACCAGGATCAATCCCTGCTTGCGGTCAACCAGTTTGCCCAGGTGAAGCGGCAGGTTGAGCGATGAGAGATTCGGGATCTCAGCAGGAAGGATGCGCATCGCTGCCGCCAGCGTTCCCCGCTGATAGTGCAGATTGGCGCGAAACCGGCCGATCCCCTTCCGGACGAAGCTGAAATCGAATGAGCGGTGCGCTTCCAGTTCATCACGCCTCTCCGGTGTCAACAGGGGCAAGAGTAGATTGCGGACGGTCTCGTCTGTAAGTACCGGCTCCGGGCTCCGTTCCAGCCGGCCGCCGAGCCGCAGCACGATCCCGCTTCCGGCAATAAACAGTACGTCGGATGCTCCGCGTTCGACGGAGTGCTTCAGAATACGGTCGAGGGACTTGCTCGCGCCGGGCGGCAGAGGCGCCAGAGGTTGTGGCGCCGGAGAGGCTGCTTGCCCTGTCGCCTTCTTATTCAGCTCGCGTACGAGACTTTCCAGTTCCGGGTTGTAATCCGCCATAGCTATTAATGACGGTATCGCATCCCCAGAAGTCGATGTGAATCGCAAATCCGCCGGGGTCGTTTTGGCAGCCCGATCCGGTGGCGCTGGCGCGGCCTTTGAGGTCCACGTCTTTTCCTGTCAAGATGGGGCTTTCGTCCAGCGAGCTCTCCATGAAGTTCTCCACACTACTCATCGAATCAATCCGCCAATCTGAAATCCCTCTTCGATTCGAGCCTGGCGCCGAGGAGGCGGTAGCTACACCCGTCACAGAGATGCTCAAGGCCTGGGTGGCGGCTCATCTTCCCGAGGCCGCCTCGAGAGAGTTCGACTTCGGTCAGAAGGTGCTGGTCGTACGATTGCTCGAAGAACTTTCCGATGAAGTCGATCTCGCCGTAGAGGAGTGAGGACTATGACAGGTTCTGAACAAGTCGGATCCCTGAGGGAGCACCTGCTGGAGTTGCTGAGGGGCAAAGGCGCGCATGCGACGTTTGAAGATGTAACGGCCGACTGGCCCGAAGCCCTGAGAGGCGTCAAGCCGGAGCGCCTTCCCTATACCCCATGGCAAGTCCTGGAGCACATGCGCATTGCTCAGTGGGACATCGTGGAGTTCAGCATCAACCCCAGACACGTCTCGCCGGACTATCCCGACGGCTACTGGCCTGCCTCCATCGAGCCGCCCTCGGCCGAGGCCTGGGACAGCAGCATGCATCTCTTCACGGCCGACCTCGGCCGGATGAAGGCTCTTGTTGAAGACCGCTCGCTTGACTTGTTCGAACCCTTTTCTCACGGTTCCGGGCAGACCCTGCTGCGCGAAGCCATGCTGCTCGCTGATCACAACGCCTACCATTTGGGTCAGTTGGTGGTTCTCAGGCGGCTGCTTGGCGCCTGGTATTGATATTGCGGACGATGGGCTCGAAGCCGGCCCTATCAGGGAGACGCAAGGCGGTATTCGCGTCTCCCCATAGACCGGATTCTCTCTGTTTTCCGTTTGGTTCTGCTGACTGTCCAGGAGTCGGAAATCGAGCTTCCCCATGACGAAGCTTCCATGGAGGCCTTATCCCAGGAAGCTGGCCTCGCTGGGGTGGCGCCGTGCTGTTCCCTCGATCCAGTAGCGATTCAAAGCCGATCAGGAAACGGCCGCGTGCTTCCTGACCACATGAGCGCCATCGCCGGACTCATCCAATGGGCTCATTGGCCCAAGCCCTCCATCCATGGAGTATCAGTCCTGGCGGGAAGTCAACCTACGAGAACATGTAGAGCGGTTCGGCGGTGCTCACCGTGCTCACAGCCACGCCGCCTTCCCCCTCGTCTTCCTCATCTTCCTTCTTGAAGGGGCGGTAGTACATACCATCTTCACCGAGAAAGATTACGAGGTCGGCAGGCCTTGCCAGAGCACCCTGGATCAAAGTCTCCGACAAAGGATCCTCGATGTATTTCTGTAGTGCTCGTCGCAGTGGACGCGCACCGTAACTGCGGTCGCCACAGGTCTTTTCGAGGATGTACCGCGCGGCGTCTTCGGCCAGTCGGATGTGAATCTGCTTGCGTCCCAGGTTCTCGTTAATCTGCCCGACCATCATCTCGATGATCTCCAGCAGATCGGCGTCGGAAAGCGATTCAAAAATGATCGTCTCGTCGATGCGATTCAGAAACTCGGGGTTGAACACCCGCTTGACCTCGTTCATTACCTCAGACTCGGCTTTGGTGTTCTCGGCGTCGCCCGAGCCGCCGGCGAAACCCATTCGCCTCTCCTTCTGGAGAAAGCGCGCACCGATATTCGAGGTCATGATGATGATGGTGTTCTTGAAGTCGACGGTATTGCCGAGCCCATCAGTCAACTGCCCCTCTTCGAACACTTGCAGGAGGATGTTGAACAAATCGGGGTGCGCCTTCTCGATCTCATCGAGCAGGATGATGGAATAGGGCGCCCGCTTCACCCGCTCGGTGAGTTGTCCGCCTTCTTCGTATCCCACGTAACCCGGAGGCGAGCCGATCAGCTTCGACACGGAATGCTTCTCCATGAACTCCGACATGTCGAAGCGGATCAATGCCTTCTCGCTTGCGAATAGAAACTCGGCGAGAGCGCGGGCGACTTCGGTCTTGCCCACGCCCGTCGGCCCGAGGAACAGGAACGATCCGGCTGGACGGTTGGCCGACTTCAGGCCGGCGCGCGAACGCCGAATAGCCCGAGCCAGCGCCGAAATTGCCGAATTCTGGCTGACAACACGCTTATGCAACTCCTCCTCAATCCGCAGGAGCTTGGCCATCTCCTCTTCCTTGATCGAGGTCATCGGAATACCGGTCCAGCTCGCTACGACTTTCTCGATGTCTTCTTTCGTAACACTGGCGGTCACCGTTTCATCCAGGTTGTACTTGCTGCGCAGCGCCCGCATGTTCTCGCGTTCCTTGCGTTCCTCATCGGAATAGAAGCGGGCCTTCTCGAACTCGTGGTTGGCGATCGCATTCTCCATGCGATGCACGATGAACTTGACTCGCTTGTGGACCTCCGCGATTTCCTCCGGCATCGTCGTTTGCCGAAGCTTCACGTGCGCGCCGGCTTCATCGATAAGGTCGATGGCCTTATCTGGCAGGAAGCGGTCCGGGATGTAGCGGCTTGACGTGAACACCGAAGCTTCCACTGCGTCATCGGTGTAGCCGACTGCATGAAACTTCTCATAGCGATCCTTGATCCCGAAGACCACCCGAACAGCTTCTTCCTCTGTCGGCGGTTTTACCTTGACGGCCTGGAAACGGCGTTCGAGTGACCGATCCTTCTCGATCGACTTTCGGAACTCGCCCGGGGTTGTCGCACCGATGCATTGAATCTCTCCGCGAGAAAGAGCCGGCTTGAGTATGTTCGCCGCGTCCAAAGAGCCTTCGGCCGAACCGGCGCCCACCAGAGTGTGCAACTCGTCGATGAAGATGATCGCGTTCTGATTCTCCATCAACTCCTTCATGATGGTTTTCAGACGTTCTTCGAACTGTCCGCGGTACTTGGTTCCCGCCACGATCAACGACAGGTCGAGCGCCAGAACGCGCTTCTCCGACAAGAAAGACGGAACATCGCCGTCAGCGATCTTTTGGGCCAGACCTTCGACAATCGCGGTCTTGCCGACGCCCGGTTCGCCGATCAGAACCGGATTGTTCTTCGTCCGGCGGCAGAGGATCTGGACCAGTCGTTCCAGTTCGGTCTCGCGGCCAATCAGAGGGTCGAGCGTGCTGTCGACCGCCGCCTGTGTCAAATCGCGACTGAATTCCGCCAGCAGCGAACTCTCTTTCGGACGGCTCGACAGCAGTTTTTCCGATTGCGAGCGGGTCAACTCCTCGCGAATCGTGGCCAAACGCAGGCCGCGTTCATGAAGAATCTCAGCGGCGAAACACTTTTCCTCCCGCAGCAAGCCCAATAGAAAATGCTCTGTGCCGATGTGCTTGTGGGAGAGTCGTTCGGCCTCTTCCGCTGCGTAGGCCAACACCCGCTTACACTCATGGCTCAGCGGTAGATCTACCGAAGTGGAAACTTTTTCGCGGATCGTCGTGTGGGCTTCGATCTGTTTGCGAATGGACTCGACGGCGGCGTGCGAGCGAAGAAAACGGTTGGCAAGGGCTTTATCTTCCCGGATCAATCCCAGCAGTAAGTGCTCGGTCTCGATGTAGGGGCTTCCGAACTGGCTCGCCTCGTAGCGCGCGAAGAAAATTCCCCGCCTCGCCTTCTCCGTGTATCGCTCAAACATGAAGCACCGCGCCGGACGGACCTTCGATAAATTCTTTCCATAATATCAGCCTTCTATGATGGGTAGGTCCGTTTGCACACTGATTCTGTTGCAACCAAAGTACGAAAGGGCTGCTCCCGAGCCGTTGCAGAGGGCTACTTTTCCTGTGGCATGACACGGCCTGCCTCGATTCTCAGGACCCGGTCGCAGCGTCCGGCGAAGGTTAGATTATGGGTCGCCACAATGACGGCCAAGTCGTGGGAGGCAGGCAGCGCGAGAACAATGTCCATGATCCCTTGCGCCGTGCCGACATCGAGATTCCCGGTAGGTTCGTCAGCCAACAGTAGTCGAGGCGAGGTCACCAGCGAACGCGCCAGGGCCACCCGTTGCTGCTCGCCACCCGACAGTTCGCCTGCCTGATGATGGGTCCTGTCACCCAGCCCCACCTCCTCGAGCCACCGCCATGCCGCCTGCTCGGCGTTAGCACGGTTCACCTCACCGATGAGCAACGGCATCATCACGTTCTCGAGGGCGGAGAATTCCGGCAGCAGATGATAGTTCTGCCAGACGTAGCCGATCGACGTGTTACGAAACTCTGCCAATTCCGGCTCGGATCTTTGCGAGAGGGGCTTCGTGTCGAAGTAGATTTCTCCCGAAGTCATGTTGTCGAGCGCTCCCAGCAGATACAGCAATGTCGTCTTGCCAGCGCCCGACTCTCCGACCAGCGCGACGCTCTCACCCGGGAGCAACTCGAAGTTGGCGTCATCGATGACGACGAGGTCGATGTCCCCTGACCGGAAAACCTTGCGAAGATGCTCAACGCAGACGATCGGGGGCCCTATCCCCTTGGAGCCGTCGTCTCCAGGCGTGCGTTGCGGCGGGTTCACAGCAGCAACAATCCTCGAATCTCTTCGACGATCTGCTTCGGTTCCGAGTTTTCGCTATCGATCGTGAAGTCCGCTTGGGCGTAGCTCTCCTCCCGCTCGCGGTACAGAGCCTCGAAGCGTTCACGGTCCCGCGCCAGCGGCCGATTGTTTTGGCTCGAAACCCGCGTCCAGAGCTGTCGTACCGGGCTTTTCAGCCATATCGACACCCCTGCCGTTGCAATCTTGTGTCGATTCGGCTTCTGCGCAACCGCGCCGCCGCCGAGCGCGACCACGCGAGCCATGCCCATGCGTGCTTTCCTGATCTGCTCACCGAGCGCCTTTTGTTCCATGACGCGAAATACCGGCTCTCCGAATCTATCGAAGATCTCGGTGATCTTCGAACCCGCCTCTCGCTCGATCTCGTCATCAAGATCCACGAAATCCCATTTGAGCGTATCCGCCAGGGAACGGCCCACGGTCGACTTGCCACATCCCATGAAGCCGACGAGGAATAGAGCCGGCGAGCCCTTGAGCTTCACATGCATCTACGCATTCTCCACTGACTCGCTGCTCAGCCTCACACGGCCCGCCATGCGGCCGAACAGCAAGCCGGGCATCAGCCTTGCGACACCTACCAGCAGCCAACCGATGCGTGGCGTCACAACCATTCGCTTGCCCCGTGTCAGGCCATTCAGAGTGGCCAGCGCACACTCGTCTGCGCTGATCGTGAAATACTTCTTGCCGGGGACCTTGGACGGCGCTCTACCGAGCAGGATGTTGTCCCCGAAAGGCGTATCTACGTACCCCGGGCACACGCTCATGACGTGGATTCCCTTGCGGCGCAGCTCCATCCACAGGCCGTCCGAGAACGCGTTCAGCGCATACTTCGACGCGCTGTAGAGATTCAAGTTCGGCACGGGGATCTTGCCCGCGATCGAGCTTATGTTCACCACCGCGCCCCCTGGCGGGATCAGAGGAACAAGCCGTCTGGTCAGTTCCACCGGAGCGAACAGGTTCAAGGCAAAGAGCTGCCGTACGATCTCTGGCGGGGATTCGATAGCCGCTTTGTGGAGCCCGATCCCGGCATTGTTCACGAGCAGGTCCACCCGCTGCACACGCCGTTCGACTTCATCGGCCAAGCCCTCCAGGGCCGCCGGGTCGCAGAGATCGGCGGCGATCACGATGCTTTCCGCCGGCACGATCTCACGCGCGACGGCTTCGAGTGCGGCCTGTCTGCGGGCTGTCAGAATCACCCGGGCTCCGCGCGCCGCAAGCTGCCGGGAAAGTGCTCTGCCGATGCCCGATGACGCCCCGGTGACCAGCGCCGTCTTGCCCACGAAGTCGTTCATGATTTGTGCGCCGGCAGGAGGGAAGCCATAATGTAGCATGGCCGACAGGGCGCTGCTTCCACTATTTCCGCTCCAGGTGGTGCTTTTCCCGGCGGCGCAGCTCCCCCTTCATATCTTCGAGCCTCGGTACCGGGAAATGGTCGGTAAGGCGATCGCTCAGAAGTCCGAGTTCGGAGTGATCTTCGCCGAAGAGACCACGGTTTCTTCGGTTGGCTGCACGGCCCTAGTCGAAGAAGTGACCAAGCGCTACGAAGACGGCCGCTTCGATATCATGACCCGGGGCCGGCAACGCTTTCGCACACTCGAGCTCGACCAGGAGAAGGACTATCTCATGGCCAGGATTGATTTCTTTCAGGACGAAACAGCGGAGACGGCTCCGCGCAGCGTGGTCGAAGAAGCCAGGCATCTGGCCTATGAAGTCGCGCAAACCCTCAACGCCACGATGCCCGAAGATCTCGACGTCGACGAGCCCCAGGCCAGTTTTGTCTTGGCCTCCGCGCTGCCTCTTGAACTGAAGTTCAAACAGCAGTTACTCGAGCAGCGTAGCGAGCCCCAGCGAATCCGCACGCTTGTCGACCATCTCGGCAAAGTCCTCGAGCGCGCCCGAACGACCCAACGGATGCAGAGTCTGGCGAGGACCAACGGGCACGGCGGCCGGGTCGTCGAGTGACGGCTGCACGAATACGAGACGTTCGATGATCGCCTGAAATGGCATGCGATCAATCACGAACTCGGCACCGCGAAGGAGGCTGTCGAAAGGGACCGGGTCTATCGGCGGCTGATCTCCTTGATTCAACGCACGGTCATAAACTCGCTCGAAGCCAGCAGCATTTGAGCATACTGCTTCCAGTCCGATTGGCTCTCATTCAGGAAGCCCCGCGCCGTTTTGAGTTCCTTCCTGGTGGGCGGGCGGGAGTAGATGAGTTCGTAGGCTCTGTCGACGCGCGCTTTCACGTCCGGACCCGAGTCCGCCTGCAGGCGTTTCGCCAACACCTCGGCCTGTTGGATCACAAAGATGTTGTTCAGGAAGAACAACCGCTGAAGTGGTCCTACGGTCACGCTTCGCACGGGAGCAGTGTCCTTGGGGTCCGGAAAGTCGAACAACGTCAGCATGCGGTCAGGCGAGGTTCGGTTGATGCTGCCGTAGACCGCGCGCCGGTGGTTCTTGTCGGTAAGCGGCTCGCTGGGACCGCCCATGGCGGGATCAAGATTCCCGGCTACGGCCAGCAGGGAATCGCGCAGGGCCTCGGCATCGAGCTGCTGCTTCGGCTCGAAGCGCCAGAAGTAGTGGTTGGCGGCGTCTTTCCGGTAGTTGCTCTCGATAATCTCCGAGCTCGACCGGTAGGTCGCCGACAGCATGATTTCTCGATGAACCGCTTTCATTGACCATCCCGACTCCACAAACCGGACCGCCAGATAGTCGAGCAGCAGCGGGTGCGTCGGGCGTTCGCCAAGCCGTCCGAAATTGCTCGGCGACGCCGCAATGCCGCGGCCGAAATGGTGTTGCCAGATACGGTTTACCATCACGCGCGCCGTCAGCGGATTCTCCTTGTTTGCGATTGCTTCCGCAAGCTGTAAACGCCCGCTGCCGTTGTTGAAAGCGGGCGGCTCGCCATGGCTCAGAATTCGCAGCCAGCGACGCGGCGCGATCGGACCCAGATTGTCCTTTTCACCGCGAATACGAATGTTGATGTCTTTCGGCTCGTCGGCTTCACGATAGGAGTGAATGAAGGGATACTGCTCCGGAACCGTTTCTTCCAAGGCCTTCAGGCCGGCTTCAAGGCGTTCGAGGTGCGCCACCCAGGCCGTGTTGAGAAAGCGCTTGATCCCCTTCGCATCGCGGTGATAGATGCCCTCGGGGTACTCGATCGCGGCCCGGCGGTACTTCTTGTATGCCAAGTCTCGCCACAGATACCATTTTGCCGGCTCCATAAAATCGAGATTCGTATTGAGCAGCGTCTTCTGGTCGCGGGAGCCATTCGCCCCCCCGAGCTGGACGTAGTTGATGTCGTCGACTTCCCGCTTCTCCTTGTGGATGGCGAGGACCAACTTCTGCACCTCCGCCGAACGCTGCTTGACAAGATCCAGGCTCGCCTCTTCGCGGAGCACCTTCTTCCAGTCATCCAGATAACCGTGGTCGTAGGTTTCCTTGTCGAGATAGGTGATCCAGCGCTCCAGCGTTTCCCGATCCAAGCCGGCGCCTTCCGCCACTGCCACCGGATCTTCTCTACCGCGCAGCACTCGCCAGGAGGAGACGAGATAGTCCTCCGTTTGCGTCATCGAGATGTCGATGAATTGATCGGTGACCTTCTTCAAGAAGGCGTCCATCTCGATTTTCTTTACCTTGACTCGCTCCTGGGCCTCTTTGCGCGCGGCGACCACGCTCTCGTCGACCAACGGGTACTCGTCTTTCTCGGTGCTCGAGAAGACACCTTGCAGCGAATAGAAGTCTTTCGTCGGGACCGGGTCGTATTTGTGGTCGTGGCACTGCGCGCAACCCAACGTGAGACCGAGCAACACGCGTCCGGTCACATCGACGCGATCATCATCGCGTTTACCGAGCGCATGGAAGCCCAAGGCCGGTAGCAACTCCTCCCGGTTGCCGCCGGGCATCAAGTCGGCGGCCAGTTGCAACTTGATGAAGCGGTCATAGGGCATGTCGTCATTGAAGGCCTTGATCACCCAGTCTCGGTAGCGGTAGGCGAAAGGGAACGGAGTGTCCTCGAATGCGGAGGACATGCCCTCGCCGTAGCGCGCCAAGTCCAGCCAGTAGCGGCCCCAACGCTCTCCGTAATGAGGCGATTCGAGCAACCGCTCGACGACCGCCGCAAAGGCTTGCGGAGAATCATCCGCCACGAATGCGGCGACTTCCTCGGGAGTCGGCGGCAATCCGATGAGATCGAATGTCGCCCGGCGAATCAGCACGCGTTTCTCAGCGGGCGCTGCTGGCCGCAACCCTTCGGCCTCCATCCGGGCGAGAACAAAGCGGTCCACAGCGGTGCGAGGCCATTTCGGGTCGTAGACGTCCGGCAATACGGGCTTGCGTACCGGCTGGAACGACCAGAACTCGCGAAATTCCGGTCGGATGAGATACTCTTCGTCCGCCTGTTCCTTGGAAACTGCGAGTTGGGGCTCAGGCCACACCGCCCCATTGTTGATCCACTTCCGCAGGTCAGCGATCTGTTGCTCGCTGAGCTTCCCGGCCGGCGGCATCTTGAGTTCCGCATGCGAGCGCGAAACCGCCTGAAACAGGAGACTCGTTTCGGCTTCGCCGGGCACGATAGCAGGGCCCCTGCCACCACCTTCGAGAAGATGCTCGCGAGCATCGAGACGCAAACCGCCCATTCGGGTTTCCGTGTGACAGGTGTAGCAATTCTTCGCGAGCAACGGTCGCACACGGGTCTCGAAGAAATCTTCCCCGGCTTGGTTCGCAGAAGCACCCGGTGTCAATGTGGCCAACAGAACGAGAAGACAGGAACTGCGCATGGGGAAAATTATGCTCAGTATAGTTGCAGAGGTCAGCTCGCGCCCTGATCCATCCGCGCCGCTCCGGCTTCCCCGGCTGCTCAGGGTGTTGCTTCCTTTCGGGATGGCGGGTACCGGATCAGCCTCGGGCAGGCCGTCTCAGCGTTCCTTGTCCGGCGGCCTATTCCGCAGCGGTCTCTCCTGACAAGCCATGGCGCCGCAGGTGATGGGTGCTCCTCACCTTCGACCGCAGTGCGGTTAGCCTCTGCTCCCGGAGTGCTCCCGCATTCGTGTGCACGAAGAATATCCCGAATACGTCGATTCCTATGTGAGCCATGCTCGTTTGGGATTGGCGTGTATGCTGGGGCTCTTGCTGGCCCTCCCGTGCTTTGGTGCTGATGGCGGGTCCTTTTTCGAGAAAGCCCGCAAAGCCGAGAAAGCCGGCGACGACATCTCCGCTTTTCTGTTCTACATGCAAGCGAGGGCCCGGGAACCGGCGAACCGCCGGTTCGTTTGGGCCGCGGAAGCCGTTCGCCGGCGCGCAGCGCAGACATTGGCGGGGCTTGGCAATCTCGCCGCGGCGCAGAAGCTCGACCCGGCGGACCCCTATCTCTCCGGATTCGGAGCCGACCGCGGTGGCGAACTCCTTGGACAGCCCAGCAAGCAACCTCGTCCGTTGAAGGCCCCGGTGGAGCTTAAGCCCGAGAACAAGACTGCCGACTTCCGCGTACAGGGCTCGATGCGTGAGGTCTACAAGGAAGTCGCCGAGTCTTTTGGACTTGCGGCCGCGTTCGATCTTGATTTCGGCGGAGACGAAGAGATCCGGTTCGAACTCGATGGCGCCGACTTCTACGAAACGATCCATGCCCTGATCGATGTGACCGACACGATCGTGATCCCCGTTCACGCCGGGCTTTTCCTTGTGGCCGAGGATTCGCAGGCCAATCGGAGGCAGCTCGAGCCCGTGGCGACGGCCGTGATCCCCATCACGGAGCCGATCACGGCGCAGGACGCCGACGAATTGGCCAAGGCTGTCCAGCAGACGCTGAATATCCGGCGCCTGTTCGTCGACACGACGCGGCGTCAGGTACTCGTCCGGGACACGGTTCGCAATGTGCAGCTTGCCGAAGCCCTCTACCATCATCTCGCTCATCCTCGCGCCGAGGTGGTGATCGATGTCGATCTGATCACGGTGGCGGATTCATCGGAGACGACCACCGGCGTCCAACTGCCGACGTCTTTCCCGGTGACGAACTTCAGCACGATCTTTTGGAACACACCCCGTGAAATCAGCCGTCTGGCACCGCTGCTCGGCGTGGGCGGCGGACAGACGGTCTTCGGCATCGCCATCGGAAGCGCCTCCCTACTGGCGCAGAAGATGGAATCGTCGGGACGCGTCTTCACCGGTTTCTCCTTGCGTTCGACGAACGGAATGCCAGCCAGCTTCCTGGTTGGAGAACAGTTTCCGATCATCAACGCCCGCTTTTCGGCTCCTCTGATCACCGACGAGATCGGCGACTCGATCGACCGGGGCACTTTCCGGGAGCCGATTCCGTCGTTCACGTTCGAAGACCTCGGTTTGACCTTCGAGGTGACGCCTCAGATTCACAGCGCGAAGGAGGTCTCACTCGAGATCAACATCGAGATCAAGCAATTGACCGGGTTCGCCGTGAACGATATCCCCATACTGTCGCATCGGCAAATGCAGACCTCGGCCCGGCTGCGTGACGGCGAAACGGCTCTCATCTCCGGGTTGGCTGTTCTGGAAAGGCGCCGCACGAAAAGTGGTCTTGACTTCTTCACTCAACTTCCCTGGATCGGAAACGTCCTGAGCCGCAACTTCTTCGAGAACAGTCAAGACCACTTGATCATCGCGATCCGTCCACGTGTCGTCCGGCTTCCGCCGGCGGAAACCGATCCCAGCCTCACCTTGCGAGCGGGGCCCGAAGCGAGACCCCTGCCGGCCATTTGACCGGCGGTTGCACCACGGCGACCGGCGTTTCGAAATTGGGACGAGGACATCCCATTAGCGGACACATGCCACGAGGCGCTGGTGAGACATGCAGGTTATGTTCTGTTAACACTAACGCAAGGCCTCGACAATCAGAGCGAAGTGAAGGAAAGCGAGGAACATCACATCGAGCTTATCGAACCGCGAGAAGATGCGCCGGAAGCCCTTGAGCCGACGGAAGAGCCGCTCGACTTCGTTACGGCGGCGGTACAGCAGGCGGTCGTATTCCCACGGCTGCAGGCGGGTCCG
>JAPOOG010000135.1 GCA_026713545.1 Bryobacterales bacterium
GCGGTCGCCACGGCGCAAGGTTTTGTTGATCGCCTTGTGGAGCTTCTGCTTCTTTTCGAGCTCTGCGAGCTTCTCGGTGAGCTTGATCACCGCATCGGGATCGTCCGAAGAGATTCCGGCTGTGCCCACGCTGGCGGCGCGGCCGCGAAGGTTGCCGGCCTTCTTCTTGAGCTCGTAGCCTTTCGTGTAGTTGCTGTGGATGCGGTCGCGAAACTTGCGATCGCGTTTCTCCGAGTGGTGGCCTACGAGGATGGGCTGTCCCAATGGGATGGCCGAAGCGTCGCGGTTCGCTTTCGCGATCCGGGCGTCGCCATCCCGATCGGCCTTTTCGGCGCGTGCGAGCAAGCGCTCGCGTTTGCTGTCGAGCTTGTCCTCGTAGCGGTTGCGCCGCTCTTCGAGGGTTGCATCGGGTTCTTGGTCTGCCATCGTGAAGTGGTCCTCCTGGCGGTAAGGGTTTGGAGCTTTCCGCTCACTGCTGCATGGCGGAAAGCGGAGAACCCGGCCAGGAGACGGGCAGCGGCTGGCGTAGGGAGCAACAAAGGCAGCCGGTGTTCCGCTCGGCATCATCCGGATCGGTGTCGAATCCCGGGGTGCTGGGGGTTCGGTGTGAAGCGGATCGCCGCGTCAGCGGCCTCTCAGCGAGAGGTTTTCCGGACGATCCGGATTCCGGGGGTTGCCGCGAGAGTTTCGAGGGTTCTCCGTATCAGCAGGGCGGGGTCTCGGCTCTGCTCGAAGGCGCGGGCGAGGGGGCGCATGCGCCAGAGATGTCGGGCGCGGCGGATGGCGCGGTGCAACAGCCAGCCACAGACGGCGAGCAGCAAGAAGATGCCGAAGGCGTTGGCGATCGCCTGTCGAAGCAGGGGCATTTCGATGGCGGTCATTGCCGGCATTTTGGGCAAGGAAGCGCAAACGGTCAAGCGAAGCGGAGCTGATGCTTGCCGGTCGTGGACCTGGTGACGAGGAAGGGTACTCGATCGCGAGTGCCGGCGCCGGCCGCGGGCAGCCGGATCGAAACAGCCGTGCGGGGGCGCTTTTCTCAGCGCCGCCGTGTGGGGCAGGCGATATGAGACGTGGAGCCAGGTTGAGTTTCTCTGACCATGAAAATGATGAACAGAGAGGTTGGTGATCGCTAGCGGTTCGTGGAAAGGAAGACCGCCGTCGCTGGGGTGGAAACGACGGCAGCCGTGAGTAAATGGGCTAGCCTTTTAGAAGCATCAGGAAAAGGCCAAAAGTGCCCAAAACACTTATTGAAATGGGGACCAGCAAAACGCCGATAATCCAACGCAGTGAGCTGATGCTGGAGTTGATTGCGTCGAACTTCGAGTCGAGTGCTTTAACAGTGGCTTCGAGAGAGTCAATCCTGGCTGTCAGGATTTTGAAATTCGAGTCGCTGTTTGCGCCGGCCATGCCGCAAATTTCTTCGACCGCATTATAGGCCATCATTTCGTCAGCGTTTGCGCTGCGCAGGGCAGCGAAAAGTCCGGTGTGCTGGGGTTCTGCGGTGGATGTGCTGTTCGCCATATCGAGTTTATCTCCTGGAGGTTAGGGTTTGGAGCTTTCCGCTCACCTGTGGATGGCGGAAAGTGGAGAACCCTGCAGGGGGGGAGAGATCTGGAATCAAGAGACACAAGATGTTGTGGCGATTGTTGGTCGACCAGCGCGGAACGCGCGCGCACCAACACAAGATGTTGTGCCTGGTGCGGAGCAAGGAAAGAGCCCCTGGACATGGGTGTTTCCAGGGGCGGCAAAGGAATTAGAACTCGATCGAGAGGGTGTCGCGCTCGTCGATGGCGGTGTTGACGGCGTTGTGAAGCAGCTGCGACAGCTTCTCGTCAACGAGCATCATCTTAGTGATGCAATGGGTGCTTCGCAGGCTCTTTACGCCGTCGAGCTGATCGAGGGTATCGTTGACTGTTTGCAGAAGAGCTGCGGCTTTCTCGTGGGTCATCGATGGTGTTCTCCTGACGTAGTGGGATTTGGAGCTTTCCGCTCACTGGTACTTGGCGGAAAGCGGAGAATCCAAAACAGGGAAAGGACTAGGACCGCATCTCGGTCCGCACGCGCATCAGGATTTTTCCGAGGCGGTTTTCACCCACTCCACGGCACACTCCCCAAAATCGGTCGCCCCACTCGTTTCCCTCCACCAGCTCGGCGTCGCCGGTGGCGAGCAATCGGCGACGCAGCCAAGGGTCGGCGAACTTCGCCCGCACGACCGACAGCATCACGTCCTCCTTTACGCGGTCCCAATCAACGCGCATTTCAACCTTCCGGCTCCAGCGCTTGGCTGCTCCGGGAGACGGTGCGTTTCGGATTTTCTGAAAATGCTCCGGCTTCCTGCATTTGGCGGCCTGGTAAGCGTGTTCGGCGCTCGGCCATCGCTCTCCGTTCCAGGTCAGCGGCTTCAGGAAGAAGTTCGAAAGGAAACGATTCTCGCCGGCGAATCGCTCAATCGCTCTCGGCCGATCAAGGGCGGCAGGTAATCGACGTTCCATAACAGGTGTTCTCCTAGCGAATTGGATTGGGAGCTTTCCGCTCACCTCTGATTGGCGGAAAGCGGAGAATCCATGCAGCGAGAACGAAGCGGTCAAATCGATGGGGGAGACCTTATGAAACAGCCGCAAGCTCGTGCTCTGAGGCTCGTCCTGCGCGTTTCAGCGAAAAAAGGCATAGGTATGTATGAATCGGGGATCGTGTCTCGCTGCGCCGTTATGCGCGCACGTTGGGTGTGTCGAAGTATCAGGATTTGTCGAAGAAAAAAAAGGCGGGGCTTTCACCCCGCCAGGTAACGGCTTGCCGTTAGGACGACTGTTCGCCCTCGGGGTCGGCGGTGTTGCCGTTGGCGACCTCGAAAATCTTGGTGTGGGCCTGGTCGGCGACCTTCGCCACCACGAGCAAGTCGTCGCGGCCGAAGCTGGAAGTGGACTTCCAATCGCCGTTGGCATCCTTGTAGATGCGCGAGAAGGTGACGTTGTGGCGAACGACACCGGATTCGGTCTGGTTGGGCCAGATGGCGGCCTTGACCGCTCCGATTCTGAC
>JAPOOG010000078.1 GCA_026713545.1 Bryobacterales bacterium
GCAAGCACGGCCGCGTCCGCACCGTCCCGATGCCTTCCTGGGCCAAGACGGCGCTCGATGGCTGGGCCACGGCCGCCGGGATCTCCTCGGGGGCCGTGCTGCGGCGTGTGGACAAGGGCGGGCGCGTCGGGTCCGGTTCAATTACGGCGCAGGCGGTCTTCGAGACAGTCGTGGGATATGCGCGTAAGGCCGGGCTGGGCAAGATCACGCCGCATGATTTACGGAGAACCTTCGCCAAGCTCGCCCACCTCGGCCGCGCGCCGCTCGAGCAGATCCAGATTAGCCTCGGCCATGCCTCGATCCAGACTACGGAGAGGTATCTGGCCTCAAACAGAACCTGCACGATGCGCCTTGTGATCGGTTGGGGTTGGTGGGCTGGGAGGGATAGAAGGGCCGAGGATTATCGGCGGCCGCGTCGGTGGATTCCGTTGACCCAGTCCAGGATTATCGTGTAACCGTTCGAGTCGCGCCTGACCCAGCGGCCGTGCCTCTTATCGTCCACCATGGGCCCTTCCATGACAGTCCCGTCCGCATTGCGCACGACCCAATGGCCCTGCCTGTTGCCGTCTACCATGGGCCCTTCGTGGACGTTCCCGTTCGCGTAGCGCCGCACCCAGTGGCCGTGGTACTTCCCGTTCCGGAGGAGACCCGTATGCTCGTTGACCACGCTTCCGTAGGTCCACTTGAGCGTACCCGGCCCGCTGGCCAGGCCGTCGGTGCACTTGCCACTCCAGGCCGCGGTTTCGCCCTCGCTGAGGTAACTGTTCCAAACGAAGCAGCCGGGATGGCTCTCCAGTTCCAGCCAGCACGCGGCGCATTTTGCCTGTCCCGAGCAACTCGGCTCCTCCGCCCCCGGCCGGAACGGCTGCCCCGTGCAACTTGGTGGCACCTCCGTGCACGGCGGCAACGGCCGCTCAGCCACAGCAGTGGCCGCCACCAGCAGGGCGGCAAGGGTGCCGTTTCTCATCGCTGCCAAGCTCATGTCGAGGCCTCCGGCGTGCTCAGCGCATAATGGTGGTCTGGATCGATCATAGCACTCGGCCGGGGCTCGTCCCGAATCTCTCCGGGGAGCTGCGGCGCGTGGACAAGGCCGGGCGGGTCGGGGACGGCCCTCTTAGGGTACCGACCAGATTGGTGCAGAAATGCACGCTAAGGGCACGGCTTGAGCCCTCGGGTGCTCATGAAGCTGTAGAGAGTCGTATGGGAGACGCCGGTGAGCTTGGCGATGGCGGTCTTGGAAACGCCCAGATCGAGGACGCGCCGGATGTTGTCCTCCTTGCCGTTGAGCCGTGAGACGCCCAACGAGCCTTTCGGGCACCCGAGCTTTCTGCCCGCGGACCTGGCCTTGGCGAGGGCGTCGAGGATGGCGACGATCTGCCCCAGCGACCGACCGAGCCGGGAGAGTTCGCTGACGATCAAACGGTCGCCGTGCTGCAGGACGTTCATCAGCTCGTCGAGCCAGCGGCGCTTTTCGGAAGTCTGTCCGGAGGCGGTCGCCTCGATGAAATCGTCGATGCGGAAGTCGTGTTTGCGTGCGTACTCGCAGGATGGCGAGGCACTGGCTGCGCACGTCCTGCTGAGCAGTCGAGACCCTCAAATAGGCAACGGTTTCACGATCTGACCATGGAATGCGTCGCGTTCCATGCTACTGAACTGTTCGATCAGAACGAGCGTTAGTTTCTTACAGTCTGTGACTGTATCCGACCCCGATGTCTACCGGTCCCGCCCGAGTCCGCCCGGTCAGCAATTGACATAACCACCGGTTCTCGGTCTCCTTGCGACCTGCTGCCGGTCCGGGCCGATCACCTGGCCGACGAGGCGGAACGAGGGCAACGCCTCGCGTCAGCAGGGACGGTTGTGCCTCTTCCATCAGGATGATGGAACTGCTTGTGAGAACCACGCTGCCGGCCTCGGTCAACTGACGGGTGCTGGTGAGCGAATCGAACATCAGACTTGCCTTTGCGTTCGCGGCTCCGGTTCGGTTCCCTTCAGTACAAGCGGCCCCTGACAGCGGTTCCGGGCGGCGATCTTGCGGCGGACGCTCCGCCCGCCAGCATTCACCACGACAATATACTGCGCAGGCGCGGCGCAACGGGTCGTAGTCCGTGCGCCAGCCCAGGAACGTGCGCCAGTTCGGACGGATGCGAAACGAAGACACGATCGGCGAGCGTTGCGGGCCTGGTCGATGAAAGCGAAGGGCGTGACGTCGACGGTCGAGCTGAAGACGTTGCGGCTCACGGGAACGAGCGCGCCGCCAAATTCGGGATCGAAATAACGCCGTTGCCAAATCTCGAGGCTGGCGACTTCGCGGACGCCGCCGGTCGCGGCGTCTTTGGCGTACAGGCGGTTCATGACGGAAATGTCGGCTTCGTTGGTGTTGGTGAGCAGGTCGCGGCCGTCGAAGCGGATCACCTTGTCGAAGTTGTCGATGTCGTCGACGAAGCGGTAACGGATGCGCGGTTTGATGACATGCTTGACACGGTCCCCGAGCCACTTCGGGCCCTCGAAGATGCGCTGGGAGCTCGGCGGGGCGATGTCGAGAGAAAACTCGCGGCTGTTGCGATAGAAGTTCATGCCCTGCAGCGAGCCCTGCTCGCGGCGCTGCCCGTAGGCGGTGTGGCGGATTCCGAAGCTCGGCGCGAATCGGTCACTCCGCCGTGCGGTTGCACCTGGAGGAAGGCTATAGCTTGAAAGACTTCGCTGCAGCACCGGAACGCTTCGCCGAAAAACCCACGGAGAAGACTCTCGAAAAGTACCGTCGCCGGCTCGCCCGGCAGTCGAAGTGAAAGGACAGGAGCAGAGACCCTGGAGAGATTCAACTAGCGGCTGCGCCCGAGTCCCGCTACGGTTCACTCTCAGGCTAGTTTTTCCTCCGCCTGCCTGCGGATCATTCAAGCTGAAAACATCCGGTCCGGTGTCGGCGCCGCTTGATCAGGGGGATGTTTCAGGTCAGCGTTGCGGCCCCCGACAACATCCTTTATGCGCCGCAAAGGCCAATTCGACGCTCCACCGGCGCTGCGCTTGACAGCCCCACCCGCCCACGACAGCCCTTTGGGTCAGCTTTGTCCAACTGGACTTGTAGGAGCCGTCGTGCTTAACTAAGTTGTTCGGACTAAGCTCATGGGGTGATGTCATGCGCACCTTCAACATGCACGAAGCCAAGACCCATCTTTCGCGCCTCGTCGAGGCCGCCGCCAATGGCGAACCGTTCATCATCGCGCGGGCGGGCAAACCCGTCGTCAAAGTCGTCGCCGTGGAAGCTCCAGGCGCCGGGTCCGTCCGCCGGGTTGGGTTCATGGCCGGAAAAATCTCGGTGCGCGAGGATTTCGACCGCATGGGTTCCGATGAGATCGAAGCCCTGTTCGAAGGTGCCGATTGAATCTCCTTCTGGACACGCATGTTCTGCTTTGGGCAGCGGGCGCGTCGCCTCAGTTGCCCGGCGATGTGCGCGCACTGCTGGAAGATCCCGGGAACGAGTTATTCTTCAGCGCCGCCTCGCTGTGGGAGTTAGCCATCAAGAACGGACTCGGGCGAGAGGAGTTCAGCGTCGACCCGCGACTGCTGCGCCGGGGGTTGCTGGAGAACGCTTATGTGGAACTGCCCGTGACGGGCGCCCACGCGGCAGCCGTGGATCTGCTTCCGCCCATCCACAAGGATCCGTTTGACCGCATCCTGGTCGCACAGGCCCAGATCGAAGGGATCACGCTTTTGACAGCGGACGAAGTCGTCGCGCGCTACCCAGGGCCGATCCGGGCGTTTCGGGGTCACTCCTCCCTGGGTTAGAAATGGCAACGTTGCGAAGCGTTGCCGGCATCAATCCCGCCGCGGCATCGCCAGCCTTCCAGGAAGGCTCACTGAGTGATGAGGAAACGATGCCGTGTTCTTCCATCTCTACGGCGTCACAGACCGTGATGACATCCGCTGCATCAACTCGACCTTCCCGATTGTCGAACGTGAAGAGAAGGCCGGCTATGGAGGCGTGTATCGAACCTGCGAACCTTGCCTTGCCTGGCTGAATGCACTGGCGGCGGGGGATCCGGATGCGGAAATTGATCTATAAATGATGTCTGTTCACGTGAGGACGGAAACGCCTCTTGGAGACCTGGCCCGGATCTTTCGCCAGGGGCTAGGAAAAGGGCTGCCTGATGAGGCATAGAACATCTATGTCCAAAACGTTAGCGCCGCAGAAGACAAGCAGCCCTGCGGTTACAGAGTGTAGCCAATCCAGCCGTCGCTATCGACTTCGAGACCGCCAATCACGACAGGGACAGTGCTTGCGCGGTCGGTTTGGCCGCTGGGCAGGACGGTCGGATCGTTCGCGAGCGCAGGCGTACTTGAACAGTACATCGAGCACGGCAAGCAAGCGCAACGAAGTCATGGCGGTCGTATCGCGTGCCTCGGCCGTCGGGTGGTGCGAAATGCAGGCTAGCGCACTGGACCCGTGCCTTGGGCCGGCCGCTGGGCGTGATCGACACGGGAGGCCCATGTAACAAAGGGTCGTTTTCGGACTTGGAGAACTTCTGTTCGCACGCGCGCTACTACGTCGCGTCGGACCTGCCCAACGGCGGCTACACGCCGGACGACTGGACGATCGAGAAACACCGCGAGACCGACCCGGAGTCGCAGTACCACCGGCTCTTTGCCGAAACCTCGAGTTTGCAGGAGGCGCTCGTTGGCCGCATCGACATAAGGAGACGGCGCTACGAGTACTCGAGGATCAACATGACGGAATCGAGGACACAGCAGGCTAACTACCTCGCTGTGGAAGGTATCGGCCGTGGCGATGCCACCCGCCAGGGCGGCGGCGATAATCCAGGCGGTCAACCGAATGCGGGTCAGCACTCCCTCCCCAAGCCCCAGGGCCGCTCACCCCAGGCGCCTGGAGAATACCATCCGGCTGGGATTGGAAATCGTCGAACGCAAACCGCTCGGCCTCGACGGGCCGCGCGACAGTTTGATGCGCCCAGCGCCTCTACTCGGCCTTGATGTTCTCTATTGGTCTTGGCGCTGGGTTCGGTTGGGCAGAATCTCGGGCCACTGGTCGATGTGCCTGGGGTCGCTCAATATGCCGCTGTGCGTGACGATCGTGACGCTACCTGCCGTGCACAGTTCGTCACTCCGCGCGCGGTGGAAGCCGCGCAGGGTTTCGCCGTCCGTCCGCCACGCCGGGTGCTTGTCGCGCCACCATGCGAACCTCTGGATCAACAGCCCGTTGACGGCCCCTGACCAGTAGCCATCGTCTGGTCGCTCCCCCTCCGCCTTCATTCGCATCGCTGGAATCGTCTATACCAACGGGGGATGATCGCTCCCCGTGACCGTGATCGGCTCAGGACGCTGCTCAAGAATAAGTGCACTCTGGTATGATCACGGTATGAAAACAGCAATCTCACTGCCGGACGAGCTGTTCCTGTCGGCTAACGAGTTGGCGGAGCGGCAAGGAGTGTCGAGGAGCGAATTGTACGCCACAGCGGTTTCCGAATACCTTGCCAAACACCGTGACGAGGATGTGACGGCTAAGCTGAACGAGGTCTTCGCCGATGAATCGAGCGGCCTCAATCCGGCGTTGAGCCCGGCCCAGGCTCGAAGCGTCAGTGCCAGCAAATGGTAGTTGCCCGCGGCGAGGTGTGGTGGGCGGACCTGGATGTGCCGCGGGGATCGGAGCCTGGTTTTCGCCACCCCGTTCTCATCGTCCAGGCCGATGCTTTCAATCGAAGCAGATTGAGAACAATCCTTGGTGTCATTCTCACGTCGAATACTCGGTTGCTCGACGCTCCCGGCAATGTCCTGCTTCCAGCGGCCAGCACCGGGCTCCCAAAGGACTCCGTCGCCAACGTCACTCAGATCGTGACTCTCGACAAAGCCTATCTCTCTGACCGGGTGGGGCAAGTTTCCCGAAAACTCATGGCTCGCGTCGATTTCGGACTCAGACGGGTTCTGGATTTGTAATTCTGGGGCGCTAAGGGGGAGCCCCCGCACGTGCAGAGGATAAGAAGCAGTACCTCACCTTTATTGGACATTCAGTGAATTGGGTAGTCCTGATCTTGTAAGATTAGCTCGGTCTCAAGTCCCCCTCTGCCTCTGCGGCCGCCCCGAGTTCTACCGCCGCGGGCTGTGCGAGGCCTGCTACAACCGCGGTCGGCGCTCGCGGGCCCGCTTCGGCTGGGGGCAGGGAAAAGGTCTTGGCGCGCGACCACTACCTGTGCCGTGGCTGCCAAACCTCCGCGCTGGTCCCGGCCTCGCTGGCGCCGCCGGTGGAGCTGGTGCTGGACTCTCTGGCGAGCCCCCACTCCCGCAGTGCGTATCACCGGGCGCTGGGGGAGTTCTTCGACTGGTACCCGTCCAACGCCTCCGGCGAAGGCTTTGCCCGGGCTGTCCTGTAGCGCTACCGATCGCACCTCATCGAACGAGGTCTCTCGGCCGCCTCGGTCAGCCTCGCTCTCGCCGCCCTGCGCAAGCTCGCTGCAGTGATCCGCGGCGTCCCCGGCGTGCGCCGCACCGGCGTCCGGACCGGCAACTGGCTGACCCTCCCCCAGGCCCAGCGGCTGCTGGCCGAGCCTGAGCCGGCCACCCTCAAGGGTCTGAGGTATCGGGTTTTACTGGGGGTGCGGGTTACGGAGGGGGGAGTTGGCGGGGTTGGGGTTTAGCGATGTGGCGCAGTGCGAGGGCCGCTGGGCGATCGTCGATCTCGTCGGCAAGCACGGCCGCGTCCGCACCGTACCGATGCCCTCCTGGGCCAAGGATGCCCTCGACCGCTGGGCCGCCGCCGCCGGCATCTCCACCGGAGCCGTGCTGCGGCGTGTGGACAAGGCCGGACGGGTCGGGGACGGTCCGATCACGGCGCAGGCGGTGTTCGAGGCGGTCGCTGGCTATGCCCGTCAGGCCGGGCTCGGCAAGATCACCCCCCACGACCTGCGGCGTACCTTCGCCAAGCTCGCCCACCTCGGCCGGGCGCCGCTCGAGCAGATCCAGATCTCTCTCGGCCTTGCCTCGATCCAGACCACCGAAAGCTGCCTGGGCCTGCGGCAGAACCTCCACGACGCTCCGTGTGACCGATTGGGGTTGGTGGGGTGGGAAAGGTAAGGTTTAGGAATCGTCGTTGTCGTTGCTCATCCGTCCCGCCAGGACACTAGCCGGCGAGCCGCCGGCCGGTGATCGCTTCCCGCAACCCTTTCAGGGGCGCAATGAACTCGCGTTGTTGAGCTAGCTCGGAGCGGACCTCCAAGACATCACGGCGCAACCCCGCGATTTCACCTCGAAGCCCCGCAATCTCGCCGCGCAATCCCGCGATTTCACCTCGTTGCCCCGTAATCTCACGGCGCACAGCCCGCTGGCCGTTCAAGATCAGTCCGCTGAACAAAATCCCCAGCGACAAAATGACCGCTGCAATGATGATCTCATCGCCCATAGCTCTCCTACTATCTCGCTCTCAGAGTCCCTCCAACTCCAACCCTCCTACAGTCAGTTTACAAGCTCCTTCAGCCGCCGCGGACGCAGTTTCGGAACCAGCGGCGGGCACAACCACGCCCTGATGGCGCATAAACGATGCTTTCTGCAATACTCACACGCCAGTACGACAAGTACTAGCTGGTCGACCTATTGGCGAACGAAATTCCGAAAACTGGCTTGCTGTAATGACCATAGAATTGACAACCCGACTCGTATCGACAACATGCTTTATTCGCGACTACTCAGAGAAGGGTGCGAGTCGCGTGACGCCTGCGACAACTAGCGCATCAACGACTTTCTGCCAAATCTCTAAGAGACCGGTATCGACAGCGACTGTCCGCATCTCGATTGGAGGTGTTTTCAGATCGAGGGTGGACCCCCAGCACCCTCGGATTCGTGGCCGCGGCGGGCGGCGATCAGGCTTATTGAACTGGGCGAAGGTCTGCGGTCCAGTGTGCGATCCATTCCAGAAATTCGCCGCCACGGATTACCCCGCCTTCGCGGGGCAGGGCAGCGAGGCAGGCGGTTTCTCTGCAAGATACGATAGTCGTCATTGGTCGTCATCCTGACGATCGCGCCAGCGTTCGACCTGCGCGTCTACCAGAGCCCAACGGGAGGCGACGTGCGGGACCTGCTGGGCGCCCTCAATGCGGGACGGGAGCAGGACCCATGCTGACCCTTATCAGCGACGTGCTTGTGACCTCGGGGCTCCTCTACGCTCTGGCGACAGCGCTGCCCGGCGTGCGCCTGAAGTCGTTCGGCACCACGTTGACCGTTGTGCTGGTCTACGGGCTGTTGACCTACTTTCTATTCTGGCTGATCGCGCTGATCGCCTTCATCCCGATGCTGCTGAGTTTCGGCCTGTTCGGGCTGGTCATCAACGCGTTCCTGTTGTGGATGACCGACAAGCTGATCGACGACTTCGAGATCGATTCGGTTCGTATGACCTTGCTCATGGCTGTGTTGTTGACGGTGGGGAAAGTTGTGCTGCGGGCAATCCTCTGAGACCCACACTGCGGCAGGAGATCTCGAAGGTGCTCTTGCTTCTGACCCCTTGCCCCTCGTGGGGGTACGTGTGGACGGTCTCCACGGAGAGTGTGTTTTCACGACCACGCCACCCGATGTGGGTGACCGGTTCTTCGAGGTCCCCCTCCACGCGGTACTTGAAGGTGATCTGATCCTCGCGTGAGAACGGGCCCTGCAGCCCATCTCGACCGCACAGGTCAAAAGGCGTCAATCGGCAGCGATAGCTCAGGTTGTCGAACGTCCTGGAGGCGGTATAGGGGAAATGTTCCCCGCCGTGCTCGAGGACGTGACCCTGTACGGCCGCGGGAACACACGTGAGCAGCTCGGTCAGCGCGGTGTCGCCGTACTCGAAACGTATCGCGTGGCTGGTGCCCAGCGCATAAAAGGTGACCCAGTGGTCAAGCCATTTCACTCGGCGACATTCGAAGATGCGCAAAGGCTCCAATCGCGTTCGTCCGCTCAACAAGAGGTAACGAAGGGTTGAAGCACTGTGGAGCACCGTGTCCATCGACGGATTCGCTATGCTATTTTTCAGACTTCGTCATCGTATAGGAAACGCGCGTCGAGTATCAAAACAAACAGGTAACCACGATCCATGGATGAACACAACACCCCGTCGACTGACGACCGTCACAGCAAGAGCCTGGCCCTCCTCTGCTCAGTCTTCGCCATTGCCACCTGTGGACTGATTTACGAGCTCCTGGCCGGGACCATCGCCAGCTACATGCTTGGCGACAGTGTCACTCAGTTCTCCACCATCATCGGCGTCTACCTGTTCTCGATGGGGCTCGGCTCATACCTGTCTCGCTATTTTCACAAGGATCTGATCGCCGTCTTCATCCAGATCGAGATCCTGGTTGGCCTCATTGGTGGGCTCTCCTCCTTGGTTCTCTTTATGGCGTTCGCCGAACTCGACGCGTTTCGGGTAGTGCTCTACTCGTGGGTCGCGCTTACCGGAATCCTGGTAGGGCTGGAGATTCCGTTGGTGTTGCGTATCCTCAAAGACCAGTTCCCGTTTTCCGACCTGATCTCGAAGGTCCTGTCGCTCGACTATCTGGGTGGATTGGCCGCGTCGCTGCTGTTTCCCCTCTGGCTCGTCCCCCAGGTAGGGTTGATGCAGTCGTCGTTTGTGTTTGGCGTCCTGAACGTCCTCGTGGCGGTCTGGACGTGCCACTTGTTTCGTGCGCAACATCGGCGACCCATCCTCACTGTGCAGGCCTACGCCGTCCTTGCGCTGCTCTTGACGGGCGTGGCCTTCTCCGAGGTCTTGTTGGACTTCTCCGAGCGACGCCTGTATCAGGATCCAGTGATCTTCGCCCGCTCCTCTCGATATCAGCGCATCGTCGCGACCCAAGCACAGGGCGAGATGCGGCTGTTCCTGAACGGCGACCTCCAATTTTCCTCCCTCGACGAGTACCGGTACCACGAGGCGCTGGTCCACCCCGGGCTGGCGTCAGTGGCCTCACCGCAGCAGGTCCTCGTGCTCGGCGGCGGGGATGGCATGGTGGTTCGAGAGATACTCAAGGACCAGCGAGTGCAGCACGTCACGCTGGTCGACCTCGACCCGACGATGACGGATCTCTTCACGGATCATCGTGTGTTCGCGGCGCTCAATAACTACGCGCTGCGGTCGCCCCGGGTGGAGGTCGTCAACGCAGATGCGTTCGTCTGGCTCGAGGACAGCACGAGCCGGTACGACTTCATCGTCATCGATTTTCCAGACCCCTCGAACTACTCCCTGGGCAAGCTCTACACGACCACGTTCTACAGACGGCTCGCCGCGCACCTGGCCCCGGACGGCGTCGCCGCGATCCAGAGCTCGTCCCCGCTCATGGCCCGTCGTGCTTTCTGGTGCATCGTCGAGACGGTGCGCATGGCAGGTTTCGACGCAACACCCTATCACGTTGCGGTCCCTTCCTTTGGCGAATGGGGCTACGTCCTCGCGTCCCACGAGCCCTTTCAGATGCCCGAGCGCTTTCCGGAGAACCTTCGATTTCTCAACCAGTTGATCACGCCCGCCCTTTTCACGTTTCCCACGGACATGGAAGCAGTCCCCGTCGAGGTCAACCGCCTGAACAACCAGATCCTGGTTCGCTACCAGAAGGAGGATTGGGGGCAATTCGCGCCATGACAGCCATTCGTCACCTGACCCGGCGCGATCTTCTACGCCTGAGCCCGAGTGTTGCCGCAGCCCTGGCGGTCGGCTGTCGGTCACGGACGGGACGCTTCGTAGACCGCGAGATCGACACCGGCAGGATCGCTGGCTCCATCGTCGGTGCCTCCCACGAGGTCGGACACCGGTTGCGTGCCGGTGGTCTCCCTGAGCCCCAAGAGATCCGAGACGTGCCGGTTGTCATCGTCGGCGCCGGCATCGCGGGCCTGTCGGCGGGCTGGAAGCTCGCCAAGAGCGGCTTTCGCGACTTTGAGATCCTGGAGCTTGAGACAGACGCGGGCGGCAACTCACGCTGGGGTGCGAACGAGGTGTCCGCTTATCCCTGGGGCGCCCACTATCTGCCGGTCCCGAGCTCGGAATCGACAGCGGTGCGCGAGCTGCTGGAAGAGATGGGAATGGTCCACGACCTCGGTCCAGACGGTGATCCGATCTACGACCCGCGCCACCTCTGTCATGCGCCCCAGGAGCGGCTGTTCATCGACGGCCGCTGGCAAGAGGGGATCTCGGCGCGGGAGCTCCTGGGCACCGCCCCAGCGCCCGGGGATCAGGCCATGCTCGCAGAATTCGAACAGCAGGTGAGGCGTTATCAGGATTATCGCGATGCCCGCGGACGACGTGCGTTCGCGCTGCCGATGGCCCTGAGCAGCGACGACCCCGACCTCGTCGCTCTCGACCGGATCTCGATGCTGGAGTACTTTGACCGCGCCGGATGGACGTCCGAACGTCTGCGGTGGTACGTCGACTATTGCTGCCGCGACGACTACGGGTGCTCACTGGAGACCACTTCGGCCTGGGCCGCCTGGCATTATTTCTGTTCCCGCGACGAAGAAGTGGAATACCTCACGTGGCCCGAAGGAAACGGGCGCATAGTCCGCCACATCGTGGAGCGTCTCGAGAGGCATCTGCACTCGGGCATGCTCGTCTATCGGATCCGGCTGACCGCCGACCCGGGGACTTCCGAAACCTCGACCGAAGGCGTCGACGTGGACGTGCTCGATACACGTACCAATTCGTCCGTGCGGATTCGAGCCCGACAGGTCATTTACGCCCTGCCCCGCTTTACGGCCACGCATGTGCTGGCCGGCTATGAGCTTCCGGGCATCGACGCGTTTAGCTACGCCCCATGGATGGTCGCCAACCTCACCGTCGACCGCCTGCCTGAAGGGGCGGCGTGGGACAATGTGATCTACGACAGCTTATCTCTGGGGTATGTGGTCGCCACCCACCAGAACCTGCGTGTTGCGCCGGGGCCGAGCGTCCTGACGTACTACATGCCACTAGCGGTGCCGAATCCTGAGGTCGCCCGTCGCTGGATGCTCGAACGCAGCTGGGATGACTGGGTGTCGATCATTCTCGGCGATCTCGCGCCAGCCCACGTGGGCCTCGAATCGCTCGTCACCCAGATCGATGTGATGCTCTGGGGCCACGCGATGATCCGTCCGGTCCCCGGTTTTCTCTGGGGAGAGCCTCGGCGGCGAGCCGCCGAGGCCTTTGGCCCCGTGCGCTTCGCCCACTCGGACATGAGCGGGATCTCGCTCTTCGAAGAAGCCCAATATCGGGGCGTGCGAGCCGCGGAAGACCTCATGCGAGACGTGGGCCATGCGTACCGAAGCTCGCTAGGGCTCGCGGAGGAGGGAGTGTGAGGTGGATGGGTACAGCACGACCGGTACAGAGTGACCCGCGCCCGGCGTAACCGCCGGTCTTAGGCCTCCATTCCCATTTTCTTCTTCAACTCGGCCAGCGAGTCGGACGCGGCCGAGGTCGATGGCAAGGCCAGCGCCTTGTCGATGTCATCGTCAATGGTGCCGCCGACATCGGAGAGTTGGCCGTAGGCCTCCGCCAAAGACTCCTCCTCCTGCACCTTGTTCTTCATCTTCTCGAGCATCGCGACGGTCCCCGTGGTGTCGGCGCCGGCCAGTTGCTGGTTGATCTTGCGCATGGACGAGGCGGTGCGAGCCCGGGCGCGAAGTGTGATGACCTCGTTCTCGTACTTGCCGATCTGCCGTTTGAGCTCTTCGACCTTGGTCTGGAGCTGGTCGGCCATGTTCTGCTGAGCCTGCTGCTGCGACGAGGCCGTCGTGGCGCTCTGAAAGGCTTCCTCCTTTTTCGACAGAGCCTCAGTCGCTAGCCGTTCGGCTTCTGTCCCATCCATCTCCCCCCCCTGCATCCGTTTGAGCAGCAGCATCGCCTTACGCTCGTAGTCGGCCGCCCTCTTCTTGTGGTCGTCAGTCTCCTTCTGGAGTCTAATCGCTAGCGACTTGACCTGCGCCAGGCTGACCATCGATGCTTGCAGGTTCTTCTTGAGGTCACGGATTCCCTGTTCGCTCATCTTGATCGGATCTTCAAACTTGTCCATGCCGGAGTGTGCCTCGGACTGGGCGACCTTGAACATCCGCTGAAAAATACTGGCCATGACGGTTCTCCTGTGGACGTTTCTACTTGCTGAGGTACGTGAGGAGTTCAGCGCCGTACTCGGCGAGCGCCAACGAGAGGGCCCGGATCGAGCCCTCGAGCTCGTTGAGATCGAGGTTGGCGAGCTGCAAAGTGTCGCGGAAGAAGATCCGCCCGCCGGTCTCGTCGAGCACGAACGCGCCGTGGACGAGCGTGTTGTTCATCTGCAACAAGCGTTCGAAGAGGTCTCGCGGCTCGGTCGGCACCTCGCCGATCAACTGCTCGAGCACAACAATGGGAGGCTCGCAGTCGATGACCAGTTGCTTGATGCCGCTGTCCTCGTCATCGACCACGATCAGCTCTTCAGTCTCGTTCTCCTCGACGATCGTGAGATCGAGATCGAGTAGGTAGCCCTTGACCCGATCCAGGTTGTCAGACATCGAACCGCACCTCTTTCTTGTGTGATCTCGTGTTCGACACGGTCCCAAACCCTATTTGCGTTCCAGGTGTCTGGCAAGCTCTTCGTATGCGCGATTCAGACCTTGAACGAGCTCGGTCGCCGTGCGCCGTTTCTGCTTATCCCCCGAATGAAGATCGGGGTGGTACTTTTTGACCAGCCGCCTCCAGGTTCGTCGCATCGTATCGAGGCCGGTGCCGTAGGGAAGCTCAAGTTTAGCATAGTAGCGGACAAGGACCGGGTCAGGGGCTTGACCGGCACCTGTCGGTGATCAGTGCGGCTTTCGCCCCCCGCGTCCTGCGCTCGGCTCGTGCTCAGCAGACGCGGAGCCGGTCTGGTGACGGCCGGTGCGGCGACCCCGCGGCTGCCTGTCGGACCCGAAAATTGCGTTGAACTCGACCCGGAGCCAGTAGATGACTCGCGAACGGGTCGACATGGTTCTAGGTCCTCATCGCGGGCTGCCGGGTGTGGCTCGATGCTCGCGCTCGGGCCGCGATGAGATGACAATCAGTCGGTCGTCCGCGCCGACGAGAACATCGGCGCCGGGGTTGGTCACGACTTGGTCGCGTCCGTGCGGCTGGATTGCCAGAACGATCATTCCCTGGTCACGCTTCATCTCGGAGAACACCTTCAGAAACGGATGCCCCGCGAGCGATGGAGGCACCGGGACGATGATGAGGTCGTTGCCGTACTGGGCGCTGAGGATCTCGGACAGGATCTTGGTGATCCCATGATCCAGCGTCGCACTCGAGATGAGGCGGCTGCTGAATTCGCTGCCCACGATGACCTCGTTGGCATGCGCACGCTCACAATGCCTGACGTTGTCTTCGTTGGCCAGTTCGACAATCGAGTACACGTCGGGGTTCAGCGTTTCCACCGTCAGGGTGGAGAGAACCGCCTTGGCGTCCCGCGCCGTGTAGTCCAGCCGGCGGTCTCCCACGATGACCACGGTGGCCGCCTTCCCGATGCAGCCGCGCGTCAAGTTCTCCTCGGTCACCTCGCCTCGCACGAAGTAGAGATGTTCGTCTTCGACCGGTTTCGTCTCGACATCTGCCAGCAGCAGAATGGGTGACCGCGATGAGCGAGGGTCGGCACGCAGGTCGCGGAGAATCTCACGGGTCCGGTCGTTCCACTCGCACAGGATGATGTGACCCTCAAGATCGTACGAACCCATGCCCCGCTCCTTCCTGAGTCGCTTCTCGACGAACACGCCGGCGATCGTGGCGGTGAACATACCGAGTACGCCGATACCGAAGAACATGAGGACGCCGCCGATCGCCCGTCCCCAGAGCGACGTGGGAAAAATATCTCCGAACCCCACCGTGGTCAGCGTGACGATGGCCCACCAGAGGGCATCGGGGAAGCTTCGATCATCCTCGAAGTAGGCGAACCCGACCGCACCGCCGACGATCAAGACCACGACGACGCCAAACAGTCGGAGCAGATTCTCGCGGTGCAAGAACTCCCAGAACAACAGGATGCGGTCCGTCATCTGACTCTTGAGCTGGCGCATGTCCGTGTCGACGGTCTGGTATCCCACGCCTCACACCTGACACGACCCCGGTCACGCCACGCCGTAAGCGAGAGTCCGGCGGGATGTTGCGGGCGTTCTCAGAGGGTCAACCCGATTAGTATCGACGCGGCGAGATACGTGGTCGCCTCGATGGCCCCAGCGCCAACGTTGGGTACGTCCTGGACCAACTCGTCGGTCAGTCGGGCGCCCGGCAGCAGCACCTTGTCGGCGAAGAGCCGGACCAGCGGCAAGAGGAGCAGACCCACCACTGCGTAGTATCCGAACTCGCTCAGGCTCTGCGTCCACGAGACGAAGTCTCCTTCACCCGCCAGGCGGATGATGTTCCCGAAGCCGATGAGGACACCGGCAAAGGCCACGCCGACCGCGGTGTTGTCACGCTCGATCTCATGATGCAGATCGAACGAGGTCATCTTGTTGTACAGCAGCGCGGCCACGATGAGGCCGACCTGGCCCAGGACCCAGAAGACCGCGCCGCTGAGCAGGCCACCTTCACCGGAGAGCGCGCCAGCCGTGATCATACCGACAGCCACATGATTGCCGCCTTCGATGGCGCCCATTCCAATGTTGCGGTCCTGAATGATTTCCTTCTGGTTGTCGAACTTCGAGAAGATGATCTTGTCGTTGATCCAGCCGGACAGATTGAGCAAGACAATAGCCACCAGTCCGAAAATCACGACATCGATGACATTCTCGGTGAGCATGCCGGACCCAGGTCCAGACACCACTCCGCCGAGCACGATCGCCAGGCCGAGGTAGTAGCCAGCGATCGTGAGGGCCATGGCAAGGTTGTCCTTCTCGAGGATCTGTGTCCGCAGAACAAAGCCGCGGTGCAGCGCAGTGTAGACCCACTTGCCGATCACAACAAGAACAAGGACGACGGCCAGGTAAATGAAACCTGTCAGGATTTGATCCCAAGACATGATGATCCTCCCGTAACGCTACTTGCCTAGGCCCCGGGCGCTGCCACCCGTCATGCGACCGCGCACCCGATCAGCGAATCCCTGGGTCCGGACGCGCTGCCGTGCTTCCTGGCGGCGGAAGAAACTGGGGTTGCTCTGTCTCGTGGCCGTACCGCTCGTGCCATACCTGCCAGAGCCAAAGTAAGGTTGGCCGAGGCCGCGATTGTCGCGATACGCATTCCAGTCGTTCCGGTAGATGGGCCGCCCAAACCCGCCGATTACGTGGCTGAGCAGCGCATAGCGGCCATAGAACTCCCAGAAGGATCCGCCGCTCCGGTCGTTTCGCCACTGGCCGTAGCGCTCGTTGCCGACGTACTGGTAGCCGGGCGGATGCTGGCCGTGATCGATGCTCCCGTCCGCGCCTTTCGAGATGATCACCATGCCGAGGTAGGGCTGGTATCTCGTGTACGTCTGGCGGTCGACTCGTTCCCACTCCCGGATGCTGT
The DNA here is from genome assembly GCA_026713545.1 of Bryobacterales bacterium. Lineage (GTDB taxonomy): Bacteria > Acidobacteriota > Terriglobia > Bryobacterales > UBA6623 > JAPPLB01. The sequence continues at coordinate 16,433 of JAPOOG010000078.1, forward strand.
CGGCGTACACCAGATCCTCAGAGCCTGGCTCCGGTCGGCCTGTGGTCACCCGGTACTGGTGCCAGTAGTCGGTCGAGAATGTACCCTCCTCCCGCATGTCCGCGAGGATGACCGAGTACTCCGCGAAACGGTCGAGCTCGCGTTGCAACGGCTCGAGGGGGTTACCGGCGGTACAGCCCGCGACAACTAGAGAGAGACCGGTCCACGCGATCCACGGGAGGTTTCTTTTCATGGTTCCCTTCCGTTCAGTGTAGCGCAAGGCTTCGACCCTGCCGGGCAAGAAATCAGTCCGTACCCGCGCCTGGGAGGATACTCGTGAACTCGTAGTCCTCGACGAAGGAGCCAGTCGCAGCCCCGAGCTCTGACTCGCTCCACTGTTCGATGCCTATGAAGCTCTCTTCATCTTCGTCCAGGAACTCCCAGCGGATCACCTCGTTGCCGGCACCCTCGCCATTGGGGAACATGTGGCCTGCAGAGGAATTATCGAGATAGTACTGCTTCCCCTTGTGAGCAATCTGGCTCGGCGGGTCCTCGTCGCGAAGGATATCACGCCGGATGTCACCGTCGATGGCGCCGATGACGATCTTCTTGGCGAGGGACCAGCGCCCGTCCGCCAGCTCCAGGTACCGCTTCTCGCGTCCTCCAGCCGTGATCTCCCACTCCTTCACGATATTTCCATCGAATTCGTATCGGCAGTAGCCCGTCACTTCCCAGGTCTTCAAATCGTAGTCGACTAGATAGCCGACCTTGAGCTTGCCGAGAACCAAATCGGCGATGGGGTCCGGCTCTGCGTCCCTATCCTTGTCCTTCCCCTTCTTACCGAAGAGATCTCTGAGACCCATCGACTCTGTCCTTACCTTTCTGGATACGAGTGCTCGGCAGAAAAGCCCACACACCGGGCTGCGACTCCACTTCCGTGCCGTTCACCAAAAAGCGCACCTGGGAACTCCCAAGCTCTACCGCGAGCGTATTGCTTGACCGCCCTGATCATCGAGATCATCGATCGCGTCGTGCGCGGTCCAGTCGACGACTGCTGACGTCTCCTCACCCATGCGCGCTCATCGAGAAGTCCACCGTCGTTGGCTCGAGTGGGACGGATCGGTGTTGCAGATGCTCTCGCACACGCTCCCGAAGATCGGCGCGGGTCTGTGGTGAAATGAAACACAAACCGCCGGCTGTCAAACTGCTGCTCGACCTTGAGATACCTTCATCCTACAGCTGGCATGCCAGCCGGTCGAATCACCGTTGGGCTGGGGTGTCGCTGGGCGGCGTCTCCTGCCTGACCGACTGCGCGATCGTCCTGAATCACGGGCCGGGACCTGGATCGGTGAGATCCATGAGTGCGCCGCACCGTTGGCAGCGCATCTGAAGGTCGACATCAGCCACTCGCACGATTCTAGCGCGGAGCTACCGGAGAGCCATCGCCTCCACGTTGATTTGTCCGGTATGTCGGGCCGCGTCAATGACTTTGAGACAACCTGATTGCGCATTTAGTGAAGCGACTCCCGCTGCTGCCGCCACTGAGCGAGGTGTGAGCTGTATAAGCCTTCGCGCCGCAACAACGCGCCTACGTCACCGGGCTTCTTGCACGCGTCGGCCAGTTTCAGGATTCGGAGCCGATATTCGACGCTGAACCGCCGGCGGGTCACCTTCGCCGGCACCTCCGGGTCGGGGGCGGTCGACCACGTCCATCTCCACAGCTCCTGGTATGCCAATCATCCATCGAACCCTCCCCGCCCTCTACAGTAATCTCCCGAGGAAGGTTGTCTCACAGATTATTGGCGCGGGGGGTGTCAAGGATCTTAATCGTCCAGGTCGTGGCGGCGCTCGTACGCAGCGCGCACTGTGCACGCTCGGAGGTATTGTACTGCAGCGCGAAAGTCTACCCGCCTAAGCGGGAAGAAGTTGAATCGAAGCTTGCCGAGCGCACGGACCTCCTCGGCCCAACAGTGTTTCTCTCTGCGGACGTGTTCGGCCTCACGATTGTGCCTGAAGTGTCATTGCAACTATTTATGCTCGCGAAATCGAAGGCCTGGGGATCTCAGGTCGACAGCTTACTGCAACATTGCAGAAAGGATCCTTTCTGCTACAGCCCGAAGAAGGGTGCAATTCCCTGGCGAAAGCAGCTACGGATGCCCGCCGAACAGAATCTTGAGAGCCGAGTTTGCTTGGCATTGACGCCGAACGAACCGACCAACCTCATTACGCGCGGCGGCGGGGGAACGGAACCGACAGGGTATGGCGGAGGCTACTGTCGCTCGTCACCTCATCGCGGCGTGAGATCACCTGGCCCACCAGCTCAAAGATCCCCAGCTCTGTGTTCTCATTGTGTTCTATTCACAACGCAGTCGTCGCAAACCGTCACTGAGTACCGAGTAAACGGATCGCCAGCACCTGCGAGATCGTTCGCGAGGCGGTGCTGAAACTGACCTACACCGCCCAGCCTGCTGGTACGATCAATCAGGGCTTCAGCCAGTCGCGGTCGGGTCGCGCTAGTTGTCGCGGTGGTTGGTTCAAGCGCTTGCGGGCTTGCGCCAAGTCATAGTTCGCTTGGCGGCGGAGCCACGAATCGGCAGCTCCCCAGCCGGCAGCCTCCAACTTCAGCGCCAAGCCGGTCGTGATTCGCGCGCGGCCGTTAATCACACGTGACAAGGTGACGCGGTTGATGCCCAGCTTGGCGGCCGCTTCGCCGATGGTCATGCCCTCGTAGTCTTCGCCGTTGCCTTCCAGGCAGCCGTGATAGATGCTTCTTCCCGGATGGGGCGGATCCTGTCTTAGCCAATCATCGTTGCTCAATCCGGCGATCATGTAGTCACTCGATCCCTTCCTAGTGGTAGTCTTCCAGGTCGATATCATAGACCTCGCCGCGCTCGAACCGGAAGGTGATGCGCCAATTCTTGGATACTCGCACCGCCCATTGGCCCTTGCGGTTGCCCTTCAGCGGATGTAGCCGATAGCCGGGCGCCGCCAAAGACTCAAACGGGTCATCGTCTAGCGCGTTCAGGATATTGCGGATTCGCTCGACATGCCTTTGCGGCAACGCCCGGTTGTGCCTCTTCCATCAGGATGACGGAACTGCTTGTGAGAACCACGCTGCCGGACCTCGGCAAAGCCGAGACGCTTAAAAATCGCAGCCACCTCGCGCGGCTTGAGTACCGGCACCTTCGCCATGGTCAGGGGAGCGATACCCGCCGTTGCGTTCCAACAAACTCTTCTTCAAGTATTGGCTCGCTATCCTCCAAAAGCATTCTCATCACTTCGCGAAGGTTCGTATTGAGCTCATCGAGCGTAGCGGCTTGGGAGTGGGCTCCAGGAAATCCGGGAACGTAGCCCACATAGAGACCCGTCTCGGGATCTTGTTCGACACCCGCCGTGTATTCTTTCATAACAATTCATCACGACATATTTGAAGAGCGAACCGGCTGCTCCGCCGTGACTCCTCACTCGCATACCCAACTGCAGCTTCGCTGCCTCTGTGGGTCGCCCTCGCTCTACCGCCGTGAGCTTGGCGAGCCCTGCTACGAGGTGTGCGGGGCCTCGTTCGTGGTCGTGGGGCGGCCCGTGGGAGTAGCCGAGAGATTTCAACAGCTCGATTGCGGGGTTCTGCGCAAGGTGCGACTCGTCCTGCCCGGCCGTCTTCGGAGTCATGAAACCATCACAGCTCAGTGAGCGGCTCAATCAGCAGACGCCTGCGGCATCGGCAGCGCGCGCCAGCGCTTGGTCCAGTGTCGCGAGAGGTGCCCCCGACCGTTGAGCCAACTCCAGATACACCGCATCGTACATGGAAAGTCCATGTGTTCGGGCCAGTGTAAATGCAACCCTGAAGTCCGGCTCAGTGTCCGTCCTGATCGGCAACTCTCCCAGTCTGCGCAAGCGTTCGTCGACTTCATCCACTCGTATCCGTCCTCGGCGTTCTGCGCCGAGCAGTGCGCTCCTGACTTCGAGGTGCCAAAACTGCGGTACCAGCGCCACTTCACTTTCAAGTCGCGCTAACGCCTCGTTCGACCGCGGCTCGTTTTCGTCGTCAAGGAGCCACGCCGCCGCGACGGATGCGTCGAGCACGAAACGGCTCACCAGCGACGTCCTTCGTGAATCGATACGAGGATCTCCTCGGGCGTCATCCCTATGTTGCGCCACTGCCGGCGGTGGGATCGGAAGCGCTCCACCGCTTCTTTCTGTGAGGCTCTCCGCTGGTCACGTGCCGGAACCAGATGCGCAATCGGCCTGCCGTGGCGCGTGATTGCAACCGTCTCGCCGTACTCGACCGCCCGCAGGAGTTCTGCTAGGCGCGACTTGGCCTCGGTTGTTCGCACTTCACGCATATTTCACTCGAAAACCGGTCATTATGACTAGGTATATTATCACAGGTGTTTAGTCGGACGCCAACAACATCAGCTCCCGCTGTGCTGCCCTGCGGATCTGGGGATCTCTACCGCCGCGGGCTGTGCGAGACCTGCTACAACCGCGGCCGCCGCGCCCGCGCCCGCTTCGGCGGGGGCAGGGGACGGGTCCTCGCCCGCGACCATTACCTCTGCCGCGTCTGCCGCGCTCTCCGCGTTTTTTCTTCGAAGCCGAACGGAAGCGGCGCGAAACCCTTCGGGCGGCGGACGTTTGCAGCCGTCGGCTTTGTCGTTCGTCGGAGGAGATCACCCGGATCGCCATCCTCCTCACTCCGCGCCGAGCGACCGCAGTAGCCCGCCGCGCCTTCCACAGGACTTTGGCCACGGACTGCTGGTGAAGGGTTGCCTGCCTTCCACTATTGTTCGGGGAGACGACGTTTGAACGTATAGAGAGCCTTCTTTCTCTTGTCCGGGCCGTCCACAGCTACCAACTCCCAGCCTCTTGCACCCAGTGCATTGAGAGCGCGTTCGGAACGCTTTGGATCGCGCCGGATCTCAGCTACTTTGTACTCCCACATCTCCCTTGACGATATGGGACTGCCGGTAAGTGGCAACAGCGAGAGAACCAGCGCCAGGCAGAGAATGACCCCGAACGCAACCGGGATTCGTTTCGACATCTTCGTTACCTCCCTAGTCTTCCAAGCTTGTGGACGTACCGCTGCTCAATAATGTAACACCGTCCTTGGAAAGTACTGGATCTTGCAAGGGCGCCCGTGAGCCGCGTTGCACTGAGTCGGCTGCATCTACGTCATGAAGGTGCTGCACCGCTTCGAGCAGGAGCAGCGAGTGGCTACATTCGTGCGGGAGCGAATCGGCGAAGCCCCGCAAGCCTGCGCAGTGAATGTGCTGGACAACGTTTTACGCTTGGATGTCCGAACGACGATCGACGGTTTGGAAAGATCGCTGAAGACCTTGAATCCCTTGTTTCGCTAGGTCGGGACGAATGCCCGCGTGACCGTCGGGGGAAGACCACCGGTCAATGGCTCCAACCTGCTCGAAGCCCGCAACTGGAACCGCACCAAGGAGAATTGGATCATCACGAAGGGCTTTTCGCTGGACGATGCGAAGCTCATCGAGCTGAAGCATGAGTGCCGGTTTGAGGAATACACCGGTAAGGGAAATCGACCCTTCGATCTGACGTTGTCAATCGTCTGGAAGCTTGGAGGCGAAGAGTTCCGGAGAGAAATAGCTGTTGACGACAGGCCGATACCGGACCTGCAGATTTCCTGTCGCTATGTGGATCTCGGGAGCCGTTCCTCGAACGTGGATCGGCTGTGTGCGGACGCCCTGAGAGAGGTATCTGCAGAAATCGAGCGCCGCTCCGGAAAGTGAATCAGGTCATCACCGTGAAGAGGCGCTCTCCAGGGAAGCTGAGGATACGAGTCTGCGTCCGAGTCGGATTCGAAAGCGCCATTCAATGCGAGCCCTGCAAGTTCGTAGACATGCTGAAATCCGAGAGCGTTCCCACGGGGGAAGCGCCTGCCGGCGTTTGAGAGAAACCCTGCTCCTGCCGCTCAGAAGTCGGAAAACCGGATCTTCGGCTTGGGCAGTTTCGTTGGCAAGCTTACCGGCGAACGGCCAAGCTCCCAAACATATTTCGTGACTCGTTCGTCGATCACTCGCTTCTGTTGTGCTTCGCTTTTCAGCTTGCGCACGAGCAAGGCAGGAGTGTATGCAGTGATCTTCTCTTTGCCATGCGAATAATCAAGCGGCTTTTTCTGGTCTGCTTTGGCAAGAACCAGGCAGCCTCGCACCTGTGTCCCTATGGGCGCCAGTTCGCGCACCGCTCTCGTATTTGCCGCGATGCGGCTCAGTACATCGTTGAAGAGTTTTCGGGGTACACGCTGATACTTCGTTTCGATGACCCATATACCTACCGGAGTGGCTACGATGTGATCGATATCGCCCACTTTCGCAGGTCTGGTTACGCCATGCGCAACAGCGCAGTCTTCGGCGGTGATGGCGTATTCGATCAGCTGCCCCACACGGGTCTCCGCTAACACTCCTTTCCGAAGATTCTCGTAGTTCCATCGGAAAGAAGGCCTGTTCAGGATTTGAACCGCCAAGTAGACCGCTATCGCTGTGACCAGAAACCCAGTGATGGCCCAACCGCGACCGAACCGGTCTCCGACCAGGAACAACAGGAATCCCATTGAAAGCCCAATCAGAAAACCCACTCCGCCAGTTTCCAGCAGCGATAGCCGGTTCAGTGTTTCTCGAACGAAGGAGCCCGGAGTTCGTCTCATCGAATCGTTCCAGATTTGTATTCGCCCGTGTCGGCGCTACGTCCTATCCTGCGGCAAGGGACATCAAGCAAGCGGATCGGTCTTCTCGGTCCGCATTGACAGCATTCGTGAACTCGTGCACTCTTGAGCTTGTGCACATGTGAACGTGTGCACGATTCTCTCATGAAAACCATCGTCCTCGTCAGCCAGAAGGGAGGATACGGAAAAACCACCCTCGCCCTGCTCCTCGCCGTCACTTCGGCCGCTAACGGACACAACACGGCGGTGATCGATCTGTATCCCTAGCCTGCTTTTCTCACCACGTGAGGAGGCGAAGTGCGTGAGAGGGCCGTCAGGACGAGGCGCGAGCCGCTTGGCGCGCGCAGGCGTACTTGAACAGTACGTCGAGCACGCCAAGCAAGCGCAACGAAGTCCTGGCGGTCGTATCGTGTGCTTCGACCGTCGGGTGGTGAGAAATGCAGGCTAGGCTTCCGAGGCCAATTAGTCCGACCGCCGCGCCGTACGGACGATCCCCGGGAATTCCTCTTGTGTCCCAGTCCGAGCAGGGAGACTTGCTTGACGGCCTTATGACCGCCCCGCAGGGCGCAAACCCGCTCGCCATGGATATAGAGATGAGAGTCACACAACGACCTCGAAAAACCTTATACGCGGCAGGGCATCACTCGGATGCCCCCCGACTCATTCCAAGCTATATTGGAACGGCACGCCTTAGCCTTGGCACAATTCCCCGATGTGCTTTCCAGGACGTAATCGGCCCCAGACGGCGGCCGTGGTCATCGACAATGGCCGTAACGCTCACTACGATTTCCTCGACGGCCTGATCGGCCGTCTGCGGAATCACTACCACTGGTCTCGACAGTCCGATGAATGCCGTTGAGATAGAAGAAGCCATTTCGGATCTCGCGCGACGGCCTTTCGATCCGGACGAGTTTCCTTTCGCATTCCTCGAGGCCTTCGGGAACAAGGCGACCACCATCAAGCGCCTGCGCTCCGGCGCAACGAACAACTCCGACCTCGGGGGCGTTCTCCAGCGCAGCAACATTCACATCAAGGTCTCCCCCGAAGGCAAAGCGCAGGAAACGCTGACCGAGTTGAAGGCTAGCCAAGCGACAACCCGCTCCAAGTCGAAATTCGTGCTAGCCACCGATGGGAAGGACTTCCAGGCCGAAGACCTGATGAGCGGTGAGATCGTCGTCTGCGACTACGCTGATTTCCCCGATCATTTCGGTTTCTTCCTGCCACTTGCGGGAATCACGACCGTCAAACAAATCCGCGAGAGCGCCTTCGACATCAAGGCGACCGGGCGGCTGAACCGGCTCTATGTCGAGTTGCTGAAAGGCAATCCCAACTGGGGGACCGCGGACCGACAGCGCGACATGAACCATTTCATGGCGCGGCTCATCTTCTGCTTCTTCGCCGAAGATACCGACATCTTCAACAAAGAAGGCCTCTTCACGGGCACGATCGAGCGGATGAGCGCCGGCGACAGCTCCAACACCCACGATGTGATCAGCGAGATCTTCCGCGCCATGAACACCAGTGCGAAGGATCGCGCGACGGCCAACATCCCCCGTTGGGCCGATGTCTTCCCCTATGTGAACGGCGGACTCTTCTCGGACTTGACGGACGTGCCGCGTTTCAGCCGGATTGCGCGGTCCTACCTGCTCCACATCGGAAACCTCGACTGGAAGAAGATCAACCCCGACATCTTCGGCTCAATGATCCAGGCCGTCACAGATGAGGAGGAACGCGGCGCCTTGGGCATGCACTACACCAGCGTGCCGAACATTCTGAAGGTGCTCAATCCGCTTTTCCTCGATGATCTGCGCGTGAAGCTCGAAGAGGGTGGTGACAACAGCCGCAAGCTTCTGAATCTCCGCAATCGCATGGCGCGGATCAGGGTCTTCGATCCAGCCTGCGGGTCCGGCAACTTCCTGGTCATCGCTTACAAGGAAATGCGGGCGATCGAGGCGGAGATCAACAGGCGCCGGCAAGAGGATGACCGCCGGTCCGACATCCCACTGACCAACTTTCGCGGGATCGAGCTCAGGGATTTCCCGGCCGAGATCGCGCGCCTCGCTCTGATCATCGCCGAGTATCAGTGCGACGTGCTCTACCGCGGGCAGCGTCAGGCGCTAGCCGAGTTCCTGCCGCTCGAAGCCATGAACTGGATCACGTGCGGCAACGCCCTGCGGATTGACTGGCGCAGTATCTGCCCGCCAACAGGGACCGGAGTGAAGCACCACGCCGATGACCTCTTTCACACGCCGCTCGATCAGTCCGAGATGGATTTCGAAAACGAGGGCGGTGAAACCTACATCTGTGGGAACCCGCCTTACCTCGGGAACCATTTGCAGACAGCGGAGCAAAAAGCGGACCTTCAGCATATTTTCGAAGGCCGAGTGAAGCATTGGAGGTCGCTCGACTATGTCGCCGGATGGTTCATGAAGGCAGCAGATTACCGGGCTGTTACTCATTCTGTTACAGCCTTCGTGACTACAAATTCGATCAACCAGGGGCAGCAGGCTGCTATCCTTTGGCCCACAATTTTCGCCACGGGACACGACATTGTGTTTGCCCACACCAGTTTCAAATGGGCCAATCTGGCCAGCCATAATGCAGGCGTGACCGTGGTAATTGTGGGGATTTCCAGCGATGCCAGACCGGTTCGAAAGCTGTTTTCTGTCGGTGAAGACGGGGAGACGATCCGTCGAGAGACCGCCGGCATCAACGCCTACCTAGTGGCCGGCGCGAAAGTGATCGTTCTCAAGGCTTCCAAGCCGTTGACTAAATTGGCCGGTATGAGCTTTGGAAGCAAGCCCGTCGATGGCGGAAACCTGCTTCTCACCTGCGGCGAAATAGAGGGGATTGGCCTGACTCCCGGCCAAGCGGCCCTATTCATCCGACGATTCTATGGATCAGCCGAGTTCATACGAGGGCTGTCGCGGTACTGTCTTTGGATCGAAGACGAACATCTGGACAAGGCTTTGGAGATTCCATCGATCCGCAAGCGCGTCGAGGCCGTCCGCACCAAGCGGCTCGCGAGCACGAAGGCACCGACTCGTATGTCCGCGGGGAGCGCACACAGATTCGGAGAAGTTCGTCAGTCGGGCTCGGAGACTGCCATCATCGTACCTCTGCACTCGTCGGAGAGTCGGGCTTTTCTCCCTGTTGGCTATATAGGACCCGGAACGATCATCTCTAACGCCTGTTCCGCTCTCTACGACGCCCCGCTCTGGAACATGTCGCTTATCGCTTCACGCCTGCACCTGGTCTGGATAGGTACAGTTTGTGGCAAGGTGAAAACAGATTTTCGATACTCCAACACACTGGGCTGGAACACCTTTCCCGTGCCGGCGCTCACCGAGAAGAACAAGGCCGACCTGACCCGCTGCGCCGAAGATATCTTGCTGGCGCGCGAGGCGCATTTCCCCGCAACGATTGCCGATCTCTACAAGCCTGACAGCATGCCGGAAAACCTCCGCGCCGCCCATGATCACAATGACGAGGTATTGGAGCGCATCTATATCGGCCGGCGTTTCCGGAACGATACGGAGAGGCTGGAAAAGCTGTTCGAGATGTACGCGAAGATGGACGCCAACAGGGCTGTTTCCTGATCGCGGCCTGTTGACAGAAGCCGGCTCATCTGGCATAACTCAAATGAGATACAGGAGGCTGCAATGGGCGCACAGAGTTCCATGCTGCATGTCCGGATGGACAACCAGTTGAAACATCAGGCGACCGAGGCGCTGGCGGCAATAGGCCTGTCGGCTTCCGATGCCGTGCGCCTGCTGTTCCACCGGATCGCGGCCGATCAGGCCTTCCCGCTCGAACTCAAGGTCCCCAACGCGCGGACCCGAAGGGCCATGGCCGAATCGGAAGAAATGATGAAGCGGGGCAAAGCGCGCTTCGCAAACTCGGACGAGATGTTCACGGAACTTGAAAAAGCCAGCCGCGAGTAAGAGAACCCGACCGCCGCGCCGTACGGACTATACCCGGGACTTCCTCAAGGACTGGGAGCGGCTTTCGCGTTCCGGCCGATACGACATGAAGCGGCTGAAGGCGGTCATGCTGCTTCTTATCGCAAACGATGCCCCGCTGGGTCCGGAACGCAAGGATCACCCGCTGAAAGGCGCATGGGCGAACCACCGGGAGTGTCATGTGGGTGGGGACTTCCTGCTGATCTATCAGGTCGATGATTCGGCCGGACCGGGCGGTTCGATCAACTTCGTCCGTGTCGGCACTCATGCCGAACTATTCCAATGACGACCACCGCCAAGAGCATCCCCTCCGTCTCGGTCACCTACGCGCAGAACGGCGTCTCGACCCGATCCAATGAGTTGGGCATGCGCCCGATGCAGGTGCGCGCCTGGGAGAAGCGGGGGGAGCAGTATCTCCTGATCAAATCGCCTCCGGCCTCCGGCAAGAGCCGGGCGCTGATGTTCATCGCGCTCGACAAGGTCCGCAACCAGGATCTTCGCCAAGCAATCATCGTCGTGCCCGAAAAGACCATCGGCGCCAGCTTCAATGACGAGCCGTTGAGCCAATTCGGCTTCTGGGCCGACTGGACCGTTCAGCCGCAATGGAACCTTTGCAACGCGCCGGGCACCGAGGGCGGCAAGGTCAAGTCCGTCAAGGCGTTTCTCGACAGCAGCGATGAGTTCATGGTCTGCACCCACGCCACCTTCCGCTTTGCGGTGGACAAGTTCGGCGTGGACGCCTTCGACGACCGGCTGATCGCCGTGGACGAGTTCCATCACGTCTCTGCCAATCCCGACAACAAGCTGGGCCTGCAGCTCGGCCAGTTCATTGCCCGCTGCAAGACGCATATCGTGGCGATGACGGGTTCATACTTCCGAGGGGACGCCGAGCCCGTGCTGATGCCTCATGACGAGGCGAAGTTCGACACTGTTACCTACACCTATTACGAGCAACTCAACGGCTACCAGCATCTGAAGCAACTCGACATCGGCTACTTCTTCTACACGGGGGGCTATGTCGGCGACATCCTGAAGGTGCTCGATCCGGACGAGAAGACGATCATTCACATCCCGAACGTCAACTCACGGGAGAGCACGAAAGACAAGATTCGGGAGGTCGAGCACATCATCGAGGAATTAGGCGAGTGGCAGGGCGCCGACCCGGCGAGCGGCTTCCAGATTGTCAAGACGCCCGCAGGCCGGGTCCTCCGGATCGCCGACCTGGTCGATGACAACCCGGCCAGGAGGGACCGTGTCGTGGCGGCTCTCAGGGACCCTGCTCAAAAGAACAACCGCGGCCATGTGGACATCATCGTCGCGCTGGGCATGGCCAAGGAAGGATTCGATTGGATCTGGTGCGACCATGCGCTGACGGTCGGATATCGGTCAAGCCTCACAGAGATCGTGCAGATCATCGGCCGCGCCACGCGCGACGCACCCGGCAAGGCCCGCACCCGCTTCACCAACCTGATTGCGGAGCCGGACGCCTCCGAAAAGGCTGTCACCGAAGCCGTGAACGACACGTTGAAGGCCATCGCGGCGAGCTTGCTCATGGAGCAGGTGCTGGCTCCACGCTTCGACTTCACGCCGAAGACGCCGGACAGCGGGCCGATCGATGGTTTCGACTATGGCGACGGAGGTTACGACTCCGGCAAATGCAATGTCGGCGTCAACGAGCAGACCGGCCAGTTCCAGATCGAGATCAAGGGGCTGGCCGAACCGAAGAGCAAGGAGGCCGCCCGTATCTGCCAGGAAGACCTGAACGAAGTGATCACCGCTTTTGTGCAGGACAAACCGGCCATCGAACGTGGGCTTCTCGATGATGAGCTGGTGCCCCAGGAACTGACCCAAGTGCAGATGGGCAAGATCATCAAAGACCGATACCCCGAGCTCGACGAAGCGGACCGGGAGGCCGTGCGCCAGCATGCCGTTGCGGCCCTGAACCTGGTCCAAAAAGCGAAAGAGAACACGCTTGTCGACACTGAGGCGCCGAACAACGGCAGCATGGCCCTGATCGACGGCGTGCGGAAATTCGTGATGGACGTGACCGATCTCGACATTGACCTGATAGACCGGATCAATCCGTTCAGCGAAGCCTATGCCATCCTCGCCAAGACCATGAGCGAGCAGAGCCTGAAACAGGTTGCCGCCGTCATTTCCGCAAAGAAAGTCCAACTCACGCCCGAGGAGGCCCGCGACCTCGCAAGACGAGCCTTGAAGTTCAAGCAGGAGCGCGGCCGGCTGCCGTCGATTACATCGCCGGACCCCTGGGAGAAGCGCATGGCCGAAGGCGTCTCCTTCCTTGCCCGGATGAAAGCCGCCACCGCCGATGTCTAAAGAATTCACCGAAGAGGACGACGCCCTACTCGCCGAGCTCGGTGTCGAGGTCGAACACACGAAAGCTGCCAGCCGCACGCCTCGTGAAGAACGAATCATCGCAGGCTTCGAAGAAATCCAGCGCTTCGTCGAGACGCATGGCCGCACACCTCAACATGGCGAGGATCGCGGCACTTTCGAGCGGCTCTATGCCGTAAGGCTGGATCGCATCCGCGAACAGGAAGAATGCCGTGCGCTTCTCAAGCCGATCGATCGCCAGGCCCTTCTGACCGGTGGAACTGAAACGGAATTGACGTTGCCGGACGACATGGATGACGACGAACTGCTGGTCGAACTCGGCATAGAAGCCAAGGCGCCAGACATCACCGAGCTTCGCCATGTGCGGCCAACGGCCGAAAAGCGGGCGGCGGAGGCAATCGCCAGCCGCCGGAAATGCCGGGACTTCGAGACGTTCCGACCGCTCTTCGAGCAGGTTCAGAAGGAACTCGACAAGGGCATCCGCGAGACCCGTCCGTTCGAACTCAAAGCGGAAATCGTACCGGAACGGTTCTTCATCGTGGGCGGCCAGAAAGCCTACGTTGCGGAAAAGGCCAAGGAGTTTACCAACGCACAGGGACGGCGCGACGCGCGCTTGCGCGTGATCTTCGACAATGGCACCGAGAGCAACATGCTCATGCGCTCGCTTCAGCGTGCGCTCCACAAGGATGACGCGGGCCGGCGGATTACCAAACCGACGGCCGGACCGCTATTTGCCGATCAGACTGCGGACGATGACGAAGCAAGTGGCACGATCTATGTCCTGCGGAGCAAATCCGATCATCCGTACGTCGCAGAGAACCGCAATCTGATTCACAAGATCGGTGTCTCGACTGCAACCGTTGAAGCACGCATTGCAGGAGCAAGGCTTCAACCGACGTTCCTTATGGCCGATGTCGAGGTCGTCGCTACTTACCAGCTCTACAACATCAACCGCAGCAAGCTGGAAAATCTGATCCACCGCGTCTTCGCCCCCGCACGACTTGAGATCAAGATCAAGGATCGTTTCGGCAACCCTGTCGTGGCGCGAGAATGGTTCATGGCGCCCCTCGACGCGATCGACGATGCCGTCAAGAAGATCAAGGAAGAAACCATTACCGAGTATTCCTTTGACGTGAGTACAGCTTCTCTCGCTTTGCGTCCATGACGCTCGATCCATTCACGCCGGGCCTTTACTAGATCGCGGACAGCCATCTCGTGATCGCGTTGCATGATCCTTTTCCACATGCGCCGGCAGTGCGCAACTTCCTGAGCACCTGTCTTGCTTGACGGCCGGATAACTCCCCTTCTCGTATTTCGTGATAAAGGCTGTGTTTCTGATTTTTTACGTCACGAATCGCGGACTTATCAGCGTGGGGCCAGCGTTTAGGCAGCCGTGAGTTGCGAGTTCAAGCCGTGGGCTGGCGATGGCGATGCCGACGGGACAGTGAAGGGCGTGACGCCCGCCTAGAACATCCGTTCACGCGGGCTGAGGGTGCCGAAGGAGCCTACGTTGGCGATGGAGAGCGCGACGCGGAACTGGTTCTCGTTGCGGGTGTGGCCGATCGCGAAGCGCCGCCACTCGAAGCTGAAGCCGCAGCAGTCGGTGTTGTAGGTGGCCTGGGTGGCGTTGTAGATGAAGATGTGCTGGCCGTAGTCGTAGTTCGTCCGCACCGCGACGTTCCAGCCGCGGCGGTTGAAGTCGCCCAGCCGAACGAGAGTCGAAAGCTGGTTGCTCGGGGGCGACAACTCGACCGGGGTGCGGACGGCGTGGTGACCGACTTCGACGTTCCACAGCGCGTTGATCCGCCAGCCGGAATCGACGCTGCTGTTGACGATCCTGCGGCGCAGCGGGTCGTAGTCGGTGCGCCAGCCCAGGAACGTGCGCCAGTTCGGACGGACGCGAAACGAAGACACGATCGGCGAAGCGTTGCGGGCCTGGTCGAGGAAAGCGAAGGGTGTGACGTCGACGGTCGAGCTGAAGACGTTGCGGCGACCGGGAACGAGCGCGCCGCCGAATTCCGGGTCGAAATAACGCCGTTGCCAAATCTCGAGACTGGCGACTTCGCGGACGCCTCCGGTCGCCGCGTCTTTGGCGTACAGGCGGTTCATGACGGAAATGTCGGCCTCGTTGGTGTTGGTGAGCAGGTCGCGGCCGTCGAAGCGGATCACCTTGTCGAAGTTGTCGATGCCGTCGACGAAGCGGTAACGGATGCGCGGTTCGATGACGTGCTTGACGCGGTCCCCGAGCCACTTCGGGCCCTCGAAGATGCGCTGGAAGCTCGGCGGGGCGATGTCGAGGGAAAACTCGCGGCTGTTGCGATAGAAGTTCATGCCCTGCAGCGATCCCTGCTCGCGCCGCTGCCCATAGGCGGTATGGCGGGTCCCGAAGCTCGGCGTGAAGCGGAACTCCGCCAACCGGAAAGTCGAGGTCAGCCGCGGGAAGACGTCGCCGCGCTGCACGAAGCGGCGCGTCTGGAACGTCTCCTGGGTGCGGCTGACGAGCCCGAACGAGCTGTCGAGGCTGAACCATAGAGGCACGGGGCCGTCGAAGAGTTGGCGGTCGCGGCTGTTGAACTCCAGGCTCGGCAGCTTGCGAAGGATGACCTTGTCGTCGGGCCGCACGCTCTGGAAGTTCTCGCCGCGAAGCAGGGATAGGTTGATGCTGAACGTCGAGAGGTCTTTCGACATGAAGCCGATCGACCGCATCTGCGATTGGACCGCCTCGGCGAAGCTCTGGGTGAAGGCCTGGCGGAACTCGAGCGAGCTGAGGTAGTTGAGCTGCGCGACCCCGCGAAAGCCGCCCGGCATGCTGGCCGCCCCCTCCAGTTCGAAGGTGCGTCCGCCCTGTTTGATCCGCCGGCCGTCGTTGGTCTTGAAGCCGCGATCGTTCACCCCGTAGAACGAGGCGTCGAAATAGCTGTTCCGGGTGGGACGCCCTCGAAAGCCGAGCCTCGTCGCGATGCCGCGCTCGCTGAACCAGGCGCCGCCGATCGTGGCGTCGTAACTGCGGTTGATCGCCCAGTAGTAGGACTGCCCCAGAACGAGGCCGAAGCGCGAGCTGTTGCCGATGTTCGGCGTCAGGAAGCCGCTTTGCCGAGGCAGGCGCTTCAGCGACTTCCGGAAATACGGGAAGTAGAAGATCGGGATGCCCTTCAAACGGAAGACCCCGCGGTGAATCGTGGCATGGCCGCCGGTCACGATCTTCGTTTTCGGCGTGCTCAGCGTCCACCAGGGGTCGTCGACTTCGCAGTTCGTCACGTAGCCTTTGTGGACCGTATAGTGGCTGCCGGCCTTGTAGACGATCTCGCCTTCGATGTAGAAGGGGTTGTCGGTCGAGAGCAGGCGCGGGCCGCCCTGGCTCGCGGACTCGACGATCCCGTGGACCTTGTAGAACGTGCCGGACCCGCTGCTGGCGTTGTAGCTGAGCTTGTCGGCGTAGATGTCTTCCCGCCGGGTCAGGTGACGGTAGCGAACGTTGCCCTTGGCCTCGATCTGGCCGGTCGCCTCATTGTGACGGGCCTCGTCGCCCGTAACCACGAACTGGTCGGTGGCGATCTCGACACGGCCCTGCAGGAACTTCAGGTCGCCGTGTTGTTCCTGATAGTCGGCCGTGGCGCTGGTGTCGCCGGGCTGCAGGTCGAAAGCGCCGCTGTCCTGGGCGGGCAGCTCCGCTGAACCCAGGGCGAGAACGAGAGCCAGCGAGAAGACGCGCCATTGAGATCGTGGGGAAAGGGCAGCCATCCGCAGGGGCGTACTCTGAAGCCAGCCTACCTTTCACAGTACCTGACGAGGGAAGCACGCGATACGGCCGCCATGACTTCGCTTTTCCTTCGCAACGCTTGCTTGCCGTGCTCGATGTACTCTCAAGTACGCCTGCGCGCGCCTTTTTCCTCCGCCCGGCTCGCGCCTCGTCCTGACGGCCCTCTCACGCACTTCGTCTCGCCGCGTGGTGAGAAATGAAGGCTCGTTTTTCCTCTGCCCGCGTGCGGATCATTCTAGCGGGAAACATCCGGATCGATGTCAACGACGCTTGATCAGGAGGATGTTTCAGGTCAGCATGCACCCGGAAACGCCGCAAGAGAACGGATCCGGCTGTCGGCGCAATGGGAGAAGTTCCCCGGCTGAGCAAAGCGGATGGCGAAGGGAAATGTTTTTTTGGTACATGCAGGTACTGAAGCCCTTCAGTCTTTTTTTTCCGCCCCGGCCTGCCTAGCATGGGGAAAGAAGAGCCGTCACAAGTGATGCCTGATCCGTGGCGCAAACGAAAGCAAGGTACACCGGCCCTCCGGCGGTTCCAGGTAGAGCAACCCCAAGCCCGGCCAACGGTTTTTCACGAGACACGAAACACGAAACACGAAACACGGCTTTTATGCCAGAACCCGAAACCGAAATCCGCCGCCCGGACCGCCGCGCCCGCCGGTAAGTCGCTGCTTCCCTGTTCACCATTGTTCACTATTGTTCACTAATGTTCGCCATGGTTCGCCATTGTTCGGCTAAAAATATTGCCCCGCAAGCAGTGTCCACGCTGGGAGACGGGAATCATGGCCTGCCTGTCTCGCCAGGTGGCGAGGCGAAGTGCCTGCGGCTCACGAGACA
>JAPOOG010000092.1 GCA_026713545.1 Bryobacterales bacterium
CTGCTGTGGTGGGTTTGGAGCTTTCCGCTCACCCGTACCTGGCGGAAAGCGGAGAACCCACGGCGAAGGGGGTGCGGTGAGGCCGGCAGAACGGCATCGGGGAAGAAAATCCCCGCCGCGCGTGCGGCGGGGCAATGGAGTGAAGGGAGCGACTAGATCGCAATCAGAACGGATTCGGCCTCGCGAACCTCCCAAACGTGGCGCTCGCCCAATGCGATCCTGGCGAGTGTGCCGGCGAGATAGGATTGGGATTCGAGAATCCACATCCGCACCTTGCTGTCCTTCCACTCGGGCGGTTCACACGATTGGTAGTCGAGGCAGGAGAGATACTTGACAGCTTCTGCGGGAATGTAATGGACCGCTTCGGCGGAACGGCAATCGGCGAGGTAGTCGGTGATGGTGTAGCCTTCGTCGAAGCAAGCCTCGTTCACGTCGCTGGTTCCTGCGGGGAGAGAGGCGTTGGTGGTGTCCCAGCCGGAATCGGAGAGCTCGCCGAGGATTGCGTCGAACATGGGCTGGTTGGCGCGTTCGCCATCCGGACCGTAGCGGTAGGCGACGGAAATGACGTTCGCCATCGCCAGGTCCATGCGGATGCTCTCATCGCTGGGGGGATCGTCGTGGTAATGGAAAACGATCTCGCGGATGATCTTGGCGCATGTGGCGATGTGCGCTGCGCTGACTACGAAAGCACTCATTGAAAGGTGTCCTCCTGACGGGTAGGGGTTTGGAGCTTTCCGCTCGCCCGTTGATGGCGGAAAGCGGAGAACCCGCGTCAGGGGAAGGAAACGGAAGGGCTGTCGCCGGCAACAGCCAGTGAGGGGAACGGCGGCCTATTGGCCGCCGCTGTTGTGCTTGGTGAAGGCGTCGGAGAAATCGCGAACAGTGCCGGTGAAGCCGCAATGCTTGCAAAATGCGATGCTGGCGTCGTCCCACTCGGTATCGGAGTCGGTGGGGTCGGTTCCTTGGCGGTGCAGGATGACGGCGATGGTCGCTTTAATGCGAATCTCGTCGTCGCGGCGGCAGCCGGGACAGATCATTTCCCACGCTTCGGCAACCGAGCTGGGGTTGGCGATGATGACGTTCTCCATGATGGCATCCTCCTGGTGGCAAGGGTTGGGAGCTTTCCGCTCACTCGTATCTGGCGGAAAGCGGAGAACCCTGACGGGGAAAGGCTTCCTGCCTGGTTGGAAGCGTGAGTGGGAGAGAAGTGACGGTCTAGGGCGTCTTGCGCTGGAGCGTTTCGTGAGCGTCGCGGAAGCCCTGCAGGATGCCGCTGTAGCCGCATCGGTTGCAGTAGGCGCTGTTGTGGTTGTCCCAAACGGTCGTGGAGTCTTCGGCTTCGTCGGTTCCCTGCGGCGTCAGAACGACTTCGACGGTCGCGAAGATGCGGATGTTGTCGTCGCGGTGGCATTCGGGGCAGATCATCTGCCAAGCTTCGGAAATGGTCTGGTAGCGTTGGGTCGGCATGAGCTGTGTCCTCCTGGGAGTCATGGCTGGGAGCTTTCCGCTCAACCCGATCAGGCGGAAAGCGGAGAGCGATGACGGTGAAGGTGGATGTACGGGCAAACGCACGGTGAGCTGTTGTGCGCATCGTCTCTTCGAACGGTTTATGAGGCAAGAGCGTGACGCCGGCGCCGGGCGCGCTGGATTGGAAAACGGGGATAGAGCTGTCAGGATCTCTACGGTTCCAGCAGAGACAAGATGTTGGGGTGATACGAGCTCATCAAACGCAAGATGATGGGCTCGAATGCGAGCAGCAGCGTCCGGATCCGGATTGAATCCGGGGGTGCTGCGGGTCCACCTCGATCGCGATCGCCGCGTCAGCGGGGGCTGAGAGGGGCTTTTTCGAGGGAAAGTGCTGTTGATCGCGTGATTCGACCGAATCCATGCTCGAAGCGGCAAGGGAAGGGGAAGTATCAGGCGGCCGTGGGTTGGTCCTCCACGGCGACCGGGCCGCGCTTGACGCGGCGGCTCAGCTTGACGATTGCGATGCGCGAGGTACGGTAGCGAACCTCGTCGATGATGCCGGCGAAGGTGTCGCCTTGACTGGAGAGGTACTCGATGGTTTCACCGATCAAGTTTTCGGGCAGCTTGGAAGTGTTGCCGGCGAAGAAAGCGCCGGTGTGGTCGTCTTCGAGGATGGCCTCCTTCCAGCCGCTCAGCACGGCTCCGGGGAGCTGCAGCTTGGCGGCTTCCTCCAGCGCACGGCGCATCCATTCGGACAGGCTGAGCTGGACGTTGTTGCTGGCTTCGACCATGCGATCGAAGAACGCGCGGTCGCACCGGAAACTGACGGTCTTTCTCGTGCTAGCCATGATTGATTGTCCTCCTGCTTGTAAGGGTTCGTAGCTTTTCGCTCACCTGGGGACGGCGAAAAGCGGAAGAACCCTGGCAGGGGGACGAAGTGGAAGAGCCGAAGAATCAGTCGCGGATGGACGAGCGGCAGTTGCAGCATGATTCGAGGGTGTCGGCGGGTTCGCTGATCGCGAAAACGACTCCGGCTTCGTTGCCGGCCTGGTCTTTGATGGTTTCGGGAATGCCGTGCTGGTCGTGCGGAGCGCTGAGCAGAGCGAGGAAGTA
>JAPOOG010000052.1 GCA_026713545.1 Bryobacterales bacterium
CGAGTGGAAAGAGGTTTTTCTGAATCCCGAGACAGGAATTACGACTTTTTCCGAATCCCGACTCGGTTCAAGACTCGGAATTCCCCACAATTCCCCACAATTCGTCGGAATGATTCGGATACGCCCCTACTGCGAATCAAGTGCCCCCGCGCGCGGGCGTGGGCGGCGCTTCTCCTGTCGCCGCGTCACCCGTGACGCCAAGTGCCCCCGCCCACGGGCGGCCTCCGTTGGAGCGTCGGCCTCTCCCCTTTCCTCTGCTAGTCTGAAATGCGTGCAAGCTCCCGATCCGCTCCTCGACCGCCAGACCCTCGAGCGTCTCGAGCGCCTCGCGATCCGCTGGAAGCAGTCGTTTCGGGGCCTGTTGGGGGGCAACAACCTCTCGCGCTACGCCGGTGCGGGCCATGAATTCCTCGATCACCGCCACTACCAGCAGGGGGACGATCTGCGCTCGGTCAACTGGCGCGCCTATCTCCGGCTCGGCCGCCTGTTCCTGAAAATGTTCCGCACCGAGCCGCGCACGCCGGTGCGGCTGATGATCGACACCAGCGAGTCCATGTCGTGTGGAGCTTCCGAGAGAGGCGGCGAACCGAAGTTCACCTACGCCTGCCGTTTGGCGGCGGCGCTCTGCTACATCGGACTGGTAAGGCTCGAATCGATCGTCATCCAGCCGTTCTCCGACGTCATGTCGGAAAACTTCCGCTCCGAGGGAGGCCGCCACCGCTTCGCGGGCGCGTCGCGGTTCATTGGCGGACTGTCGACAGGCGGCCGCTCCGACTTCACCTCCGCCACACGGCAGTTTCTGCAAGCGGCGCCTTCCTCGGGGTTCACGATCATCCTGTCCGATTTCCTCAGCGACGGCAATGAGCAACGCGCCCTGCAATACCTTGCCGACCACGGACAGGAGCTGATGCTCATTCACCTCGCCGGACCGGAGGACGCCGCCCCGTTCGACCAGGGGGAATTCGAGCTGGTTGACGCCGAGTCCGGCGAAGTGCTGCGGATGAGCGTAGACCGCCCCGTGATCGACGACTACGTTGTGGCCTTCGAGCAACATGCTCACGACGTCGAGTACGCCGCGCTCCGAAACGGCGGCCGCTACACGCGTCTCACGACCGACGTCGATCTCGACGACGCTCTCTATGGGGCGCTGATGTTCACGGGCTCTTTGAGCCTCCAGTAAGGGAAAGCCGCGGACCATGGAACTGCTGAGTCTCACGCTGGCCGAGCTGCTCGCGTTCGCCGTTCCCATCAGCGCGGCGGTCGTCGCCCTTTATTTCTCCGACCGCTCCCGCCGCCGCCGCGTCGTCTCGACTCTGCGTTTCTGGCCGCGGCGTGCGGTGTACTTGATGACGACGCGCCGCCGGCGTTTGCAGCAGCCCTGGTCGTTGCTGCTGCAGCTTCTGGCGGCGCTCCTGCTGTTGTTGGCGATTGCGGACCTTCGCTTCAGCGGATCGAGCAGCGCCTCGCGCCATCACGTCGTGATCCTCGAGACCTCCGCCTGGATGAGCGCGCCAGCCGGGGAAGGGCAGGGCGGCGCCTTGCTCGACCGCGCTCGCGACCGGGCATCCGCTTTCCTCGACGCCCTGCCCGCTGACGATCCCGTGCTGTTGATCCAGGGCGACGCGAACCCGATGGTCGTTCAGGGCTTCACCACCAATCGGACCGCTTTCCGGGAATCCCTCGATTCTCTGCAGCCAAGCTGGACCGCCGCCAACCTGGCGGACGCCGTCGAGCTTGCCAAGAGCCTCCTGCGCCTGGCGGCGGCCTCGAACGGCGCCGGCGGACTGGAGGCATCGAACGCCGTCGGGGAAATCGTCTACATCGGCGGCGGCCGGGTCTCCCCCGAGGTTCTGGGCCGGGTCGACACTTCCGATCTGCCCTTCCTGCGCTACATCGCCGTCGGTGAAGAAGTCGATGACGTGGGTCTCACCCGCGTCATCGCCCATCGCGAGCCCGCCGACCCGAGGCGATGGCGCGTTGTCGCCGAAGTGCACAACCACGGCGACCGGCCTCGGCCCGTCCGCCTCGAATTCGAGTTCGAGCAACAACGTCTCGGCTACAAGGCGGTCATGGTTCCGGCGGAACAGGCCCGGGAGATCGTGTTCCACCTGGGCACGGAACGCGCCGGGGTTCTCTCCGCCCGTTTGGCGGAGGAAGACGGTTTCGCCGGCAATAACCGGGCGCACCTCGATCTGCCTCCATTACGGACACGCGTCGTGCGCTTCGCGTCTCCGCGCGAGCCGCTATGGCGCCCGCTGCTTTCCGCGGCGCCTGCCGTCGAAGCCGTGTTTGCCGCTTCCCTCGACACGGTCGAGCCGGATCTTGAAGTTTTTGATCGCACCGCGCCGGACAGCGCGCCGGGTGGACTCTTCATCGAGCCTCCCCGCGCCGCATCGCCGATACCGGTCAGCCGCTCCGTCGGGCGGACCCGCATCACGCAATGGGCGTCCCATCATCCGATCGCGGCGGGCCTGCGCACGCAAGACCTGCTGTTGCCGAGGGCGCTGCTGTTCGCTCCCGAACCCGGCGACGTGGTCGTTGCCGAAACGCAAGAGGGCCCCGTTGTCGTTGCCCGCGAAAGGGAGGGCCGAAAGACCGTCGTGTACGGATTCGATCCGCTGGAAACGCGGCTGGCCAATCGCCTGGTGACACCTCTGCTGTTCGCCAATACGCTTCGCTGGTTCTCGCCGGACCTCTTCATCAGCCGTCAGGTGCTCGCCGGATCGCCCGGTCTCGTGGAAACCCCGGTCGATGCCGAGGACGAAAGCGAAGTCGCCGTTCGCTCGGCGGAGCTGAGCAACCTGCCCTGGTCACTCGAAGACGGGCGCCTGCGCTTCTTCATGCCCACCCCGGGCAACGTGGAGGTGACAACACCCTTCCGCAAGGACGGATGGAGCCTCACTCTTCCCGAGCTCGGCACGTCCCGTTGGGAGCCGCCGGAAGGGACGTTGCGAGGC
Source organism: Bryobacterales bacterium (assembly GCA_026713545.1). Taxonomy (GTDB): domain Bacteria; phylum Acidobacteriota; class Terriglobia; order Bryobacterales; family UBA6623; genus JAPPLB01. Next base: position 2,958 of record JAPOOG010000052.1, read on the forward strand.
GTCCCGCCGCCCTCGGCCGCTGCGGCCGGCTGGGGCTTTCCGCTCTGGCCCTGGCTCGCGCTGCTGGCGGCGGTCTGCTGGTTGATCGACTGGACTTGCTACGGCCGCGTCTCGCCGCCGCGGTCCGTTGCGGCCGTCCCTCGTTCCGCCGGCCGCTTCAATCCCGGCATCCTCGGCGGTCCGGGCGCTGCGCAGCCTCCCGTGCGCGACTACGAGCCGGCCGGGCAGTCCAGGGGGGCGCGTTGACTTTCGAGTCGGCTTGGGTTCTGACGCTGTTGCTCCTGCCGGCGCTCTGGCTTGCCTGGGAATGGCGGCGCTCGTACCGCCGCGGAGCGCTGCTGCTGAAAGCCGTGTCGTTCGCGCTGATCGTGCTCGCGCTCGGCCAGCCTCGCCTGCGGGTGTTCGAGACCAAGGTGGCGCTCACCGCTCTGGTCGACCGGTCGGGCAGTGTCATGGAGGCCGATGCAACCCGCACGCAAGAGATGGTCGCGGCGCTCCGCGGCGCCCGGGGCCGCCACCGGCTCCAGGTCGTGCCGTTCGATGAGACCACTCGTTTCGGAAACGGAGCACCCGAGGCGGACCCATCGCGAACCGCCGCCACGAACCTCGAAGTCGCCGTCCGCAACGCCATCGGTACATTGCCGGCCGATCTGGTGCCGCGTATCGCGCTGATCTCCGACGGCAAGGGGACCTTTGGGTCCATCGAGCGCGCCGCCTACCAGGCGAGCGCCTTGGGGATCCCCATCGATACGTTCGCCCTTGCCGGGCAGACCGAGCCCGAACTGCGCATTACCAGCACCTTCGCTCCCGCACAGGCGTTCGCGGGCGAGAACGTCCCCATCGTGTTGGAAGTGGCGGCGGAGCGCGCCGGTCCTGCGACCGTCCAGCTTATGGCGGAAGGCCGCGTGATCGGTCGTTCCGAGATCCGGCTTGCCGCCGGCGCGAACGTCGTTCGCGCGCAGGCCCGCGTTCAAACCGAGGGAGCCACGCCCCTGATCGGCCGCATTGCTTCCGCCGACATGGGCGCCGTTCAGTTCGAGCACGCCATCACGTTCAAGCGGCCCCTCGCTCTGCTCGTCTCCGGCGACAGCACCGGCGCCGAGGTCCACCTGCGGCAGGTGCTCGGCGCGGCGGGTTTCGAAGTGGAGCGTTCCGCGGGCGTCATCGACGGACCGCTCGACCCGTACGCTCTCGTTGTCGTCAACAACTTCGATGTCGAAGCATGGCCCCCTTCGCAGAAATCCCGGCTTGCCGATTTTGTCCGGGCCGGAGGAGGTTTCCTCTTCATCGCCGGCGAGAAGAACCTCTACGTCGAGCCGCCTGACGACCGGGACGACCCGCTGTGGGAAACGCTCCCCGCGCGCCTGGCCCCGCCCCGCACGCCCGAGGGCACCTCGGTGGTTCTCGTCGTCGACAAGTCGTCGTCGATGGAGGGCAAGAAGATGCAGCTCGCCCGGCAGTCGGCCATCGGCGTCGTCACGAACCTCCGCCCGGTCGATCGCGTCGGCGTGCTTGTCTTCGACAACTCCTTCCAATGGGCGGTCCCGCTGCGTCCGAACAGCGAACCGGATGTACTGAGGCAACTCGTTTCCGGGATCATCGCCGACGGCGGCACTCAGATCGCGCCGGCGCTCCACGAAGCCTTCAATCAGATCCGCGAAACCGAATCGGTCTACAAGCACATCCTGCTGTTGACCGACGGCATTTCGGAGGAAGGCGACAGCATCGCGCTGGCGCGGGAGGCCGCCAAGCTGCAGATCACGATCTCGACCGTCGGCCTGGGCCAGGACGTGAACCGTGCTTATCTCGAGCGCGTCGCCACCACCGCCGAGGGCCGTTCCTACTTTCTCATTGACGTATCGAGCCTGGAGCAGATCGTCCTCCGCGACGTCATGGAGCATACCGGCTCCTCGATCATGGAAACTTCTGTGGCGCCCGAGGCCGCGGGGGAAGCCGAGATCCTCGAAGGCGTCTCGCTGGACGACGCCGGTCCGCTGCTCGGGTGGGTCAAGTTCGATGCCAAGGACGACGCGGAAACCCTGCTCACCATCGGCGAGGAAGTCGAGAAGGACCCCCTGCTGCTGCGCTGGCAATACGGACTGGGCCGCTCGGCGGTCTTCGCGTCCGACGCCAAGCCGCGCTGGGCGGTCAACTGGGTCGGCAGTCCGGCATTCGACCGCTTCTGGACCAACCTGTTGCGAGACCTGCTGCCCCGCTCGCCCGCCACCGAGGCGACCGCGTTGTACGAAAGCTCATCGGACGAGATTGTCGCCCGCTACCGGGTGACCGAGCGCAGCTCCTCCGCGGTGCCCGAGTCGCTCCCGGACCTCTTCGTGCTGGGTCCTTCGGATTTCCGCAGGTCCATTCCCCTCAAACGTGTCGGCGAGACGGAGTTCGAAGCGCGCGCTCCGATCGGGAACCGTTTCGGCCTGTTCCGGATTCGTCCGGCATCCCATGTCGATACGTTCCCCGAGATCGCCTACCACCGCGCCAACTCGGAACTTACCGACTATGGCTCGGACGAGCGTCTCCTGCGGAAGATCGCGGCCTGGACGGGCGGACGCTTCCAACCGGACTTGTCCGCCGCCTTCGACGCGGGCGGGCGCTCGGTCACCACCGCCATGAACCTCTGGCCGGGCCTGCTCGCCCTGGCCTTGCTGCTGAGCCTGTTGGAACTGGTTGGACGAAAGGGCTGGCTGCCCTGGCTCCGCCGCTGGATTTGACCTGTATTTTCCGCCGCGCCGGGTGGTGAGAAATTCAGGTCAACCGCGGACCCGATCGTCCACTAGTGGAAGACTTCAGTTACAGCCTTTTCCCGCCCGCTTGCGCGCTCGTTCGTCAAGGATCTCCTGATACTTGACCTTCTGATCGTCGTCCAACAGCGCCATGATCCGCTCAGCGCGTTGCGCTCGCAAGACCTTGATCTGTGGATCGATGGTCTTGCGAACCGCGTGGTATTGCTTGCCGATCTCGTCGTAGATCTCGTTGACGTCTTCGACTTGCTGCGGGCTCAGACTCAACTCCGTGCGGAGGCTGGAGAGGAGTTCCTGGCGGTATTGCGAGGAAGACTTTCTCACCGGAGCCACGACGCGGGCATCGGCGGTTTGCACGGCGTGGAAACGGTGGGCCGCCGCGCCGAGCACCAAACCGGCGGCGAACACCAAGCTCAGGTACAGGGCCGCTATTTTTTTCGGTTGACCGTTCATTCCCCGTTGCTTACCAACAGCCAGAGATCGCCGTCAAGCTCGTCGGCGGCATCTTGCGCAAGGACGTCGACGTAGCCCCATTCGCGCACTTCCAGCGACTGCCGCGGCTGCCACATTCCCACGGCAGCCACGAGCAAGGCCGCCGCCAAGCCGGCCACGGCCGCCACCCTCGTCGCCCAGACCCGCAACGGCGCCAGCCAACCCGGGCTGCGCCGAGCGTCGATCTTCGCCCACAACTCCGGCATGAAGGCGGCGCTTGGCTCGGGCGCGGAACAGGCGGCCCGGTAGTGCTTCCAGATCCGTTCGAGTTTCTCTTCCAGCAAGCGGCTCATAAGCCCACTCCGACGCGAGTCTATCAAATCCTACCCTGATCTTTCAAACGCTCGAGCGCTTTCAGCGCACGCTTCCGGGCCCGAAACAAGCGAACCTTCAGCGCGTTTTCCTTGACGTTGTAAATCTGCTGCAACTCCTTCAACGTCATGCCCTCGATCTCTTTCAACGTCAGCAAGATGCGATCGTCGTCGGATATGTTCTCGAACAACGCTCCCACAACCTGCCTTACTTCGTCGTTCCGAACATCCTCCTCATGCTGCTTGCCGCTCTGCGAGGCGTCCGCAGCGATCACCTGCTCCTCGCTCAACTCCGCCATCGCCACGCTGCCCGACCTCCGCCGTTTTCGCAGATAGTCGTACGTCGTGTTCACCGTCAGGCGATGAAGCCAGGGTTCAAACACTTTCGGCAGACGCAACTGATCGAGCGAGTAGTAGAGCCGTACGAAGACATCCTGCGTAACATCTTCAACATCCTCCGGCCGCCCGATCAGCCGATACACCGTACCGAGAATACGGCTCCGGTACGACCGGACGATCACGTTGAACGCCGAGGCATCTCCGGACTGTGCGAGCTTGATCGTCTCGGGATCGACGAGCATCTGGACCGACAAACGAATTAGCGCTGATCATAAGCGCCCCGCCGTTCCTGAGTTCGCTTTGCCCGCACTCTCGGGCCTCAGCACGTAAGGGCGCAACAGCAGAGGAATAGGTTACTGCAAAGCGGCGACAAAGGTCAGTTACTCAAGACACGAACTCATGTCCCGCGGCGGGCTACTCACCAAGCCGCTGCCTTGATGCCGCCTTCAGCAGAGATCCGTTCGTTCGCCGTCCGGCCTGCCGTTGAACTTCGGGCGGATCGAAGTAGCCGTTGCCGTTGGCATCGACAAAGATGGGGTTTGTGAACGAGAACGAGCTGTAGTTGTCGAAAGGCGTCCCCCAACGCTTGTCGGACGATGCGATCACCGCGTACCAGGAGTCGCGTTTCGGCTTCACGATCAACTCGGCGGCGAAACGCAGCGCCTTGTCTTCGCCGGCGGGTTCGTCGACTGCGTAGGTGGTCAGGACCTCGCCGTTGCGAATCACTTCGACCGTTTCCACAGGCACCCACTTGGGAGACTGCACGTCGATTCGCAGCGTGACCGAGCCATCCGTGTCCGGAACCAGCGAGCCGACCGGGGCGCCGTCCCCGCTGAGGTGGATGTAGGGGCCGTGGGCCGTGGTGGCCGCCCGGCTCTTGAGCGCGGTCACGACCGCTTCCGGATCGATCTCCCAGGGGTTGTCCGTGACCGATTGAATGTAGTTCCGCGGATAGCCGGGGACGTGATCGGGATAGCCGTGCGCATCGGTGTTCGCAACCCCGGTCACCAGGATTCCCTTGTTGAGGAAGCGGTACCAGTCGAGCAGCTTCTGGTCGACGACCTCCGTCCTGCCGATGCGGTCTTCGGTCTGATCGGTGATCATGTTGAAGACTTCGAACTGGTCGAAGCTGCCATCGAAGAAGGCCGGATCGTAGTCACCGCTTTTCGGATCCAGGCGCGTGTCGAAGTAGCCGCTGCGGGGGTTCGGGTCCCAGCGGCGCGGATGATTGACCTGGATGATCTCCTCGCCGGGGTCCAGCCGTAGCAGGCGAAAGAATTCGGACGGCGTCCGGATCGAGTGCCGGAAGGAACGGTCCTTCCAACGGTTGACTTCGAGCGGAAAGCTGTTGAAATGTCCGAAGGCGGTGTCGATTTCCGCGCCGATCGTCGACTGCAGGAACTGCTGCAGGTTGAGCTTCCGGATGTAGGGCGAGTAGTCCTTGAGGATGTTGTGATCGGTTGCGGTGAGCAGATCGATGCCCTCCGCGGCGGCGACGATGGCTCCTTCGCGCAGCGGAAACGTCAGGTGAAGATGGCAATCGGCTGAGATGAAGCCGTCGGTTTCGATGACCCGCTCCAGCGTCGAATCGAGATAGGTGGTCTTGCCGGCTTCGATGCTGATCTGCTGGCGGTCGAGGGAATACTCGGTTCCGCGGCTGATGTAGACTTCGTAGTCTCCGGCGGGCAGGACCTTCTCTTCACGCCCGGAGTGCGTGACCAGGTAATTCTCCCAGCGGCCGACGATGGGCGGTTCGCCGCCGCCGGCATGGGCGAAATAGAGCCGCGCCGGCAGGTAGCGGCCACTGACGGCTTCGGTGATCTGGAAGTTGAGCTTGCCGACCGGCTCTCCGGCCTGGAGGACGACGCGGGCGTCCGCGTCGGGCGCGGCATCGGCGCTGACCTGCCGATGGGTGCTCAGATTGAACGCCAGGAGCGCCGTGGCGAAAACCGCAAAACCACCGCGAAGAATGAGTTCGGAGCCTTTCATGATTGCTTGATCCCTCCTGACCTGCGTGTCTCACGAACTGACGTGGGAAGCAGGCGAGAAAAAGGCCGTGATACGTGTCTCGCGATTCGTTCCCGCGACCGGCACGGTCTTCGCCTCGCCACCTGCTGAGATATGCATGCTAACGTTTTTCGGTTGACTTGAGGACGATATCCTTGAACTCCACCCGCATCGGCTCTCCGGAATGCATCTGCAGACCGATCATACCCCGGTCGATGCGCTTCGAGGACTCCTGGTCGATCACTTGCGAGGCGGTCTTGCCGTTGATCGTGAACGAGAAGCGTTCGCCTCGAACGGTGACATGAACCAGGTTCCACCCGTCGGCGCTGACGTCGGCCGGAGTCAGGGCGTCTTCGAGATCCCGAAAGGTCCTGTCTCCGGCTTCGCTGATCGTGACGATCTGTCCGCGGTTGACGAGATTCGATCCGCGCGGGTAGCCGTGGAAGTCCCAGGCGCCGAGCACGCTGGGTCCGATCCCGACGTGGCCGAAATCGGCGTGGTAGCCCGCGACGCGGTGCGTCTTGGAATGGCCGAGCAGGCCGCGGACGTGAATCCCCGAGTTGGCCGGCGAGCTGATCCGGTAGGAGAGCTTCAGTTCGAAATCGCTCAACTCTCCGCCGGTCCGGATGAGGTCCGATCCCTCGCCCTGCGTGCTGCCGACGATCCGTCCGTCGCGGACCGACCAGTCAGCCTGGCGCGCGGCCGGGACAACCCGCCAACCGTCAAGGCTGATGCCGTCGAAGATCGGAACGAAGCCGTGATCCGAAGCGCCGGCCGCGGCGAAAACGATGCCGAGGGCGATAAGAAGTGGCAGCAGCCGGAGCATGGTCGGAAGTTGCAGCGGTTTCATCAGCGCGGGTCCTGGCCTGTATTTCTCACCACGTGGCGAGGCGAAGTGTGTGAGAGGGCCGTCAGGACGAGGCGCGAGCCGCTTGGCGCGCGCAGGTGTGCTTTGACAGTACATTGAGCACGGCAAGCAAGCGCAACGAAGTCCTGGCGGTCGTATCGTGTGCTTCGACCGTCGGGTGGTGAGAAATGCAGGCTATGCATGATCGTTCGAACGCGCCGGTCCGATTCTACCTTGAAAACGGAGCTGCTTGGGCGGGCTCCTATAATGAAGCCCATGCATGGGCTCGATCGTCGCGACTTTCTGACTTGCGCGGGCGGATGGGCGGCCGCCTCTCTCTTCGGCTGCGGCGGGCGGCAACCGGTGCCTGACGCGCCCCCGCAGCGATTCGAGTTCGTGCCTCACGTCGTCGCCGCGAACACCGCTATTCAGGGTGAGGGTTTCTTCGAGGCTGTCGATATCGTGCATGGCCTCGGGTTCCGCACGCTCGAGATCCTGCTCGTCCTTGGGCGCCTCGAAGCCACGCCGGGCCAACATCCGGGTTTCCGCTACGACCAGCTTGCCGAAGAGAAGAAAGAGAGGATCAAGGCGTCGCTCGAGCCGTTCGACCAGGTAACGGTCCATCTGCCCTTCTCGATGCCCTACATGAATCCCGACGACGACGATGCCGTCGCGGACCTCGAGATGAGCATCGAGGCCAGCGGGTTCATGGGAGCCAAGGTCGCGGTGCTGCACCCTCAATCCGGCGGAACGCAGTTGGAGGAGACACGTCCCACGGTCATCCAGCGGACCCGCAAATGGGCGTCCATGGCCGCCGACCTGGGATTTCAGATCGCCTGCGAAACCAGCGTTCCGCGTTCCATTCCGGGGCTCGTCGACTTTATCGACGAGATCGACCACGACAACGTCGGGGTGACGCTCGACGTTGGACATCAGGCCCGCTTCGATGAGCTGTCACACGTCAATCCCGAGGATTACGGCACGCCCGAAGGCGTCAAGGCGTACAACGACGTCAACGTGAAGATCGTCGAGGCGCTCGGCGAAAAGCTGTTCCATCTGCATGTCCACGACATCGAGCCCGACACCTGGCGAGAACACAAGCCGCTCGTCCACGGCTTCATCGATTACCCTCGGCTGCTTTCCAAGCTGCGGGAGATCCGGTATCCCGGCGTGCTGGTCTTCGAGATCGGCGGCGAAGGCGAAGCGATGCCCGCGTACCTGCGGGATTCGAAGCGGAAGCTCGACGGCTATCTCGCCGCCTAGCCGCCCCTCGTGCCAGAGGGCGTTACGGGCTCAAGGCTTCATATCGGAGATGTAGCATCCGACCGCCGTGGTGAAGCGCGGGGTGAACGATTCGCCCGCGAGAACCAACTGCAGGGCTTCCTCGAGGTCGTGCTTCGTCGGGCGCGGACGTACCTTTCCGAAATCGACCTGGCGGTCGTCGATCCGGCCGCGATAGGCCAAGCGTCTGCCGGAAGCAAATACCGCGGCCTCGGGTGTCACGCTGGCTCGAGTCAAGCCCACGAGCCGATGCTCCGGGTCGCGGAGCGCATCGAAGTCGTACCCGAAGTCCTCCAGGTGTTGCCGAATGGCGTCCGGCGTCTCGGCGGGGTTCGGATACACGAGCCAGAACCTCGCCCCTTGATCCGTGAACTCGGCCTTGAGCCGCTTCACCTCCGGGGCGTAACGGTTCGATACCGGACAATCGACACTGCTGAAGATGAAGACGCTTGCCGGGGCGTCCATGTCCTCGAGAGGGGCGACCGATCGTCCGTCGAGGTCAAGCAACACCACTTCCGGATCGGACCCGCCGCATGACAAGCTCATCAGCAGGCCCGCGAGCACCGACAGGACGATGTGAAGAGCGATTGTTAGCCTGTATTTCTCACCACGTGGCGAGGCGAAGTGTGTGAGAGGGCCGCCAGGACGAGGCGCGAGCTGCTTGACGCGCGCAGGTGTACTTGAAGGTACATCGAGCACGGCAAGCAAGCGCAACGAAGCCATGGCGGTCGTATCGTGTGCTTCGACTGTCGGGTGGTGAGAAATACAGGTTGGCTCCTTGCATGGTCCGGCGACTTGCATGCTGAGGTTCCCGCTCGGAACGATCCTTCCATCCGGGGGGCGGCCTTTTCGACGACGGTTTATCTCCCGTCGCAGCCGCGCCCTCAAGGCTGATTGTACGGGGCCTTTTTGCGCCAGGCAAACCCGTCCCGTCTGGCATCGGCAAACAGGCAAACAGAGTCGGACTCAGGGTTCCGACTGCCTGGCGCGCTCTGCATGCGCCAGGTTGCGCCGGGCGTCTGCGTAATCGGGAGAAATTTCCAGGGCCTTCTTGTAGTGGCGGATGGCTTCGTCAAGCTTGCCCAACGCCCCCAGAGTGTTAGCCAGGTTGTTATGAGCCTCGGCGTATTCAGGGGCGAGCCGCAGGGCTTGCCGGAACTCGCTTGCCGCGGCGTCTAGATCGCCCTGCGATCCCAGCACGATGCCGAGGTTGTTGTGTGCTTCCGGGTTGTTCTTGTCCGCGGCAACCGCTTCCTTGAAATGTCGCAGCGCGGCGGATACGTCGCCGCGGGCGAACAGCGCGATCGCCAGGTTGTTGTGGGAGGGGGCGTGGTCCGGCAGGTGACGGAGCGCGCTGCGGTAGTGGCCGATCGCCTCATCCGCCTTGCCCAAAGACTCGCTCGCGACGCCCAGGTTGTAGTGCGCGTAGGGATAGTCCGGCTTGATCGCCAGAGCCCGCCGGAAACAAGGGACCGCCTTGCCGGTGTCATTGGCTTCGAGGTAGAGGTTCCCCAGCGCATTGTGCTTTTCGTAGTCTTCGGGCTGAATCTCCAACTGCTTCTCATAACCGGCGATCTGCGCCAGCCGCTCCTTGCGTCCGAAGTCGCGGCTCAGCAGCGCCCAGTCGTTCGAGTCGCGCGGCAACACTTGAAACCACAGGTCTCCCATCTCCTCGGCGGTCTTCCAACCGTACGTCACTCGGACCGGGGGATTCCTCGGATTCTCCGCGTTTCCCATCGAGTTGTCATACGTGAAACGCATCTCCAGCGTGGTTCCCCGAGGCAGGGCGGGCGGCTCGACGTAACGGTATTCGTCCTGCCAGTCGAAGTCCCACCGCTCGATGCGCAGCAGCGGGTGTTTGGTCCCGTCGGGAAGAACGGCCCAACCTTCCATTTGCTGTCCGAGATAGTGCGCGTGGGGGTAGACGTTGAGAACCTCGACATCCACCGGCAGAACGTAGCGGTCTTCGATCACGTAGTTCTTTTCTCCCGGCGCGATGTCGATCGTCTTGGAGCCCAATCGAAGAATGAACGGTGTCCGCGACGGTTTCGCGGCGGTGAAGTAAAAACCGAGCGATGACTGGATCCGTTCCGGCTTGCCGGTCGGAAGCATGTGCATTTCGAGCACAAGGTCGGTGCCCGGCGACAGTTCCCACGCCATGTCGTCGGGACGCAGAACCGGCTGCTTGCCCGGCGTCCAGCCGATCCAATGCCCGGAGGGGTCGAAGATCTCGTCCATGAGCATGCTGCTTGCGAAACCGGGTCCCGGCTCCTCGGCGTCGCGCCTCCGGGAACGGCCGGTACGGTCGAGCAGCATCCGGGCATGATGCACGATCTTGGCGTTGCCGGGCCGGAACTCGAAGCCTTGAACGTACTTGGGTTCGGAAACAGGGATCGGAATTGCGAAGTTGCGGAAGACATCCTCTCCGCCGGCAAGCAGGTCGAAGGCCTCCGGCATCTGAATCACGAGATCCGGCTCGCCCAACTGCCATCCCTGGGTCCACTCGGGCAAGGGAGGGAGCTCGGCGGGGTCTCCTTCGGGAGCGCCTGCGGCAACCCACTCTTCGATCATGGCAATCTCTTCGCCGCTCACCCCCCGCACCCCTTCGAAATCTCCATAGCCCGGTTCGGGCAGCCAGGGCGGCATGTAGCGGCTCTGCGTTACGGTCTGAACGAGTTCCGCGCGGCGGCGAACGTCGTCGTAGGTCAGCAGTGGGAAGGGACCGGCCTCGCCCGGGCGGTGGCAGCCGGCGCAGTTCTTGTAGATCACCGGAGCGATGTCCCGCGTGAAGGTCCACCGGCTCGGCCCTGGGCGAGACTCCGGTTCCGTGCCACCGCAGGACAAAGCGATAACCAGCGCGGCCGTCAAGCATGCCAGGCCGAAGCGGGGCCGATGCACACTCATTGCCGCTTTGATGGAAGCGTCATTCCGACACCCGCTCGCGGGAGCGCTCGAAGAGCGCCTCGCGCAAGCCGTCCAGCACGCCTTCCAGCCGCGACATGCGCTGGTCCAGGGCGTCCATGCGATTCTCCATGCGCTGCTCCAACTGTGACATGCGCTGGTCCAGGGCGTCCATGCGCTGCTCCAACTGTGCCATGCGTTGCTCCATGCACTGCTCCATGCGCTTCATGTCCTCACGCAAGTCACTGATTTTTGCGTTCATGTCCTCGCGCAAGCCCTTGATGCTTGCCATGTGGAGCGCCGCCAGAGCAACGCCCACGCTCAGAATGCCGATCAGTTCAGCGCTCATCGCCTGGTCCTCCTCACAACGTCCTCTCCGTCCACATCATCTGACCGACCGATCACCACGGCCTCGTACGGCCACGGCAAGGACTTGCACTCTGCATTGTCGCTCACGATCGCCGCCATACGCCGCTTACGCGCTCCCAAGAGTTGTACCACTTCCCAGGTCAGGAGCGAGAAGATTTCTCCGGGCGGCTCACAACTGCGTATCCGACGGTAAGCGGCGGGCGCGTCTTCGGAGACGTGACGACTCGGACACCCACCTGCGCCCGTGGCTGATTGTAGATGCCTGTCGGATCGTGAGGCAAACGCGAAAGAATCCGCGTTACGGCAGAAGGACGAGTGCAAGGAAAAGGCCGGCCCGTGAGGGCCGGCCCGTGGTTGAAAAGTTCAGCCTTCCGGCTTAGAAGGAGAGCTTCAGCCCGAACTGAAGAATCCGCATGTCCTGCCGCGTGCCTCGGATCTCTCCCTGACGAGAGCCGTCCGGCGTGAGCTGGGTGACCGAAGAATACGACAGGGAGCTCGACGGCTGGTTGAAATAGGGTGTATTCAGCGCGTTGTAGAACTCCGAGCGGAACTGCAGGTTGAACCTCTCGGTAATCTGGAAGTTCTTGAAGAGGCCGAAATCGACTCTTCGTTGTCCCGGCGAGTCCAGCACGTTGTAGCCGAGGTCGCCGAAGTGGCACAGGTCCTGCCGTTCGGGAATGCGGCATGTTACCCGCTGAAACGCGTTCGGCTGGTACCACAGCTTGCGGTTCTGGCCGTCGAACGCGGGCTGCCCGACAAGGTCCGGCCGCGGGTTCTCCTCGACGACGTTCAGATCGCCCTGTGATGCCCGGATCTGATACGGGAAACCGGTGCGTAGCGAGATGATCCCGTTCGACTGCCAGCCGCCGATGATGTGCTTCAGAGCGCCCGGCAGGTTCCGCCCCGGCATGTCCCAGACGAAGTTCGCGACCATGTAGTGCCGCTGGTCGAACCGCAACCGTCCGCGGTCGCAAGTGCGGCAGTGGCGCGGCCGCTGAATCTGCGCGCCTTGGTTGCCTCCGGCCTCGCCGTCGCCGTGGGTTTTCGAGAAGGTGTAGGCAGCACCGAACATGAAACCGTTCGAATAACGCTTCTTCAGCTCCATCTGAAAGCCGTGATGGAAAGCGTTCTGGTAGGTATCCAGATACCGCACGGTCGAGAGGTTCTGCACGCCCAACTCCGGCGTGGCGGGGTCATAGAATCGCGGGAACGGCCGGTTCGCCTGGATGGCGCCGTCCGGAGAAGGCTGGGGCGAGTTCCAGTTGCGCATGCTGTTGCCGACATGGCGCATCGCGTGGCCCACGTATCCCATGGTCAACTGGGTGTTGAAGCCCAGGTCCCGCTGGAGGTCGAAGCTCCACTTCCACATGTCGCCATCCTTCGTCTCAGGATTGACCGTCACCGTGTTGACGGGGTCCCCGAGGTTGCTGGGAAGCGCGCCGACGTTGTCCAGGAACGGGTCGTCGAGTGTGATCGCCACGTTGGGGTCCCGGATTTTCTGCGTTCGCAGGGTTACCGGCTCTCCGCCGATCCCGGCGAGCGTGATGGCCTGAGCGGGGTCCATGGTCTGGATGAACTCCGTCGCGGCGGCCAACGGGGGATTCAGGTTCAGAATCGACCAGTTGTTCCAGTGCATGAGGTTGTCGAAGTAGCCCGCGGCGGTCCGCACCACCCACTTCTCGGTCGGGCGATAAGCGATGCCCAGCCGCGGCATGAAGAAGCGAATGTCCTGATGGAACAGCTTGATGGCGCCGGCCTCACCCAAAGCCGGCGGTCCCATGGTGGGGATTTGCCGCCCCGTTTCCGGATCGGTAAAACCGCCGTTGCCGACAGCGGTGCCCGGCGCGTGGTTCTCGTCGGGGAACAGGACCGTCCGCAGGAAACCGCCACGATCGCGGATGTTGCCGTTGTAGTCGAACCGGAAGCCCATGTTGATCGTCAGCCGCGGGCTGAACTTCCAGTCGTCCTGGATGTAGTAGCCCTGGCGAACCGCGACCGGGCTGGTGATGGCGACCCCTTCAGGCGTTTCCGTCGTGGAGGGGATGCCCATCAGGAACGAGGCATGGGTGAGGCCCGCCTGGTTGTTGCTCCAACGCACCCGGCCGCGGCCCAGATTGGCGGCGCCGTCGTGCATCGTCAGCCGGTAGACCTCCATACCCATCTTCAGGTTGTGGGAACCCTTGATGACCGACAGGTGGTTGCCGATCTGCTGGTTGTTGGGGTTGTTGTACTCGCGGCCGTCGTTGATGTTGTAGAGGCTCAGGTTGGGATAGCCGTGCTCGTCGGTGTCGAGCTGGCGGCCCGAGCCCGCCACGATGTGGAACGGCCCGATGCCGAGGCCCGGCATGTTGAAGCTTTCGTCACCCCTGCGGGGACTGAAGCTGCCCCGGTTGAACTTCTGGAATCCGAACCGGAACTCGTTGATCATGTTCTGGTTGAACGTATGGATCCACTGCGTGGCGACGTTGTAGGTGTTCTCCCCCCGGGTAGTCATGAAGTTCGGGTTCAAGGTAGGGCTCAACCGATCGCTTTTCGAGACCGCAAGCCGTCCGAAGATGCGGTCGGTGTCGCTGAAGTGGTGATCGACTTTCGTGAAGTATTGATTCACGGTCAGCGGAAAGACGAGCCCCTGGCGGCGCGTGAAGTCCAGGGGGTCCGGCTGGCGGAAGTCGGCCCGCGCCACCACCGGCAGGATGTTGTCGCGGATTCCGGCGTGGATGCGCTCCGACGGGATGGTGTTGTTGGGAAAGGGCTCGCCGGTGAACGGGTCGTAGATCAGGATGGGATTGCGCATCCCGCCCCCGGAACGAGGATGGGGCACCATCAACTCCGAGAAGTCGCCCCCGCGAAACGAATCGTGGGGAAAGAAGCCTTCAGCAACACTCTTCGTCCGCTCCCGGCGGGCTTCCCAGTCGAACATCCAGAACGTCTTGTTCTTGACGATGGGGCCGCTCATGACGAAACCGAAGGTGTTGCGGATGCGCTGGTTGACCTCTCTGCGCTGGTCGGCGGGCCGCTCGAAGTTCAGGAAGTAGGGCTCGGCGTCCATGGCGTTGTTGCGCAGGAACTCGAAGAACGTGCCGTGCAGCTCGTTCGTGCCGCTCTTGAGCGTGATGTTCGTCACGGCGCCGCCGCCGAAGCCGGTCTCCGCCGAGAACGAGCTGGTCTGGAGCTTGAACTCCTCGATCGCTTCGATGGAAGGCACGAACGGTGTAACCGAGCGCCGTACGTCGGCGGTGTCGGTGCCGTCGAGGCTGACCACCTGGTGAAGCTCGCGCACGCCGTTGGCGCTCACCGAATAGCTGCCCTCGGGGATGTAACCCCCGTCGCCCCGGTTCATGCCCGAGCGCTGTCCGAACTGCACGCCCGGAACCAGGACCGCCAACTGCACGATGTTGCGGCCATTGAGCGGCAACTCGATGATCTGCCGGTTTTCGATCACGCTGCCGACCGTCGAGTTCTCGGTGTTGAGCGTGATCGCGTCGGCGGCGACTTCGATGGTTTCGGTAACGTCGCCGACCTCCATCGTGAAGTCGGTTCGAACCTGCGCCGTGGTCTCCACGCGCACCCCGCTCACCGACTGCGTCTTGAAGCCGTCCAGCTCGCAACGGACGTTGTAGTTGCCCACCGGCACGTACGAGAAGCGGTAGTTGCCGGTGGCGTTCGTCGTCACGGTGGTCGTAATGCCCGTGTCCACGTTCGTCATCGTCACCGTGGCGCCGGGAATGACCGCGCCGGTGGCGTCCGATACCAGACCTTCAATGGTCTGCGTCGAGGTTCGTTGCGCCTGCAGGGGCAATATCACCAACCCAAGCAGCACCACGAGCCCGATCAACGTTGAGAGTTTTGTCTTCCGATTGGATGGAACCATGTTGTTTTCCGTTGTTTTCCTTAAGAAAGTTCGATCTTTGGCAATTTGGGAGTGTTCTCCACCAACTTCCCGGATCGTGCACTATGGCGCCATGTACACCGGGCAGACTACCCCCACGGTAAGTCTGAGCCGAAAGTACCACAGGCCCGATGGGGAAGTCAACAATTTTGCGAGTTCTCGACGCTGAGTGGGCGCCCTTGCCCCCGGGAAAGCAGAAATAAGTTGACGCGTCAGGTTGGGGCGGTGGTGGCGAACCAGTCTTCGGGGAGTTGGCCTTCGGGGAGGAGGTCTCCCTTTTCGAGGTAGCGGGTCTTGCGGGCGTAGCGGGCGGCGTGAGGGTCGTGGGTGACGATGACGATCGTCTTGCCGTGCTGCTCGTTGAGCAGGGCGAGGGCGTTCAGCGCTTCTTTGGCGGAAGCGGCGTCGAGGTCGCCGGTGGGTTCGTCGGCCAGTATGATCGCCGGGTCGGTGACGATGGCGCGGGCGATAGCGACGCGCTGCTCCTGTCCTCCGGAGAGCTGCCGCGGGTAATGATCGAGGCGGTCGCTCAATCCGACGATATCGAGAGCCGTCTTGGCGTTCTCGAGGCGCTGTTTCTTGCTGAGACGGGTCAGCAGCAGCGGCAGCTCCACGTTCTCCAAGGCGGTGAGGACGGGGATCAGATTGAACGTCTGGAAGATGTAGCCGATGTTCTCGCTGCGCCAGGCGGCGAGCTCCTTTTCACCCATGCCTCCGATATCGTCGCCGAGCACGGTCAGGCGGCCCGATGTCGGTCTGTCGATGCCGGCGATGAGATGGAGCATCGTCGACTTGCCGGACCCGGAGGGACCCATCAGCGCCAGGAAATCATTGCGCGGGATATCGAGGTCGACGTTGTTGAGCGCCAGCACGCTGAACTCGTCGCGGCGGTACTCCTTGACCACGCCTCGCAGCTCGACGGCTTGCTCGCCCTGACCGGTTTCTTCACTCATTACTGACTCACTCGTATGGCGGCCCCGTCCTGGAGATCCTGCGGCGGAGAGATGACGATCTCCTCTCCGCCGTCCAGACCGCCGCCGATCTCCACGCCGCGCGGCGTCGTCTTCCGCACGGTGATCGCGCGCTTGGCGGTGCGGCCTTCGTGAACAATGAAGACACTGTCGCCGTTCACGAGGGCGGAGGTGGGAATCGTGATCGTCGGGCGCGCGGGCGCGGCGTCGGCGGGCTGCTCCTCGGCGAGGAATGCAACGTTGGCGTTCATCTCGGGCCGCAGGAAGGAGTCCGGTTCCAGGATCTGCACCTTCACCTGAACCGTGGCTTTCTGGCGGTCGGCTTCGGGCGACATTTCGACGATGGCGCTCTGGTATTTGCGATCGGGGAAGGCGTCCGTGGCGACGACGGCGCTTTGGCCCATGGTGAGCTTCGCGAAGTCGTCCTGGCTGATATCCAGCTCGACCTGCAGGTCGTTCAGGTCCGCCAGAGAGACGACGAATCCCTTGGCCCCGCGCTCTCCCACGAAGCTGGTCGTGATGAACTCGCCCACCTCGACGTTTCTCTCGAGAATCGTACCCGTCACGGGCGCGCGAATCACCGTGGCGTCGAGCTGCGTGCGGGTGAACGCCAACTCGCCTTCGGCTTGTTTGACCTGGCCGCGCACGAAGTCGATTTCTTCCTGGCGCGGACCGATGCGGACGAGCTCGTAGGCGCGGTCCAGGGATGCCACGCGGGCTTGCCGGGCATCGTAGCGAGCTTTGGCGTCATCCAGGTCTTGCTGCGGCACAACGCCTTCCGCATGGAGAGTGCGAACCCGATCGAGGTTGACGCGGGCGTTTTCGAGGTCCGCCTTGGCTTCCTCGAGGTTCGCACGGGCAAGTTGAATCTCCTCGGGGCGGGAGCCGGCTTCCAGTTCCGCGAGCCGCGCTTGCAAGGCCGCAAGGTTTCCTTCAGCTTGGCGGACCCTGGCGCTGTACTCGTCATCCTCGACACGTACGATGGGGTCCCCTTTGGTGACGGCGTCGCCTTTTTCGACGCCGATCCAGGCCACTTTGCCGAGAACTTTGGAGGCAACTTCGATCTTGTAGTGCGCGATGACGTAGCCGGCGGCGTTGAGGACGACCTGTTGACCGCTCGAACCTGCTGTTTGCGGAATCACTCTGATGGTGTCGACCTCGATCAGCCCGGCCTCGGCGAATCCGAAGCGCCAGATTCCGAGCGCGACGAAGGCGACAACGCCGATGATGATCCACCATTTCGCCCAGCGCGCCGACTCTCCGCCGCGTTGTGAGCGGTCGATCTTGAGGCTGGCGAGCCTCTGGTCGACTTGCCGGGTGTCGCTAGCCATTGATCTTGTCGAGAAGGTCGGCCGGAGCTTCCAGCCGCTGCCACAAGCTTGCAGTGTAGCGGTTTCGGCCCTGATTCATCCGTGAGGCCGGCTACACGTTTCGCATCGAGCCGAGAATCTCCTCTCGCGCCGCCGCCCGCGCAGGCAGCACGCCCCCCAGCACACCCATGACCGCCGCGAAACTCATGCCGAGCAGCAGTGCGCCGGACGTGATCTCGAACTCGAAAGTGGTGATGCTGAACGTGATGAAGTTTCCGATCCGGCCTCCAAGGCCGTCCAAAGGCAGAACCAGCAGACAACCGAGCATCCCGCCCAGCAAGGAAAGCAGCAGCGACTCCAAGAGGAACGAGAGCAGTACGCTGCCTCGTGAGAAGCCCAACATCCTTAGAACGCCCACTTCGCGAGCGCGCCGGGCGACCGCGGCGTACATCGTGTTCATCGCCGCAAAACTGCTGCCGATGGCCATGATGATCGAGACGAATACGCCCAGCACCTGAACCGGTTGGCCGGACATGGTCTGCTTCTCGTAGTATTCGCGTTCGCTAAGCGCCTCGAGCAACAGCCGTTGGTCGTCGGCAACGCGGTTTTTCAGCGCCGCCGCGGTTGCTTCGTCCTCCGCCCGGAGCATAGCCGTGCTCAACGTGCCGCCACGGCCGAGGTCGACGGCGAGCAGATTGGCGTCAGCCCAGATTTCACTGTTGTAGGCGGATTTGCCCGCGTCGAAGACGCCGACGACTTCCCACTCTCCGCGGCCGAAGTTGAGCTTGTCTCCTATGGAGGTTCCGTCATTCGTCTCGAAGATGCCGCGGCCGACCGCCACTTCGCGCTTGCCGGGGTCGAACCAGCGGCCCCGGGAGATCTGCAGGGTTCCCGCCGTTTCGCGGAGCCGGATGCCCATCGGAGGGAGTCCGCGGACATTCACGTTGGCGACCTCGTCAGGGTTGCTCCTGAATGGGAGATTGAACACCGTGATCACTTCGAGCGACGCCATCGGCTCACCGTTTTCTTCGGTGATCCCTTCGATGAACTTGAGGTTCTGGAACTGCTCGCGGGTGACGGTGCTGTTGAGCTCGGCAGTCGAACCCTGGCGCATGACGATCACGTGCAGCGGATCGCCCGTCACCGCGAGTGCGCCGTTGAGGCCGCTGACAAGCGCGCTGATTCCGACCAGCACGGCTACCGAGAGGGCGATGCCCAACGCCGTCATGATGGTGGTCGTCTTGCGGACGAACAGATTGCGGAAGTTGTAGGAGAGGGGGATGGCCATGGCGGGGATGTATGGTTGTCAGCCGGCGTGGCGAAGCGCGTCGGTGACTCGAGTGCGCGCCGCGATGATCGCCGGCACGATCGAGCTGATGAGGCCGATAAGGAGTGCGACACCGAGGCAAAAGAACACTCCCCACCAGGGCATGATGAGTCCCTCGAAGAAACCGACCAGCATTTCGGTGGCCAAGCCCGTCACCAGGTAGGTCAAAGCGGTCCCCAACACCCCTCCCACGAACGCGATGAGCACCGCTTCGCCGATGATCATTGACAAGACGGTTGACGAAGTGAAGCCAAGAGTCTTCAATACGCCGATTTCCTGAATGCGCTCGCGGACCGACATCGCGACCGTGTTGCCCGATACCAGCAGAATCGTGAAGACAACTGCGCCCGCGATGCTCAACAGAAAGAGCTTGACGTTGCCCATCTGGCTCACGAAGGAGAGCTGAAAGGCCCGCTCGGTTTCGGTCTTGGTCGGCTGGGGCGAGTTCCGGAACATGTCATCGATGGCCTGCGCGACACGGGGTACGTCGTCAGGGGAGCGGACTCGAATGTAGAACGTTCCGACCTCTCCCCTGCGGTTCTCGGGCAAACTCTCTTCGAAGTACTTCCAGTGAAAAAAACTGTTGTTGTCTTCCGGCCCTTCGAAGATGGCTCGGACGACGACATCGAGATCGATGGGGTAGATGTCGCCGACAAGGGTAAAGCGGTCACCGAGCTTCAGGCCGGTGCGGTTCACGACGGAGCTGCCGATCGCGATCCCCTGCCGGTCGCGGAGCCAGGCCTGGTATTGGTCTTCCGGGATGCTGACCTCTGAGAGGACTTTGAAAACCTGTTCGGGATCGACGCCGAAACGAGCGAAGAACTCCTCCGGCCGATTGTCTTTGTACTTCCCCCCGAACCATGAGAACTTTGTCAGGGTTTCGACACCGTCGACGTCTCGGATGCGGTTTTCGTAATACTGCGGCAACTCCATTGCCAGCGACACGCGGTGCCGCACGATGAGACGTAGAGCTTCCTCCTCGGTGCCGCCGCGAAAATAGAACGCTGCGTAGACTGACAGCAGCACGCCGACCAGCAGGAGCGACATCGTGATGCTGGCGACGGTCAGGATCGTGCGGCGGCGATTCCGAAGCAGATTCTTGAAGGTGAGGGGGACAAACCTGAGCATGGCTGCCGCGTGGAACGACTTTCCTGGATTGTAGCAGTCGCCTTTCGCCGCCACGCGGCAACTAAGGGAGCGCCACGCCTGTCCAGCCTATGGCGAGGAAGATTGCCGCGCGGTTACGCGCGGGGTGCAGCGGCGGGGCGGCCGCATCCGTCGCCTCGCGACTTGCTGCGAAACCTCGGCCTGCGGTTGCCTATTCGCCGAGAACATGCAGCGCGAGGATTCTCTGGTGCGCGCGGCGGCGGTGCTCGAAGACGTAGATGCCTTGCCAGGTTCCGAGCGCGGGTCGGCCGCGGAGAATGGGGATGGAGAGTTGACTCTGGGTGAGGGCGGCCCGGATGTGAGCCGGCATGTCGTCGGGACCTTCCATGGTGTGGGTATAGAGGTTGTTGTCCTCGGGGACAAGGCGGCTGAAGAAGGTTTCGAGATCTCTGACGACATCGGGGTCGGCGTTTTCCTGGATGAGCAAAGAGGCGGAGGTGTGTCGGAGGAAGATGGTGAGGAGGCCTTCCTGGATGCCGAGACTCTCGACCCAGGAGCAGGTCTCTCGGGTGACTTCGTAGAAACCCTTGCCGCGGGTTGGAACGGTGATCTGGCGGGTGAACTGCCGCACGAGTCCATGTAGTGTAGCTGACTGATCGGGTAACTTCGTGCTGCAACGGACGCCGACTTTCCGGGACAATACGGTCTTGGTTTGCTGATGCGGCACGGAAGGATTGTTGGTGTGCTCGCCTTGGCGGCCGCCTGCCTGGGATGCGCGGCGAAAGGGCGGCTCGTTCGCGCGGCGGATGCACCGCGGGCGGAGTTGATCTGTTCATTGAAGGACTTCGAGCTCGAGGCGGGGTTCGAGGAGACGGACAACTTCTCGCAGTTGTCGAGCCGCGCCTACATCGACTACCGATGCTATTTCACGGGCAAGCTGAAGCTCCCCTCGGACTACTACAAGCTCAAGCTGCGCCACGGAACGCCAACAGGCTGCCCGATCGGCGAGGCCAAATACGACGTCTTCTTCTATCGGGTCGAAGCCGTAGCGAGCGGGCATACGCCCATCACGCCAAGTCTCGAGAAAGCGAGTGTCGAGCGGACACTGGTCGTGGTTCCCCATGAGGACTTCCACAACGATTCGAGAATGGAAGGTTGGCCCACGGCGATCCGTGAGGCAGCTTCGACGCTGGTAGGGTTTCTTGCGGCGGCTGCGTTCGCGAAGAAAGAGTATGGGGAGTCGTCGCCGGAGCATCTCAGGCTTTCACGGGAACCGGGAATCTTCTTGCGCAAGGCGGAGATCGTCAACAGGCACGCCGCTCGCCTGGCCGAGCTTTATCGCAAGAGCCGGGATGGGCGGATTGCCAAGATGAGGGCCCTTGGACAGAAGAAAGCGCTCTTCTCTCTCCTGCGTGGCGAATGCGCGGCGCTGCCTGACGCCCGGTCGTTCAGCAAGCATCTCAGCGCCTTGAACAACGCCGGGCTGGCTTTCGACCTGACGTATACGCGGCACTACCCGCTGCTTTATCGTGTATCCCGCGCGGTCGGCGGGGAGTTGGAGCAGACCATCGCCGCGCTGCGGTCTCCTCCCGGTAGGAAGTCATTTTCCGAGGAGGAAGCGGTGGCGTACTTCCGAAGACAACTGAGAGATGCAGGCTAGTCCCGCCCCCGCCCCGCTACGCGGTGTGGATCATTCGAGCAAGAAACATCCGGATCGGCGTCAAGGCCGCTTGATCCGGACGATGTTTCAGGTCAGCTTTCGAGTTCCTTGAAGATTTCCGGCAGGGGGACTTCGATCGCCGGACCATCGGTTCTCAACACTCCGTCTGTCACTTCCATTGAACCGTCGCGGGTATGAGCCCATGCTCGCCGATTGCGGGGATTGATCACCCAACAGTAGGACACACCGAAGCGCAGGTAGTCTTCGATCCGTTCCCGAAGGTCCGAGTCGCGATCGTCCTTCGACAGAATCTCGATGCAGACAAAAGGCGGATTCGTGAAAACGAGTTCCGTCGGGCGATCGCCACGAGTGACACAGATGTCAGGAACCCGATAGCGCGTCGGCGAAACTTGAATTCGTTGCTCGACGAACACGTGGACGCCGAGTCGCCGCCTGCGGACGTTCAGCCAAGCGGCAAGCTCCGTCTGTAGCTCACTATGGTCCCGTTCTCCCGCGCTACGCTCCCAGAGAATGCCGTCAACGTACTCTCGGTCAGGGCGGTAGCTCGTTGCCCGGTACTCATGCACGGAGGTCAACGTTCCGCTCGGCATACTCTTGTCATAGTGGAATAGGCGAGCTATTCCTTGGTGATCGTCTCGTCGAGGTTGAGGATGGTGCTGGTCACCATCGTCCATGAGGCGAGTACCTGTTCGTCGAAGTTGGGATTGTGCGGCGAGTCACCCACCGCGAGCAGCTCGCGGGCCGCATCGGGTTGCCGGCGATAATCTTCGGCTAGCTGTTGAAGCAGCGTGAGCAGAACGTCCTTCTCTTTCGGCGAAGGCTCGCGGGCCGTGGCGCGGCGGTAAGCAAAAGCGAGCCGCTCGGAGTCGTTTGACCCGCCATCCGTCAGGGTTCTCTCGGCGAGGACTCGCGCCGCTTCAACATATGTCGGGTCGTTCATCAGGATGAGAGCTTGCAACGGCGTGTTCGTGCGAGGACGCCGCACGGTGCACTTCTCGCGGTCGGGAGCGTCGAAAGTGACGAGTGTCGGCGGCGGCACGGTCCGCTTCCAGAAGTTGTACATGCTGCGGCGGTAGAGGTCGTCGCCTTTGCCGACGAAGTACTCCTGCGCGGTGAAGCGGTCGCCAAACGACATTTCCTTCCACAGGCCCGGCGGCTGGTATGGGTAGATGCTGGGGCCGCCGATTGTCGGCACGAGCAGACCGCTGACGGCGAGGGCATTGTCGCGAACCGTCTCGGCGGGCAACCGGAAACGCGGGCCGCGGGCAAGCTGTCGATTCTCGGGGTCCTCGGCCTGTCGCTCGGGGGTGGTGCGCGAGGACTGCCGATAAGTCGCCGAAGTCACGATCAGGCGTTGCAAGGCCTTGATGTCCCAACCGGATTCGACAAACCGAATCGCCAGCCAGTCGAGCAGTTCGGGATGGGAGGGAGCCTCGCCTTGCGAGCCGAAGTCCTCGGCGGTCTTGACGAGGCCGACGCCGAAGTACATCTGCCAATAACGGTTTACGGCGACGCGCGCGGTGAGCGGATTCGAGCCTGAGACCAGCCACTTCGCGAGACCGAGCCGGTTGACTGGCGCGTCTTCAGGAAGCGGCGGAAGAACCGCCGGCACCGCTGCCGTTACCTTCTCGCCCTTGTTGCGATAGTCTCCGCGTCCCAACACGAACGTCTCACGCGGTTCGTTCATGCTGCGCATTACCATGGTCGTCGGGATGTGTTCTTCCAGGTCGCTCTTGCGCTTGCGCTGCTCGCGAAGCATCGTGTAGGCGTCGCGATGACGCTGCGGCGCATAGTGCGTGAGGTAGTAATGACGCAGTGTCTGGTCTTGCGACCGGCAGCGGCTTTCTTCCTTCGACTCTCTCTCTTGCGCGACTTGGACTTCGTCCTTCTTCTCGGCTAGCAGGTCACCGAACTTCGCGCAGGGATCGTCGGGTTGGCGCGAGGAGAGGATGGCGCGAATGGGTTCGTGGACGGCCAACTGCTCGACCTCGGCTTCTCCGAGCACGCGGTCGTAGACGCGCAGGTCATCGATGTCACCCTTGTAAGGTTCGCCGACGGATGCGTCGCCGATGCCGATCGGTCGGCTGTTCGCAATTGAGCCGCTCAGGCTGTCAAGCGTGACCTTCATCTTGGCCGCCTTGCCGTTGAGATAGACGGAGACGCCGCCCGCCGTCCCGGAACCATCGGAGTTGACCGTGATTTGATGCCAGTCATTGAGACTGAGCTTCTGCGCCGATTCGAGAAGCACAGCGTTGTCGGGCCATTGATGAACGAGCCGGACATAGAGCGTTTGCCCGCGGCGGTAGGTGCCGGTTTTTTCGGACTTGCCCAGGAAGAGTTCCAAGCCGGTACGGCTCTCGGCGTCGGCGATCTTGTGGAAGAGGCTCTTCGCGGAGGGCCGGGAGGCACGCATCCAAAGCGCGATGGAGAAGGGATGGTCGCCGACGGAGTGCTCCTGACCGAAGGTGACGTGCGTCTGACCGCTGAGGCGGGCAGCACGTCCGACTTGCCCGTCAACGTAGGTGACTTCGCCGCGGCGGGTTTCGACCTCCCGGCTTTTGGCGAGCCCTGCGAGATTGTCCTCGAAGGCGAAGTGCGCCCTCAGGCCGTCTGCCGGGGCGTTCGGAATCTCGGAGAGCGCCGTCGCCCTCCACGCGAATTCCATCCGATCGATCTCCGGCTTCGGCAGCTTGCGCTCGGTCTTGGCGATCTTGCGCTGAATGGCTGTGAGCAGTCTCCCGTCTGGTTTGCTGGGCAGTTGCAGCATGGGAACGGCGTTGCCGCGTTGTCCGTCGAGCCCCTTCTCGGGAACGGAGTTGAAGAAGGCGTAGAAGCGATAGAAGTCCTTTTGCGTGATGGGATCATACTTGTGGTCGTGGCAGCGTGCACAGCCCACCGTCATGCTCATCCAGACGGTGGCGGTGGTCTCGAGGCGGTCGATGACGTACTCGTTGTGATACTCCTCGGGGATCGCGCCGCCCTCGTAGTTGATCATGTGATTGCGGTTGAACCCGGTGGCGACGAGCTGCTCGCGGCTGGGGTTGGGCAGCAGGTCTCCGGCAAGCTGCTCGATCGTGAACCGGTCATAAGGCATGTTTCGGTTGAACGCCTCGATCACCCAATCGCGCCAGTGCCACATGTCGCGGTGGGAATCGATGTGGTAGCCGTGGGTGTCGGCGTAGCGCGCCAGATCGAGCCATTCCATCGCCATGCGCTCGCCGTAGTGCTTCGATTGCAGGAGATCGTCCACGCGCTCCTCGTAGGTGTCGGGGGAGTCGTCATCGAGAAAGGAATCGACTTGCTCGGGGGTGGGCGGCAGGCCCGTCAGGTCAAAAGTTGCGCGGCGCAGGAGTGTGATCTTGTCGGCCTCGAGCGAAGGTTCGAGTCTTTCCGCCTCGAGCCGCGCAAGGACAAAGTTGTCGATGGCGTTGCGCGGCCATGAGGCGTTCTCGACAGCAGGCGCCTCGGGACGCTCGGGGTGCCGAAATGCCCAGTGCGTTTCCCAAGGAGCGCCCTGTTCGATCCACAAACGGATCAGGTCGATCTCGTCCCGGGTGAGCTTGCGCTCGGCATAGGGCGGAGGCATGCGCACCACTTCCTGCTGATGGCTGATGCGCTGATAGAGCCGGCTGGCGTCCGAGTCGCCGGGGGTGATGACCTGGTAGCCGCCGCGGTCGGCGAAGGCTCCTTCTCTGGAGTCGAGGCGCAATCCCGCTTGGCGTTGCGCTTCGTCCGGCCCATGGCAGGCGAAACACTTGTCGGAAAGGATGGGACGGATGTCGCGATTGAAATCGATCGCAGGTGGAGCTTCGCCGGCGTGCAGGCCGGCGACGGCGAGAAGAGACAGGGCGGCAAGTCGAGACGCTAGATGGGCGATGGAAGAGCTGATGCGCACTGCCAACTATGATACTGCGGCGAAGAACCTCCCGTTCAGGTAGGCCGGTCACTGTTTCTGCAAAGGCGTAACAGAGATCGGTGTTGTTTGAAAGTTGGCCGGCAATGATCGCGCGTAAGCAGGACACGAGGAGTCTGTGACAGTTCGAGCCGTAGACTGAAGAGAAGACTCCGGACTCTGTTGCGGTGCATAACAGCGTTGGCGTTTGGGTCCCTTGCCGGTTACCCATGCCTCCATGTCTATCGCCAGACCCGCGAAACGGAGGAAGAACCGTGTCCGAAGCAAAGTTGCTGATCGACCTGACGCTGCTTGTCGGCATGGCGATCCCCATTGTGGCGCTGGCGCACCGTTTGTCGGCTCCACCCCTGTTGGGATTCTTTGTGGCCGGCGTCCTGGTGGGTCCCAACGGATTCGGCCTGATCAGTGCCTCGGACGAGGTGGAACTTCTGTCCGAACTCGGTGTCGCCCTGCTGCTCTTCGAGGTGGGACTTGAGTTGTCCCTCTCCCACGTGCTCCAGTGGGCGCGCGCGGTATTCATCGGCGGAGGGTTGCAGGTGGGATGCACATTGCTTGGCGTGGCGGCGTTGGCGTTCGCCTTCGGGGTGCCGCCCGGCCAGGCGATCTTCTACGGAGCTCTGGCCGCGCTTTCTTCGACCGCCATTGTCAGCAAGATCTATGCCGACAAGGCTGAACTGGATTCGGCGCAGGGGCGCTCCGTCATCTCCATCCTGCTCTTCCAGGATCTGTGCGTATTGCCGCTCATTCTGGTTCTGCCAGTTCTCGCCAGCCTGGGAACTGCGGACATCAGGGTGCTGGGCACCGAGTTCTTGCGCGGGCTCGTGATCATCACCGTGCTGATGATCGGCGGTATGTTCATCGTCCGGCGGACACTGGACCGGATCGTGCTGTTTCGAGACCGCGAGCTGTTTACCCTCTGCGTCGCATTTTTCTGTATCGGCACCGCGGTGGTTACCGCATCGGCGGGTTTTTCCATCGCCATTGGAGCTTTCATCGCCGGTCTGATCATCTCGGAATCGGAATACGGGTTGCAGGCGTTATCGGACGTACTGCCCTTCAGGGCAGTGTTCAGCGGAATCTTTTTCATCTCGGTCGGCATGCTGCTCGACGTTTACGCCGTGATGACGGAGTTCGGCTTGCTGCTTGCCCTGCTGGCCGTCCTGTTTGCGATTAAGGTAGCGCTGGTGGCGGTGTCGGTCCTGGCGGTGGGAGGCATGACGTCGACCGCCCTGGTCAGCGGCCTCAGCCTTGCGCAGGTCGGTGAATTCTCCATCCTGCTCGCCTCGGAGGGGTTGCGCCTGGGGCTCTTCCGCGAAGGCGACTACCAGCATTTTCTCAGTGCTGCCGTCCTGTCCATGATGGCCACGCCGTTTCTGATTTCTGTTGCTCGGCCCATCGCTGAACGCATCGCGCCATCCGGCAGGGGGTTGCAGCGACTCTCCGATGCTGCTTCAGCCGATGCTATATCCGACCACACGATCATCGTCGGATATGGTGTTGCCGGGCGATATCTGGCGCGCGTGCTCAACGCGGCGGGCATCAAGTGCATCGTCGTCGAACACGACGCGCATCTCGTTCGCCGCGCACGCGAGGACAGCGTCCCGGTGGAGTTCGGCGACGGCACTCAACCGGCAGTCCTGAAGCATGTCGGCGCGCACCGTGCTCGAATTTTCGTCTTCGCGATATCCTCACCGACCGAGGAGAGGCGAGGTGTCGCGGCCGCTCGCGACCTGAATCCGGCTGCCCGGATCGTCGTGCGCACCAGATACACGCGTGCCATAGATGAGTTGATGGCGCTGGGAGCCACGGACGTGGTGGTGGAGGAGTTCGAAGCCTCCATCGAACTGTTCGCCAAGGCGCTCGAAAGCTACCGCATTCCGATCAATCGGATCTGGCAGGAAGCCGAGACGGTGCGAACCGAACACTACGCCCTGTTACGTGGAACAGGGCGGCCCGACTTGCGACTCGATGCGCTGAAACATCTCGGTATTCACGATGCCCTGGAGTTGGTAGAAATCAGGGACGGAGCGGAGGTAATCGGAACGAGCGCCACGTCGTTGAAGTTGAGGCGCCGTACAGGCGCCGTACAGATCGCTGTGGTCAGGGAGGGTCACCCGATCTATCGTCGCGACTCGGCATTCCATTACCGGGCCGGCGACACGGTTGTGCTGGTGGGTGACCGGGAAAGCCTGGACCGGGCCATAGCGCTATTCCAGAAATGACCCGGGATTCACCTGTGGTGGCGGCCGTATCCCGATAAACTGGAACTGCTCCGTATCTCCAGCTTTTCTCCAGCCTTAGGAGCCCAGCCGGATGGGGAGTTCTTGCCTCTGTTGGTTCAGGTCGAGAGCAAGGCGCGCATCTTCTTGGCAGTTCGGTCGGCGATGCTGCGCAGCCAGTCGGCGAATGCCGCGCCGGCTGACTCTTCCAGGTTGCTGACGCGGGGGACATGGCCGGCCTTGGCATCCCGTTTCTGGTAGTCCTCGACAGCCTGCTGCGGCGCGGGAAGAGGCGGACCCGGCTCGACGAGAGCTTTGACGATCTGCTCCTGGTTTTCGATGAGCAACCGATGCTCTTGGATGCAGGCGGCGGAGCCGTCGCCCGACACTTGTTCCCACTTTTTGAGAGAGCGATCGAGCTTCCCGATGATCCTCCGGAGGCGGAGGGCGCGCTCGGCAATGTGGTGCTCGATCTGTCGGCGGGCCGCGTGGTGCAGCGTTTTCTCATAATCCGCGGCGAAGGCCAGTCTCACCTGTTCGTACCAGGCGTCGAGCGCCTGCAGGGCGCCGACAAGGCGAGCCGTTTGGATGAACTTGCCGCCCAGTCTCGTGTAGCGCTCGGGGTCGAAGGGCTGCGCCAGTTGTGACCGCATCGCCTCGACGTGAATGCAGTTCGGGCCGACGTTGCGGCGGACGATTGACCCGGCCGCGACGACCGCGCCGAAGTCTACAGCGACCGGTCCCACGAGGCCGCTGTTGCCGCCCACGAAAATCGGGGCCGACCTCAGCAGTACTCCCGTGGCGTCGCCGATCATGCTGCTCCACTTGTCGCCGCGTGGGTCGAAGTTGAAGTGAACCGCTCCAGAGCCCACTTCGCTGTGGTCTTTGCGCGACGTGCCGCCACTCATGAAAAGGTCACAGTAATTGATGAGAGAGCCGGTGACGACGGTCGCGGTGAGCACCGTGTTCTTGAACGCGACGGAATGGGCGATGTCGACTTGCTCTTCCAGCAGGGTCCCTTCTCGTATCTCCGCGAAGCCGCGTACTCGAACCGCGTCGAGCAGCGTGGCGTTCTGGAAAGAACCCGCGCCGAGTTCGACATCACGGCCGATCTGACAGTTCTCAACCCGCGCAAGACCGGATACGCCGATGCGCGATCTACGTCCGACGCACGTTTCCGGTCCGCTCAGTGTTACGTTGATGAGAGACGCGCCCGACTCGATGTTTTCGAGGGGAACATCGGCGGTAACGTAGACTCGCTCGGGTCCCCAGACATCGACGCCTCGCGCGGCCAGCGCGGCGATTCGCTCGCGGTTGCCGGCTTCATCGTAAGTGGGGTGGTTGGACAACGCGTAAGGATCGGTGGGCTTGCCCACGCGTCACTTCAGGATACATCGCGGCCCGGATCGAACGATGCAGCTCTTGGCTTGAGTTCCGCAGCGGCCCGTGTCTCGGGCAAACGAAGTTCGTTCCCAACCCTGCGTCAAGGCCCCCACCCGAGCGGCTTGGCATTGCCTGCTCTTACATCTCCATCGCTGCCTTAACGTCAGCAGGGAGATCCCGTCGAACGGCGGGAGTGTGCCACCTCGAGACCCCAATGAACACAACCACCGACGCCAGCAGTGAGAACGCTCCCACATTCATTCCGTAAGGAAGCTGGAACAGCCCATGCCGCGCCGATAGCTCCAACGCGAAGTTCAGGGCTATGCTTGTCACGATCGAGGCGACGCACGCTGCTCCAGTCGCTCGCTTCCAGTTGAGCCCGATCGCGATACTCGGGAAGATCGCGGCGGCAAACGTGCCCCACCCGAATGTGCCGAGCAGCGCAATCAGGTTCTCCATGTAGAGCGCGAAGAGCGCCGAAGAGACGAGCAGCACGCCCGTCGCGACCCTCGACCACAGCAGTTCGCGCTCGAGAGGACGGCCAAGCAAGGCCGTCGGGATATCCCGCACGACCGATGCCGCGCCGAGATTCAAAAAGCTGTCCGCGGTCGACATGATCGCCGCCAGCAAACCGGCGAAGACAACACCGGCCAGCAGTTCCGGCACGTAGTTGAGCAGGAAGACCGGCGCGGCGTGGTCCGGTGAAGCGAGCTGCGAATGTACGCCTTTCTCGACCAGAGTCCGCATCGAGAGTCCGATGCTCACCCACAATAGGCTCAGCAGGGCATAGCAAGGCCCCGTCAGCAAGCCTGCCCACTTCAGGTTCCTGATGTCTTTGAGCATCATGAACTTCGTGATGCCGTGCGGCTGCCCGACACCGCCGATGACGAAAAGCAGGAACCAACTCAGCGACGTCAGCGGCCCGCGAGAGCCCCATGGCCCGAGAAACGCCGGATCCATATCCCACAGCGTTGTTCCGATGGCATTCAGCCCGCCGGCTGCATTGACGGCGAAGGAGAACACGGCCACCGATGCACCGATCATCAGCAGGCCCTGGAACAAGTCGGTGTAGACGCCCGCCATGATTCCGCCCGCGATGCTGTAGAAGGCCAGCACACTCAAGCCGATCGCCAAGCCGACGTGCAGGTCGACACCCAGCACGGCCATCAGGACGACGCCAATCGCCATCACCTGCGTTCCGAGATAGCCCAACACGCCCAACAGGATCGCCACGGCCATCGTCGCGCGAGGCCAGCGACCGCCGTAGCGGGCTTCCACCGCGTCGGGTAATGTGAGGATCTCCCGCACTTCGGCCAAGAGCCGAAGACGCTTCCCGAGCATCACCGCTCCCAAGGGCATTGCGAAGGTCGCCGCAAAAGTGATCCAGAAGGATGTCGATCCCGACTCGAACACCAGTCCCGGACCGCCCACGAAGCCGAAGCCGCTCATGATGCTCGACATCGTCGCGAGCACGACGACCATCGGCCCGAGGCTCTTCCCGGCCAGGAAGAAATCCGCGCTGCTGTGCGTCCGCCGCATCGCCCAGATGCCGATGCCGAAGCAGGCAACCAGGTAGCCGATTACGCAGATAATAATCGCGGGGGAGTCGGCGATGGGCATCAGTCGGAAGAAGTCCGTCGGCCGAACTCGGACAGGAACTTGTCGATCTTCCACCTCGGTAGCACAAGCCGATCGAAGACTCGGAAATAGAGGACGCCGATGAAGACGCCCAGGGGCCAGATGCCGTAGATCAGGAAGGCCGTCGCGATAGGGACGCCCAGTACGAGGTCGGGTGAGCTGTCGGTTCGATCCGTCAGCAGGATCGCGCCCATCAGCACCACTCCGGCTGCAAACATCGCCAGTAAAGCTGGCAAGACCTCTCTCCGCGCCGAACTAGCGCCGAACCCCAACGCCGCGCAGAGGAAGATGAGCAGCAACGTCCCCAAGCCGAACCAGCCCTTCCACCCGACGCAACCTAGCAATAGAAGCAGGAGGCAAAGAGGACCGAGGATCAGGACGAGCCTGTTGCGGAGATCGTTCACGAGAGAGGAGCGAGCTTACCCTTCAGTAAGGCTCCCAAACAAAGGCCGGGAATCGCTTCAGCAAGCGAAAACCTGAGCATTCGTAAAGTTGGATGGCATGTTGATTCGAGGCCGTGACCGTCAAACTGACCGCTTCACAGCGGTGTGCGCGGTAGGCGTCAAGCGCCTGGCCAAGCAGTTCCCGGCCAACGCCTGAACAGCGGAATCGAGGGTCGACGCAGAGCTGTGTGATGTGGCCGACCTTGGGCTGCACCAGGCTTCCCAGACAAATGCCGGCCGCCGTGTTCGTCAGACGGTCGAACGCGACTCGAGCAGCCTTGCGGAAGAACAGACCGCATCCGGGATGCTGCGTGCTGTTGCGCAGATAGCGTCGTGCTCCCGTCCTGCTCTGATACTGATCGTTGATACGGGCGTCGACATGGTGCTGATAGGCGCGACAGATCAGGTCCGAGGTGGATTCGAGATCGCGGTCAGTCCAAGTTCGGTACATCAACCCCGTGGAAGGGCTTGTGGGTCGGGACGCCGGCAATCCTTCGACGATCATGAAATGGCGAGGAATTACCCGCACTCTGCTGCCATACACCTCCGTCTCGGGCAGATCGTCGGATAGTGTCAGCAGTTGGCCTTCGATGCGCCGTACTCCTGGAAAAATCACAGCAGTGCGCAGGGTGTGATTCAGCAAAGTTCGTTCGGCATATGACTCACGGTGCGCTTCGGAAACGAACAGATCTCCGAGTTGCGCCTTGTGGCTCTCGTGGATGAAATAGCTATAGCCGATCGGGGCGGCATCCTTCAATAACACGAAACCGTAGAGGTTTCGCGAGTCGATATAGCGCAATAGGGTTTCCTTCGCAGTGCTGAAGTCCCAATGCAGATGCCGGTTCCAGTAAGCGGCCTGCTCGGCCAGAAGCGCTTCGAGAATGTCGGAACGGAACTCGCGCAGGTCGCCTATCGTGAGTTCGCTCGGCTGCACAGGCGACGCCGCCATCCAGAAGATTATACCCGCCCGCTCCACCTTCTTTCCCAATCGGGAGAACCGGACGAAGCTGTGTGGTCTCGAGTTTTCGGTTTGAAGCGACTTGGGTCAATGACGAAAGTTACGGTGTACTTGCGGCCCCAGCGGGCACGATGCGCGGTGGGTCGGATTCAACCCGAAACGGGCGGGGTTCAGCGGAACAATCGGGCAGGCGGCCCGTACTGTAGTACCTCAACCCATAGACGACATGGCGTCGGACATCTCCAAGGCAAGTCGCTTCGTGCCAGGGCTTGATCTGTTGCCACAATGGTCGCGTCCCTGCCTGGCGGTCGATTTCGGGTACAGCCGCGAACTTGAGCAGGACGAGGCTCACTGCGGCGACAGCGGCAACGGCGGTGGCGGCGGCGGTTGTTCCTCTCGCCGCTGCAATCGCAATGCCCGCCGCGGCCAGCAGAACACCCGCCACCCAGATCCACGATACGTTGGTGGGGGGCCAAGCCCGTCGTAACCCGTGCGACATCGCCTCGGGAGCCAGAGCGGCCCCAATGGGGACCAGCATCAGCAGTAGGGCCGCCGAAGTGAGCAAAATTACCGGACGGCGAGCCTTGGCCAAGCCAACGCCCATCAGGCCGGCGAGGGGCGGCAACGCCGGCAGGATGTAGGCCGGCAGCTTGTTCACCGACAGCGAGAAGAACAGGAACGTCGTTGCCGCCCAGCCGGCCAGGAATCGCAGTCGGGCATCGCTGCCGATCGCGAGGCGGGGCAGGAGGCCGAGCAGGGGTGTCCACGGCAACAGCGCGCCCAGCAAGACCGGCACGAAATACCAAGCCGGCTGAACGTGCTGTAGTTCAGAGCTCACAAACCGCATCACGTGGTGCTTCCAGATAAAGTCTTCGACGAACACGGAGCCGTTTTGGAAGTAACAAAGTGCGTACCAAGGCAGGCTTACGGCCGCGAAGGCAAGCAGAATGCCGGGGCGCGCGAGCGAAAGTAGACGGTTTCTCAGACCTGCCTCAGCCAGCAGGGGCAAGAGTGCAAGCGCCGCCACGGCTGGGCCGACCAAGCCCTTGGCAAGCACTGACAGACCGAGAAATCCGCCGAAGATCAAAGGCGGCGGTCGTTCGCTCCGTTCTGCTTGCTCGATCCATGGCAACAGCGAGATCAAGGCCACGGACACGGTTACCGCTAGGGGCAGGTCGAAGATGCCGGCATGGCTGAACGCGACCCAGCCGACAGAAGTGCTCAGGATCATCGTCGCCAAAACGGCTGCGTTACGCCCGAATGAAGACGCCAGGGCCAAGTAGAAATAAATCAAAAAGCCGACGCTCAGCAGCGCGACGGGCAGTCGGGTCGCGCGGTCATCGTCAAAGCCAAGGAGGGCCGCAGCGGCGCCCATCCAGTAAAGCAGTGCCGGCTTTTCGAACCAGGGTTCACCGTCCAGGTGCGGTGTGATCCAGTCGCCCGACACGGCCATCTCGCGGGCGATTGCGGCATAGCGAGGCTCGTCAGGACCGACCAGGCCCCGCCCGGACATGCCCCAGAAGTACAGTCCATACAGAACCGCCAAAGCGGTCAGCCACGCTGAGACGGTATTGCGACGCATCCAAAGACCTTCCCAAGTGTAACGAAGTGATTTGGTCCTTACTGCGTGCGGTTGGGTTGACGTCTTGCTGTTGTTCTGGCAAGCGGTTTGTTCTGGCAGGGTACATGAGGGAGCGGCATGTCCTGCCATGCGTCCGTCAGATGCCGCATCGGGGTCTCGACGGGACCGCGAGAGAAACGGCGACGCCTCACCGAGCCGTCAGCCGCGTGTCGACACTGGCTAGAACGACGAAAGCCTCCGCGCGAACCTCCACCGACACACGGCAAACCACAACCCATGCAGTTCGGTTTCTCCGGCGCTCATCACGTTCACACTCCGATGAAGTCGAGCGCCCGAACCACCTTTCCCCCGATCAGGCGATCGGGTAGAGCGGGATTCCCTGCGCTTCTCTACGAAGCTTCGGCGTCGGTTCTGCGACTAACTGCCGGAAACTTCTTCGTCAGCAGTTTCAGCCGGCGCGCGCCGGACCGTCTTGATGAAGATCGGAACGGCCGGGTAGTACTGGTGGCTGCCCTTTTCCGTCGTGTTGACCCGGCTGATCTCATCGACGACCCTCATGCCGTCAATCACCTTGCCGAAAACGCAGTAACCATGGCCGTCGCTCTTGGGGTGATCCCGGTTCAACTGCCTGTTGTTCCGCACGTTGATAAAGAACTGCGAAGTCGCGCTGGAGGGGTCTTCGCCCCGAGCCATCGCCACCGAGCCTCGGACGTTGCTTAGGCCGTTATCCGATTCGTTGGGGATTGGGTCGCGCGTCCACTTTTGACGGAGCCGGTTGGTATCAAAGGTATCGATCTGGTAGCCCCCGCCCTGGACCATAAAGTTCTTGCGAATACGGTGAATGACGGTTTGGTCGTAGAACTTGCGGTCAACGTATTGGAGAAAGTTCTCGACGGTCTTCGGTGCCACGTCGGCGTCAAGCTCCATCGTCACGTCTCCCTTGGTGGTTTCCATGATGACGACATGCTTGCCGGTGAGAGGTTCCGGTGGTGCTTCTTTTTCCTCAGCTTTCGGTTCCGGCTCGGAGCTCGCGGTCTCACTCTCTGACGATTCGCAACCCGTCAGGAACGGAAGCGCGGCCACCAACAGGACCGCGAGGATAAATCGAATGGGCTTCATGGCCTCCTCCTTTCCCATGCCATGCTGCGGCGAGTGGCAAAGCCTGACCCGTGTGGCGACGCGGGCGGCTCCACCCGGTTGGATTCTACCACCCCGGCAGTGGTTGATGTAAAGCTCGGCAGTGCCCCTACTGAGCACTTTTGGCCGTATTTCCCAAAGTCCTGCACTCTGACCTGTATTTATCACTACCTGACGGCCGGAGCACGCCGTAAGACAGCCACGACTTCGTTGTGCTTTCTCACCGTCCTCAATGTACTGTCATCCACACCTGCTCGCAAAATGAGGCTCGTGCCTCGTCCTGTCGGCCCTCTCACGCACTTCGCCTCGCCGCATAGTGAAAAATGCAGTCCAGGACTCGCGATAACCGTACCTGAGA
Organism: Bryobacterales bacterium; assembly: GCA_026713545.1. GTDB lineage: Bacteria > Acidobacteriota > Terriglobia > Bryobacterales > UBA6623 > JAPPLB01. Next base: position 38,174 of record JAPOOG010000052.1, read on the forward strand.
TCGTGAGTCGGTTGGGTACGTTGTTGTTGGATTGCCTGCGCGGGCTGGTCCGATGACTTCGTGCTTGCGGCGAATGAAGCCTGTTGGACGCATGGCCTGGGCGGCAGCGGGTAGACGAGAGCGATTTTCATCTGTTCACTTTACGCTCGCCGAAGATAGCGGTGCCGACGCGGACGAGCGTCGAGCCTTCCTGGATGGCCGCTTCCAGGTCGTGACTCATGCCCATGGAGATTTCTCTGAGCTCGTGTTTCTCAGCCAGAGTCCGTAGCCGGCGGAAATACGGGCGGACTTTCTCGGGGTCTTCGAACCAGGGAGGCATGCCCATGAGTCCTCGCAGGCGAAGGAAAGCCAGTCCGCGGCAATATTCGACGACCGCAGACAGGTCGTTTTCGTCGAGCCCACCCTTGGTCTCTTCGGACGACAGCTTGACTTCAAGAAAAACATCAATGGGTGTGGCGCAATTGTCAAGGCGGCGGGCGAGCTTGAGACTGTCGATGGTTTGGATCACCTGGAAGAGCCGCGCCGCCGGTTTGGTCTTGTTGCTTTGGAGCTTGCCGATGAAGTGAAACACGGCGCCGGAAAGATCGCCGAGATCCGCGGACTTGCGATCGAACTCCTGGACGTAGTTCTCGCCGAAATGGCGTTGTCCGGCCTGGTAAGCTTCACGGACATCGGCAGCAGACTTGACCTTGGAGACGGCGACGAGAGTGATGGCATTGGGGTCGCGTCCTGCGGCAAGCGCTGCCTTCTCGATGCGTTCTCGAACCCGAGCAAGACGGTCGGCGATCATGGTGACCATTTTAGGTGGTGGGGCCTGAATGACCGGGCAGGACCGCAGGCCGCCAAGCAGCGTGTGAGTGAGGGCTATAATCGCAGCTTGCAGCGGGGACTGTTCATCACACTCGAGGGGATTGACGGCAGTGGGAAGACGACGCAACTCCACCGCTTGGAGACGTTTCTCACGGACAGAGGATATGCGGTCACTTTGGCCCAGGAACCCGGTGGGACGCGAGTCGGGCGCGAGATCCGGCGGCTCCTGCTCGACGCGGCGAGTTCGGATCTGAGGCCAATCCCCGAATTGCTCCTTTACTTCGCGTCACGTGCGCAGAATGTCGAAGAGGTGATTCAACCTGCATTGCGGGATGGCAGGGTCGTACTTGCGGATCGTTTCACCGACGCAACCGTGGCATACCAGGGCTATGGCCGGGAACTTGGTGTCCCGGCGGTTCGCCAAGTGGAAAGCGTCGCGTGCCAGGGAGTGCAACCAGATCTTACGATCCTGCTGGAGATCGACATCGAGACCGGTGTGAGACGAGCCTTGCACCGCAACGCCGAACAGAGCGACGACGAGAGCCGCATGGAGCAGGAAAGTCGAGAGTTCCACGAGCGGGTCGCGAAGGGGTACGCCGCGCTGCTGGCTGCCGATCCCGAACGGATCAAGAAGATCGACGGCCGAGGATCGATTGATGAAGTCGCTGCGAGAATCGAAGCTGAAATAGCTCTCTTTTTTTCGAAGCACGCAGCGGTGCCGGACGGATGATGAACTTCTCGGATTTCATCGGGAACACCGACACGGTCGGCGTGCTGCGGCGAATGGTCGAGAAGCAGCGGCTGCCCCAGACGCTGCTGTTTACCGGACCGTCGGGAGTAGGCAAGGCCACCCTGGCTCGCTTGCTGACGGCCGCCATCAACTGCGACCGCACGCCAGGTGGCATCTGCGGAGGGTGCTCGAACTGCTTGCGGATTCTGCAGGCGGATTTGTCGCGCGAGGAGTTCGCGCTGCAGTTCGCGGAGCGCGAGAAGCTACCGTCGGCGAAACGCGTCGAGAACCCGCTCGTGATCTCGACACATCCTGATTTCCTGGTGTTTCCGCCGGACGGGCCGTTGCGCCTGATCACGATCGAGCAAGCACGGTTCTTGCGTACTGCGGCGCAATTCCGGCCGTCGGGGGCGCGTCGGCGGGTGTTTCTGATCGATCACGCCGATCGCGCCAACACAGAAGCAGCGAACTCCCTCCTCAAGACGCTCGAGGAGCCAGCGGAAGCATTGACGCTCATTCTCACCGCGGAGAACCCCTACGACCTGTTGCCGACGATTCGGTCGCGGTCCATTCCTTTCCATTTCGCTCCGCTTTCGGTCGCGGAGATGGAGCGCTATCTGGATGCTCGCTCCGACATCAGGACGACCGACCGTGCCCGACTCATTGGTTGGTCTCAAGGCAGTCCGGGCCTGGCGCTCGCGCTGGATCTCGAGGCGTACGGAGAGCGGCGGGAGGCTATGCTGGCGCTGCTTCGGAGTGCGCTGGCTACTGCCTCCTACGGCGATTTGGTGGCGCAAACGGATCGTCTCGCCAAGCGCCGCCAGGAGCGGTTGGACCTGTTAACGGAATCGCTGTACGGGTTGCTTCAGGACCTGCTTCATCTGCGCCACGGATCGAGCAGGCTGCTGATCCACGAAGACATTCGCGGCGAGCTGGCGCGGTTGGCTCAAACAGCTTCCTTCGAGTGGATCGAGGGGGCGGTGGCGAGATTGGCCGAACTCGATGCACTGGTGCGGCGGAATATCCAGAAACAGATTGCGCTCGAAGCTCTTGCGGTTGGCCTGCGGCGGGCCATGCGAGCCGAAGCGATCACAGGTACGGAGAGCAAGGCATAGATCGTTGTAACGACGTACGACGCATCGTCTTGGGGAATGGAAGGTGCGAGTTGCTTGCAGGGTTGAGAGAGATTGTGTTATCCCTATGGCGACTGGTGCGGCCCCCTTTTTGAGATTTCTGAACGGGCTTGGGTTCTTCGTAGGTCGAAGCAAGAACTTGCAGGATGGAGCCGAGGCTCAGTTCCCTCCGGAGAGCTGCTGTTCTACCGGCCCGACGCCAGACCTTCCGCGATGTGCGGAAAGGGGTTTCGATGAAAGACATCGACGACTCGAACAATCGCAAACTGATTCGTCCTTCTCTGAGTAACCTGCGGGATCAGTTCACCAACCAAAAACGGCGCGGCGGCGGCCCGAATGGACCGCACCAGAGAGAACGACGCGGCACGCCTCCGGGTCAGACCAACGCGGAGAACTTCTATTACGTCAAGCAGATGCAGAACCAGACGCCGATGGTCGTGGTTTTGACCGACGGTGAAGTGTTCCGCGGCGTGATCGAGTGGTACGACAAGGCGTGTCTGAAACTGAATCGGAAGAACGGCGCAAACTTGGTCATCTACAAAGACAGCATCAAGTACCTGTACAAGGACTCGGTAAAGGGAGTGAAGTCGGAAACGTCCGTGAACGGGACGGCTGCCGGCGAGTCGATGACGGCCTGAACTGCCTTTCTCACGCACTTCGACTCGCCACGTGGTGCGAATGGCAGGCTAATCCGGCAACTCTCCTTGCTTCGGTTCCGGCAGGAAGAAGCTCGCCGCGAAGCCCGCGACATAGGTGAGTATACCCACGATCGCCGCCGCGTACGCCAGCTTGGTGGGGGCCGTGGCCCCAGGCGTGTAGTTGGCCAGCGTCGTCGTCAGCAGCGCCGCGGAGGTGCCGAGCATGCGGCCGCCGATGTTTGCGGCAAAGCTCTCGCCGGTGCCGCGCAGGTGCGTGGGGTACATGCGCGGCAAGTAGTTCCCCCAGAAGCTGAACTGGGCAATGGTCAGCAATCCCACGACGAGGATGCCCCACTTCAATAGTTCGAGGTCATAGAGCGAAGCGTAGAGGAAGACAAAGGGCAGGATGATGAGTCCGGGAACCTGGAAGATGCGCAGGAGCAGTCGGCGGGAGATGATCCGGATGGCCAGAAAGGCCAGCAGGAAGCGGCCGAGAAGACCACCGATTTCTTGAAAGAACTGCACGCCGCTGACGATCTTCTGTTGGGCGTCCCCGTCTAGGCCGACGACCTCGGACAGGCCGGGGACGATGCGCGGCACGTGCTGGATGGCGCCGAATGCGGCCCCGTAGCTGCAAGCGAACATGAACGCGGTGATGAGCGTCGTCTTGCGATAGGCGGGCTGGAAGAGTTCGCCGAAGCTGGGGCGTTTGAGGGTGCCGGCGGCTTTTTTGGCTGCCCAGGTAGGGGACTCGGGCAGGAATGGCCGGATAACGATGAGCGGCAGTGCGGGAATCACGCCGGAAATGAGCGTGTAGCGCCAGGCTTCATGACCCCCGCGGATTTCGGGCAGCGATTCGCCGAAGGTCACGGCGAGGTAGTAAGCGCCGGTCACGAGCAGTCCGCCGATCGAGGAGAACGCCTGCGTGTATCCGAGAACGCCCTCGCGCTGCTTCGGATCCGGGAAGAGTTCGGCGAGCCAGGCCACGGCGGCGACAAATTCGACGCAGACGCCAATGAAGGTCGTGCAACGGAACACCAGCAGCCATTCCGGCGAGGTAACGAAACCGGCCGCACAGGCCGAAAAGGCATAAAGCAGGATGCTCCAGACGAGCACGCGGCGGCGTCCGAGCCGGTCGGTGAGATAGCCGCCGAGGAGTCCGAAGATGCCGCCGCAGACAGCGGGGATGTAAAAGAGCATTCCGACCCACTGGTTGAACTCGGGAGTGCCCGGTCGGACGTCGGCGAGCTCGAGAAGGGCCGGCCTCACGATCAGCGGCAGCATGAGGAGCTCGTAGATGTCGAAACAGAAGCCGAGGGCGGCGACCGCGCAGATGGTCCATTGGATGGGGGTCAGCTTGAGCCCTGGCTCGTTGTTCGGCATGGTCGGCTTGCTTTTACTCTGCGGGAAACGCGGCGTGGTGGATCGGGGAAGCCTCGCGGGGCGCTGGAACAGACCGAATTATACTCGACATCACGGTCAGGGTTACGAACAGAGCCGGAACCAGTAAACCATCGTGAACGGCGAAACCGCGGGATGTTTCCGGATGTCGGGGGCGCCGACTCGGGCATGAGCCGGGAAAACAGAAGATCTCGTCAGGTTCCGAACGGGAATACGAGTGAGCCCAGCAGGTAGACCAGCGCCGGCGCCAGCATGACGCCAATGACGTCCATGACAATGCCCACACGGAACATCTGTGGAATCGTGAGCCAGCCGCTGCCGAACACGATGGCGTTGGGCGGGGTGGCTACGGGAAGCATGAAAGCAAACGAGCAGACGATGGACGCCGGGATCAACAACAGGTAGGGGTGGACCCCGATCTGCAATGCGGTCTCGGCGATGATCGGCGAAATCATCAGGACGGTGGCGATGTTCGACGTCGTTTCTGTCAGCGACGTGGCGATCACGCAGATCAGAGGAACCAGCAACCAAATCGGCATGCCTTCCAGCATGGACATTTTTGAGCCGATCCAGTGGGCGAGTTCCGACTCCTGAATACCGGCGGCAAGGGCAAAGCCCCCGCCAAGCAGCAGCACGATGCTCCACGGAATGCCCTTTTGAATCGTTTGCCAATCCATGACGAAGTGCTCGCGGCGGCCTTTCCACTCGATGCCTCCGGAAAGGTTGAGCGGGAGCAGGCAGAGGAGGATGCCCATCACCATGGCGACCGTTGCGTCATGGATATCGGAGGGTGCCTCAAAGATGATCGACCAACCGGGCAGCGTGAAGCCGCCGAGTTCGATCGGCCTGCGGAAAATCCACAGGAAGGCGGTCAGAGACGACGCGGCAAGGACAACCTTTTCGGGGCCGGTCATCGGACCCATCTTGCGCAGTTCGCCTTGGATCACGTCCTGGCTGCCCATGAAGCGGATTCGGCTAAGCGGGACGTTGCCCCCAAAGCGACAGAGGTAGGCCCACATGATCGGGACGAAGACAACGACCAGGGGAATGCAGACGAGGCTCCAGTCCAGGAAGCCGATCGGTGGCTCGTCAGGAAAGCGCGTCTGGGCGAAACCGAGGAAAGCGACTGTTGTGGGCGAGCCGATGATGGTTCCGAGCCCTCCGACACTCGCCGAATATGCGATGCCGAGCAGCAGCATGACCCCGAAGGTTCGCTGAACGCGAGCGGGCGTGTCGGGGCCGCGTTTGCCTTCGACTTCCGCCATTTCAGCGAGTTGATTGACGACGGCCATGGCGATTGGAAGCATCATCATCGTCGTGGCGGTGTTCGAGATCCACATCGAAAGAAAAGCCGTGGCGATCATGAAGCCGAGCATCAGCCGCGCCGGCCGCGTGCCGACCTTGGCGATGGTTTCGAGCGCGATGCGGCGATGCAGATTCCACTTCTCCATGGCCAGGGCGAGGATGAAGCCGCCGATGAAGAGGAAGATGATGTGGTTCGCGTAGTTCGGAGCCACCTTGCTGCTCGGCATGATGCCCAGCAGCGGAAGCAACGGGATCGGCAAAAGGGCGGTGACGGCGATGTGCGTCGCCTCGGTAATCCACCAGGTCGCCATCAGGACGGCCACGGCGCCCATCTTCTTGCCCATGGGTGTGAGGCCGTCCGGTGTGGGGAGCAGCAGGATCCCGAAAAAGAGAACCAGGCCCAGGATGAGCCCGACGCGATTGCGCATGCCGTATTCTTCGCTGACGGCTGTCATGGACGAACCCTAGCGAGGCTCCGCCTCCGACCAACATGCAGGATATCTGATCGCCGCGAGAACTTGACTCGAATGTCAACCTTGGCCAGCGACAAGAAAACTAGTCCGCTTTGTGCAACAGGTGGTGAAAAGCACGAGATGGAGAAACGAGAGCCAAAACTTCACCACCGTAACACGCGGCCGGACGCCGAAGGAACGTTGATGAGCCGGCCGGGACCGACATCCAGCCTGCATGTATCACCACGTGGCGAGGCGAAGTGGGTGAGAGGGCCGTCAGGACGAGGCGCGAGCCGCTTGGCGCGCGCAGGTGTACTTGAACAGTACATCGAGCACGCCGAGCAAGCGGAACGAAGTCATGGCGGTCGTATCGCGTGCTTCGGACGTCGGGTGGTGAGAAATGCAGGCTAAGCCCTTCAGGATTCCGAAATGGCGGTCGCCGGCACAGCCGCCGCGTCCTCTGCGCCCGCGGGCGCGCGGTGTGCTTCGTGTGTCAGGAAAGCGATGGTTGCGAGCAGCGTCGCCAGGACTATAATCGTTGCTGGATGTCCCGCGAAGCAGATCGGGAAGGTCTGATCGATCAGCGAAACTGAGGTACAATCAAGAACTTCTGTTGGAGTAGGACTATGGCTTACGATTCTCGCGGAGTGAAGTTCGTCTTGACGGCGCCGGATACCGAGAGCACTGAACAGGCTTTCAGCCCCTGGAAACAGATGATCTACGCCTCGGCTCCGGCTCGCTACGTTCCGCGGTTCATGTACAAGAACAAGTTCGAGCAGCCCAAGTACCGGGACGGCACGGCGATCGTGATGCCATACGGAATCCGGGTCATCGAAGAAATTCTCCTGCAGCATTACTCCCCCGACGACGTTGCCGTCTGCCATCCCGACGACCTTGACCACTTCGTCGGTCCCAGGACCGTCGCCGTCGGCGTCGGCGCTCACAACCCCATCGGCACGGCCTTTTCGACCGGGGTGTACAGCAACATTTTCGGCAGTTCCGCACGGCCGGTGAACGCGGCTGAAAGCGAGCGCGTCTACAAGCATCCTGCGCTGCGAAAATATCGCCCGAAGGTCATCGTCGGCGGCGCGGGCGCTTGGCAGATTCCCAAAACCGGTTCGATGGAGCGGCTTGGCGTCGATTGCATCATCAACGGACGCTGTGAAGGCGTAGCCCTTGAGTTGTTCCGGAAGGCCGAAGCCGGAGAGGAACTCCCGCCGATTGTCAATGCTCCCGAACCCACCGTCGAGCAACTGGTGGTCCCAAGGAAACGTTCGACCTACGGCATCGTCGAGATGAACCGCGGCTGCGGGCGGCAGTGCGCTTTCTGCTCGCCGACGCTCGAGACGCGCATCTCGGTGCCTCCCGAGCAGGCGCTCGAATCCGTACGGGCGAACACCCGCAACGGCGGAAAGATTATCTTCCCCGTCTCTGAAGACATCTTCATCTACGGCGCGGCCGCTCCGTTCTACATCCCGAATCCGGACGCCGTCATCAACTTTTACGACTCGATCGCCCGCGAGCCCGGCGTCGAGTATCTGCCCCTTTCGCACGCCACGATCGCTCCGGCGGTGGTCAATCCGGATCTGATCAAGGAGATGTCGAAGATTCTGCTCGACAAGAGCGCCCTGCGGAACCGCAATTCCACGCATCCCGACGGCAAGTTTCTGGCGCCGCTCATCGGCATCGAGACCGGCTCCCCGCGCCTCGCGGCCCTGACCATGTCGGGCAAGTCGTTGCCGTTCGATATTCGCGATTGGCAGGAGATCGTCGTCGAGGGCATCCGTATCCTCAACGAGAACAACTGGTTCCCGGTCTGCACCTTCATCGTCGGCCTGCCCAACGAGACCCCGGACGACCTGCGTCAGACGTTGGACCTGCTGCACCGCCTCAAGAAGGCCAAGATCCTCTACGTTCCTTCGATCTTCACGCCGCTCGAAGACACCCGCATGGCCGATGGCAAAGGTCTCAAGGCCAAGCAGCTCACGCAGTTGCAGTGGGAGTTCATGATGACGGCCTGGACGCAGAGCCGCGACTTCGGAGAGATGCGGGAGCGCTCCCGGAAGTACTTCAAGTGGGGCACCCGCGCGTTCTACTACTTCCGAGGCAAGTGGGTGCACGGCGAGCAATTCAAGTGGCCCGCCATGCGCTTCGCCGGTCTCCCCGACAAGAAGCTCAACAAGCACCTCTATCTCGATTGGAGCGCGGAGAACGAAGTTCCGGTCAAGCGGCCACGTCTTATCAGCAAGCACCGCAAGCAGTCGCTCGAAGAGTTGCGCAAGATCAATGACAAGCAGCCCTTCAGCATCTATGGTACGAGCCGCGTCGAGGAAAGTGTTGAACCGTCGCCGCTGCCGATCGTCAACGGAGCCGCGGTCGGCGCCTCCAACGGCTACGCCGGAGCAACTCCCGAACCCGTCCCGGTCGACCAACCCGTAGCCGGCGACTGATCAACAGCCGGCTCGAGGCGGCGAAATTACAAGGACAACTGAGCCGATTCGCGGCTGTGGACACGCGCGCCCGGGCCAAAAGCCACCACGTAAGAAGACCACCCGGCAAATTCAGCCCGGAAGCTGATTCACAACTACTCGCCTCGGACCCAGATCGGGCTCGCCCAGGCCATGTGCTTGTTGATCTGGATGACGCGGAGGTAGTAGTAACACTCCTCGCCATCGAACTCCTCGTCGCGAAACGTGAAATCCGCTGTCGACGAGTTGGGGTTGGTGGTGAAGATGAACTTGCCTTCTTTGATGATGTCGATTTGCTTGAGAGGCACAGTTCCTTGAACGACTACCTTGAATTCAGGCTTGCCGCGAATGACCGCCTCCTCGCCCATATACTTCCCGTTCATCGAAAACTCCACGAGAATCTTGTCCGTGGCGGCATAGGTGCGGCGGTTGTAGAGCGCGTCGAAGAGTGACTCGCGGTCGAAGCCCTTTGCATAGACGCCCGCAAAGGCGTTGTGCGTGGCCAGGTGATCGGAACTGGCGATGAAGCCGAGCTTGCGTTTGCGGGCCAGGGCATCCCATACAAAACTCTTGCTGTCCCGCTCGTAGGGCTTGCGGCGGAAACCGCGGTGCTCGGAGTACTTGAGGTATTCAGGCCGAGAAACTCCATCCGGCGAATCGACGTACTCGTAGCTGCCGCGAAAGCCCTGAAAGATCTCCACGAGGCGTTCGAACTCGGGATCGTGGTAATCCCAACTGACCTGCTTGTCGATGAACGCGATGTGGTGCGGGATGGTGATGGCCCTCTTGCCACGTAGGGCGGCCCACAGTCCCCAAGGGCTGACGCCGACATCACCGAGGGTATACGACGCCGGCACGGGTAGGTAGTTGCGAGCGAGGTTGAGAATCGTGCGATGCCCCCATGGGGAATGCTGGCTTCGTTCGTAAGTGTGCATGCCCACGAAAGCTCCGGCATGGGTGTAAAGCTCCGCCGCCTGCTGCGAGCGCCAAACGTTGTAAGGCCGGGTGAGATAGCGAGTGTTCTCCGTCGTTCCCAGAAAATCAAGATCGGCGGCGTCGATGGCGTAGCGGTAGTTGTCGGTGAGTGAGCCGTCCAGGTACTGTTGCTGGCCGCCGCCCAGGGAAATGTCGGTGTGGCGGTGCAGATCACCCCAATAAAGTTGAAAGCCCCCGAAGGCGTGCCGCGCCGCACGCCGCGCCGCTCCCTTCGGTCTTTGCGGGGCCGCCGCTTCGAGAGAAGGGGTCCGATCGGCTCCGCTGACCGCCGGACCGGACTTGAACTGCTTCGCGTACAACAGGTTGTGCAGCGAGCCCATGGGGTAGACGAGAAGCGTGCTGTCGCCGAGCTGGGTGACGGCCAGGCGTTGATCGATGCGGCCTTCGGTATTGAACACGGTCTCGACCGCCGACCAGCGGTTGCCCTCCCAGGTCGTCGTGCCGATAGATAGCCACGGCGGCCGGACGTGGTGGCGGAAGAAAAGCCGCATGCGGCCGTCTCGTCCGACGGCAATCTCGGGAGCCTCCATCGTCTCCCACCCGGCCACGGCGTCGAGTTGCCGGATCGCTTCCGCCGGCCGGTACAGCTTGCCGTTCGCAAGACAGGCGATGCCGATCTTCCGCCCTTCGGCCCGCAAGCCCTTGGTGGCGGAGTCGCTCGCCCATGCTTCCGGGCCGGTTTCCCACGAAACCCAAAGACGGTCTTGCTGGTCGACACAGAGGCTCGGACGGTTCTCGAGTCGCGGCGACGAAGCTACCGCCGTTTCCTCGCCCCATTCGCCATTCACGAAACTCCGCAGCAAGACGTCGTAATCGCCGCGGAAGCTGTCCCAGGCAATGTGAAAAGCGCCGTCCGGCGTGGCCGCGGCGACGGGTTCCCAATCGTTCGCGGCATTCGAGGTGACGGCGCCTTCCTTGCCCCACTTCCCGTCCGCGAACAGTCGGTAGAGGATATCCAGGCTCCCGTTTCGTATGCCCTGCCAAGCGAGCATGACCCGCCCGTTCGAGGCAGCGAGACGTGGAATCTGATCCGGGCCGGGATGATCCGTGAGCCGCTTCGTCCTCGACCACCCGCCGTCCGGCTCTCGGACTCTCGCATGGAGATCCCAATTGCCCTCGGCTTGTGCCGGCCAGACGACCCAGACCCGCGACTCCTCATCCACGGCGATGGCGGGTTTGTAATAGTCCCCGCCCTCTGTCGTGACTGCTTCCGCTGCGGACCAGGCGGTTTCACCGCTCTTGAGAGAGCGGACCAGAATGAGGCTGTTGCGGTCCGTTTCAGAGTAGGAGACCCATGCCGTCCAAGCGATGTCGCCGTTGGAAGCAACCGAGGGGTGATCGTCTTCTCGCAGCCCGGTCGTGAGTTCCGTGACTTCGCGGAACGCGCGTTCCACTCGCGGATTCGGTCGCAGGCCCGGACCGGAGTAGGAGGGAACCTGTGCCTGGGCCCAGGGTATGGCGAGGAGGACGGTAGCCAACGCTGCACTGGCGGGTGCGAACCTCTGCATGGCCATCGATGATGCGTCCCGGACCGCTTGGAAGGGTGGCGAGTCGTCCCGCAACCGCAAACGCGGCCTCATTGCCCTAGTGACTCTTTTCCGAAACCATATAGTGGTCCCACTGCGCGGCGGCTTGCTCGACGATCAGCGGCACGTCCCTTTCCAGTACATAGCCTTCCGCCGCCAGTTCCCGGGCGGCTTCTTCGAGCCGGCTCACGTAATCCTTCCGGCTTTCGTAGCGCTCCTCCATGGAAAGCCGCGGGTCTCCCGTTTTCTCCCGCTCCGCCTTGGTCCTGGCAAACGGGATGTAGGACCCCCGCATGCTGTACAGTTCCCTGGGAGCGCCGATGCTCGGATCACGCAGGTTCCAGCCCGTGTACGTCGCCAGAGGCGCACGGATCACCGGCAACCGAATTCCCGAGGTCTCGTTTCCGTCGCCATCCACTTGCGGAACCCGCATCGGGAATGCCCTGCCGACTTCGGGCGGCTCGATGGTCACGATGCCCTTCGAGCGAAACTCCGGGCCGTAAAAGACGCGGTAAGCGTGGTGCATGCGTTCAGGAATGGCCACACCGGGAATCTTCGGAAACTCGACCTTGTTCAGCGGCGCCAGACTCCCGTTGGCGATGCTCGGATATTGCGAGGGCGGCGGCTCCTTGTTCTCGGCGAGCCACTTCTGCATGCCGGCCAGCAGCCCCCTCATGCCCCACGTGAAGTCATTGGCGTTGCTGAGGTTCTGCACGCCCTGACCGCCCGGCGGAAATCGACCCGGCCCATGTTGAGCCCCCGCGAAGAGATAGATTCGTGTCTTCTCGGACGGCGGGAAGTCCTTCCGGCCGTCAATCGCCGTGTGGATCAAAGACGCCGAGCGTCCATAGTATTCGTACGACGAGTTCGTGTAATAAATCTTCGGGACTACGCCCGCCTTCTTCACCCGATCCAGGATGCCCTCGCTCAGCCCGGTCTCCGGGTCGGTCTGTTTCTCGTCCGTAAAGGGGAAAATGTCGGTCGGGTAGAGAAAGTTGAAGTGAGGTCGCGCATCGCGTGACGGCTGCGCGAACCGATGATTGAAGCTCCCGCGGCCCCCGCCGGCCACGTGTGACCACACGCCGTCGAAAACCTGCCGCCCCTTTTCGTCCGCGTTGAACCCGAAATAGAGAAACGTCCTCAGGAAACGCCCGCTCTGCGACGACCCCAGAGCCAGCGTCTGCTTGACGTGCTGGTGATACTCGGCCAGTGGTTCTCCTCGGCCGCCGTTCGAGCCGTGCTTGAGGAAGGCGATCAGATCCCTTGTCGCCGCCAGCCCCAGTCCCACCAGCGCCGGGTCCTGCGACGTGTAGACGATCTCGTAGATCTTGCCCGGCTCCAGACCCGCCTTGACGAAAACGTGCGTGCGGTTCGGGACCGGCTTGCCGTCTTTCTCGCGTGCGAACAGCCATCGGTCTCGGGGCATGTTCCGCCGCGGTGCGTCGATCCGGTCTCGAACGGTGAGTTGCACCTCCGGGTCATCGGGATTGATCACCGGATACGGCGCGTGCTGCCGATCCGCCAGGTGGAAACTGTAGATGCTCTTGTCGGGAACGTAATCGGACCGCACCAGCCCCGTAATCGGTCGCTCGCCATCCCGAGCCACCGGCACATGGACCCTCATCAGGTTCGGCTCTTGCGCCACATCGTATTGCCAGCCCATCCACACCACGGTGTATCCCTCTTCGAGCAAGTACCCATCTCCGAAGTGAGCCTCCGTGCGCGGATCGTAAGAGCCCGTGGTGCCAACGTTGAACCGCCCCAGCAGACCTTTTCGGCCGCGGTTTACGACCTCGTAGAACACCGTCCCGTTGCCCTTGGCGGGGTCCTTCGGCAGGAGCAGGTAAAGGTCGGCGGAGAAATCGACGCGCCCGCGCGCGTTGCGGGGGGCGAAATCGAGATCCGAGATCCGTCGATTGGCCTCCAGCTTCGGGTCCACTTCGAAATGAACCTTGCCCACGATTCGCTCGTAGGCTCCGGTGGAGCCGAACGGCTTTCCGGCGAGAACGTCGCTGCGTTCTTCCACCTCGACGCGGACCAGTTCGCCCGGCGCGGTGCCGGTCAACCACAGAACCATCACGAGCCCGAGCCTGCTTTTGGAAAAGACCGTCAAGGGGCGCCTCCCGACAACGCGGTCAGTCTAGCCGACTACCGGCGGGGAAGCAAGAGCAGGTCCTGGCCGGACCGGGATTCTACTCGGGAATGGAGACTGTCGATCGCAAGCCGCTCTGGGTACCGCCGCTAGCCGCCGGATGGACCAACGGCTGGGGTGCGGACCACACGATTCGGCCGCCGGAATCGAAGAGCTGAATACGGCCTTCGCTGAAAGGCAATACCTGGTTGGCGTCTTCTTCCCCCAGTCGTAGGGATGCTCCGCCGATCAAGGCGAGCACGCGGCCTTCGGAGTCGACGACGCGGAACTCTTGAGCCGTGACTTGGCGGGCCGGCTCCGATTGGGCAAGGGCATGTTCAGGCAGCGCAATGTCGGGCAGCACGCTCCCCAGGAAACCCGCCAGAACCGCAACAACCGCCAAACGCACATCAATGGGCCTTTTCATGAAAGCCTCCTGGCCTGCATGTCTCACCACGCGGCGAGGCGAAGTTCGTGAGAGGGCCGACAGGACGAGGCGCGAGCCGGGCGGAGGAAAAAGGCGCGCGCAGGCGTACTTGACCGTAAGTCGAGCACGGCAAGCAAGCGCAACGAAGTCATGGCGGTCGTATCGCGTGCTTCGACCGTCGGGTGGTGAGACATGCAGGCTATGTTCCTACGGACGTAAACGAAAGATAAGCGGTTACACGAAATCGGGGCGCCCTGAACCCGGTCGTGGGACAGGGAATGTTGTACGCAGGCCTGCCGACAGCCTCCAGTCCCTTTCTTGTTTACGTTTACGGGTGTGCAAAGAGCAGGCCGGTGAAGCGCCACAGCTTTCGATCGACTTGGACTGCTTTTTTCACCAAGTGCGAGGTGAAGTGCGTGAGAGGGCCGTCAGGACGAGGCGCGAGCCGCTGGGAGCCGGCAACACGGCCTTTACGGTTCGCCGGCCGTCAGATATTTCTTCTGGAGCGAATCAGTCTCCCGCCCATGGTTTTCACGAAACACGAAACACGAATCACGGCCTTTCTATCGCGTGCTTCGGCCTTCGGGTGGTGAGAAAGGCAGGTTAGCTCACCGCTTCTTCGATCAGCTTCCCGCCGTTGACGGTCGGCCGCTCGGCGCGGGCGTTGTGCAGGTAGGTGAGATCGAGGTGATTCAGTCCGAGTTGATGCAGAATCGTCGCATGGATGTCGTGGACGTGGTAGGGCTTGTCGACGGCGCGCAATCCGATCTCGTCGGTCGTGCCGATGGCCTGTCCCGGCTTGACGCCGCCGCCGGCCATCCAGATCGTGAAACCCCACGGGTTGTGGTCGCGTCCGATGCCTTTCTCGTTGAACGGCGTCCGGCCGAATTCACCTCCCCACACCACGAGGGTCTCGTCCAGCAGACCGCGCGATTTGAGGTCCGTGAGAAGGCCGGCGATCGGCTTGTCGGAGACCTTGCACCACTTCTCATGGTTGCCTTCGATGTCGGCATGGGCATCCCAACCGCTGCCGCTGCCGCAATAGCACTCGACGAATCGTACGCCGCGTTCGACGAGCCGCCTCGCCAGCAGGCAGTTCGAACCGAACCGGGCCGTCTCCTCCTCGTCCATGCCGTAGAGCCTCTTGGTCGCCTCCGATTCGCTCTCGACATCCACTGCCTCGGGCGCCGACGACTGCATCCGGTAAGCCAGCTCGAACGACTCGATGCGTGCCTCGAGATCGGTGTCCTCGGGGCGCGTGCTGGCATGATGCCGGTTCAGGTCCCGCAGCAGATCGAGCTTGCGGCGCTGCTGCCGGTCGCCTATCGTCTCCGGCCGCGCCAGGTCGAGAATCGGCGGGCCTTCCTGCTGGAAGGGCGTCCCCTGGTACACGGCGGGCAGGAAGCCCGAGCTCCATGTCTTGGCTCCACCGACCACTCCCTTGTTGTCCGTGAGAATGACGAAGGACGGCAGGTCCTCGTTCGCAGTCCCGAGACCGTAGGTGACCCAGGAGCCGAGCGACGGCCGGCCGGCGAGGATCGAGCCCGTATTCATTTGCGAGACCGACCCGACGTGATTCAAGCCGTCGGCCCAACATGAGCGGACCACGGCAAGGTCATCGGCGTGTTCGGCGATATGCGGATACCAGTCGGATATCCACAGTCCGCTCTCGCCGTGCCGCTTCCAGACACGTTTCGTGGGCAGGATGGTGTTGTCCGATGTCCCCATCGCCGTCACGGGTCGTCCGAACGACGCGGGCATTGGCTGTCCGGCCAGCTTGTCGAGCGCCGGCTTGTAGTCGAACAGATCGATGTGGCTGGGGCCGCCCTCCATGAACAGCCAGATGACCGACTTGGCCCGCGGCGCGTGATGCGGCGGCTTGTCGGCCAAGGCGTTGGCGGCGGACGCCCTGGGCAACACGCCGCTGCCCTCGATCAGATGGCTGAGCGCCAGCGCGCCGAGTCCGCTGCCTGCCCGCGTGAGAAACCGCCGGCGCGACTCGATCGGGCGTCGGCAGGGTCGTTGTCCGGACATCCGTGGCGTCATCGCTCGGGGGGATCAGTAGCGGAACACGAACTCGTTCGAGTTCAACAGAGTGTGGCAAAAATCGACGACCGCCGCGGCGCGCGGCTCGCTCACGCCTTCGGGAATGAACGCCGGCAAGGCCAGCGCGCCGCTGTTCTCCTGCCGCTCCGCGATCAGGCGCTCTTGCTCGTCGAGAAATGTCAGAGCCTTGTCCTTTTCCCAGCCATCCGGCTCGCGCGAGAAAGCCAGTGTATAGGCGTCGGAGATGCCTCCGCCCCAGTCGGTTCCGTTCGTCTCGAGAACCCGGCCGGCGAAACCGCGGGCCCAGCCAAGGAACTGATGGTTGTTGAGCATCAGCAGGGCTTGCGGGGCAGTTGTTGTTACGGTGCGCCGGGCGCAGCTTTCGTGCGTGTCCGGCATGTCGAACGCCAGCAGCATTGGATACCGTGCATTGCGCCGGACGAAAACGTAGACGCTGCGCCTCTGCGCGTCATTGGGGTCGTCGGGCGTGTCCCAACCACCGCGCGGCGTGGGCGCCCCCGCAGGGAGCGGCGGAAACACGCTCGGCCCGCCCATTTTCCGATGCAGCATGCCGGACACGGCGAGCGCAGCGTCCCGAATGACCTCGCCCTCCAGCCGCTGCGGCGTGAAACGCCAGAAGAGCCGGTTGAGCGGATCGGCCCGGTGTGCGTCGTCACGATATGCCGAGCTCTGCTGGTATGTTGCCGAGTTCATGATCAGCTGGTGCATGTGCTTGACGCTCCAGCCGCTCTTGATGAATTCGTCGGTCAGCCAGTCAAGCAGCTCGGGATGCGTCGGTGGCTCACCCATCAGGCCGAAGTCGCTGGGGGTCGCCACGATGCCGCGTCCGAAGTGATAGTGCCAGATTCGGTTGACCATCACGCGAGGCGTCAGCGGGTTTTCTGGATTCGCTAGCCACTGGGCCAGTGCCGTGCGGCGGCCGGACGAGTCGACATGCGGTAGATGGGGAATCTCGGCCGGCTCGGGATCAAGAATCGAGAGAAAGCCCGGCCGCACCGCTTCACCCGGCGCTTCGTGAGAGCCGACACCGAGAATATGCGTCGGCGGGGCTTGACGACCGATATCTCTTACGCCGGTTGCCTTTGGGGGTTCGCTTGGGTGCAGATGGTCGAACGTGTCCAACTGGGCCCGTAGCCGTTCGTACTCTTCCTTCTGTTCATCCTCGAGTCCCTTGGCAAGGCGTGCTTCGGTGTTGAGGAAACGCATCTCCCACAGATGCTTGCGATAGATCTGTCGATCGTAGGGAGTCTGAACTGCAAGCGGTCCGCGCAGCATGACGCGGGTTTCCGGAGCGCGTCGGGCGACCTGATGCTCCCAGGCTTTTTTCTTGGCGGGCTGAAAGAGTTCTTCGATGCGGGCGCGAATGTCTTTCGTCGCCTCTTCCCATTCGGCCAATCCGGCTTCGTATTCCCGTCGGTCCTCGGCCCCCAGAAGGATGATGTCGTCGTCCTCGGCGGTGTTGGCGAAAAAGGCTTGCAGACGATAGTAGTCCTTCTGCGAGATCGGGTCGAACTTGTGGTCGTGGCACTTGGCGCAGCCGTAAGTAAGCCCCAGGAAGGTGGCGCCGACGGTATCGGTCATGTCATGCAGGATCTCCTGGCGGCGCTGGCGGAGATTGGCGGCGTTCGTTTCGTCGGGAAAGTTGCGGTTGAAGGCGGTGGCTACGAGAGTGTCGAAATTTTCGGGCCACAGCTCGTCGCCGGCGATCTGCTCCTTGATGAAGAGGTCGTACGGTTTGTCCTGGTTGAAGGCCTGGATGACGTAGTCGCGATAACGCCAGGCATTGGGGCGCGTTTCGTCTGCTTTGAAGCCCTCGCTTTCCGCATATCGGGCCAGGTCGAGCCAATGACGTCCCCAGCGCTCGCCGTACTGCGGCGAAGCCAGCAGACGGTCAACGACTCCCGCGAAGGCGTCCGGGTCGTCGTCTCGCAGGAAGGCGGCCACGTTCTGCGGCGTCGGGGGCAGCCCGGTCAAATCGAAGTACGCCCGCCGCAGCAATGCAGCCTTGTCGGCTGGATCGCCCGGCTCGATCTGTTTCTCTTCCAACTTGTGGACAATGAAGGCGTCAATTGGATTTCGCAGCCGGTCCTGACGCCTTGCTTCGGGGACCGCGGGGCGCTGAACCCTCTGGAAAGCCCAGTAGGAGCGCTGCCGCTCTGTAAACGGGTCTTCCGTACGCGGAGCGCCGGCGCTGAAGACCGTAAACATCAAGCCGGCTGTCAATACAGTTGACGGTAGGGCAACCCTGGTGGGAATCATGCGGATTCCTCGCTGCAAGCGACTATGGGACGCCGCAATGACATGCAACGACCCGCCACTACTATCCTACGTGGCGCGGCCCCTGTCAAAGCCGGGCAGCGGATTTCGGGACTCCACTGCTACGCCGCGGGCTGTTACCCCTTCAGTTGGTAGACCGCGATGTCGGCGCGCAGTGACGGCCACCAGCGGATGCGTTTGCCTCGTCGCAGAAAGTACGAACGCTCAATCGTCAATTGCTCTTGCCGCGCCGTCTCTTCGAAATCGAGCACCGTCAGGAAATGGATGTTCGGGGTATCATGCCACTCGTAGGGAAGGTGGTCGGTCTTGGGGGCCTTGCCGTTGCGCAGCAACGAGGCGCGCACCGACCAGTGGCCGAAGTTCGGAAACGCCACGATCGCACGTCGTCCCACTCGAATCATTTCTCGCAGAACGTTAAGAGGACGGCGGGTCTCCTGTAGGGTCTGGCTGAGAATGATGTAGTCGAAACACAGCGGGGGATAGTCGGCGAGGCCCTTGTCGATGTCTCCCTGGTAAACGGACAAGCCGCGCGCGACGCATTTGCGGACTTTCTCGGGCGCAATCTCGACACCGCGCGCCTTGACGCCCCGCTGTTCTTCCAGCCAGCCGAGGAGTTCACCCTCGCCGCAACCGAGATCGAGCACGCTGGCGCCCTCCTCGACCATCTCGCCGATGATGGCGTAGTCCTCGCGGCCGAGAACTTGCGGAACGATGGAGCTGAGCATGGCTTCGGCGGTGGCCATTTCTGACCATTATAGTGATCGTCGATTTCGCCGAATCAGCCGGCGCTGCCGGCCCGAGCCAACCGGATCTACGAGAAGGCGGCTCAGCCCGAACGCCTCGGCGGTTGCTGACCTGCATGTCTCACAACGTGGCGAGGTGAAGTGCGTGAGAGGGCCGCCAAGTCGAGGCGTGAGCCGCTGGGTGCCAGCAACTCGGCCTTTAAGGTTTTCACGAATCACGGCCTTTATGGTTCACTGGCCGTCAGAGATTACTTCTTGGAGCGAACCAAACCCCACCAATGGTTTTCACGAAACACGAGACACGAGACACGAATCACGGCCTTTTATCGCGTTCTTCGGCCGTCAAGTGGTGTGATGTGCAGGCTAAGCGCCCATTTGCGAAGCGGGAAGCGGCAGGCGTTTATAGGTGTTTTCCAGGAAGCTTTTGATCAACTCCGTCTGTTCCCCGACTTCGATCAGAAAGGCGTCGTGCCCGTAGTTCGAGGGAATCTCGACATAAGCGACGTCAAGATTGCGGCTGCGTAGCGCGCGGACCGTTTCCTGCGATTGGTAGCTCGGATAAAGCCAGTCCGAAGTAAAACTCAACACCAGAAAACGCGCGTCGGTGCGGCCGATCGCCTCGCCGATCGACGAAAACCCCTGCACGGCATCGAACGAATCCATCGCGCGCGTGATCACCAGATAGGAATTCGCGTCGAAGCGGCTGACGAATTGCCCGCCACGGTATCGCAGGTAGCTCTCGACTTCAAACGCGCCGCTCGAATCCGGTTCAGGATCGCGGCGACGGCGGCCGAACTTTTCTCGCATCGAGTCGTCGCTCATGTAGGTGATGTGTCCGACCATCCGAGCCACGGCCAGTCCCCGCGCGGGACCGGCTCCTTCGTAGTAGTCGCCGTTCTCCCAATCCGGGTCGGCCATGATGGCCTGCCGCCCCACTTCGTTGAAAGCGATCTGTTGCGCGGAATGCCGATGCGTGCCTGCGATCGGAATCGCCGAAGCCACGGCCTCGGGATAGTCGACGACCCATTGCAGGGCCTGCATCGCTCCCATCGAGCCGCCGGCCACCGACAACAACCGCTCGATGCCGAAGGAATCCGTAAGTTGCTTTTGAAGCCGCACCATGTCGGCGGTCGTCACGTAGGGAAAAGAAGACCCATAGGGGCGTCCGGTGTCGGGACGAATGGACGAGGGACCGGTTGTGCCGCGGCAGCCGCCCAGGCAGTTGCTGCAAATCACGAAGTACCTGTTCGTATCGAAGGCCTTGCCGGGGCCGATCATGTTGTCCCACCACCCCGGTTTCCCGTCCTCTTCGCTTATGCCCGCGGCATGCGCGTCTCCCGAGAAAGCATGCAGAACGACGACAGCGTTGGACTTGTCCGCGTCGAGCGCGCCATACGTTTCGTAGGCGACTTCCACTGCGCGCAGGGTCTCGCCGCAGTCGAGCGGGAGTTCCTCGAATTGAGCGGTTTGCGTTCGAACGATCATGCCAAGGCGAGACGGCCAGCCGGTTCGACTGTCTGTATGATACCGCCCGGCTGAGGGGGAACGCTGCGGTCGAGAGGGAGGCGGATACAAGCTACGGCGTTTCCGCCGCGACCGTCGGCGCGGCCTGCTCGGCTTCGGTCTCGCTGCTGTCCGCCGCCGTCTCTGGAGTCTGCCACTCCGCTTCGTCGAATCCCCAGTGATTGAGAATGATCAAGCTTGATGGCTCCGTCTCTGGCCTGCATGTCTCGCCACGTGGCGAGGTGAAGTGCGTGAGAGGGCCGTCAGGACGAGGCGCGCGCCGCTTGGCGCGCGCAGGCGTACTTGACGGTACGTCGAGCACGGCGAGCAAGCGCAATGAAGTCATGACGGTCGTATCGCATGCTTCGGCCGTCGGGTGGTGAGAAACGCAGGCTAGCACGTCGCCAACGCCGAACTCGCGTCTTCCGTGCCTCGCCTCGGGTTCATCGCGCAGCCGCTTCCAAACCGCGTACGGAGTCGGCGCTTCGATTTCACCCGCTTCGTTGTAATCGCGAATCCGGAGGCGGTATGGCCTGGGCTTCGGAGGCGACTCTCTGAACTTTTGAATCTGGGAGTCGCGGAGATAAAAAAGCTTGTAAAAAGGCATGCCGGCTGCGACTGCCTCAACATTATCACGGTTGGCGAAACCGGCCGCATTCAGCAGCCGGGCCCCTCTTCCATCTTGATGGCCAAGGCGCGCCCGGTTTCCCAGCGGAACTTGCAGGCTTGGAAGCTCAAGAGCCCCGCGGTGAAATAGAACCCCGTCACGAAGAGCGCGGCGAAGGGAAGCGTAGTCCAGTGGCCGATGTCCGCCAGGTACGCCATGCAGCAAGCGTAGTACGTGCCGGCAACGAAGTTCGCAACGGGCAGCCAGCCGCTTGATCGCCGGTAACGCAACCGCGCCAGGCGTGCCTGCTCGCGATGGGTGGTGTACTTGGCGGTTCGTTGAAACGGAGACTTCATGCCGAGCATCCCCTCCAGCACAGCCCTGGTGTTGGTGATGGTCAGTCCGATTCCCGTGGCTGCCAACGCCGGAATCAGCAAGAGTTTCCACCACCACCTGGACGGAAACAACTCTTTCTGAGCAAGCAGGTAGAACGTCGAAAGCGAACTGAACGTGCCGAAGAACAGCAGGATATCGAGCAACAGAAACCCAAAGTGGCCCTGGTGAAAGCGGACGATCGCTGAGGGCAGCCATAAAATTGACAGCAATACGACCAAGGGGTATGAGACGTTCGAGGTCAGATGAAAGAATGCCTCCAGCTTTACTTTCGCCGGTAGATGAGAAGCGAACATCGCCGGAAGGATCTTTCGGCCGGTCTGAATCAGACCCTTCGCCCAGCGCGCCTGTTGGACTTGAAACGCCGTGAGGTCCGTAGGCAACTCCGAGGGCGCCTCGACATCGGGAAGGTAAACGTACTTCCAACCCGTCATTTGAGCGCGGTAACTGAGATCGGTATCTTCCGTCAGAGTGTCGTGCTGCCATCCACCGGCTTCTTCAATCATGGCGCGCCGTAAAACGCCGGCGGTCCCGTTGAAGTTGAAGAAACGTCCGGACCGGGCCCGCGCACCGTGCTCGAAGACGAAGTGTCCGTCGAGCAGCATCGCCTGAACACTCGTTAGGACGGAATGATTCCGGTTGCGGAAGGTCCAGCGCGCTTGGACGGCGCCGACAGTCGCATCGGTGAAATGGTGGACCGTCCGATGCAGGAAGTCGGGCAAAGGCCGGAAGTCTGCGTCAAAAACCGCGATCAACTCACCGCGCGCCGTGTCAAGCCCGGCTTGGAGGGCGCCGGCTTTGAAACCATGGCGATGACTCCGGTGACGATATTCCACAGGAGATCCCTGAGCCGCCCAATGCTCGACCGTGGCGCGGGCCACTCGGCGGGTTTCGTCGGTCGAGTCGTCGAGAACCTGAATCTGAAGCCGATCCCTCGGGTAGTCCAAACGGCACGCGGAGTCCAACAATTCCTCCACAACGAACTGTTCGTTGTAGAGAGGGAGTTGCACCGTCACGACCGGAAGTTCGGTGAAGTGCACGGCCGGTTCTCCCGTCGCCCGGTCGCGATGCCGGTAGTAGAGATAGACCAACTGATAGCGATGCAACCCGTACGCGCTGAGCACGAGCATCACCACCAGATACAGGGCGGCCAGGCCCCAGTCGAGTGAGCTACTCTGGGTAGCGCCTCGCGAGATCTGCTCGAACCATCCGACCGCCTCGTTCCAAAGAGAGGCGTTATCCCAGAGAGCAGGGGGAGGGGCTTTTGGAAACATTTTCCCTCACCGGCGTTTCAGTGTGTTGCGGCCAATGAAGCGCGGACGCTATCTCATGCTCTTCGCGTCAGCCTGCGCGATGGAAGCCGGGTTCATCGCTCTGGCTGTGTTGGGGAATTTCGAACAGCTGGTGGTGGAGTTCACCGGACTCTATCTGGGAACTTCCATATTCTATCTGATCGGCTGCTTCGTCATCACGCGCTTGGACGCAAAGCAATCCGGCCCACGCCTGATCGCGTTCATCTGGATCTGCGGGTTGGTGTTCCGCTTCACGGTTCTTCCGCTTTCGCCCGAGCTGTCCGAAGATCTGAACCGCTATCGCTGGCACGGCAAGGTCCAGGCGGCCGGCGCGAATCCCTACTCGGCGGCTCCCGGCGACCCGCGCTTGGCGGAGCTGAGGGATGCGACTTGGCGTCAGGTAAACCGCAAGGACCTGCCTTCTGTCTACGGGCCTGTCACGGAGTGGGTTTTCGCTGTTTGGTACCGCGCCGTGGCAGCGGTTCAGCCGGACGCCTTGCGTCAGGTCTGGTGGTTCAAGATTCCTTTCGCCGTGCTGGAACTGGTGGTCGCGCTGGCCGTCATGCGGCTGTTGGCCGCGGCCGGCAAACCGTGTACGTGGCTGCTGGTCTATCTGTGGTCTCCTCTGGTCGTTGTCGAGTTTTGGGCTCAGGGGCATAACGACACGCTGGCGTTGGCGTTCGTTGTGGCGGCTGTCGCCTCGGCGCTCGCGGACCGCTGGAAGTGGGCGTTCGTCTCGCTCGCGATGGCGGCGCTGAGCAAGTTCTGGCCGGTCATTCTTTTCCCGTTCTTCCTGCTGCGTCGCGAGGACGGGCGCTGGATTCTCCGCTGGAAACAGGCGCTCGCATCGTTGCCTCTGATCGCGCTGGTCCTGGCCCCGTACCGGGACGGTTTGCAGAATGTGCCGGAGTTGATCGAGGGGTTTCTGGGGGGCTGGCGAAACAATGACAGCCTGTACGGAATCATCAGCCAGCGCGCCGGCGGGAATGTCGGTCTCGAAGCCGGCAGCGTCACGCTCTACCTGGCAGCCGCCTTGGCGTTGCTCTGGCTCTTGCAGAGGCCGCTGATCGAGTCTGTCAAGTGGGCCGTCGTCGTGCTGCTGTTCTTCTCGGCCAATTGCTTCCCTTGGTACTTGAGTTGGTTCCTTCCGTTTCTGGCCGTGAGCCCCAACGCCGCGTTGCTGCTTTGGACGGCCCTGGTCAGTCTCGCTTATCACGTCCTGATCGGCTACGAGGCAGCGGGCATATGGGAATACTCCGATGAGTTCCGGCTACTGGAATACCTGCCGGTCTACGGATTGCTGCTGGCATCCGCGGTGGCCCGCCTGTCGCTCAAGGCGCTGCGGAAGCGCAACCCAGGCGCGGCCGAAAAGACCTGACCTGCATTTCTCACCACGTGGCGAGACGAAGTGTGTGAGAGGGCCGCCAGGACGAGGCGCAGGCCGCTGGGCGCCAGCAACTCGGCCTTCAAGGTTTTCACGGATCACGGCCTTTTATCGCGTGCTTCGGCCGTCGGGTGGTGAGAAATCCAGGCTGGTTTTTCCTCCGCCCGCGTGCGGATCATACAAGCGGGAAACATCCGAACCCGTGTCAACGCCGTTTGGTCAGGAGGATGTTTCAGGTCAGAAGCGCCCCTTGTCCTGAGGCAGGCCGCCGGCCAGGTAGAGCGCCGTCCATGCGAATTGCTGGTCTGGGTTGCGGCTCGGAATACGCCGCATCACCTTGACGACAACGTCATCACCGGGCTTGAGGTCAGCCTGGATGCCTCGGACATCATCAATCGAGGCAACCGGCTTGCGGTTGATCATCACGATGATGTCGTTGGGCTGAACTCCGATATCATCGGCGAACGATGCCGGGACCACGGATGTGACGAGAACTCCGTCGGACTCCTCGAACGCAAGCTCTTCGCGCTGCGAGCGAGTCAGTGAAGTCACCTCGATACCGAACATGACTTCCGTCTCTTCGGCGCTCTCTTTCTGCTCGTTGATGTCGTAGCCGAGTTCTTTGGCGAAGAGCACTGAGCGGTCGGCAATCTCGACGTCGAATGTGTTTCTCTTCCCGTCTCGAATCACGACAATCGGCGTTGTCGAACCGACCTCTTGCGCGGCGACCACGCTGATGAGCTCATCGCCGTTCTTGATGGGCTTGCCGGCAATCTCGACGATCACGTCTTCAACCTTGAGGCCCGCTTTCTCGGCCGGTCCGTCTTCTCTCACCTGAGTCACGAGAACACCGCCGTCATCGGCGCCGAACGAGCGCAGCAGCGCCGGCGGCTGCTCTCTGCTGAAGGTGATGCCGATCGAGCCTCTTCGCATCTTGCCGTGACTGATGATCTGGTTGTAGACATTCACTACGACTTTCGAAGGCATCGCGAACCCGAGGCCTTCCGAGCCTCCGCTGCGAGAAACGATCGCCGTGTTCACGCCGATCAACTCGCCGCGGATGTTCAGCAACGGCCCGCCGCTGTTGCCCGGATTGATGGCCGCGTCGGTCTGTAGAAAGCGTTTGAACTGGCCCTGCTGGGACGAGTCGACCTCGCGCGCCTTGGCGCTGATGATCCCTACCGTCACTGTTTCCTCATAGCCGAAGGGCGAACCGACGGCGATTGCCCAATCCCCGACCTGCACCGCGTCGGAATTCCCGATCGGGATGGCGGACAGTGGCTTGTCTACGTCGATCTTGATGACCGCAAGGTCGGTTTCGCGATCGGATCCGATCAGTTTCGCATCATGCAGTTCTTGGTCGGCTCCGTTATTGAAAATCCGGACTCGAATGCGGTCCGCATTCTGGATGACGTGATGGTTCGTGATGATATAGCCGTTTTCATCGACAATGACGCCCGATCCTTCTCCCGGGCGTTGTCGCCGCGGAAAGCCTTCGTTTCCGAACGGACCAGGAAAGCCGAAGAAGCGCCGGAACTCCTCACTGAAAGGATTTCGTGGGTCAGGTGAACTCGACTGCGATTCCTTGGATAGTATCTCGACACGGATATGGACCACCACCGCACGGGCTTGCCGCGCGATGCGTGTGAACTCGTTCTCCAGCGGCTCGGCGGCCGGGATGACAAGCGGTTTGGCGTCTGGAGCCGGTGCCCCTTCGCGAGCCGCGCTCACGTCTCGCGATACCAACGTGCCGATTACAATGCCAATCGCCAGAGTAAAAAGCAACAACGTCAGCGACAGGAGCTTGCGCTGCGCCAGTTGGCTCCCGAATCCCGATTTCGCAGTGCGGTCCATCTTCTTACCTCATCGATGAACAGGACGATCCGCTAGCCTGCATTTCTCATCACTTGGCGAGGTGAAGTGCGCGAGAGGGCCGCCAGGACGAGGCGCGAGCCGCTTGGCGCGCGCAGGTGTACTTGAAAGTA
Source organism: Bryobacterales bacterium (assembly GCA_026713545.1). Lineage (GTDB taxonomy): Bacteria > Acidobacteriota > Terriglobia > Bryobacterales > UBA6623 > JAPPLB01. The sequence goes on from JAPOOG010000052.1 coordinate 64,442, forward strand.
CATCGAGCACGGCAAGCAAGCGCAACGAAGTCATGGCGGTCGTATCGCGTGCTTCGGCCGTCAGAAGGTGAAAAATGCAGGCTAGGGCGCATCCCTTGTTCACCCGGTTGCGTGTTCCCATCAAAGATTATAGCTGCCGCACCGGGTCCGATCCGGAGCGCAAAGTCTCCAGCAATTTCGGTGACGCCGATCGCGGTACCGGCGACAGTGGTAGCATCAGCCGGTCCGGGACGAATCTTCCAGCAGCAGCGCCAGCGACAGCAGGATGCGCTGCAGGCCCAATTCACGGCCCTCGGGGTGATACCATTCACCGGGAGAGTGCGCGCCTCCACCGCGGCCGCCGGCGCCCAGGGCGACCGCCGGCCGCCCCAGCGCCAAGGGTATATTGGCATCGGTGGAAGCGCAATCGAGGCGAGAGTTGATTCCCAAATAAGCGTCGACGCCGCGAACGCATGCCAGTACCGGATTATCGGCTTGGAACAGTGCTGCCGGCCGATGGCCGATCTCGCGGATCTTGTAGCCGTCCAGACGTTCCCTCGATGCCCGGTTTTCTGCTTCTACGCCAAAGCGGACGCCATCTTCCATTGACCTGACTACGGCGTTCATCGCCTCGTTGTCGCGTGATCGGATGTCCACCTTGGCGCAGGCGATAGGAGCGATGGAGTTCACTCCCGAGCCGCCCTCGATCACACCTACGTTCAGTGTGGTTCGCGGAGTTGCCGGCAGGGGCAGTTCAGCGAGGAAAGAAATGGTCCGCCCCAAGGCGTGAACCGGATTGGCCCGGCCGTAGTCATTCCAGCTATGGCCGCCGGCGCCTTCGATCACAATCTCGAAGCGGCGGCTTCCCAGGGCTTCCGTCGTGATATGTCCTGTGGAGGCCCCGTCCAGAACGAGATACGCGTGGACCGATGAAGCGTACCGTGAATGGCTGCAGAAGTACTTCATGCCCTGCAGGTTGCCTTCGCCTTCTTCGGCAACATTCGCCATCAGCAGGACGTTGCAACGGGGTTTATGGACGGGCGCGCCGTTCGTGAAAACGCGAGCCAGGGCGACCACCGCGGCTAGTCCCGGACCGTTGTCCGTAACGCCCGGTCCTTCGAATGTCCCGTCGGGCCGAACCGAGATTTCCTCCTCGGCCTGGGGCGCCAGTACGGTATCCATGTGCGCGCTGACCGCGACAAAGGGCAGCTCCTCATCGAACTTGATCGGCAGGACCACGTTGCCGGCATCGTCGATCGTGGCCCGATGACCCAGTTCGCGAAAGAGCGCGCACAGGAATTCGGCCCGAAGCTGCTCGCGGAACGTCGGAGCCGGCACGCGGCAAATTCTCAGATGTTGTTCGTTGATCCATTTACGCTCGCGGTGAAGGAGTTCGAGGCCGCCGCGCAGGTTCGGTCCGTGAGTGAGTTGATCGAGGTGTGCCAGCATGCCCTTCGGCGCCGCGCTTTCCGAACGTGACACGACGATCTCGGACCGGGCGGGCATGCGGCCCTCAGTCTAACCTGCTTTTCTCGTCATGTGGCGAGGCAAAGTGCGTGGGAGGGCCGTCAGGACGAGGCGCGAGCCGGGCGGAGGAAAAAGGCGCGCGCAGGCGTACTTGACAGTATGTCGAGCACGGCAAGCAAGCGTTGCGAAGGAAAAGCGAAGTCATGGCGGTCGTGTGGCGTACTTCACCCGTCATGTGGTGAGAAATGCAGGTTAACGGTTCACCGGCCGTCAGACATTTCTTTCTGGAGCGGACCAAGCCCCCGCCAAGGGTTTCACTAAAAACTAACCACTAACCACGGCTTTTTTTCGCGTGCTTCGGCCCTCGGGTGATGAGAAATGCAGGCTGACAGGGCGGTTCTGAAATCCCCGTCCTGCCGGCGTTCCGTTGCTACAGGCAGGGTGCTCTCCTGAAACATGCCCGCTGGGCTGTTGCCGTAGCGATTTGACGGGGCCGGGAGCGGGCTGATAGCTTGGGAGATTCGCTCCTTCGTGGCGCATCCCCAATCACTGGACTCCCGAGGAAAACAAAGCATGGCTGAGGAACGGACGACAACGTTGAAAGGCTCGCCTCTGGCGCTCATCGGACCGCAGCTTGCGGTCGGAGACGCCGCCCCCGACTTCACGGTCGCGGCCAACGACTTGAGTGATGTGACGCTCGCATCCACCGGCGGAGGAACGCGTGTGTTCCTTGCCGTCCCTTCTTTGGACACCCCGGTCTGCGATGCCGAGGTGCGCAAGTTCAACGAAGAGGCAACGAGTCTGGGCGACGTATCGATATACACCGTGAGTTGCGACCTGCCTTTCGCGCAGTCTCGCTGGTGCGGCGCCGCCGGCGTCGAGAACGTTACCACGGTCTCCGATTACAAGAGCGGAACGTTCGGTGAAGCGTGGGGTGTGATGATCGAGCCCCTCAGGATCCATTCGCGCGCTGTTTTCGTCGTGAACGGCGACAACGAGATAACGTACGTCGAGTACGTGCCGGAGGTCGCCGAGGCGCCCGACTACGATGCGGCGCTTGCCGCCGCCAAGGCAGCCGCATAGGGCCGTAAGCCGGTTAGCCTGCATGTCTCGCCACGCGGCGAGGCGAAGTGCGTGAGAGGGCCGTCAAGACGAGGCGCGAGCCGCTTGCCGCGCGCAGCGGCAGCGGCCTGATCGCCTCCTTCGGTTCTCGGGTCACGAAATACAACCCACGGCCTTAACGGTTCACCGGCGGTCAGACATTTCTACTGGAGCAAACCAGGCCTGGCAAATGGTTTTCACGAGTCACGAAACACGAATCACGGCCTTTTTTCGCGTGCTTCGACCGTCGGGTGGTGAGAAATGTAGGCTGGACACTCCCAGCGCGCCGCCATTATGATGGCGGTGTTCAACCGTGTGATCTCCGCCATCCGGCGGAGGCGTCTCGTCATGTCGATCCGTCTTCTCGCTCTCATCGTCCTTCCGCTTCTGTTGACCGTTTCACTCCGGGCGCAAACCGCCACAGCCTCGTTGCGAGGACAGGTGACGGACCCTTCCAAGGGCATTCTCGCCGGCGCCCTCGTGACGATTACGCACCTGGAGACGGGTAGCGTGCGCGCCCTCCGCACGAATCGCCGGGGCTACTATGCTGCGCTGGCGTTGATTGCAGGCGCGTATCGGCTGGAGGTCGAGATCGACGGATTCAAGAAGCTGCGCGAAGAGGGTATCGTACTCGCCGTCGGCGAAAGCGCCCGCCACGACATCGAATTGACCGTCGGCGCCGTCTCCGATGAGATCATCGTGACCGCGCCGCTGATGACGCTGGGGGCTGACTCTTCCGCCCAAGGCACCGTCATCCCCAACAACTACATTGTCAACCTGCCATTGAATGGCCGGAGCTTCATTGACTTGGCGCTGCTGGTGCCAGGTGTATTCCCCAGTGCCGCCGGCTCGGCGGGGTCCGAGCGCGGGCGCTTCGCCTTTCAGTCGAATGGCGGGCGCGAAGACGCCAACTCCTATCTGTTCGACGGCGTGTATGTCATCGACCCCGTTCTGAACGGCATCTCGCTGAGTCCCTCGGTGGACGCCATCCAGGAGTTCCGCATCCAGACCAGCAACGCCGACGCCGGCTTCGGCCGGCAGAGTGGCGGTCAAGTCTCCATCCTGCTCAAGCGCGGCGGCAACCAGTTCCACGGATCTCTCTATGAGTTCCTCCGTAATGATGCTCTGGACGCTCGCAACTTCTTCACCGATCCCTCTCAACCCACGCCCACGTTGCGCCGCAATCAATTCGGATTCGCCTTCGGCGGACCGTTGCGCAAGAACCGCAGTTTTTTCTTCGCTGACTACGAAGGGCTCCGGGAACGGCGAGTCATTACACGGACCACCAATGTTCCGACAGCCGTAGAACGGGCGGGTGACTTCTCGCAGAGCGTTTTGCCGCCGCCGATCGATTTCACGACGTTCCAGCCGTATCCCAACGGGCGGTTGCCCTATTTCCATCCCGTGGGCGCGAACATGGCGAATCTGTATCCACTGCCGAATCGCGATGTCATCGGACAGAACTATGTCGGAGCGCCTACTCAGCGTGATCGCAACGACCGCTTCGACGTGCGGTTCGACCAATCGATCGGCAAGAGCGGTACGCTCACCGGACGCTACAGCTTCTCGGACCGCGACCGTTTCGAGCCCTTCGCGGCTGCATCCTTCTCCTCGGTCCCCGGTTTCGGCAATGATGTTTCCGGCCAGAGCCGGAACGTGATGCTAGGCGAGACCCATTCGATCGGCTCCGCGTGGATCAACGAGTTCCGTTTTGGATACAACCGGATCTCCGGCCGCACTTTCCATGAAAACTCCGGTCGCAGCATCAACCAGGAGGTCGGCCTCCCCGATTTCGCTACGCGCACTCGCGACCTCGGTTTGAGTTTCATCAACGTCACGGGCTTCTCTTCTCTTGGCGATGAATACAATAACCCCCAGGACAGCGCGGTCGACAGCTATCAGATCTTCGACACCCTGAGCCATGCGCGGGGCAATCATCTTCTGCAGTTCGGTTTCGAGAACCGCTGGATCAGCCAGGACGCCTTTCGCGACATTCAGGCCCGCGGCTTGATCAACTTCACGAACTTCGCTTTCACCCGGAACGCCTTGGCCGATCTGTTGCTGGGCCTGCCCACGCTGACTGGAGGCGCGGTCTCCGACAACCCGCAGGCGTTGCGTACGGCAACTTCAGGCGGGTTCGTCCACGATAGCTGGCGGGTGCGGCAGGATCTTACCCTGAGTCTGGGTCTCCGCTACGAGTTCAATACGCCCGCTCATGACGCCCGGAACGCCGCCTCGGTCTTTGACACGGCCTCGCAATCGATCGTCCGCGTGGGAGAGAACGGCGTCCCGCCCTCCGGCTACCGCTCTGACACCAACAACTTCGCGCCCCGGTTCGGCTTGGCCTGGAGTCCTTTCGGCACGCGGAAAACGGTGATCCGCGCAGGGTATGGCATTTACTACAACGTCGCCCCGCTGGCGCCGGGACAAGGGATTTACTTCAACCCGCCCTTCTTCAACTTGCAGCTCTTCTTCCCCAGCCGGCAGGGGATCATCACGATCGACAACCCTTGGCCCCGCGAGCTGCAGGCGCCGCTTCCGCCGAGCGCGTTTACCTACGACCGGAACCTGCGTACCGGATATACGCAGCAATGGAGCTCGACCGTCGAAACCGATCTCGGCCACGGCTTGATCCTTGACGTGGGTTACTTCGGCGCCAAAGGGACCCGGCTGCTGAACGCCCGCGACATCAATCAAGCCGATGCCTCCCCGCAAATGCCGAATCTGCGGCCGAATCCGTTCTTTCTCAACGTCGAACAGATCGAGACGGCCGCGAGCTCGATCTACCACAGCTTGCAGATGCGGCTGCAGTGCCGCCTGCGTGGCGGACTGACAGGATTGTTCTCCCACACCTGGTCGAAATCCATCGACAACGCCTCGGGTTTCTTTCCCAGCGGCGGAGATGCGAACTATCCCCAGAACAGCAACAACATGGCCGCCGAGCGCGGACTCTCCAGTTTTGATCGGCGGCACCGCTTTGCGGGCAGTTTCATCTACGACCTGCCGCTCGGTGAAGGACACGGGATCGGCGGGGAAACCGGCGGCTTGGGCGGCGTGCTCATCAGCGGCTGGCAAATGAACAGCGTCATCGTCCTGCAGAGCGGACAGCCTTTTACGGTGGCCTTGCCGGGTGAATTCGACAACAGCAACACGGGCATTGCAAATCTCGGGTTCGGCTCCGGGGACCGTCCGAACGTCGTCGGCGACCCGCTGCTTGCCGATCCCGACCCCCAGGCCTGGTTCAATACCTCGGCGTTCGCTCTACCCGCGTTTGGAACCTTCGGCAATGCCGGCCGCAACATCATCAGCGGCCCATCGCTCCGCAACGTCAATCTCTCCCTGCTGAAAGACACGCCCCTCGGAGAAGCCGCGACACTGCAATTCCGGGCCGAGTTCTTCAACGTGATGAACACTCCGAACTTCGGCCTGCCGAACATCTTCTTCGGAACACCCGGCTTCGGCCGCGTTCTCTCGGCTCGCGACGGCCGGGAAATCCAATTCGGCTTGAAGCTGCTTTTTTAGCCTGCATGTCTCGCCGCGCGGCGAGCTGAAGTGCCTGAGAGGGCCGTCAGGACGAGCCGCGAGCCGCTTGACGTGCACAGGTGTTGCGGCCGTATCGCCTCCTTCGACCCTCGGGTTACGAGACGCGCAACACGGCCTGCAAGGTTTTTCACTAACAACTAACAACTATCCACGAATCACGGCCTTGTATCGCGTGCTCTGGCCGTCATGTGGTGAGAAATGCAGGTCAGGGGTAGGCCCGCCTTGGTCACGGCTCGCACGATCGGCCCCGGACGCCGATCTTCAGCGCCAGAAACGGCTGCCGGTCCCCAGCTTGGCGTGTCGTCAGGTATCGTCCTTCGTGAACAGATACTTAAGAAGAGGCGGCGTGGCGAGGGTCGTTACCATCACCATGATCACCATCGAAAAGAACGTGCCCGGTCCGAATACCGGTTCGCCGTCCACCATGAGAGAGGCGCCGATTCCCGCGAAGATGAGTCCGACCTCGCCGCGCGGAATCATGCCGACGCCCACGGCGAGACGCTTCAAACCTTTCTCGCGAACGCCCAGCGAGCATACCTGCTTACCGATGATGGCCGCCAAGCTCAAGCCGATGGCAAAGGTGAGCACCTTGATATCCAGGAAGAGCCGCAAGTCGATATTCAGCCCCATCAGAATGAAGAACACGGGAACGAAAATCGAGCTGATCGGCGAAACGATCTGTTCGTACTTGTCGGCTTTGATGCTCGGATACCCTTCATAGTGGCTCTTGTCGAGCACCAGGCCGGCCGCGAAGGCGCCCACGATCGGCGCCAGCCCGAAAAACGCCGCCAAGCCGGCCAACGAAAAGCAATGGCAGATGCTCAACACGACCGCCGTGCTGCTGACCTTCGAGCTAGCGCCGAAGTGCAGGATCTTTCCTCCGACGTAGCGTCCCGCAAAGACCGCGACGATCAGGAACAGAATGGACTTGCCAATGATTACCAGAACGGGCCAGAGTGAGATCGACGTCGAGCCGTCCTCGCCGATCGACTTGATGACGCCGCTGGTGACGGCCAGGATGATCAGGCCCAGGACATCGTCCACTACGGCGGCGCCCAGGATGATGCGCGTCTCCTTGGTGTCCATCTTGTTGAGGTCTTTCAGGACGCGCGCTGTAATACCGACGCTCGTCGCGGCGAGCGTGGCGCCGGCAAACAGGTGTACGTACCAACCGGCTTCGGGCAGGAAGTAGGTGGAGACTCCGTATCCGAGGATGATCGGCACGACGATTCCGAGCAGGGCGACGATCAGCGCCGTCTTCCCGACCTCGATCAACTCATCGAGGTGCGACTCGAGGCCGACCTCGAACAACAGCAGGATCACGCCGACTTCGGCCAGCAGCATCAGTATGGGATCGTGATGGATGCCTTGCAATCCCGTCAGGCCGATCAGATACAGGTTGCCTAGAACCATTCCGAAGACCAGTTCTCCGAGCACGGCGGGCTGCCCCAGGGTTTCGAAGACCTCGCCCCCCACCTTCGCGGCGAGAAGGATCGTCACCATCTCGAACAGGAACGGATATACGCTGATGTGTCCCCCTTGACCGTCGCCGTGCGTGTCATCCGTGGCGAAGGTCAAAAGGGCGATCATTAGCGCAACGAGAGCGAGCAACCAGAAGGTCCGTTGCGTTTCGTCAGAAGCCCAGTGAGAAGGAAACACGTCTTGAAAGAGCGCTTGTGTCCGTAATTGCGCCTTTGATGGGAGAGGTCCGGATTGTAGAACAACCCGAAGTCTTACACTATCACCTCCACCGCAGGGCTCACAATTCGGATCAATCCCGTGGCTGCTTTTCTCACCACGCGGCGAGCCGCTTGGCGGAGTGCGGATGTCAACATGACGGCGCATTGGGCGCGGCAAACCAGCGCAGCGAAGTCTTGGAGCTAAGCTGGCTGCCTTCGATGGCCAAGTGTCTGTTGGAGAGTCCCCAAACGGGCCGCTGAAGCTTGGGTCCGAATCCGCTGTCGCCGCGCCGGTCTGGCGGATGGCAGGCCTGGCCGCCGGACAGGGTCCGGACAAACTCTCACAACCGCCGGCGATCTCCGGCTATACTCTCTACACTCTCTACGAACATCAGGACAACATCATGATCTCGGAAACACGGAATGTCGCCGCGTGGCTCCTTTTTTCCGCCGCCGTGCTGATCCTTGCGGATATCGCAATGGCGCAGCGAACCATGCGGCCCGTCATTCGCGGCACGCGCTACGCCGTCTCCAGCCGCAAGCCGCAGGCCAGCCAGGCGGCTGAACGCATCCTGCGCAACGGCGGCAACGCCTTTGATGCGGCCGTTGCCGGACAAGCCGCGCTGTGCGTCACCGATCCCGCCTCGAACGGCGTCGGGGGCGACGCCTTCATCCTGATCTACGACGCCAAGGAGAAGAAGGTCTACTCCGTCAACGCCGGCGGCTACGCGCCGAAGCTCGCCACGATCGAGTGGTACATGAAAAACAACAACGGCGAGATTCCCGCGAACGACAGCCTGCTCTCCGCGACGGTGCCAACCAGCGTCGACGCCTGGTACACCGTGCTGTCCCGGTGGGGCACCATGAGCTTCGCCGAAGTTCTGCAGCCGACCATCGAGCTCGCCGACGGTTTCCCGCTCAGCGAGCGTCTCGCTTCGTCGATGGCGTCGAAAAAAGGCCCCCGCACGTTTGTCGTCGGCGAGGACGGCATAGAAACCGAAGTCGCTCCCGCCCAGGGCAACCGCAAGCTTCGCAAATATCCCACCAGCGAAAAGGTCTACTTTCCCGGTGGCAAGCCCGTCAGGGCGGGTGAAGTCTTCGCCAACCCGGACTTGGCGAGAACTCTCCGGAAGCTGGTCGAGGCCGAGGACCAAGCCGCCGGCCAAGGCCGCCAGGCCGCCCTCGAAGCCGCCCGCGACCGCTTCTACAAGGGCGACATCGCTCGCACCATGGCTGAATTTTCCGAAGACAACGGCGGGCTGTTCCGCTACGACGACTTCGCCGACTACAGCGTCAAGGTTGAAGAGCCCGTCTCCATCGACTATCGCGGCTATGAAGTCTACAAGAACCCCTCGGCCAACCAGGGTCCGTCCGAACTGTTTACCCTCAACATTCTTCGCGGATTCGATCTGCGCTCGATGGGCCACAACTCGGCCGACTACATCCACACCTTCGTCGAGTCGCTCAAGCTCGCCTTCGCCGATCGCGAGATGTTCCTCGCCGACATGGACTTCGTCAAGATCCCGTTCCCCGAACTGCTGACGGAAGCCTACGGTGCGCGCCGCCGGGCTTTGATCGATCCGGCCAAGGCCTCTGTTGCATTCCGCCCCGGCAATCCCGATCTTGGCGTATCCGGTTCATCGAGCCGCCCCCGATTCCGCATCCCCGTTTCCGGCGACGCCGACCACGAGGGAGACACCAGCTACGTCGCTGTCGTCGATGAAGACCGGAACGCCGTCTCCTGGACGCCGAGTCTGCATTCGGGTTGGGGCTCGGGCATCGTGATCGCCGACCTCGGTTTCATGTTCAATTGCCGCGGCGACTACTTCTGGCTGCAGCAAGGCCATCCTAACTCTCTGGAACCCCGCAAGCGCCCTCGGAGCACGCTGACACCCACGCTGATCCTCAAGGACGGCAAGCCGTTCATGGCGGTCGGCAGCCCCGGCGGGGACGATCAGTGCATGCGCATCATGCAGACTTTCCTCAACGTCGTCGAATTCGACATGAACATCCAAGCCGCCATCGAAGCGCCCCGCGCGACCACGAAGAGCTTCCCCTCCTCCGTCTTCCCGCACGCCATGGTGTCGGCGCAGGTCGGCGTCGAAAGCCGCGTCTCCGCCGAGGTCGTCGCGGAACTGAGAAAGCGCGGCCACCGCGTGGACATCAATGGCCCCTGGTCGATGAGCGCCACCTCCGCCATCGTCATCGACCCCGAAACCGGTGTCCTCAGCGCTGGCGCCGACATCCGCGGCGACAACTACGCCCTGGCCTGGTGACTGACCTGAAACATCCTCCTGTCCAGGCGAGGTAGACATCTGTTCGGATGTTTCCCGCTTGAGCGATCCGCGCACGGGCGACGAAAAACTAAAAACTAAAAACTGAAAACAAAAAAAACTGAAAGAGGAAAAACCAGCCTGCTTTTCCCACCACCTGGCGAGGCGAAGTGCGTGAGAGGGCCGCCAGGACGAGGCGCGAGTCGCTTGGCGCACGCAGGGGTAGCGCCCTTATCGCCTCCTTCGGTCCTCGGGTCACGAAATACAACTCACGGCCTTGACGGTGCACCGGCCGTCAGACATTTCTACTGGAGCAAACCAGGCCTGGCAAATGGTTTTCACGAAACACGAGTCACGAAACACGAATCACGGCTTTTGGGTACTGAAGCCCTTCAGTCTTTTTTTACTGCCCCGTCCTGCTTGGCATGAGGACAGCGAGGCGGGAATCCCGGCCTGCATTTCTCGCCGCGTCGCGAGGCGAAGTCCCCGAGAGAGTCGGCTGGACGAGGTGCGAGCCTCCTGCGACAGCAACACGGCCTTTAAGGTTTTTTGCGAATCACGAATCACGAATCACGGCTCTTATGTTTTTCGCGAGACACGAAACACGAGACGCGGAAAACGAATCACGCCCTTTACGTCCGTTCGGTTCGCCGTTGTTGCGCACGGGTCGCACCTCCGGGAACCGCCGGCCGGCCCGCCGAACCCTCTGCTGAATCAATGCTTTACTCCCCTCTACTGCCAATTTTTTGCTGCAAGCTGTTGCGCACAAGTGCACAGGGGGTAGCGGGATGTGCACAGGTCCTGGCGCCCTCAACCGTTCTCGACACGCCTCATCACGAGCGCCGTTCGCCGGGAAATCCTGCGAAATGAGCGGAATCCCGTTTGTCCCGGGAAAATGCGCGAATCGCAGCGTCCGCCGTGGCTCCCGTCGCCCCCAGGGCTCGACCCGTTGCGGCGGCCGCAAAATGAACCCATGCCGGGATCACGTTGACCCTCCTGGGGGCTGTTCATATACTGAAGGCCCCGCGATGCCCGCGCCGTTTGTTCACCTTCACTGCCACACGGACTATTCCCTTCTTGACGGCGCTTGCGAAATCGGCCGGCTCATGGACTTGGCCGAGAAACAGGAGATGCCGGCGCTCGCCATTACCGATCACGGCAACCTGTTCGGCGCGGTCGAGTTCTACACCGAGGCGACCAGACGCGGCATCAAACCCATCATCGGTTGTGAGGTTTATGTCTCGCAGGAGGGCCACAAGTCGCGTAGTGAAACGGACCGCTACAACCACCTGTTGCTGTTGTGCAAAGACCAGACGGGCTACCGGAATCTGATCAAGCTGGTCTCGACCGCCTATCTCGATGGCTTCTATTACAAGCCGCGCATCGATAAGGATCTGCTCGCCTCTCACAGCAAAGGCCTGATCTGCACTTCCGCCTGCCTGCGCGGCGACCTCAACGAAGCGCTGCTCCAGAAGGGCTACGACGAAGGCCGCCGACTTGCCTACACCTACCAGGACATGTTCGGAAAGGAGAACTTCTATCTCGAGATCCAGGACCATGGCCTCGACCAGGACAGAGAGCTGATCCCGCACTTGATGCGGTTGAGCGGCGAAAGCGGCATTCCGTTGGTGGCGACGAACGACGTGCACTACCTCACGCAAGGCCACGCTGCTTCGCACGACGCGCTGCTGTGCATCCAGACCGGAAAGCTGCTCAATGAGCCGAACCGCATGCGGTTCACAACGCAGGAGTTCTACCTCAAAACTCGCGACGAGATGCTCAAGGTCCTTGACGGCAATGAGGACCCGCTTCATCGTACCTGGGAAATCGCCGAGCAGTGCGACTTGAAGATCGAGCAGGTGTCCAATCCTTTCCCGAAATTCGACGTCCCTGCGGAACACTCGACCGATAGCTACTTCGAGTGGGTGGCGCGGCAGGGGTTCGAGAAGCGCCGTGGGCGGCTGGAACTGATGGCGCAAGCCGGAATGCTCAAGGAGGGCATCGCGGCATACAACGAGCGCCTCGATCACGAGATCCGGATCATCCAGAGCATGAAGTACTCCGGATACTTCCTGATCGTCTGGGACTTCATTCGTTTCGCCAGGTCCCGCGGTATCCCCGTGGGCCCCGGACGAGGTTCCGCGGCCGGTTCGCTGGTGGCCTATTGCATGGAGATCACCGACATCGATCCGCTGCAGCATGGTCTGCTGTTCGAGCGCTTCCTGAATCCCGAACGGGTAAGCATGCCCGATATCGACATCGATTTCTGCATGCACCGCCGCGGAGAAGTGATTCAGTACGTCACCGAGAAGTACGGCCGCGAACAGGTGGCGCAAATCATCACCTTCAATACGCTGGCGGCGAAGGCGGCCATCAAGGATGTCGGGCGCGTGATGGACATGAGCTTCGTCGAGGTCGACCGCCTCACGAAGATGGTCCCGAACATCCTCAACATCAAGCTCAAGGATGCCATCAAGAAGGAGCCGACTCTCGCCAAGCAGATGAAGAAGGACCCTCGCGTTGCCCGGCTCATGGAAACCGCCCAGCAACTCGAAGGTGTCGCTCGCAACCCCTCCGTCCACGCCGCCGGCGTCGTGATCGCCTCTCAGCCGCTGCAGGAACTGGTTCCGCTGTACAAGACGCCCAAAGACGAAGTTGTCACCCAGTACGACATGAAGAGCCTCGACAAACTGTCGTTGCTCAAGATGGATTTTCTGGGGCTGACCACCCTGACCGTGATCGACGAGTCTTTGCGTCTTCTCAAAGACCGCAAAGGCATTGATCTGAAGCTCGAGGAGTTGCCGCTCGATGACAAGCGAACCTACGAGCTTCTCTCGCGGGGCATGACGAGCGGTGTTTTCCAGTTCGAGTCCGAGGGCATGCGGGACATTCTGCGCCGCTATCAACCGGAGCGATTGGAAGATTTGATCGCCTTGAACGCGCTCTACCGTCCGGGTCCGATTCAGGGCGGCATGGTCAGCGACTTCATCGACCGCAAGCACGGCCGCAAGCCTGTCAATTATGACCTCGAAGAGCTTCGCGACCTGCTGGAAGAGACCTATGGCGTCATTGTCTATCAAGAACAGGTGATGCAGATCGCGAACCGCGTCGCGGGCTATTCACTGGGCGAGGCGGACTTGCTGCGGCGCGCCATGGGCAAAAAGATGCCCGCGGAAATGTCGGCGCAGCGAGAGCGGTTCGTCGAGGGGGCGCTGCAGAAGGGCTTTCCGAAGAGGAAGGTCGTCAAGCTGTTCGAGCTGATGGAGCAGTTCGCTGGATACGGCTTCAATAAGTCGCACTCGGCGGCTTACGGATTTGTCGCCCATGTGACGGCCTACCTCAAGGCGCACTACCCGGTTTATTTCATGGCGGCGCTGCTGTCCTCCGAAAGCGGCAACATGGCCAAGGTGGCCAAGTACATCAGTGAGTGCCGCGACATGGGAATCCGCATCCTCCCGCCGGACTTCAATTCGAGTTATTGGAGCTTTACGCCGGCCGACGACGAAACGATCCTCTTCGGCCTTGGGGCGATCAAGAACCTCGGCAAGAACGCGGTCGCTGCCATTATCGAAGCTCGGCGGGAAGCGAAGCATTTTGATTCACTGTTGCATTTCGCGGAATCCGTAGACTGGCAGCAGGTGAACAAGCGGATGCTGGAAAGCTCCATCAAGGCCGGCGCGATGGACTCCTTCGGCGGCCATCGCAGCCAACTCATGGCCGCCCTCGATAGCGCCGTCGAGGCCGGACAGCGGGCATCGCGAGATCGATCGACGGGGCAACACGGGCTTTTCGATGCGCTGGCCACCGGGAAGACGCCCGCGGAAGCGCGTCTGCCCGACATCCCCGAATGGCCGGAAAGCCAGAAGCTCGCCGGCGAGAAGGAGGTCCTGGGATTCTACGTTACGGGTCACCCGCTGAACGCCTACCGCGACAAGGTGGCCGAGCTCTCGGAGTTGAATACGTCGCGGCTCGCGGCGTTGGACAACGGAACGGAGGTCGCTCTTTGCGGCGTTCTGGGCTCGGTTGCCCGCAAGCGGAACCGTGAAGGCAGGCCTTGGGCTTACGGCGCGCTGGAAGACTTGCAGGGAAGTGTCGACCTGCTGGTCTTCGCAAATCAATTTGAAAGTCTGGGACCCATGCTGGGCGAGGACAAGCCGGTTCTGATTCGAGGCGAGGTGCGCGTCGATGAAGCGGGTCCGCTCAAGGTTGCGGTGAACGAGATCGTTCCACTCGATGTCGCTCGCGCCGACCTGCCCCGGCAGGTCTCCATTACGATTCGACTCGATAACGGCGGCACGCGGCAGACGGTCGACCGGCTCCGCGAGTTGTTTTCCAGCAATCCGGGCGACACCGATGTTCGTTTGCGGCTGTTGAAGAAAAAGGACTTCTTGCTGTTCTACGATCTCGCGGATCACGTCCGGGCCGATCGTGACTTCCGCCAACAGGTTGAGCAGATCTGCGGCGCGGGATCGCTGGAAGTCGTGCCGGCCTGACCTGAAACATCCTCCTGATCAAGCGGCGTTGACACCGCTCCGGATGTTTCCCGCTAGAATGATCCGCACGCGGGCGGAGGAAAAACTGGCGAGGAAGTCCTCGGACCGGCAAGCAGGACAACTGATCGCCGCGTCAACTTGACTCGAATGTGAACCTTGGCAGCGAAGAAAAAAACTAGACCATTGCCTCCTGAGAACGAAGCAGCGAAGTCAAACGACGCACACGCGCGTTCGGCATGGGAGCACGTCCAATTGGCGCGGCATCCCAAAAGGCCTCACTCGATGGACTATATCGAGCGGGTCTTCTCCGACTTTCAGGAAATTCACGGCGACCGCCTTTTTGCCGATGACCCGGCCATCGTCTGCGGCTACGCGATGTTTCGCGGCAGGCCGGTTGTCGTGATCGGGCAGCAGAAGGGCCGTGACACGAAGCAGAAGCTTTACCGCAACTTCGGAATGCCGAAGCCGGAAGGCTACCGCAAGGCTCTGCGTGTCATGCGGCTGGCGGCCAAGTTCAAGCGGCCGATCTTTACCCTGCTCGATACGCCGGGCGCCTATCCGGGGGTGCACGCCGAAGAGCGTGGGCAGGCTGAAGCCATCGCTCGGAACCTCCACGCGATGGCCGGGTTGCCGGTGCCGTTCATCGTCGTCTGCATTGGTGAAGGCGGCAGCGGCGGTGCGCTCGCGCTCGGCGTGGGGAACCGCGTCCTGATGTTCGAGAATGCCGTGTACAGCGTGATCTCGCCGGAGAGCTGCGCGGCGATCGTGTGGCGGGACTCCGGAGAGGCCGAAAAGGCCGCCGAGGCGCTGAAATTGACGAGCGGCGATCTCCTGCGTTTCGGCCTCATTGACGAGATCATCGCCGAGCCGGCCGAGGGCGCCCACGCCGACTACGACGCAGCCGCTATGGCATTGGGCGACTCGCTGCACCGCCACCTCGAATCCTTGTCGGGCCTGACGGCCGAGCAGCTCGTCGAAGATCGCTACGAGAAGTTCCGCTTCATGGGGAGTTTTTTTGAAGGCGGCGAGCAACCCCGCGACCCGTCAAAGTAGATCTTCCAGCCGACTGCGTCCATGAGCAGCCCGTGGTAAAAGTCCCGTGGTACGAAGGAAAAAGCGCGGCGGGCTCCTGTGGGCGTTTGGCGCGGAGAGAGGCGGATGGCGGTCCGGGTGAGCTCCTCCTCGCGAAGGAAAAGCGAACGACAAGGCCGACGAACGCAAATGTCCGTCGCCCAAGGGGTTACGCGCCATTTCGGCTTGGCTGCGCGGAGAGCGCGGCGCCGCGTTCCTGGAACGGCCAGGCGTTACGCCATCGGCCCCGGGGCGCGTAACGCCGCCCGCGTGACTTTTGCCACGGGCTGCTGACCTGCATGTCTCACCACGTGGCGAGGTGAAGTGCCTGGGAGGGCCGTCACGACGAGGCGCGAACCGCTTGGCGTGCGCGCGGGTTGCGGCCTGATCGCCTCCTTCGGCCCTAGGGTCACGAAACACGAAACACGGGGTTTTTGAGACACGGCCTTGAAGCAAGCTGTCTTGGAGCAACAGCCGTACCGCCTGCTTGGGTTTTTGGGTCACGTATCACGAAACACGAAACACGGCCTTTTAGACCCCGCCGGCGCCCATCGAAGCCCGGACGTCTTCACCGGTCGGGTTTTGGAATGGCCGCAACTCGAACTCCGGCAGGGACGCCAGGATGTGGTCGAAGATGTCCGACTGAATCCCCTCGTAGTTCACCCAGGCCTGGACGTTGCTGAAGAGGTAGATCTCCAGAGGCAGGCCGTTGTCGCTGGGGGGCAGTTGGCGCACCATCAACGTCATCTCCTGGTGGACCTTCGGGTGCGACCGGAGATAAGCGACCAGGTAGGCCCGGAATGTGCCGAGGTTGGTCATTCGGCGGCCGTTGACGAGAACGCTTTCGTCGATGTCGTTCTTCTGGTTGTATGAAGCGAGCTCCTTTTTCTTGCGTGTGATGTAGTCCTTGAGCATCTGGATCCGCTCGAAGCGCTCGATCATCTCATTGCTGCAGAACTTGACGCTCGTCATGTCGATCGGGATGGCGCGCTTGATGCGCCGGCCGCCGGATTCGGACATGCCGCGCCAGTTCTTGAAGGAATCGGAGATGAGGGCGTAGGTGGGAATCGTCGTGATGGTCTTGTCGAAGTTCTGGACCTTGACGGTATTGAGCGTGATTTCCATTACGTCCCCGTCGGCGCCGTACTTGGGCATCTCGATCCAG
>JAPOOG010000113.1 GCA_026713545.1 Bryobacterales bacterium
CTGCCGCATCCTCATCTGGGAACATGGACTGAAGATCAAAGACGCTGACATGATGGCGATGAGAACGTCCGGGGGCCTTGTGTTTCATGCCCTCATTGTCCCGGAAGTAACCCCATTTGTCAAGCCAGCTACATAATTCCCAATCATCTGGGTCACAAAGCGGCTCAGCGGTGAGGATCTGAAGATCTACGGCTATCTTGACAAGCAAGGCGGAAGAGATCGACACGAGCTGATGCCCTGACCTGAAACATCCTGCTATTCAAGCAGCGTTCACACCGGTCCCGATGTTTCCCGTTTGAATGATCCGCACACGGGCGGAGGAAAAACTGACCTGCATGTCTCACCACGTGGTTGCACGTGCAGGCTAATCCGAGGCTTGCCGCGAGCGCAACGCCTTGTGGAGCAACCCCAGCCCGGCGGTGATCAGCAACAAAGGCCAGAGCCGATGGATCGAGGCGTTGAACCAGCCCAACTCTTGAAACTGGAAAATCACGCCAAGCAAAAAAACGATCGCTCCCGGCACCCAGTCAACCTCTTGCCGGACTTTCTTGCTCGCCAACAGGTTGATTCCAACGGTGATCAGGATCAATGGCCAGAACGCCAATAGGTCACGGAAACGCAAAGCGTCCAGATTTACGGCCTGAAATCCGATCCCCACGCAGATGCCGGCGATGCCCAACGCTCGGGATCTCGGGTCCAGAGCCCAATGCACGCCGGCCGCGATCAAGATCAACGGCCAATAGAGCCACAGATCCCAGAACCGCAGGACGTCGAAATTGTGAAGCAGAAACAACACTCCCAGAGCCAGGACGACAAGACCCGGTATGAAGCCTTTCGCTGAAGGGAATGACCTCATGGGTCCGTTCCGTGATCAGGCCGTCGCTGCTTGCTCTACCGCCTTCATGACGCGCAGCGTATTTCCGCCCAGTATCTTTGCAATGTCGTGATCCGAGAAGTCCCTGCCTCGCAGTCCCTCGACGAGATTCGGGACCTTCGAGATGTCCTCCATCCCTTCGGGGGTTTGCGCGCTGACGCCGTCGAAGTCCGATCCGAGCCCGACGTGGTTGACGCCGGCCACTTTGGCGGCGTACTCGAAATGGTCGAGCAGCCGGTCGAACGGCACGCGGCCGGTGCGCTTCAAACGCTCCAGATCGATCTTGCGAAGCTCGATCGACCGCTGCTTGGGATCATCGGCAAAGGTCTTGCGTACCGCAGCCGCCTTCTTGCTCAGATCGCTGTATTCGGGCGCATAAACGCGATGCCGGTCGTCGAGGAACTCATTGTAGAAGTTGATGTGCGCCACACCGCCGTTCTTGGCTAGCGCCCGGAGCATGTCGTCGGTCATGTTGCGCGGGTGGTTCGACAGGGCGCGGCAGGATGAATGGGATGCGATGAGCGGGGCCTTGGCAACCGCGATCGCGTCGAAGAACGTCGGGTCGGAAACATGTGAGATGTCGACCATCATGCCGAGACGGTTCATCGTCCGGACAACTTCGTGTCCGAATTCCGTGAGTCCCTTCGTGCGATCCTCCTCGCCGGACGAGCCCGCCCAAGGGGTGTCCGCGCTGTGAGTCAACGTCATGTAACGGACGCCCTTCTCAAAGTGATTGCGGAGAACAGCGAGGTCCGAATCGATCGTGTGGCCGCCTTCTACGCCCATGAAGATGGCGATCTTGCCTTCGTCTTTGGCGCGGATGACGTCGTCCGATCGAGTGGCGAGAATCAAGTCGTCGGGGTGCCTCCCGACCTCGCGGACGACGGCTTCGATGATTTCAAACGAGCGCTGCTTTGCCGACGCGGGTGACTGGGATACGGTCGTGTAGATCGAGAAGAAAACGCCCGTGACACCGCCTTCGCGCAGTCGGGGAATGTCGACCTCTGCGTAGTCGTGGCGCTGCCCGAGGTCGTAGCCTTCGGCGGTGATCAGCATCGGCGTGTCGCAATGCAGATCGATGACGATCGAACTTGCCAGCAGGTTCGGAAAAGGTGTTTGCGCCTCTCCGGCGCCGGATGTTTCGGGCTCCGGGGATGATGAGCAGCCGGCTTGGTGGAGAAGCGAGGATGCGACGCCGAGCGCGGCCGCGCCGAAACGTCGGCGGGTCAGCATGGTCGCCTGATTATAACGGGCGGAGTGTAAGGGCTTGTCTCCGTCGAGATCGAGAAGCGGAGAGAAAAAGACGTCCGATCACGGTAATCGCCGTCTCCGTTCCCGGCGAGGCGAACCTGGCTGCGTCACGTTGCGGCAGTCGCCGGTGCCCGCCGAAGTGGGCGTTGTTTCCTCTCGAAGCCTGGCCTGGGTTTTCGAAAACCGCTCCGGTCGGCGGGAGACTCCAACCCGCGGTCAACCCTCAGCCTGTGGAGTTGAGAACGTTGGCGAGGACGGCGGGATAGTCGGTGATGAAGCCGTCGACACCGAGCCTCAGCAGTCGCTTCATGGCCGGCTCGTCGTTGACCGTCCACGCGATCACTTTCAGTTCCTCTTCATGAACATCGGAGATCAGCTCTCGCGAAGCGAGCTTGAATTGCGGGATCACGTAGTCGATCGGCGCATTGTGGCGCGATTCCTCGTCCTGCGTGCGGTTGTAGATGTAGCCGAGTTGCAGCTCCGGTGACAGCTCGTGGACTTTGTTCAACGTGCCGGTGTCGAACGCCGAGATCATGGTGTTCGCCGGATCGCCGTGCTCGATGATGAGGGCGACAGCTTCTTCCTCGAAGCCCGGCGTCTTGAATTCGATATCGAGAAAAGTCTTTTTGCCGAACTCGATCAAGACGTCTTGGAGCAAGGGAATCTCGAACCCGTCGGGGAGCCTTCGGATGTCTTCGTAAGAACTCGACTGCACCGAGTGGTGTCCGACGACAGAGGGGTGAATGACGACCAATTGGCCGTCGGCCGTCTTGCGCACGTCCAGTTCAAAACCGTCCGCACCCTGTTCGAGAGCTTTGCGGAAGCTCGGAACCGTGTTTTCCAACAACTCGGCGGCGCCGCGATGTCCGAAATTGAGTACCTTCGTCACAATCGTTTACCGACACCGTGCCCCTTCGGAGGCCCGGACAGTTGCAGCGAACGCCTGCATCACGTTCGCGGCAGATTCAAAATCGCCCGTTTCTCCGTTCGAAGCTGGTACCTGTCTCCGGCATCTTGATAAAGGGATGTTCTGCTGCCGAGAAGATGAGTGCGTCTCAGGCTAAAGCTTTCAGTGCACCCGGAATCGGTCCAGGAAAATAGCTAATGTAACACATTCCGAAAACCGCAAGTGCATTGCACTGCGGTACGTTTGTAAGCGGTTGCGGGCCGGCGGCGCGGGCATCGCACTGCGCCGGAGAACGTTCCACGAGATGAGACCTCACTCGACGTCAACACTCCCGCCGGTGCAGACCTGCATCTTGCGCGTCCGAGCGCGGCATCGACAACGACTTCTGAGAGAATGTCGGACATGATCGTGACGAATGCGGCGGCGCGGGCTGTTTTCCGTGCCGAGAAAATGGGCAAGGCGGACTTGGCTTCAAGCGAGCATCTATTCTCGGGATTGAACTCCTTCGAACCAGGCCAGGAGCATCAGCTTCACACGCACCCGGGTCAGGACAAGCTCTATTTCGTCCTCGAAGGGCAGGGAGATGTGACTGTAGGGACAGACAGCAGTCGCATCGAGGCCGGGGACCTAGTGCTCGCCCGCTCGGGCGAAGAGCATGCGCTGAGGAATCCCGGGCCGGAGCGGCTGATCGTTATGGTCGTGATGGCCCCTCCGCCGCGCAAATGACATTGCCGCGTGATCGACTTTACAGGGGCGGATACACAAGACTGCCGGCGTTCATGGTACGGATTTCATACAGGTTCTTGCCGGCCGTGATGTAGAGTGTACGCAACCCCTCTCCTCCGAAGGTGCAGTTCGTGACCGCGTCCTCGGGAATGGAGATCCTCCCTTCCAACTCTCCCGCGGGAGTGATGACGTAGATCCCGGCGTGGTTCTCGGGAGGATGGTTGTTGTTTCCGGCGGCCCCATAGATGTTGCCCTTGCTGTCGATCGACATGCCGTCAATGCCGCGGCCGCCGCCGAAGCTGTAGTGTACACGCCCGTTGGACGGCGTGCCGTCCTCAGCGAGATCGAAAGCCATCACGCGTGCTTCCCGTGGTTCCGCGATCGTATCCGCGACGTACAGCGTTTTGCCGTCCGGGGAGATCCCGATACCGTTGGGCTTGTTGATATCCGGTCTTGTCAGGACGCGCCTGAGGGGGCCGTCGAGGTCAATCAGGTAGACGTCCTCGGTGTCCAGCTCCCTGCCTGCCTGATCACCGTAACGCGGATCGGTAAAGTAGATTCGTCCCTGGCGATCGATCACCAGATCGTTCGGACTGTTGAGCCTTTTGCCCTCATACTGCTCCGCGAGCACTTCGACTTCGCCGGACGTCAGGTCGGTGCGAGTGACCTGCCGTCCGCCGCCCGGGGCGGCTCCTTCGCACGCAATCAGGCGGCCTTCCTGATCGAAAGCCAGACCGTTGGCGCGTCGGCTGGGGTTCCGGAACTCTGTCCACCCGCCGCCGGGGCTGTGCTTGAGAATGCGATTGCCGCGGATTTCGCTGAAATAGACGTTCCCTTCGGCATCCGCGGCGGGACCTTCGGTGAATACGACCGACACCGCCGTCCCCAGCTCCGCCCCCGCCTCCAGCACCGCGGTCGGAGCCGGTGTCGGAGGCGGCTGTTCCGTTGGTGCCTGAGGTGTGCAGGCCGTCATGAGAAAGGCAGCGAAGAGGAGAGCAAGACCGTCGCTGAATCTGAGTGTCATTTCAGTGGACCTGAGAGAACGTGAGCGCGAGCGGCTGCGATCATAACGTGCCGGGCAAACTGGGTCAAGCGCCGCTGACATTTCTATTGGGCGTTGACAAGGGAGCATATTACCCTTGCGATTCCGCCAACACCTGTGCTAGACCATGTTCGCCAGGAGGCTCCCATGCAAACCAAACACGCCCCGTTTCACGCCACGATACTTGGATGCCTGCTCTTGCTCTCCGCCTGCTCAGGTGGAGGCTCCGGAGGTCCCGCGCAGGGTTCGCCCGAATGGCTCTGGCTCGCTGCTCAGGAGAACTTCGCCGCTGCCGACTACGTCAAGACACAGGAACACCTCGACACGCTCGCCGACACAGAGAGTGAATGGCAAAAGCGAGCCGCGGTCTGGCGCATCGTCGTCCTCAGCGGTCTGTCGAGAGCCTATCGCGAGCTCAGTGACATCTATTCCAAAGGCGCCGAGACCAACGATGCCCAGTCCTCCAGGTTCCAGAACGGCATTCAGCAGAATCAGCGTGACTCCCGCCAGTACGCCATCGATCTAGCCGAATCGCTGCCGAAGTATCAGAAGCTATTCTCTGACGACGCCGACATTCTGCTCGACTTCGCCTTCCCATCCGGTAATCCGAACGATTCCCCGCTGGCCCTGCGCCTGGAGGGAGGCGAGGTTCTCAACGAGGACCAGCAGGCGAATGCAACCCAACAGGTCGTCGAGCGCGGAGTGATCCTGCAAGCCGTCCTGCTCGCTGGAGAAGGAGAGGATGTCAATGCCGCCCGAGCGAAGTTCGAAGCGGGCGCCGTCGAAGTGCCCCGGCAGAGCTTCATGAACGCGCTCGGCCGCACGATGTGGATCGTGTCGGAGCTGTTCGACCGCACGCATTTGAATCTTCCCGACATCGAGAAGATCCTCGTCATGCAAGCCATGAAGTCCATCGAGCCGGCTCTCGAGTCCGACGACGAGGACCTGAAGACGGAAGCCGAAGAGTTGAAGGAAGAGATCGAAGAGAAGCAGAAGCTCGAGGAGCAGATTCGCAGACGGCTCCGCGGCTGAATCAGCGGAGGTCAGATCCTCAGACGGCAAGCATCGACGGGGCGGATTAGCTGCCTCCACTGCCTGCATTGCCTGCGAATGTCAGCCCATCCGCTTCGAGTTTCGATAGTATCGTCTGGCCGACAAGTGGATAACTTTTCCTTCGATTCGACAGGGGCCTCGACAACGACCTCGAGTCTCATGGGCGGGCTGAAACAGTCCGCTCGAACGGCTCTTGCAGGATTCGGACGGCATCTTGCGAGTGGCCGCTGACCGGAAAAGGAGCATAGTCATGTACAACGTCAGCATTCGCGTAGGCGACATCGTGCTCGACTGCGAGTGGAACGACTCGCCGACGGCTAACCTCATCCACGCCGCGCTACCGATCGACGCCCGCGGCAACTACTGGGGCGGCGAGATCTACTTCGAGATTCCCGTCCAAGCCCCCCAGGAAGAAAGCTCCCGCGCCGTCGTCGAGCCCGGAACCGTCGCTTTCTGGCCCGCCGGTCACTGCCTTTGTGTCTTCTGGGGACCTACTCCGGCCAGCGAAGGTGACGAGTGCCGCGCGGCAAGCGCCGTCAACATCGTCGGGCGAGTCATCAACGCGGATGTCCTTCGGCGCCTCACGGCACGCGATATACGGGTCGAAGCCGGAACCTAGCCTGCTCGACGCGCTCTGATACAATTTCACTTCCATTCGCTGTACGGTCTTCCGCAGGTTCCCCTATGAAAGCTGTTCGTGTACATCGGCATGGCGGACCGGAAGTGCTCACCTACGAGGACGTTCCCGAGCCCCAACCCAAACCGGACCAGGCGGTCGTCAAGATCGACGTCGCCGGCATCAATTTCATCGATATCTACTTCCGCACCGGTCTTTACAAGACCGACCTGCCCTTCACCGACGGACAGGAGGCCGCCGGCATCGTGGCGGCGGGGGGCTCGGAAGTCACCAACGTGCAGCCGGGCGATCGCGTGGCCTATTGCGGCGTCCTCGGCGGATATGCCGAATACGCCGCCGTTCCCGCCCATCGGCTGGTCAGTGTTCCGGACGGCATCGACTCGGCGACCGCCGCCGCCCTGATGGTGCAAGGCATGACGGTGCACTACCTGACCCATTCGACCTTTCCTCTTGGCGAGGGGCACACGGCGCTCGTCCACGCCGCGGCGGGAGGGGTTGGGCTGATTCTCGTTCAGGTCGCGAAGATGAGCGGCGCGCGGGTCATCGCCACCTGCTCCACCGAAGAGAAAGCGGCTCTGGTCCGCGAGGCAGGCGCCGACGAAGTCATCCTCTACACCAAAAAGGACTTCCTCGAAGAGGTCAAGCGGCTGACCGACGGCGTCGGCGTCGATGTCGCCTACGATGCCGTCGGCAAATCGACATGGGAAGGCAGCATGAACTCCCTCAGACCCCGTGGCATGATGGTCTTCTACGGCAACGCCAGCGGTCCCGTGCCCGCAATCGAGCCCCTAACATTGACGGCGAAGGGTTCGCTCTTCATGACGCGTCCCAGCCTTGTCAACTACGTCTCGAAGCGGGCGGATCTCGAGAAGCGGTCTTCCGACCTGTTCGGATGGGCCAGCAGCGGTAAACTGAAAGTGCGGATCGGCGAGATACACCCGCTCTCGGAGGCCGCCAAAGCCCAGGAACGCTTGGCCGGCCGGCTCACGGCGGGCAAGATCCTGTTGACTCCCTGAGACGGAACCGGTCAAGTCGAGTCCGGTTTGCATACCGCCGGTTCGGTTCGACAAAATACGAGTAGACGCAGTTGCTTGCCCGCCCGCTTGGAATGAATACCTGGAAGGAACTCGCTTGATGCCGATGGGAGAAAGTACGGGAATGTTGGATACCATCAGCGGCTATTTTTTCTGCCTCATCTTCGGACTCGTCGGCCTGGGGGTCGCCGGTTGGCTGATCCTCTCCGGCCAAATCGTGAGATCCATCGACGACCTGTTCATGGTCCTGTCCGGCCTGCTGCTGGCGGTCATTTGCTTCGGATATCTGGGCTGGCGCCTGCAGGCCGCATGGGCGGCGGGGCAGCCCCAGAAAAAGAAGAAGAGATAACGGCCTGATGTGAAACAAAGTTCCGGGCGCACCTCGATTGTGGCCGAGCCGGAACCTCACCAACATCGTACAGCAGCCACTTGTTTCACCTTGAATGGTCCGCTCCGGTACGGCGCTGGGACGGAACTGACCCGCATTTCTTACCCAGTGGCGAGGCGAAGGGCATGAGAGGGGCGTTGGGCGGTTAGAAGGGCTGGTTATCTTCGTGCCCTTCACAGGTCGGGGACGGGTTTTGGGCCGGAACCCATAGCGCGAAACGCGGCGTTGGGACCCGCGGATTTCCCCGTTGTCACAGCGACAGACTTCCCATAACACGGCCGAGTCCGCTCGCACCCAATAAAAGCGCGTATGGAGACCCGCGCCGCCCGGCACGGACACGCAAACTTGCTCGGCGACGGTTACTTTCTTCTCCATCACCTTTTCTGAGCACCTAACCTGCACTTCTCACCCCATGACGGCCGGAGCACGCGATAAAAAGGCCGTGTTTCGTGACTCGTGTCTCGTGATTCGTGAAAACCATTGGCGGGAGCCTGGTTCGCTCCAGGGAGACATCTCTGACGGCCGGTGAACCGTACCGGCCTTGATTCGTGACCCGGACGTACTTCGCCTCGCCAGCCGGCGGGACAGGCAGGCCAAGGGCGCTTGCGCGGCGACTCGAGGCAGCCATGAAGCCGCTGACCCGGCTGCCGCCGTGCGCGGGGGTACTCGATTTTTTTAGGGGGGGGTACCTGGGAAATAGTGGGAAATGGCGGGAAATCGTGGGCAGGAAACCAAGACGGTACGGCCGTGTTTCGTGTCTCGTGATTCGTGACCCCAAAACCTTGACAGGCGGTAGGGCGGCGGCTCCAGGGGGGATTGCAGAAAAGCCATGTCTCGTGTTTCGCAATTCGTGAAAAACCGTGGGAAGCGGCTGGGCTTCGCTCCTGAATGAACCGCCTTACGGACGGTGCACCCTGCCTTTGTTTTCGCCACGGATCAGTCATCACGAGTCAGCGCTGCGTTGTCCTCATGCTACTTATGCTAAGCAGCCTGGGGCGGAAAAAAAAGACTGAAGGGCTTCAGTACCAAAAGGTATTAAAAAGCCGTGATTCGTGTTGCGTGACTCGTGAAAACTATTGGCGGGGGCCTGGTTTCGCTCCAGGAGAAATGTCTGACGGCCGATGAACCGTACAGGTCGTGTTTCGTGTCCCGAGGGCCAAAGGATGCACTATGGCCGCTCCACCTGCGCGCGCCCAGCGGGCGCGCGCCTCGTCCTGACGGCCCATCGGCAGCGAAGAACAACCGGCTGACGGCAAAGCGCAAGCCGTCAAGACCCGCAACCCGGATCACGGCAATCGTCCACGGACCCACATTTTGTGTCAACGGAAACGGCCCTGCGGACGTATTACTTGGCAGGGAAGGCGGACAGTGTGGCCGGCCACGAATCGATTCTGCGCGGCGAATGTCTCGGACTGGTGATCGTGGAACCCGATCAGCGAGCGGAATCGATGCGAGAAACGGCCGACCTGCTGCGTCGTGCCAGAGCAGGCGATCTCGACGCCTTCGAACGGCTAATCCGGCAGCACGAGCGTCGCGTGTTCCGAACGGCGCTACGGCTGCTGCGCAAAGGGGAAGACGCGGAGGATGCCGCCCAAGAGGTCTACCTGCGCTTGTACAAGCACTTGGGACGGCTCAAACAGGACCAGGATATGATGCCTTGGCTTTATCGAGTCACCGTGAATGTATGCCGTGACATGAACCGGCGGCGGGAGCGGTCGGCGGCGGCTTCTTTGACGATGGCGGAGCGGCCGGCTCTTGAACCGCGCGATCCGGCTCCAGGCCCGCATCAGCAGGCGGCTGACGCTGAAGAGTGGCGTATCATGTCACGGGCGCTCGCGGCGCTGCCCGAGAAACAGCAGGCCTCGATTGTGTTGCGCGACTTGGAGGGTCTGCCAGAAGAGTCGGTGGCGCGGATATTGGGTGTTTCGCAAGCGACGGTGCGAACGCACGTCTGCCGGGCTCGACTGCGCTTGCGAGATGTGCGGAGGAAGTTGTTAGGAGGGAAAAAGTGAGCTGCCGGCGATACGAGGAGTGGTTGGCGCTGGAGGCAGGCGGCGACCTGCCTCCCGAAAAGGCTACCGAGCTTTCGAGCCACCTGAGCGAGTGCGGCAACTGTCGCCGCGCCGCCGAGGAATTGCTCGCAAGTCTGGCAGCGTTGCGCGCATTCCATCGATCCCCAGTGGCGGAAGAACGCCTGGACGCCGCGCGCGCCGTGGCGCTCGCGGAACTGCGGACCGGCAGAGCTTGGTCCGCGTGGCGGCGATGGATCACGGTGCAATGGATTGCTCCTCGCTGGGCCGTGGCCGGTCTTGCGATGGCGCTGACAGTGACGATGGCGTTCTGGAACTCCCGATTGGCAGATCAGGATCAGCAGGAAAAGATCGTGGCCTCGAAACCGGTTCTCCCGAGGGCACCAAGTGAGCTCCGGAAAGAACCGGAGAAGCCGATTCTCTCACCCGATGAAGAGAGAGATGAAGAGAAGAACGTATCCGTCGAACAGCCTGCCGGGCCACCGGCACTTCCGCCGCGTCACGACGAAGCCGACGAACAGCTCACTCGGGCCGCCGCACCGGCGATCACAGAACCCGCAATCACTGTTGTCTCGCTGCCCGACGCGGACAGCGGCGATTCCGAAGAAAAGCAGGACACGGTCCTGCAAGTGGCATCAAGCGACCCCGATATCACCATCTACTGGCTCGTGGGCCGGAACGGAGAATAGTCATGCAGAGACAAGCAACCCTCTGGACTCGTACCGTCATCTTCATGGCGGCCCTGGCGTTGTGCGTTACCGGCGCTTTCGGCGAGGAGAAACAAACGTCGGAAAGCGATCGGGTCACGAAGATAATCAAGCTGGAGCACGTAAACCCCGATAGCGTTCGCGATCTACTCGCAGCACTCCCTGTCAATATGCATACGGATTCCGAACTTGGCCTCCTGGTCGTCCATGGCCCTCCCAGAACGGTGGAACTCGTGGAAAAAAGCGTGAAGGAACTCGATGTGCCGTCGGGTCGGTCCAAAAACCGAAACGTGGAAATCACCGCCTATCTGGTGGGAGCCAGCCGCGCAGGCGATTCCGGGAGCGAAGTAGCGCCCCTGCTCCGGCCCGTTGTAGCTCAACTGCGAGAGCGGTTCCCCTATCAGGGATACCAGCTTCTCGAAACGGCATCTGTGCGGTTGCGGTCGCGGGAGAGGAGCTCCATTTCCGGATCGATACCTGATCTGGCTGTCGAAGGGGCCGATCCCGCTTCTTATGAGTTCGGCGTGCGCTTGAACGCGATTCATCCGACACCGAGTGGACATACCATCTCGGTCAACCAACTCGTTCTCGCAGCGAAAATACCAGTTCGGACGTCAACGGGATCGTTGACTTCCTCGCAAATACGGATAGCAACCCAGATGGATCTCCCGGCGGGCAAGACCGTTGTGGTCGGCAAGGCAGGAGCCCAGGGAGTGGTCGACGGCATTTTCCTGGTCCTTCACGCCAACGTCGTGGATTAGCCCTCACCAGCCTGTCAGGAGCAGCCGGCAGGTCCAGCGGCGTGCATTACCTCATGAGATTCGCTGCCTTCCGTCCTGGTTCGGCACCACCTGTGCGGCCTGGACATCAGAACCCGCGCGACGCCGCGCCATGGCGTGCAACTCATCGAGAGCCGGCCTTGCCCGGAGCAATGCCGCC
This sequence comes from Bryobacterales bacterium, assembly GCA_026713545.1. Taxonomy (GTDB): domain Bacteria; phylum Acidobacteriota; class Terriglobia; order Bryobacterales; family UBA6623; genus JAPPLB01. Next base: position 11,589 of record JAPOOG010000113.1, read on the forward strand.
GCTCCGTGATCCTCAGGAACGGGTTTGCGGCGGCTTCGTTCCAGACGATGCGAGGAAGAGGTGTCAGACGAGTTTTCGTTACACTGATGAAGATTTCGACGCAGACCGGTTGAGATGTCGGGAGGCCCCTACGGCGTGACCGCCAACGGTTACCCATCGACTCCCACGCAGTCAACCTCCCGGCTCACTTTCGTAGGACCGGAATGCCGAGCGAGTTCACGCGGGAAGGTGACGATCGACCGCATCGGCTTGCGTCAAGCCGCCGCCGGAAGGGGCTTTCCGCACGGCAGATCACGTGTCTGATCCTTGCGGGCAATTTGAGGACGGAGCGGACGTGACGGTTCAGGTGCGAATGCTTCTCGCAAGGCAGCGAAGCTGATGGCAAAGAAACTTTTCGGAACCGATGGCATCCGCAGCGTGGCGGGCGAGCCTCCTCTCGACGACGACACGGTATTCGCGGTGGGATCGGCTTTGGGAAAAAGCCTGCGGGCCACCGTGGACGCCACAGCAGTGATCGGCATGGACACCCGCGAATCAGGACCTCATATCGCCGCCCTGCTGGCCGGCGGTCTTTCAAGCCAGGGCGTAGCGGTACGTTCCGCGGGAATCATCACGACTCCCGGTGTAGCCTACCTGACGCGGTCTCGGAGTCTCGCGGCGGGCATCATGATTTCGGCGTCCCACAACCCCTTTCATGACAATGGCATCAAAGTATTCGGCCCGGCGGGCATGAAGCTGCCGGACCGTCAAGAAGAAGACCTCGAGACAGAGATTGCGTTCCTTCGCGAAGATGGACGAGGGACTGAGACAAAGAGGCTGACCGCGGAAGAAGCGCTGCAGGAAACCTACCTGAACTATTTGCTCTCGGTGGCGGCGGAGGAACCGGACATCGCCGTCACCAGAGTGATCGTCGACTGCGCTAACGGGGCCGCCTCACAGCTCGCTCCCAGAGTCTTCGAGCGGCTGGGCGTCGATGCAGAGATCGTCGGGGATCAGCCCAACGGCCGCAACATCAACGAGGGATGCGGCTCTCTCCACCTGGAGAATCTTCAGCAGCGCGTTTCCGAAAGCAACGGCCGTGTCGGCATCGCGTTCGACGGCGACGCAGACCGGGTACTGTTCGTAGCCGAGGATGGCAGCGTCGTCGATGGTGATGTGATCCTGCTGTTGGCGGCCGAGTATCTGGCGCGCCGTGACAGGCTTCCCGGTGACCGAATCGTGACCACGGTCATGGCCAACATGGGCTTGGAGAAAGCTCTCGGCGAGAGAGGCCTATCGGTGTCGCGCACTTCAGTGGGCGACAAGTACGTGTTGGAAGAGATGTTGCGCGCGGGCGCCGAGTTGGGCGGCGAGCAGTCCGGTCACATCATTTTCCGGTCGTACGCCACGACGGGCGACGGCTTGCTGACGGCCCTGATGATGTTGCGGATTCTGGCGGCGGAGAACAAGCCTTTGAGCGAGCTGAGGAAGCGGCTGGCGGTGTTTCCGCAGAAACTCGAGAACGTCCGCGTGACCCGGAAACCTCCTATCGAAGAAGTCCCGGCCATTGCCGACGCCGTTGATCGCAGCCGCCACGAACTCAACGGCCGCGGGCGCGTGGTCGTGCGCTACTCCGGAACGGAGCCGCTGGCGCGGGTGATGGTGGAAGCCGAGACGCAGGCGATGGTGGACGAGCACACTCGCCGACTCGTGGAACTCTTTCAGCAGGAGCTAGGGGCTTGAGCGAGCGCCGCCGCCCCTCGCCGTCGGACCCCGCACAGCAAGAAGACGACAAGAAGAGATCACACCGGCCAGCCCGGCCGTCCAAGTGGCTCGAGTCGTTTCTGTACGCCTTCTTCTGGGTCATCCTGCTTCTGCCCACCGTCCGCCGGCGCCGGCGCCGACCGGATTGGTGGCGGGTGCGGCTTCTCGCGGCAGGATTGGGCCTGGCGGCCGCCGCACTCGGAATGACCTTCTCGAAACTCTGGCTCGTGATTCCCGGGAGCGTGCTTGTTCTGCTCGCCCTGCTGGTCAGGGGCGTGCGCGATCCGGAGCACGAGCGCAAGCTGCAAGCTCGTTACAAGTCGGACTACTTTCTCAACGGCGGGAAGCTGACGGCGGGCCGATTTCCCGGCGTCCCGACCGGAGAGCCGCTGTACATCCTGCTGAAAGATCAAGAGCTATTGTTCGTTCCGGCAGACGGTGTCGACGTGGCCGGCGTCCTTGCCGTGCCGGAGATCGAAGACATCCGCGTGCACGGCAAGCCCTACGTACCAGTCTACGTCTCGGAAGCCAAGGACCCGCCCGTGCGCGAGACCCACGTCGATCAAACAGCGACTGCGCCCATGGAGCTGTTCCTGAAGGATGGGAGAGTGCTGCGGTTCGAGTATACCGGCGCGTTCCATACCCACTTGGCCGAAACGGCGGCGCACGCGATCTACAGCGTCAAGCGGCTAGTTTTTCCTCCGCCCGCGGGCGGATCATACAAGCGGGAAACATCCCGACCGGTGTCAACGCCACTTGATCAGGAGGATGTTTCAGGTCAGGAGGGCCGGACGGTATCGGCGGCCAGACCCCAGAAGTCTTCCACGTAATAGGAAGATAAGACGTTCCCGAACAAAAAGCAGTTATTCTTGCACTGCGGGGTTTCGCCGTAGATCCGGCGCCCGCGGGCGAACGCCTTGGAGATCGATCCTTCCTCCAGCACATTCCCGGCGATCTTCCGCAGAACCTCGCAGGGATAAATGATGTCGCCGTTGGGGTAGACGCGCGGGAACATGGTCGGATAGCACTTGAACTCTTCGAACCGCAGCACGGTCGAGAGCAGCTTTGGCGTACCGTTGATACGCGCCTCGCGGTTCTTTCGCATCGAGATGAGTTTGTCCACGAAGCGCTGGTAGCGCTCATCCTTCAGGTACGCGAAGTTCGGATACTTGCCGTTGTTCTGAGCGGACTGCACCGAGAAGTAAAAATCGTGCTCCTGACAGAACGCCAGGATCTTCTCGGCTTCTTCGATGTTCCACAATTCGAGAACGCAACTCAGTGTGATGGCATCGGCCGGAAGAATCTGCTTGGCCATCATGAGGTTCTCGAGCACGCGCGGCACGGCGGCCGACTTCGACATCGGATCGGAGGGATCGTGCGAGATCGCATCGAGGCTGCAAACCAGCCCGTTCAGGTGCGGCAGCATCGCCCGGCGTTTATCGAGCAGCACACCGTTCGTCACCACCAGCACAGACCGGAACTTGACATCCTGCCGGGCGGCACGGACGAGTTCCTCGATATCGGGGCGGACGGTGCACTCGCCGCCCGTGATCAGCAACGTGTCGACATCCTTGCGCAGGTTGCGAAACAGGCGAATGGTCGTTTCGGTGTCGAGTTCCTCGCTGAAGACTTCCGGGTTCTTCTGCGTGCAGTAGCCGCAATCGAGATTGCACTTGTGCGTGGCGTAGAAGATCGCCGAGTACGGAGTTACGACCGTTGTCTTGAGAATATTGCGACGATAGAGATTCCTGAAGTAGGCGCTGAAGTTCTTGATCACGAAGGGGTAGTGCTGCAGCAACCCCTGGATGAGCCGGTGCCGGTCGCTAGCCTGCATTTCTCACCACCCGACGGTCGAAGCACGTGATACGACCGCCATGACTTCGTTGCGCTTGCTTGCCGTGCTCAACGTACGGTTCAAGTACGCCTGCTCGCGCCAAGCGTCGCGCGCCTCGTCCTGACGGACCTCTCACACACTTCACCTTGCCACGTGGTAAGAAATGCAGGCTAGCCATTGACGACGAAACAGTTTACAACACAGCGGCCTTTTCCTTCGCAACTCCTCATGGGAACTGCTAGGCTGCATTTCTCGCCACGCGGCGAGAAATGCAGCCCAGATGCGTTTGTTTGCGGCGATCGAGCTGGACGAAGGATGCCGGCAAGCTCTGCGGGAGGCCATGGATGCTTTGCCGCTCGGACTGCCCATGCGGTGGGTGAGGCAGGAGAACCAGCACCTGACTCTGAAGTTCATCGGCGAGTGGCCCGAGAGGCGTTGCGATGAAGTGGTCGAGGCGCTTCGCCGGGTGAGGTCCGGTCCGATTCGCTTCACCGTCACCGGATTGGGGGTCTTGCCGAATATGCGCTCCCCTCGGGTCTTCCTGGCCGGCCTGCGGCACGACGACGACTTGCCGCGACTCGCCGCGAAGGTCAACGAGGCGTTGGCGCCGTTGGGGATCGAACGGGAGCGGCGGGCTTACCGGCCGCACGTGACCCTGGGCCGGGTGAAAGGCAGAACCCGGCCCGCGGAGTTGCAGCGGGCCATCGACGAGCACGGCCGCGAATTCGGCTTGCAGATCGTGGATCGCTTCGTGCTCTTCGCGAGTGAGTTGCGGCCGAGCGGGGCGGTGTACCGCAAGATCGAGGAGTTCCCGCTCACCGGCAGCGGCCTGCTGGACCAAGGCAGCCTTATCCGCTGAAGACGTCCGCGATCGTTTGCTGGATCGCCTCCGCCGCTTCGCGGGGATCAGGCGCTTCCTTGACCGGCCGTCCGACAACGATGTAGTCGGCGCCGTTGTGAAAAGCCTGCTCGACGTTGACCGTCCGCTTCTGATCGTCGACGTTGGCCACCGGGCGGATGCCGGGGGTAACGACCAGGAAGTTCTCGCCCAGCCCGCGCCGCAGCTCCGGCGCTTCGAGTCCCGACGAGACAACGCCGTCACAGCCGACGGCGAGGGCGCGTTTAGCGCGCGATAGAACGAGTTCCTTCGGACTGCACCGGAATCCCAGGTCGCGCAAGTCTCCCTCGTCGAGACTTGTCAGCACGGTCACAGCGAGGATCTTCACGTCGCCTTTCGCGGAACATGCCGCTTTCAGGATGTTCTCGTTACCGTGCACGGTCGTGAAGGAAATCCCGCGTCCGTCGAGGCGCGCGACGGCTCGTTGAACCGTCTGGGGAACGTCAAAGAACTTGAGGTCGACGAAGACCTTCTTGTCTTGAGCGATCAGGTCGTCGACCAACTCGAAGTAACCGCCGGTCATGGAGAGTTCCAGGCCCAGCTTGTAGAAGCGGACAGCATCGCCGAGGCGCCTGACGAGCCGGCGGGCCTCGCCGGTCGTCGGGACGTCCAGGGCGAAAATCAGCCGCTCGGACGGAGCGATGTCCTTCGAGGAGAGCAGACTGGGGAGTGACGACATCTAAGCGGCGGACGCTGCGCCGGAGACCAGCGTGACCTGTCGCACCCGAGACTTAGCTCGGCCAGCCGCGCTGCGAGGCTTGCGGGATGCGGCGAACCAGATCGCCAAGCTCCTGGATGCTCTCGGCGCCGATCGTAAAGGTATCGATGAAGTCCATCGCGAGCGCGTGGGAGAGCATCTCGTCGACCCGACGGCGCATCTTGCCAGCGCCCAGAATCTTCATGCCGATGATGCCCTTGCCTTTACTCTTCATATCGCGCAGGACGTCTTTGACGGTGGCAGGGTCAGCATCCATCGCGACGCCCATCGGGTTGATGCGGGCGAGGTCAACGTGCACCCATGGTGTCTTCGCGGCGGTCTTCAAGGCCGACAGAGAGTGGCAGGAGACCCCGTGCGTCTTGACCACACCCTTCTCGCGCATCTCGGAGAGGTACTCCATGGCGCCTTTGCGTTGCGTGGGCCAATCGACTTCGCGCATGGCGTGCAACAGGACGATGTCGATGTAGTCCGTATCGAGTTCTTTTTTGTAGCGGTCGAGGTCGCGCCGCATCTCTTCGTAGGTCTTGGCGTGGGTCTTGGTCATGATCGCGACCTTATCGCGCGGGATGTGCTTGAGCGCGCCCTTCAGGTGCGGATGGCTTCCGTACTGATCCGCCGAATCCCAAAACGTAACGCCGTTGTCGTAGCCGAACCAAACCAAATCGACCATGCCCTTGACGCCGAGCTGGCGCGTCTGATTCGAAGACCCGCCGAAACCGCTCGTGCCGGTGCCCATCGCCAGACGGGAGAGCTTGACCTTGTCGGGCCCCAACTCGACCACGTCGTTGGCGTACCTGCGAGGGAGTGCGGCGGCGTGCGCGCGGTTTCGATCCAAGCCGGTCGCAAGCGCCGCGCCGACGGCGAGTCCGTGGCGGAAAAAATGGCGTCTCTCGATGGACATGTTCGTTCCTCCCAAATGGGTATACGGGTCGAGTTGCTGTCAGGTTATCACACCGCTCTGATCTGCGATACCGGCTCAGGGCGCACATACGTCAAGCAGTCGCCCGGCGCTCTTGGCGGGACGGCAGGGAGCCGTTCCGACAGCGGCTAGCGCGGCAGAGGCAGCGGCACCACCTGCCCTGTCGCAGCGGACCGGTAGGCGGCCAGCATCGCCTCGGATGCCTGCGCGGCATCGTCCAGGGTGACTTCCGGCTCTTTGTCCTGTTCGAGGCAATCGAGGAAGAGAGCCTGATCCGATCGCCCGGGCGCGGTCGGCGGCTCATGCCAAAAGGGCTTGGGTTGAGCGTTCCCACGCTCCATGGTGCTGGACCAGAAGCCCATGGGATCGATGGGGTCCTTCGCCGGCGGCGCCCACTTTCTGTCGGACGAGATTTCGAAGCGCGGGCTGTGCGCGTCAAGAAGGAAGCTGCGATTGCTACCGATGATGCGCGTGAAGTTCGGGCCGGAACTGCGGTGACTGTGCCAACCGATGCGGCCGGCGATCAGCGACGCCGTGACGCCGTTGTCGAGCGTGAGAGCAAGCGTGCCGAAGTCCTCGACATCGCGTTTGTAGTGCTCCTCGAAAAAGTAGTTGGCGCTCGTGGCGTAGACGCTGCGAAAGCGGGGTCCGCCGAGGAGCCAGCGGATCAAGGTGAGCGAATAGACCGCGGTCGTCCAGATCTCACGCTTGGCGTCCGGGAACGTGAACCGCCTGGGCGGATCGTGCTCGCGCCGAGGCGCGCCAAGCGGAGCGCCGCCGGTAAAACCCTTCGCGAACATGAGGTCACACTGGATCGACTTGATCTCGCCCAAAGCGCCGGAATCGACGATTCCTTTCAGCCGCCTCGCGTACGGCGCGCCGACCTGAGTGAACATCTGCCCGCGCAAGCCACGCCGTCTGGCTGTTGCCACGAGTTTGTCGGCCTCCGCCATGTTCGTCACCATGGGCTTGTCGACGTAGAGATGCTTGCCGGCTTCCGCGCAGAGTTGAGAGACGCGGGTGCGCCGCTCGAACTCCGAGCAGACGGAGACGAGGTGCACGTCGGACCGCGCGAGCGCCTCGCGGATATCCGGCAGGAAGGGTATGCCGAACTGATCGGCCAACTCGCGGTTCAGCCGGTCGCGGCGTTCGTCGACATCGGATTCATCGGTAAGGCCGACGACTGTTGCTCGCGGGTCGGCGAGGAACCCCGCTCCATAGTTCTCCTGGTGGGTCATCCCGCCTGTTACCAGCAGGACGCCGAACGGAGGGCTAGCCACCGTTGTGCACCCTCCCTTCCACGGGCGCGCCGGACCGGAGCGAATCAGCTATCGCCCGGCTCAGAGCGGCGCTGCCCGCACCGGCGGGCGGCGTTCGATCGACCGTGCGGAAATCCGCACCCGGCGCATCGGCGAACTCCATCGTGCCACGGTTGCCGATCAGCAAGAGACGCACGGAGGGCCGCTCACCGGCGGCGGCGCTCAGGGACTCGGCGACGATCAGAGCGGTCTGTCCGCCAGGATACGTCGCGGTGACCGAAACGTAGCCCTGGCCGGCTCCGCCGAGAGCATAGACCTTGGGCAATCCCGCACCGAACCAGGCGCCGGCTACAGCCGCCATCGCCCCGGCAGTCGGAACCAGGTGCCCGTGGTCTTCGCTCAGCTCCAGGTAGGCGCGAAGGGCGACAGGCTCTCCGACCGGCTGCTCTTCGAGCTTGTCCGTCAGTGAGTTCTCAAGCCACTCGAGGTATGACAAGGCGTCTCAATTATAGACTTCTCAGCGTTCCCATGACCGGAGCCGCGCCGGCAGGAACTCGTCCCCTTCGTTCCAGGTGGGCAAGTCGGGGGCATTGGCGGCGCGAAGGCCGAGTTCGAAGCCGAACCGGGCGAGTTGTTCGAGGCCCGAGAAATCCCATGCCGGATCGAACTCGTCGGAGGGCTGATGGTAGCGGTTCGCGGTGTAATCCTCCTGCGCTTCGACGCCCCAACCTTCCGGTCGATCGACGTAGTCGACGCCCAGCTTCACCGAGAAAGCCGGCACGCCCACCTTCGCCAGGCTGAAGTGATCCGAACGATAGTAATAGCCCTGTTCGGGGTGAGCTTCGGGACGGATCAACAGTCGCGATTCCTCGGCGAGGGCTTCGACGACCGGCCGCAGGGTCGTCCGCTCGAAACCGGGAAGGGTGATATCGCGCGTGCGGCCCAGCGGGGCCAAGCCATCGAAGTTGATATTCACCGCCGTGCGGCCGACCGGAATGAAAGGATGCTGCGAGTAGTATTGGGAGCCGCGCAGTCCGCCCTCCTCGGCGCCGACGGCCGCGAAGAGGATCGAGCGCTGCGGTCGAGCGGCGGACTCGCCGAAAGCACGCGCCAATTCGAGGAGCAGCGAGACGCCCGTCGCGTTGTCGACCGCACCGTTGTAGATATTGTCGCCGTCTACCGGGATGCCGACGCCGAGGTGGTCCCAGTGGGCCGTATAGAGAACGGCTTCGTCTCGTTTTTGAGCGTTGCCGCCAGCGATCACCGCGACGACGTTGCGCGTGCGGATGGGAGTGACGGAACTGGGAATGCGGGCCCGGATGCGGATTGACAACGGCAGCGGCTGGAAGGCGCGCGATTCCGACATGGCCAGCAACTCGTCGAGGCTCTTGCCGGTTGCGGCGAGCATCGAAGCGGCCGCATCGACATGGAGCCAGCCGGCCACGCTCAGGGCCTCTTCGTCCGGGCCGAGCTCCACGAAGGGTTCGCGGCCGCTCCAAGAGTTGCGGACGACCTGCCAGGGGTAGCCGGCGGTGGGCGTCGTGTGGATGATCAGGCACCCGGCGGCGCCCTGACGCAGCGCCTCTTCGTACTTGAAGGTCCAGCGGCCGTAGTAGGTGAGCGCCGGTCCGCCGAAGAAAGCCGGATCGTCGGATGCCGGCTCGTTCGTGAAGAGGACGACGATCTTGCCCTTGACATCGACCCCCTTGTAGTCATCCCACTCGAACTCGGGGGCGACGATGCCGTGACCAACATAGACGGCGTCAGCGTCCACCTCCGAGAGCGCTTGCTGGCGGTGGTTCACAGCGACGAAATCGTCGAGATAGCGCAAGCGCCCGGCGCCCGCTCCCGCAGACCAGCTCAGCATGGCATCGGGCTGTGTCCGGACACCGACAAGTGGAACCGCCTGGAAGTACGTCCCGTCATCTCCCGCCGGAGCGGCCCCGGCCAAGGCAAACTGCGCCGCAATGTACTCGGTGGCGAGCTCCTCGGCACGGCCTCCGATGCCGCGTCCTTCGAGGGCGTCTCTCGACAGAAACCGGGTGTGCGCGGCGATGCGGTCGGCGCGGATCAGGCCGGCGCCAGCCGATGAAACAGCCTCTTTTCCGCCACAGCCCAGCGCCGCCAGAAGGCAAGCCAAAGCGGCGATGCCGCCGGCTCGGCCGGCCAATTTTCTCCAGGAACAGGGGGGCTCGACCATGACGAACGCGAGAATATCGGAGTGCATTCTTTTTCTATCTCCTTGTAATTCAATATTCTACGTTCTTCGAGGGGGTCCTGCTCCGGTGGTTGCCCCTTATACCGCACCCGAAGTACTACAGCCACGCTAACGCAACCCGCGACTCTCATCCCATGATGAACGTTTCAACGCCGACGGAACGACCGAGGCAAGTGTTATGATTGGGGCGGCTCTTTGTTGACTCCGGGAGGAAACCATGAAACGACGCAGCTTCTTCGGCAGTGCTGTTGCGGGGTTGAGCATCGCGGCGGGCAGTGCCCGGGCGAGCCGCCTGAAAGCCGGTGACGTGCCGAAACGGACGTTCGGCAAGACCGGCGAGAAACTCACGCTCGTTGGACAAGCCGGTGGACGTTTTCCGCTGTGCACGTTCGATCAGGCCAAGGCCATCACGCGCCGCTCCTATGAACTCGGGCTCAACTACTTCGACAACGCGCACAGTTACTGGAACGGCCGCTCCGAGGTGGTCTACGGCGAAGCGCTCGCGGATGTCCGCAAGGAGATCTTCCTGACCACGAAGAGCGTGAAGCGAACCCGTAAGGAAGCCGAGGAAGAACTGCACAAGTCGCTGAAGCGACTCAAGACCGACTACCTCGATCTGTGGCAGATTCACTCCGTCAAGTCCGACGAGGACCTCAAAGCCATCTTCGCTCCCGGCGGCGCGATCGAGGCTTTCGAGGCAGCAAAGAAAGCGGGCAAATGCCGCTACATCGGTTTTACCGGGCATCACGATCCGGAAGCCCATCTCGAGATGCTGCGGCTCTACAAGGACTTCGACACGATCCTGATGCCGCTCAATCCAGCCGATCCGTCGTATCTGAGCTTCGAACAGAAAGTGCTGACGGAAGCCCAAAAGCAGAACCTGGGCATCCAGGGCATGAAGAGCACGGCCAACTCGAAGCTGCTCCAGTCGTTCGGGGTCGGGCAATGCATCAACTACGTGCTGAGCCTTCCGATCCATTGCCTCGCGGTCGGATGCACGACGATCGGTCAGATCGAAGACGATGTCCGGATCGCGCAGAAGTTCTCGCAGTACAACAAGGATGAGATGGCCGAGCTGCGCGAGAGAGCAGCCGAGCTTGCCGGCCCCGACCTGGAAGACTGGAAGCGCGACACGCGCACGGCGCTCGAAGGACGGCGCAGACACGAGTATCAAGGCAGTTAGCCTGCCTGCTAGTCAGTCAACGTCCAGCGGACCACTCCCATGTGGTAGCGGCGGTGTTGGGGAATGCCGTTGCTGTAGTAAGCCGTAACGAGGCTGCCGTCCGGAAGCTGGACCGTGGACGGATAGCCGCCGTCGGTGGTGCCTTCAAGGTTGACGACGCGCGTCGGAGCTTTCCAGGTCTTCCCTTCGTCCTCGCTGATGCGCATCCCCACTCCCTGGTGGCCTTTCTCGCGGATGCCGTAGGTCAGCAGGATGCGGCCGTCATCGAGTTGAAGCAGGTGGGCCGGATGATGGCTGGGCAGCGTGAGGGGCCCGGCATTCTTCCAGGTCTTCCCTTCATTGCTCGATTCAAAAAGCTCGAGGTGCCCGTCTCGATAGGTCCGCACCGCCGCCAACCAGCGATCGGGGCGAATCCTCAGGACGGACGTCTCGTTGTAATCATCGCGTGCGAGAACTACGCCGTCTCCCCAGGTCCGACCGTCGTCCTTGCTGAAAAGGAGGTAGGCACTACCCTTGCTTACCTGCGGGCGCTTGCCGGACGACAAGTCGCGGTCTTCCTGATAGAAGGGCGCCGCCAACATGCCGCCTTCCATCAAGACGATGTCACCGAAGGGAATGAGGTAAGAAAGCCCGCCGGGGAGCTCGACATCGAACGAGCGCTGCCAGGTTCGGCCGCCGTCGGAAGAACGATTCACCATCACCGGCAGGATCTTCCCGCGGAAACCGGCCCCACCCCAGCCGGATGCGAGCACGATCAAATCCCCGTCGTGAGCGCGGCCGGCCGCGACGTTCATGCGGTTCGTTCCCGGATCGTGCGTAGTAGCGGTACCGCGAAGCTCCCAGAGCTTGCCTCCATCCGAACTCGCCCATACCTCCACGTCGCCCTCGGCGAGCCCGTGACTTGGGTGGTTGAAGATCGCGGCCGCCAAGTCCCCATTCGGCAACACCGTCAGGTTGGGCCAGGCGCAGACGTTGTCCACGGCGACATAGCGCTCGGAAGCAGTGAGGCCGGCGGCTAACGCGACCAGCAGTATCACAACCGCGGGTAAGCCTATTCGTTGCATGAAGGGAAGCTTGACCTGCCTTTCTCAGCACACGACGCTCGAAGACGCGATACGACCTCCATGACTTCGCGTTTCCTTCGCAACGCTTGCTTGCCGTGCTCGACGTACTGTCAAGTACGCCTGCGCGCGCCTTTTGCCTCCGCCCGGCTCGCGCCTCGTCCTGACGGCCCTCTCACGCACTTCACCTCGCCTCGTGGTGAGAGAGGCAGCTTAACAGGTTACCGCACCGGCCCATGCTTCGAGCGTTTCCCGCATCTGCAAGGAACTGATTTTCGTCTCCAGCCGGAAGGAATCGGCCGCGCCGTTCAGCTCGTAGACCCGGGCGGCCCAGTCAAGCTGCTCCCGGGCATGCACTTTTCCGACCGGCCGGCGGCGCGAGCTCATGGGATTCACGACGAGAACCTGGCGCGGCGCCAACGCCGCATAGAGCTCACGGATGTCGTAGGCGCGAACCACTCCGGGCAGATAGCTGCTGAAGGGTTCTCTTGCGAGCGGATCGTCAATGAGCGATCGGTACGACAGCAATCCGCCTACCGTGACCAGCCGGTCGACCCTCGGATCGATCACAGCCGCGTGCAGCGCAACGAGCGCCGCCGCACCGACGCCGACAACGAGCCAGGTGCGATGCGTGGTCCGGCTCGGGGCCGCCCCGAGCAGATCTCTCATGCGCTGGCCCAACAGCGGCCGGCCGATCTCCAGGGAGCGGTAGGCAAAAAAGTCGTCCCAGTCGAACCTTACCTGGTAGCCCTCGAGGGCGGGCTTCGTGGCGCCCCATCCACGAAGGTCGATCCCGATGACCCGGTAGCCCGCGGCAATGAGCGGGTCGATGACACTGCGGCGAATGAGCGGATCGTCCTTGCCCGAATCGGAGACGACGATCGCGTCGCCTTTCGGGAAAGTCGCCGTATCGAACACGCGGTCCGGCACGATAACGCCGGGCTCGCGTTTCAACGGTCCGACCCGGGTAATGTTCTGGACCTGACGGCGGATTTCCGAGCGAAAGACGGTGTATTCATCCGCGGTTTTCGGGACGAAACGCCGCGGGGCCGTCTCCTCGGCGTACGCCTGGTTCAGCGTCAAGACGCTGCTCGGATCGAACGAAGTCGCGACCTGGCCCGTCGAGGTGCAACGAAGATCCTCCTCCGGCAGAACAGCCACCGGCTCTTCGCTCTTCGGGGCATCAGGATTCAACCAGCGACTCAGCCAGCGCACGGCGGCATCCCGCAATTCCCTGTTGAGGCCGTGCGTGTCGTCCGTTTCCTGCAGGACAAGCTTCTCGGAGGCGTTCAGCAGACGATAGGCATTGGCGACTTCCTGGTACGTGCTGCGGGCGGCCGCGATGGGAACATAGTCCCGGATGGCCGCACCGATCATCAAGGGCCTGGGTCCGAAGCTGGCCAGCAATTCGGGATGATCGATACCGTGCCGCAGCGTGCCGTGAAGAATCTGCTCCGGATCGGCAATCAACAAGGCCTCGGTCTTTGCGCGGAACGTCGCAACGGCGCAGGTGGATACGGCGGCCTGCAGCCGGTCCTCGAAGCCAGCGAATTGGAGCGTCTCCATGCCGCCGCCCGAGTTGCCAGCCATGGCGATTCGGCCGGCGTCCACATCGGAGCGCGATTCCAGGTAGTCGATCGCCCGAATCGACTCCCAAACCCTGTATTGCATCAAGTTGAGACCCAGCAGGTAGCACTGCCGCCCCAGCACGCTGTGCTCCCCGGTGCCTACTCCAGCCAGCGGGCTGTCGTCTTTCGCGTTCCAAAGCTGGACGCGCTCGCCTTGACTGATCGGATCCCAGATGAGAACGACGAATCCCGACAGGGCCATCCGAATGCAGAACTTCTGATAGTCGGGAAAGGCCTTCCCCGCCGCGGCATGACCGGGAGGAAAGATGGCGGCCGGAAAGGGTCCGTCGGCGCTGGTGGGACGGTACAGGTTCACGGGCACGAACAACCGCGGCCGCGACTCGTAGATGATCTTCTCGATGCGGTAACCCTCTCGCTCGATCACGCCGAGCCTCTGCGGGTTGAGCGGCGTCTTTTCTTCGGGGAAAGGACCCCACATCCCGGTGAGCTTGGAGCGAACCTTGCTGCGGAGCGCGTCGAGGTCCTCCGGGGTTTCGATGGCGGCGAAACGCTCGCGGCGTTTTTGGTCGAGCAGGCGGATGTAGCCGGTCATGAAGTCCCACATCATGCGGCCACCGTCATGGGCTACGGCGGGGCTCGCCAGCGCAGCACCGCCCGCTGCGAGCGCAAGGAGGAATTCTCCTCGTGTGATCGGATTCGGCACGAGGAGATGGGAGTCGGGGGGGCTAACCTGCATTTCTCACCACATGACGGCCGGAGCACGCGATAAAAAGGCCGTGTTTCGTGACTCGTGATTCGTAAAAAACCTTAAAGGCCGTGTTGCGCGCCTCGCAACCCGAGGGCCGAAGGAGGCGATACGACCGCCATGACTACGTTGCGCTTGCTTGCCGTGCTCGATGTACGATCAAGTACACCTGCGCGCGCCAAGCGTGGGGCGCCAGGGTCGTTGACCGCCTGCGATCGGTCCCGCCTATCGCCGGTACTGAATCCACCCCTCGAGGGAATACCCGCCGCCGCCGTGGGCGGACAGGAACAGGAACACGAAACAGTAGAGTGCGGCCAGTTCCCCTTGGTTCACGATCGGCCAGAATGCCTCCGTGCCGTGCGCCATCCAATAGGCGGCCGCCATCAACCCCGACAGCACGAAAGCGACTTGGCGCGTAAAGATGCCGAAGATCAACGCGATGCCACCGAAGAACTCGAGCACGCCCGCGACACCCGATATCGAGAAGATCGAGTCAACCGGATCTTTCCCGAGGACCCCGAACAGCTTCTGCGCCCCATGAGGCGCAATCAGGAACCCCGTGACGATGCGCAACGCATTTAGCGTGAAGGCTTGCATTCCTCTCTCGGTTATCGCCTTCATACAGACTGCCTCCTTCCGTGAACCCTTGCGGTCTCACTAAGCAAGAATGTCGCGCACGACGCGGCCGTGCACGTCGGTAAGCCGGAAGTCACGACCGGCATAGCGGTACGTGAACTTCTCGTGATCGAAGCCTAGCAGATGGAGCAGGGTCGCGTGCAAGTCGTGCACATGGACCTTGTTCTGCTCGGCGGCGAAACCGAACTCGTCTGTCGAGCCGTAGGCCATGCCGCCCTTGACGCCGCCGCCAGCGACCCAAACCGTGAATCCATGAGGATTGTGATCTCGACCATTCACCATCCCGCTGTTGGCTCCCTTCTCCGCCAACTCCACGGTCGGGGTCCGTCCGAACTCGCCTCCCCACAGCACAAGAGTCTCTTCGAGCATGCCGCGTTGCTGCAGATCGGTGAGAAGGGCAGCAATGGGCTTATCGTTCTCATGCGCAAGCTTGCGGTGATTCTTCTCGATGTCGTTGTGGGAATCCCACGGTTGGCCCGCGCCATGCCAAATCTGAACAAAGCGCACACCGCGCTCCAGCAGCCGGCGGCCCATGAGAATCTGCCGTCCGTGCAGCGTGTCCCCGTAAGCCTCCAGGATGTGCCGAGGCTCTTTGCTCACATCGAAAACGTCCGCAGCCTCCATCTGCATACGATAGGCAAGCTCGAAACTCTCCAGGCGTGATTCGAGGCGTGCATCGGCGACACGATCCTCCATATAGCGGCGGTTCAGCTTCGCCAGCAGATCGAGCTGCCGGCGCTGCTCTTCAAGAGGGATGGAAGGATTGCGGATATGAGCGATCAACTCGTCGATATGCGTCTTTTTCGTGTCGATGTGCGTACCCTGGAAGGCTCCGGGAAGGAAAGCGGACCGCCAGTTGTGCGCACCTTGCACCGGAAATCCGCCCGGACACAACACGACGAAGCCCGGCAAATTCCGATTCTCCGAGCCGAGGCCGTAGGTGACCCAGGAGCCGAAACTCGGACGCACTTGCCTTATGTCGCCGCAGTTCATCAACATCAGAGACGGCTCGTGGTTCGGCAGCGGGCTGTGCATGGAGCGGATGACGCACATCTTGTCGACATGCCGGCTCAACGCGGGATAGATCTCGCTGACCGGAAGTCCGCTTTCGCCGTGCTGCATGAACTTGAAAGGCGAAGGAAACGCGGTACCCGTCCGGCGCTCGGTCTTGAACTTGAAGGGCAGTTCCTTGCCGGCATACCTGGCGAGCGCCGGCTTGGGGTCGAACGTATCGACCTGCGACGGCCCGCCGTTCATGAACAAATGGATCACCCGCTTCGCCTTGGGGGGGAAATGCGGCCGTTTCGGGTCGAGTGGCCCCGACTGCGCCTGCTCGCTCAGCAGCGCGCCCGCGGCCAGCGCGGGCAGGCCCATCCCGCAATGCTTGAAGAACCGTCGGCGGCTCGAATCGAACATTCCGGCTCCTAATCTACAAAAGCGAACTCGTGCGCCGCCAGCAGCACTTGAGCGAGACGAGCCCAGCGGCTCAGCTCCTTCGGCTCGGGGTCTCGGAAGTCCGCCGCCGCGTTCCACGTATCGGAACCGACGCGAATCTCGGGCTCCCAGGCAAACTCGTCGCTTTCAATGTCGTCACCGGAGCCGACGACAAAGTCGATCGTGTCGCCTTCTCCGGTATCGATATTCTCCGCACGGAGCTCGAACTCCTCGTTGCGAGCCAAGCCCTCGGCGAGAACTCCAAGGCGGCTATGCACAATCCAGACCCGCACTCCGTCACTCCATTCTCTTTCCTCGTTCATGGAATGCTTGAAAGCGCCGGCGATGCTGGCGGTCCCCGACCGCGGCGCCTCCCAGCGGCGCACCGCCAAAAGCCCGGAACGGCCGCCCGGAGCTCCTCCCCGGGCCGACAACGACAGTCCCGCGAATAGCGGCTGCGGCCGAAGCGAAGCCGGTTGCCAGCGACCCCCTTCGAAATACCGGAACGGCTCGAATCCCTTCACCCGCTCGCGCGCGGCATCAAAAGACCCGGAACCGTAACTCCACGGTCCGGGGGCAGCACGCATAGCCGTGTCCGAGGCAGAAGCGTCCGCCAGCTCAAGCGCCAACCTCAGTTCCGAATCGCCGGGTTCGCGCTGATAGACGATTCGATACAGTGACCGGACTCGCCCTTCCGCGGTCGTCTGCGAGTCAATCTCGGACCGACCGGCCAAGTGCGCGGCCTGCTCCGCCACGAAGGGGCTGTTCATCAGGTAAAGCGCCTGTTGCGGCACGATCGTCCGGACGCGCTCCGGCTGGTGCGCCTCGGGCTTCGCGAAATCGAAGGTGTACATCTCGCCCGGCAACTGCCCGCGCTCGAGATAGGCGTAGATGGTCCGCCGTGGAACGGCCGGCTGCGCCTCGAGCGAGAAGGGCAATCCGCCTACTTCCGGATCAAGGCGCCCCGTCACCGCCAGCAGCGAATCGCGCAACGCTTCGAAGTCCAATCGCCGCCGATGCATCCGCCAGAGCAACCTGTTTTCGGGATCCTTCGCACGCGCGGCCGGGCGGTCGCCGCTCGCTTGCCGGTAGGTGCTTGACAGCACCATCCAGCGGTGCAGTTGCTTAAGCGACCAGCCCTCGCTCATGAAGCGGCGAGCCAGATAGTCGAGCAATTCGGGATCCGTTGGCGGCTCGCCGCGCGTCCCGAAGTCGCTCGTCGTCTCGACCAGGCCCCTACCGAAGCGCCAAGCCCAAACTCGATTGACGATGACTCGCGCGGTCAGCGGATTCGACGGAGCAGAGATCGCCTCGGCCACCGCCAGCCGTCCGCTGCCGGCGTCAAACGGTTTCGGGTCTTCGGAGAGCACAGCCAGAAAGCGCCGCGGCGCCTCCGCGCCCGGGTTGTTGTGATTCCCTCGCACAAAAACGTAAGCCGGCTGGGGCCAAGCGTCGTCTTCGATCGCCATCGCCCGCGGCGCGAGTCCCCGGTAGGCGCACTCCGCTTGCCATGCACGCACGGCCCGGGTCAGAGCCCGAATGATGTTGGCGTCCCCGCCCGGACCGCGAATCTCAACGAAGTCCTCTTGCTTGACGTTCGTCGGTGCGCCCTCGGCCCGCAACACGAGACGCAGCGCTTCGTTCTCGGGGTTGTCGTAAGGCTCGGGCCGGTCCCGCTCGGCCAGCAGCTTGCCGTAGCGCGCGGCCACTTCGCCCATCGAAGCCGGGGGCCTCGCCTCAAAGCTTGCACGGACCTGCTCATTCCCGACGGGCTCAACCCTGGCGGCCGATTCCGCGAACGGCTCGGCGTCAAGCCCGGCGTATGCCCGCCATGCCGCGAAGACCGGATCATTCGTCTCGCGAAGACGGTTGAGGTAGTCCCGCCAGCGTCTCAGCACGAACAAGTTGTAGTCACGCTCACGAGACAGCCGCTCGATCTGCGTGTTGCTGAACTTCGACGCCTTGTCGGCTGCCAGCAGATAGCGAGCCAACCAGTCGGCCGCGCGGAACTCCGCAACCAACTCGGCGTGGCGCTTCGTGATGAAATCGTCGATCGCCTTGAGCCTTCGCTCCATCCCCCGGCGGTACTGCCGAGTGAGCGGATCGTGCGGGTCCTCTTTGGCGACGAGCGGGTACTCGGTCGGCTCGGGGGAGTTCTTGATCACACCGTAGAGCGCGTAATACTCGCGAGTGAGGATGGGGTCGAACTTGTGGTCGTGACAACGAGCGCAGGTGACCGTCAGCCCCAGAAAGCCGCGCGTAATTGCGTCGATCCGGTCATCGATCATGTCGTGCTCGCCTTTCGGCACGCTGCGCCCAAGCGTCACGAAACCAAGAGCCGCGAGATCCCGACGGTCGCCTCCGGGAAGCAGGTCCGCGGCAATCTGCTTACGCACGAACTCGTCGTACGGCATGTCTTCGTTGAAAGCGCGAATCAGCCAGTCACGATAGGTGTACGCAAAGGCGAAGCGCCGCGAGCCGTCGTACGAGTCCGAGTAGCGCGACACGTCCATCCAATGACGCGCCCAGCGCTCACCGTAGCTCTGCGAACCGAGCAGACGCTCGACCACCTTTTCGTAAGCGTCGGGCGATTCATCGGCAAGAAACGACTCCACCTCTTCCCAAGCCGGGGGCAGCCCCGTCAGGTCATAGCTGAGCCGTCGAATCAACGTCCGTCTATCCGCTTCCGGCGAGGGCTCAATGCCCTTTTCCTGCAGCTTGGCGAGAATGAAACGATCGATCGGATTGCGTACCCAATCCTGCTCGCCAGTGGACGGAAGCCGCGGCATCTCCGGGGGCTGGAACGACCAATGCTCGCGCGCGCCGTCGGGCAGCAGGCCGGTTTCGACAGCGGCTCCGGTCCGCGGGTCGGGCGCACCCATCCGAATCCACGCTTCGAAGTCCCGCACTACTTCGGGACCGAGCGGACCGTCCGGCGGCATCTTCAACCGGCCGCCGTAGCGCAGCACCCGCAGCAGCAAGCTGCGGTCCGGATCGCCGGGCTTGACCGCCGGCCCGGAGTTCCCGCCTGTCAGCACGCCCTGCCGGGAGTCGAGCAGCAGCCCACCCTGAACCTGAGGCGCATCCGCTCCGTGGCACAGGTAGCAGCGGGCCGCCAGGACGGGGCGGATCTTCTTCTCAAAGAACTCCTCGCCCTGCGGTCCTTGTCCTTGAGCCGTTGCGAGCCCGGTCAACAGCAGGGAGAACACAGCGAGGAGCACGAACATCAGATGCTTCCATCCCACGGGTTCAACCAAGCAAGCGGTCGACGCGATCGCTCACATCGTGAAGGTACGAACGGTCGCCGCCCTTGATCTCCAGCGTTGCCGGCCCGGTATAACCGATGTCGGCGAGAGCGCCTCGGACCGCCGGCCAGTTGACATCGCCCTCACCGAGATTCACGAACTGCCGCGTCTGCCGTACGTAATCCTTGAGGTGAACCCGCACGATCCGTTTGCCCAGTTGGCGAATCCAATGCTGCGGCACTCCGTAGTGAACGATGTTGCCGACGTCGAAGTAGGCTTGCACCATGGGGCTTTCGAATTGGTCGATGAACTGGTTGAAGTCCCGCGCCGTGAGAAGAAACTTGTTCCACACCTCTTCGACCGCGATCGTGATACCCAGTTTCTCGGCCTCCGGGACGAGGATGCGGATCTGCTTGCTGGAACGCTCCCAGGCCTGCTCGTAGGTCGTGTCGCCGCGCACTACGGCGGGCACGAGGAGCACCACCCCCGCGCCGTAGAGTTTCGCTTGCCGCAACGAACGGCGCATCCCGGCCATGCTCACTTCGACCTCCGATGCAATCGGGCTCGACAGCGGGTAACGCCAATGGATCCCGTTCATCACCGAGTGAATCCGCAGCCCGGCCTTATCGGCGGCATCTTTGATCCTGGCGGCCTCGACGTTGTCTTGCAGCGACCGGACCTCCATCAGGTTGAAACCCACATCGACGGCCAGCTTGAAACGATCGAGATAAGACAGTTCCCTGGGTAGCATCGAGATGAGAATCGACTTCTGCACACCGAGGCCTGACGCGGCCGAGAACGCCGACAGCCGCTCAGCCGCCGCGATGGCCATGCCGGCAATCAAACTCCGTCGGTCCATGGGGAACCCTCCGAGATCGCTCGCATGATATCAAGTCACAGGCTTCCGGCCCGGATCATGCCAGCTCCAACTCGATGGGCCGGGCCGTCGCCTCGTCCGTCAGAATCTCCGCGTCACAGTGGCCTTGCACCAGCGTCGCCGGATAGTCCGTCATCACGTCACCCGCCACCGCGATCCGGAAGACGGCGCGGTGGCGTTCGCCGGCCGCCAGGTAGAGCCGAATCCTGCGGGATCCCAGAATATCCTTCATCCCCAGCGTCACCGCCAGCGGTGGAATCGCCGAGGAATCTCCCCCGGAACAGTGAATGCTCTGCACGATGATCGAATCCGGCGCCAGCGGCACGACACGCGTGAGCGAATTCCTGAGCGCATCCACGCTGATGCCGCCCCAGCGGGTGAGCGGAGGCTCGTTGAAGGCCACGTGGCCGTGGTAGCCGATCCCGCCGTAACAGCAGTCGATCCCGCCGACTTTTTCGATGCGTTCGGAAATCTCATCCGGCCGGAACGGATGCGGAAAGCAGTATTGCCGCTGCGGCATCCGCAAAGCGGGATCGATCTGCTCGAACAACTCGCGGCGCATGAAACCCACAAAGCTCAGCGGATGGCTCTCCGGGACGAGCCGACCCTGCCAGTCCAGAAACTCGTCCATCTGGAACACATGGACGTCGCGCCAACTAATCCGCTCGCGATTCGTGATCTCAGCGAGCAGCGGGTAGTGCTTCGTCGGCCCCACCGGCAGAATCAAACGGCTCGGCTCGCCGCGCTCGTTCCGGGATTGAATCCCGTCCGCGATCGAGCGCGCGAAATGGCGGAGCAGAGTCTTCGTGTCCGGCAATAGCCGGAAAGGAGTCCGCGCCCGAGCGCGCAGCTCTTCCACCGAAACCCGCATCAACTCCTGCTGCCCACTCATGGCTCGGAACGTCTATCGTAGCTGACCTGAATTTCTCATCAGTTTTCTGTTTTTCGTTTATTGCCGCTCGTGTGCGGATCATACAAGCGGGAAATATCCAGATCAGTGTCGGCACCGCTTGATCAGGAGGATGTTTCAGGCTAGGCGAGGCGAACTCCAAGCAGACGCGCCGCCGCCGGTTTCGGCTAAGCTGTCAGCTATCTCCTCATGAGCGCATCGTCCCCGACGAACAAGCCGGGCGGATCCTCAACCGTCGACGACCAGCCCTCGCCCAAGCGCTGGGGCATCCTCTTGCTGCTTTTCCTCTCGATCATGATCAACCTGATCGACCGGCAGGTTCTTTCCGTAATGGCTCCCGTGATTCGCGACGAGTTGGGCCTGACGAACGCGGACTACGCCCAGATCCTCTTCGCCTTCCTGCTTGGGCTGACACTGCTTCAATACCCGGCAGGCTGGATGATCGACCGCAAGGGGGCCCGATTCGGCCTTCCGCTCATCATGTTCGTCTGGTCGGTCGCCAACGGCCTCCACGCCATTGCGCGAAACCTGTGGCACCTGAGGATCTTTCGCTTCTTCCTGGGAGCGGGTGAGTGCGGAAATTACTCGGGAGGCATCAAAGTCATCTCACAGTGGTTCCCGATCAGAGAGCGAGCCCTCGCGGGCGGCATTTTCAACAGCGGTACGGTGGCCGGGGCTTTTCTCGCTCCCCTGTTGATCGTCCCGCTCGGATCGCACTTCGGCTGGCGGATGACGTTCATCATCCCAAGCGCCCTGGGCCTGTTGTGGATTATGCCCTGGCTCGCCTTCTACCGCGACCGTACAAGTCAACCCGCCCCATCCGAGGCGCAACAGCGGACCTCGTTGCTGCCCCTGCTGCGAATCCGGCACGTCTGGGGCGCCATCCTGATTCGCGCGCTGGGCGGCCCCGTCGTCCACTTCTACTGGTACTGGCTGCCCGAATACCTGCGCCGTGAGCGGGGCTTCAGCATGGAGGAGATCGGCTGGACCGCCGGAATTCCCTTTCTCTTCGCAGGCCTCGGCAACCTGGCCGGCGGCTGGTTCTCCGGCCACTTGATCGCCAGAGGCTGGCCGACCGACCGTGCCCGCAAGGCGGCCTTCCTGACAAGCGCCGCCCTCTGCGCGTGCAGCATGGCGGTTCCTATCGCGCCCAGCGCCGTCACCGCCATGGCCTTGATCTGCCTCGCGACCTTCGGCATCGCCATCAGCGTCCCGACGCATATCGCAACTCTCGGCGACCTGTTCGCTGCTCGAGTGCTGGCCCGCTTGGCCGGACTGACCGGCCTCGGCGAAGGAATCATGAACATGATCCTCATGCTCGCCACCGGGTACGTGGTAGACCGCTTTTCCTACTTGCCGGTATTCCTGGCCGCCGGACTGATGCCTACTTTGGGGCTCGCGGCGCTATTCGCGCTGATTCGAAGAATCGAACGGATCGAGGTCTGAAGACCGCCTCAGACCGGCAATCGAACTTCCGGCGGCCTCGTCTACGGGAGGAAGTTTGGTTCAGCGCAACGCTTCAACGCCTGTGTGGAGGCCGCCGAACTCCAAAACAGCCCGCTGTTCCGCGCCGCAAGCACGGCGGAACGGGACGGCTTTCCCGGCCTTTGCGGAGCCAGCCGCTTGCACGTCCTCGTCATGAAGGGCTCTGGGAGCGACTGCTACAAGGGTCTTGGGTATAATGTACATATTCATGTACATAACAGATGAAAGATGACTGACAAGCATTCGATCGCCGAGGCGCGACGCAATCTGCCGAAGCTCGTTCGCGAAGCGGAGAAAGGAATGACCGTGGAGTTGACGCGGCGCGGCGAACCCGTCGCGGTGTTGATCGGCTTGCGGCGATTCGAGCGTCTCGCTTCAAACCGGCGCAGCTTCGACACGGCGTACCGGGACTTCACCAATGAGAGAGACCTCACAGAGCTTGCACTCGACCCCGACGAGCTGTTCGCGGGGACACGCGCGGAAACAGCGGGGCGCGACGTCCGGTTGTGAATCGTGAAATACCTGCTCGATACCAACATCATCTCGGAGCCTCTCAGGCCGAAGCCGTCCCCCGGCGTCATGCGGCTGCTGCGTCAACACGAGGACGACATTGCGATTCCGGCGCCTGTCTGGCACGAGCTGCGGTTCGGCTGTACGCGACTGGCGCCGTCACGACAACGAGAAGCCATCGAGCGCTATATCGAGGATGTGGTGCTGGCAAGCTTTCCCGTGTTGGAGTATGACCAGCGAGCCGCCGACTGGCATGCGCTCGAGCGAGCGCGGCTGAGTGCGGCAGGCAGGACCCTGCCGTTTGTCGACGGGCAGATCGCCGCGATCGCTTTCGTCAGCGGGCTGACCCTGGTTACGTCGAACAGGGGCGACTTTCAGGGATTCAAGGGGTTGCGAATACGAAGTTGGCCGTGAGGCCGGCCCGGAACACCCGACAGATTGCCCGCGCCTGTTCGTCGATCGGTCAGTTGATCCTGATTGGTTTCTCTGCGTGGATGGAGCGCTTCGATGCTCCCGAATCGGTAGTTCGTGTTACGGGCAATCCGGAGGCCTAGCTTGTGGCTGAGAGCTTGTCGACGATCTCGCGGGCTGTCTGGCGCGCCCGGTTCAACTCTTGCGGCCCATAGCTGATCGCACCGACACGCGAGTGGCCTCCACCGCCGTAGCTTTCACAGATCGTCGCGAGGTTGTGGCGAGGCTCCACGGGAGCCCAGGGGTTCGAGCCCACCGAAACCTTCGTTCGGAAACCAGCGTCGGAAACGGCGACCGTGTAGACGCCTTCAGGGAACAGATAGTAGGGAATGAATTTGTTGTATCCGCCGTGGTCGGTATCCGACAGGTCGAAGAAGACCGTATTGCCACTCCGCTTCCCACGCGCCCGGATGAGCTCGATCGACTCCATGTGACGCTGAAAGAGCGTCTCGAAGCACTCGCTGACCCAAGGCAGGGCAACGATCTCGTCCAGCGAACGTTCGGTAAGAAGAGGAATGATCTGCTTGCTGCGATTCTCCTTTGCCGCCTCCAGAACGAGAGTCAGCTTCATCGCCGCCGCCTTCATCTCGACCGCCTCCCGCGCGTCTCTGTATTGGGCGCCGTCGATGACGTCCGCCCAGCGAATCAGCTCCTCAAGCCCCGTCGGATCGAATGAGAACTTCTGCTGGCCAATCGTTGCAATAAACCTCGTGCACGACTTGAACGACGGGTCATAGAACTTCTTTCCGCTGGTATCCCGCTCGAAGTGCTCTCCGTCCTCCGGAGACAGGAACGCGCTCTGGTGATGATCGAACCACCAAGTGAGCTTCGTAGAAGGCGAGTACTTGAAATCGACGATGACGTTTTCATCACCGTCGAAAAGCTCTTCATCAAAAAGTTGATCCGCCCGGTGGAACAGGCCTGTCAGGATGAAGTCAGCGCCGGGATCGAAACGGCGGCGAAAGAACTCCGCGAACAAAGCCGCCGAACAAGCGCCGTCAAAACAACGGTCGTGATAGAACAGGCGGACCCGCATCAAAGGAAAACTACATAGAATCTCTCATTCTCGGGGAAAGATCAACAAAATCGGATCACAATGTCAACGCCCAATAGAAATGTCCCCTTGTACGTCAAGAGAGAATCGTCGTCGTCGTGGCTGTGGGAATGTGGGAATCGCGGCAGCGATTTCCGTCATTTCCACAGCCTACCGCGCCGCCGCGCCGTTTTTTTTCACGGCCGGGTAGCGCCGCCAAGGATGGTCGGCCGCTGGTGGCCGCGGTAGCGGTGGCAGCGGCGC
>JAPOOG010000057.1 GCA_026713545.1 Bryobacterales bacterium
CCCGCCATCGCCGAGCGAGTTGATGTAGCCGGTTTCGTAATTCCCGGCCTTGATCCCCGCGATGCGGAAAGCAATGCTCGGTCCGGAACTCACGACTTCGTCGACGGCACGCCAGACCACGCCGACATTGATATCCTGCAAGCCGTTGATATTCTGCTGCGAGAGAGGCAGTCCCTCCCCGGTGATGAATGAACTTCGGGCTTCACCTACCCGAAAGTCCAACGCGACGGAATCTGAAAGACCGTAAACCCCATCCACCCACACGGTTTGTTGCGAGAGATTGGCGCCCCCGCCAGGAGTCGGGCCTTTCACGGTGCTGCGGAAGAACTCAGTGGCGCTCTGCGACACATAGGACACGGTGATGGAGCCTCCTCTGGGTGAGGGAAGCCATGGCGAGCTGCCGGCGAATGCAGGCGGCCCGTAGACACCGACGGCTGCGATTACAGTCAGGATCATGAAAAAATCGCGTTGCAATATCATGCTCCTCGAATACACGAATCTGTTGGTTTACTCTTGTGGAAACCGAAGCGCTTACAGCTTGTAGCGCCGAGTGAGGTAGTAGTGGACGAGTTCCTGTTCGTCCACCTTGCCGTCACACTCGGCGCCAGGGCCACCCGGGCAGAGCACCTGGATGTGCTCGTCGTCGGGAGTGCCCGGCTTTTCCGCAGCGTCACGGGCTTCAAGACCGGTCTTCAAACTTTGGACGCGAACCCGATTCAGGTCACCCTATTGCAGCGGGCAGGATGATCACACGAGTTTTTCGAAGCGCGACCGCCGTTCCCTTCGTTGACAAGCGCATGGCGCTCGAGTTCGTGCGCTACGTGGCGAAGAAGAAAGCCATCGTCTACACCGACGAAGCCAAGGTCTACGACGATCTTGACAACCATGAAACCGTGCGGCATTCGGTCGGAGAGTACGTCCGCGATCAGATCCACACCAACGGTATCGAGTCATTCCCCTCTTTCAGCAGAGTCATGAGGATCAGTGCGCCTTCCCGGATCTGCAATCGGTAGTAGTCGATTCCCTGCCTTTTCGTCACCCTTATCTCCCTACACTCAGTAACGGCTGGCTGTCAATCCATGCGGCGGACGTTCAGCAGGTTCTCGATGCCCGCGATGCGCTTCCCCAGATTCTCGATCCCCAGCTCGACATTCTGTATGGCCATGATCGATTCCCGGTGGCGGATCTCGGCAAGGTAGAACCGAGCCGTGAGCGAGTCGGTGCGCACCGACTCGTCATAGTGCTCGATCAGATCTTCATGGGACATCCTGACAAGGCTTTCGTATATCCTGTACACCGTTCTTCTCCGTCGCGGTCAAGGGCCAGAGCTTGGCTCTGAAAAGTGAGTGGGCGGCACGCGCCCCAGATCGTCCGGGCGGGCTTCGAGGTGGGTTCCAATCACCTTCGGAATCGACAGACCTACACAGATGAGGCGCAATACGGACACGACCCAATGAGCGCTCCCGCCAAGATCAAATCCCCATCCAAGCACGACGAACCCATCAAGATTGATGCCTCGCCCGAAGCCGTCGTGCACTCGCTGTTCAACGGCCGACCGAAGCGGAAATGGCGCTATCTGTCGAAAGATCAGCGCATTGCCCGCGGCGCTTCGCGGCGGCGCACCGCGAAGTAGCCCCACGTCACGCCGTTCCGTCCTGATTCGTGGGTAAACAGGTATATCATTCCCTTTTCGAACGTGAGCGCGTTGCCTCGACTCGTCTCTTCTGGGGTTGATACCTCGACACGCCGCAATGGATCCGGACGCGGACACTGTTGCCGGCGCGAGAACCCCCATCGCGACCAACGTCAGCATGATGATCTTATTCATCGGTATGATTCCTCCACCAATCATTTCGAGGCCAGTGGCAGCCTCGACTCCATCCTCAATCCAACCAGGGTATTGATGTACCTTAAGCAGCCCGTGGGGAAAGTCCCCACGGGCTGTCAGGGGCCGTCTGCCGGCTCACTTCGCCTTGACTGAGATTTTCCTTTCGTTCGCCACTGCCTCATTTCCCTTGGGCAGGTTGATCGAGAGGACCCCTTTCTCAAAATGAGCACCGATATTGTCCAAGTCGATGTCATCTGTCAGACAGAACGAGCGTTGGAACGTGCCAAAACACCGTTCGGAAAGAAAGTAACCCACTTTTTTCTCTTCCTTTTTCTCCTTCTTTTCACCCTTGACGGTCAGGACGTGGTTCGCCAGCTTTACATCGATGTCTTCATTGCTCATGCCGGGAAGCTCGGCAGTGATTCGGTACTCCTTGTCCAGGTCCTCCAGATCGAACGCCGGCGCAGTCCCGTTGAACATCGAATCGGGCCCTCTCAACATCTCCACGTCGGGGTCGTGGCCGAAGAAAAGCGGGTATCCGGTCAAGAAGTTATTGAACCTCCGGGTCATCTCGCCCTGTCGCAGGACCATCGGTTCCCACACCTGCTCCGCTGGGGTGGCTGGCACCTTATTTATCGCTGTTATTGCGATATCATTTTGAGATTTTCTCGACATGGATTGGCCCTTTTCCTCGTCGTGTTTTGGATCATTAACGCTGGTTCCGGAACACGGCGCCAGGCTGAGCAGTGTTCTCTTACTTGAGAGTAAGTCCTGTCAGGCACCCAACACAGTGAGGCAATTGCATCATTTCTGTAGTACAATTTCGTTTAATTCTTGGGAGGTGTCGCTGGTGTCTGGAGGTAAGAGGAAGACTGGGATCAGTCTGTGGTTTCTCGTGCAGAACCACTCTGTTGACACGCCTGAATCTTAAAAGGCAATGGTTGCTCTGGAGCTGTTTCAGCTTCTGGACACGACGGGCGACGCGGCGTTCGCCTTCGATCCTCAGGGGTCGATCTGCTACTGGTCGCGGAATGCAGAGAAGCTCCTCGGCTTTTCGCAACAGCAGATCTTGTCAAGAAGTTGCGCCGATATCCTGGCTGGGGAGGATGATGCAGGCTGTGCTATTTGCACTCACGACTGTCACATTTTGACGATGGCGATTAAGGGAGGGCAAATCCCCTCCTTCGATCTCCATGTGGCGACGGTTTCCGGAAAGCGCAAGTGGCTGAATTTGACTACCGTCGTCGCTCACCTGAAACGAGGGGCGTCACCGCTGGTCGTCCATCTGATGCGGGACGTCGATCGTCAGAAAAGGGTCGCGGCGGTCACTCGAAATGCCCTGAATCAAATCCAGCAACTCACCGAAAATCAGGACGATCCACTCCAGACGCAGGGCCTGTCGCAGCACCCTCCCGTCGATCTCACGCCACGCGAGCTTTCGGTCCTGCGACAACTCTCGTTGGGCCGAAACACGACAGAAATCGCGGACCAGCTTTATATCAGCACGACCACGGTTCGAAACCACATTCAGCACATCCTCTCGAAGCTACATTGCCATACGCGACTCGCGGCCGTCCTTCGTGCAGTTCGACATCGGCTGATCTGAATCCAGGCAACTCGCTTGCCTGTCAGAAACTCATTCTCCGAGTCGGAGTCCAGGAGTAGACTGGAATGTCAGCAGCAATCTTCCTGATGCCCCCCTTGCGCACGGTTGGTTTCTAGAACTCCCGTGCAACAAATTACCAACCACTCCGCGCCGTAGATTGTGGAATCGCTGCGGCGGGTTTGCGCCCTGAAGGTCAATCAACGTGGACTGCGCCATTCTCCTCGAGCTGGATCGGTGAAACAAAGTCGTCCGGCTTGACGGCCAGCAGCGAGCAGCCGATATTCCCCACCACTCGCTCGGCGGTGTTGCCGATCAACAGGCCCGAGATTCCTGTACGCGCCACGCTTCCCATCACCAACAGGGCGACTCGTCTCTTCTTCACGAAGTCAGGGATCACGACCCCGGCGTCGCCTTCCACAAGGTGAACGCGGCCACGCTTCTGGGGCAGATCGAACCTGGCCAGAAACTCGTCGAAGGACGCCTGCACAATCCCTCGCATGGACGTTGTGTATTCTCTCATTTCGCCGTCTGGAACTTCAGCCCGCCTGAGCGCGGCTTTGCCGAGCACTCTCCAGGCGTGAAGTACGTGAAGCTCGCTTCCTTCGAACTTGGCCACGGCCAGAGCCAAATCGAGCACCTTCTTGCTGACCGCCTCATTTCCCCGGTCGTGCGGGGTAATGTCTACCGCGGCGAGAATACGCGCATATCGTTTCGCTCGGCCTGGCTTGACGAGCAGGACCGGGCACGGGCATTTCCTCAGCAACCGCATCGCCGTGGTGCCGAACAGCTTCGTCAGTCCGCCCCCTTCGGCTGTCTTCAACAGCAGGTCGTGACCGTTTCTCTGGACCTCTCGGATCAACTCGACAGCAGGATTACCGTGAAGAATGTCGACCTCCGCCGCTACTCCCCGGCGGCGGAACGGGGCTACCAGCCTCAGCAATGCGTCACGCTTGTACTTGGCGATCTCACTCGGCAGCACCCAGGGCGGCGAATTGAGTTCGGGAAAGAGTCCAGGCAAGTCCGGCACGACGTCCACGGCCGTGAGCTGGGCGCCCGTAACTTCCGTCAGACGGGCCGCGCGTTTGAGGGCCGCGTGCTTCTCATGGTCGGTGTTCACGTAGACGAGAATCTTCTTGAATCTTTTCATCGCCGTTCCTCCTCATCCCTCTCGGGGCGTCCGGCAGTAGACGGACCCAGCGGCATGCCACTTGCTTCCTGCGGCCGGACTTGGAAACTCAAGTGTAAGTGCCGGTTTGGCACCCTCATGGTTCAAACGCTGATTACCGGACACCGGGCCCCGCGAATGATCCCGTAGGCGTTTGTCGGCAACCTGCTACCAATGTCTGAAGCCCGGCCGCGGCCGATGATCAGCACGTCCGCGCGCTCGTCTGCGGCTGCGGCCACAACGGAATGCACTGGATGCCCTGCCTGCACGCTCACTTGAGCTTCGCAGGCGGCGCGCTCCATCAGTTGCTCCATGACCTCTCGCCCCGCCGCGACCAGCTTATTGTGCCAGTCGTCCTTGACGAAGTGTTTTTGATTGACTGGGAACTCCACTTTCGGCGCGGCATGGATCAGCGTGAGACTCGCTTCCCAGACCTTGGCGAACTTGCAGGCCCAACCCAGCAACATCTCGCTGTGGGGCCCCAGGTCCAACGCGCAGGCCACCCGCCGGAAGCGCGGTGGAAGATCGGGCAGCTCGGGGACATGGGCGCCGCTGAAGATCGGACACGTCAGGTCGTGCAGTATGCGTGACGCCACCGACCCGAGCAGCATCCGGCGGAAGGGCCCGTACCCATGGGTAGGAATCACCACTAGATCGACACGATTTTCCCGAGAGTATTCCTCGAGCCGCTGCGAGATATCTCCCTTGAGCAGAATCTTATCCACATCCGCCTTGCCAGTGGCTTCTTGCACAAATTGGTTCAGGCGTGTCCGGTAATACTGGTCCAGTTCGCGTCCGGAGACCACCTCGCCTCGCAGACCGTAGAAGGCCTCTTTGTCCGTCCCCTGATAGGGAAGCCCCGGAATGACATAAGTGAAGGTGAGCCTGGCTTTGAAGCGGTCGGCTAAGGCTACCGCGTAGGGAGCGGAGGCTGCACATCGCTGCGAGAAATCAACGGGTGCCAAAACGTGACTGATCATGGTTGTTCCCGATCGTCTAGTCGGACCGACCACCAAGGGGGCGCCACAGAGCGGACCGCTCTCTCCGCTGCTGTCGAACCTGAGGCTGGATGTCCTGGACAAGAAACTGGAGAAGCGCGGCCACCGCTTCGTCCACTACGCCGACGACTGCAATATCCATGTGCGGTCACGGCGTGCGCGACCCGCTTTCTCGTCCGGCTCACGGCTCAGGTTCGGGAACGGACGCGCTGCACGAAGGGCGTCAGCCTCAGCCATCTCGTTACGGAACTGTCCCGCTACCTCGTCGGGTGGCGGGGCTGCTTCGGCTTCTACGAGACCCCCGCGGTACTCCACGGCATCGGCCAGTGGATAAGGCGGCGGCTCCGTGCCATTGCCCGGCGGCAGTGGAAACATGGGCGTACCCGCTTCGCGGCACTCCGTCGCGGCGGTGTCGGTAAGGACTTGGCGGCTCGAACCGCCGGAACCTCCTGCGGCCCGTGGCGGAGTAGCAATAGTCCCCACGCACGCCATCGCCCTATCCAATTCCTTCTTCGCCCGGCTCGGCCTCGTCTCTCTCCGAAGCCGTGCAGTCGCTCGAATCCGTCGAACCGCCATGCACTGACCCGTATGCACGATGGTGTGGGAGGGGTTGTGCCGCGAGGCTCCCCCCTATCCCGATTTTGTGTTCCGAGCGACGAGCGCCGGCGGCGAACCACCCAGCAAGCGAAGTCGTTGCAGGGAGGGGCCGGTCGCAGGTTATGGTAGCAGAGGGGGCAATTAACGGGAACTCCGCAGCGTCCAAAAAATCGGGGCATGGGCGCGAACCGCTTGGCGGTGGATTCGAACCCCCAAGACCTCGTCGGGATCGGGAAGGTTCATGGGATGGGGCTTGGCGGTGGAGCACGACGACGAAGCGGGTTGGGGGCCCAGTGTCCAAGGTCGCTATTCTGGCGGGCGGGATGACAGCGTTGCTGGCGTTCACGACGTGATGGCCGCGGTTGCTGGAACAGCAAGCCAGGAACGCGCCTAGAGAGGGATGTGCCCTCTAAGGTAATTCGAACCTACCTCGAAGCCCGCTCGGACGATCCGGGGCGCGTGCGCCAACAAAGGAGATTCGCCCCATGAACGAAGAATAGTTGAAGCAGCTCCTAGAGAACATCGCCCTGCTCGTCCAGCAACACCAGCGCAGAACTGGCCAAAGCAATGAAGGACATCACTGCAGCAGGTTGATGCGCCGGTCGCCCTCGCGCAACAGCAGGGCGCCACCGTCGGAACCGATCACCCCGCCGTCGAACCGGGCGCTCACCGGGCGGCGAAAGTGCTTGGCAAACGAGAAACTGAATTGGGTACACGCTGTAGACATGGGGCAGCTTTCTGCTTGTGGCGCTAAGCGTATAAATGTTTTTCGCCACAACAGGCAGCCCTTTTTCTACCCCCTGGTGAAATATCCGGGCTGGAGGCTTCGACGACGCTCTGTCTTGGCAAAGGGGAAGCGCAGCCTGCCAGAACGGCAGCGGCTTCCGGGTTGCGCGCCCCGTCAGAGCAACTTGATCGAGTCCAACAGGATGGTAACCGGACCTTCGTTCACCAGTCGGACCCGCATCATCGCCTGGAACACGCCCGTGGCCACCTCCAAGCCTTCGGCGCGCAGCAATCCCACGTACTCCTCGTACAGAGCCACGGCCCACTCGGGATCGGCGGCGCCGTCGAAGCTCGGCCGCAATCCCCGCCGCACGTCCCCGTAGAGCGTGAACTGCGGTACGGCCAGAACTTCGGCGTCAAGGTCGCGAGCCGATCGCGTCATCCGGCCGTCCGCACCTTCGAAGATCCGGAGCCCGGCCGTCTTACCGGCCAGGTAGGCTGCGTCCTTGGCCGTATCCCCGCGCCCAACGCCGAGCAGCACCAGCAGCCCGCGACCGATCCGGCCCTCGATCTTCCCGCCGACGCTCACCTCCGCCGAACTGACTCGCTGGATGACGGCGCGCACGAACGCTTCATTGTAGTAGCGCGTTCCAATCCCGAGCCGGAGGCCCCGTTGGCATCGGTTGGGGCCTTCGAAGTCCCCGCCCGCGCCGAGATACGACCTATTGGCTGACGCCTGCTACGCCGGCTTGTGCCGCCGTGCGCTCCAGGTAGCCGGTCCGTATTCTCCCAGCCGCACTTCGCCGGAGATGGTATCGCCGCGCAACGATCCCTGGAAGGCATAGTTGAGGTTGGAGCCCTGGTAGCGAATGCGGCTGGCGAACTCCACCCGACCGCCGTCAATGAACCCGCGAAGGCCTGCCTGGGCATTGCGCCCGTGGTGCGTGCCGGCCAAACGATTGCCATCGGCCTCGAAGTAGAACTCATGTGTCGATGAGCCCCGCACGAAAGTCAACTCCGCATCCCAGCGCCCGGTGAGATCCGCCGCCGGCGCGGCGCGGCGTAGTTCCTTCGAGCGCGGCGCCGCATGGAACACTTCATACAGCCGCTCCGCCACGATCGACACCTGATCCTCTTCGATATTCGTCACCCGCAACGGGAACCGGTTGCCCTCTCCGCTTGCCATCGTCTGCAACCGGGGTTCACCCATGAACAACACGTCGTGCAATTCCCCGGCGGTGTATCCGATCTTCGTGCGGTCCCATGAAACATCCAGGTACGAGTGATCACTCGCCGGCGGGCGCGCCACCATCTTCGTCGAGACGCCGGGGACCTGCTCGATCCGTCTCGCGATGCGGCCCAACCAATCGCTCCACATCGCGACTTCCTTATCGAGGCCCCGGCGTGCGAAGCACGCTTCGACGGCCGCGAGCGCTCCCATGACCTCTTCCTTGCCTACCTTCATCGCCCGTCCGAACGAATGATGCGGCGAACTGTTCAGCCAGGCGGCATCGACGAGATCCTTGCGCCCGAACAGAAAGCCTGTGCACTGCGGACCGCGATACAACTTGCCCCCGCTATAGGTCACGAGATCTGCTCCACGAGCGAGATAGGGGTCCGGCGACCGCGGATAGGAAGCGGCCGCATCGACGAGCACCGGGATGTCTTGCTCATGCGCGGCTGCCACGATTTCCTCCAGCGGAAACGCGCGGCCCGACGCTCCGTGAGCCGTCAACGCGACCATCGCCGTCCGATGGCTGAGAGCGTTGAGAAACTCCTCTCTCGTCGTTACGGCGGTGAGCTTGACGCCCAGCGTCCGGATGGCGTGGTCATAGGTGTAACGGTGCAACAGCACGACTTCGTCTTTCAACCCGGTCAGATCAGGCAACTGCTGGATGAGTTCCGGGTCGCCGCCGGCGACACACGCCGAGGTGGCATGAGTGAGCGCCGCAGAGCACCCGGACGTGACGATCGCCGCCTCGCACTGCAACAGCTCGGCCAGCCTCGGGCCCACCGCCGCCATCAACTCGTCCATGTGGACGGAGAAGTGAGACGCTTCCTCCATCGCCTGCTTGACTTCGGGCAGCGTCAGCATCCCGCCGTTGATCGTGAACGCGCCCGTCAGGTTGATGAAGGGCCGCACTCCGATGCGCTCATACACCGCGGCGCTCGCCGGGCGGCCCGCTGCTCCCGCGGGCGAGGCCACACCTCCCAGCAATCCGGCCGCCGACAAAGCACCGGCCTGAAAGACACCGCGCCGTGTAACCATTCCTGTTTTCTGCATAACTGGTTGCTCCTTCATCAATCGGATCTACCTCACTTGCGAAACAAGCACAGTCTCGCATTATAGATAGGCCAAGAGGCGTGAGACTCTTCACGGCAGTGAGCCGAAATCACCAGCGTCAGGCCCCTGCCTGGACCCTGCGCCGCCTGCCCGCCGCGGTCCCTCAGCACGCCATTCGCATCTCCCGGCCAACCCGACCGCCTTACGGAGGCGGGACCAAGCCAACGATATAATCAAGACGATTCCTCGCCGTCTCCCCGCATCATGCGATTCCTCTTCGTGCTGGCCTTGCTGGCTTGGCCGCTTCCTGCGCTCGACGGCGACTCCCTCGAGGAGAATCTCCGTCGTTTTCTCGACGTGTACAACGTAGTCGAGGCCAATTACGCCGATATCATCGATCCCGAGGAGGTCTTCTACCAGGGCGTATTGCCGGGGATGATGCAGACCCTTGATCCCCACAGCGCATTTCTTGACCCTGAGCAATACGAAAGCCTCCGGGAGATGCAGCGCTCCACCGAAAAGGGCTTCGGCAGCGTCGTCTCGCTCTTGCCGGGGAGAGTCATCGTCCTGCAGACCCTGCCGGACAGCCCCTCCGCGCGTTCCGGCCTCTCTCCGGGCGACGAGATCATGGTCATCAACCGCTATCCGCTATCCAGGTTGAGCATCGATCAGTTGATTCAATTGCTCGGACAGTCGCGGCAACAGCGGGCTCAATTGATGGTCAAACGGCCCGGCTTTGCGCGCTTGATCCCGATGGAACTCGTCCCGGCCGAGATGGCCGACCCGAGCGTGAGCCATGTCTTCTTTCTGGAGCCCGGCCTCGCCTACATCAAGCTGGCGAATTTCGAACAGACAACGGCCAGTGATTTCCGCGCGGCGATCGAGCGCCTGCAGGCCGATGGCATGAACGGCCTGGTCCTCGATCTGCGCCAGAACCCCGGCGGCATCGTCGAATCCGCCATCACGGTAGCGTCGTTCTTCCTGCAGCCCGGGCAGGACATCTTGTGGGTGGAGGGGCGCGAAGGCCCGCCGCAGGATGTGGAAGTCCCGGAAAACTCGCAGCCCTACAACTTTCCCGTCTCCGTGCTCGTCGATGATCGAACCGCGAGCGCCGCCGAGCTGCTCGCCGGAGCCCTGCAAGACCACGACCGCGCCAGCATCCTCGGTACGACAAGCTTCGGAAAGGGCCTGGTGCAGAGCGTCTTCCAGCTCTCGGGAGGCGCTGCCGTCGCCCTTACGACCGCGCGCTATCTCACACCGAGCGGCCGCTCGATTCAACGGCCGCTGGGAGACCACGCCTGCGAAATATACGCCTTGGCTGATTGCAAAGAAGAATCAACCACGGTTCAGGAGTTCCGCACCGACTCCGGCCGAATCGTCCGAGGCGGCGGAGGCGTCAACCCCGATCAGGCCGTGCCGCCACGCGGCTACACCCAGTTCGAGGCCGTCATGGAGAGTTCCAACTCGTTCTTCGAGTTCGCCCAAGAGCACCTCCGAAACCACAGCGGCATCGGGGAAGACTTCGAGGTATCGTCGGAACTCCTCGACGAATTCCACACCTATCTGGACAAACGCCGCATCCAACCCAGCCTCTCCGAGTGGTCCTCGACTGTCGGGTTTATCCGCAACCGCATCAAGCAGGAAATCTTCAATCTCGCCATCGGCGTAGAAAAAGGAGACGAAGTGTCGACTCGCCGCGATCCGGTCGTTCGCGCTGCTCTTCGCACACTCGCCGAACAGTTGCAAGGCTCCGCCCGGCCATGAGCCGTTCCCGACGATTCTTGGCGGCGATCCTGTTCTGCCTCTGCGCATGCTCGCCGGACCGCGAAAGCACCACCAAGCCGACCGACGGCGAAGCCGGACGGGCCGACGTGGCATTCACCGAAGTGACGGCGGCCGCCGGCATCCGATTCGAACACCACAACGGCCGCTCCGGCAAGAAATTCCTTCCCGAGACCCTCGGCTCCGGATGTGCTTTCTTCGATTACAACGGTGACGAACGGCCCGATATTCTTCTCATCAACAGTCGAAGCTGGCAGCCTGTTCCCGGACGAACAACGACCCCGGCGCTCTACCGGAACGACGGTCATGGCGCTTTCACCGACGTGACCGCGGACGCCGGCCTCGACATCGAGATCTTCGGCTTCGGGACCGCTATCGCCGACTACGACAACGACGGCGACTCCGACATCTACATCACCGCCTTGGAGGGCGACTGGCTCTTTCGCAACAACGGCCAGGGCCGCTTTGTGGACGTGACGCAAGCGGCGGGCATCGACAACGACGACTTCGGCACCAGCGCCGCTTGGTTCGACTACGACCGCGACGGCCGTCTCGACCTGTTCGTCGCCAACTACGTCCGGTGGTCGCCGGAAGAGGACCTCTGGTGCTCGCTCGACGGAGAGACAAAGTCCTACTGCACGCCGGAATCGTACACCGGCGTCTCTTCGCGGCTCTTCCGCAATCTCGGCGACGGCCGCTTCGAAGACGCCGCCAAGGCGGCTCGTGTGTTCGACGACACTTCGAAAGCCCTGGGAGTCACGGTCTTCGACTACGACCGCGACGGCTGGCCGGACCTGTTCGTTGCCAACGATACCCAGCCCAACAAGCTCTACCACAACGAGCAGAACGGAACATTCCGCGAGGTGGGCTTGAGCGCCGGCATCGCTTTCGGGGAGGACGGACGGGCGCGCGGCGCCATGGGCGTCGATGCGGCCGACTACGACCGCTCCGGCCGTCCACACCTCGTCGTGGGCAACTTCTCGAACGAGATGCTCAACCTGTACCACAACGAAGGAAGAGGGCTTTTTGTCGACGATGCCCCCACTTCGGCGGTAGGCCGCGCGAGCCTGCTTTCGCTTACGTTCGGCATGTTCTTCTTCGATTACGACCTCGACGGCCTGCTCGACATCTTCGCGGCCAACGGACACCTGGACGCTGAAATCGAGCGCGTTCAACCGAAGGTGCGCTTCGCTCAGCCTCCGCTGCTATTCCGAAACCTCGGGAACGGCAGGTTCGATCCCGCCCTTGACGAAGTAGGAGAAGACATCGCTCAGCCGCTAGTGGCGCGCGGCGCGGCCTACGCCGACTACGATCGCGACGGAGACCTGGACATCCTGGTATCCACCAATGACGGCCCCGCTCGTCTCTATCGCAACGACGGCGGCAATGAAAACTCCCACCTCCGCCTCCGACTCGTCGGTCAGCCCTCGAATCGTAGCGCGATCGGCGCCGAAGTCACGGTCCGCAGCCCGTCCGGAGAGCAGTGGCGGACGGTCCGCACTGGATCGAGCTATTGCTCACAGAGCGAACTGCCGCTGACGTTCGGGATCCATCAGGACCTCGAAGTCGCTTCGATCGAGGTCAAGTGGCCCAGTGAGCAACTCCGCACCTACAAGGACATCGAGCCCAATCGAGCCTACCTCATCCATGAGGAATACGGCTTGCAGCCGCTGCCCTGAGGGGCCAACAAAAAAGGGCTCAGCAGCAACGAACCCGGACCCGCGGCATCGTGCCGTGCTCTCTTCGCTGCGTCCCCGATGCCTTCGATGTCCGCGATCCGGCCGGATATCCAGGCTCTCGTATCGCCTTTTTTTCAATCGAGCACGGCCAGCAACTCTTCCCACTGCCGGAGGGTTTTCACCCCGGCCACAACCGAACAGACGCCCTCTCGGTCGAGAAGCCACTTCAGCGCGTAGAGGGCGGGGTCGAGGCGGGCCGCCCGGGCTTCGGATTCGAAGCTGTCGAGCTTGTCCAGAAGCTCATCGTCCGGTTCGCTGAGCCACTTCGACTCGGCGGCGCGCGAGCCCTCGGGGACTGGTCGACCACGCTTGTATTTGCCGGTGAGAAGCCCGCCCTGCAAGGGTTGATAGGGAGTCACGGCGATCTCGAAACGGCGGCAGGAGGGCAGATGATCGATCTCGATGACGCGGTTCAGCCAACTGTACGGCGGCTGACTGATCACCGGCCGGGGATAGCCGCCGGTGTCACAGACCCGGATCATTTCCCGGATCTGCGCCGCCTCGAAGTTGGAGAATCCCCAATGGCGTACCTTGCCCTGTCCGATGAGGTCTGCGACGACGCGAATGGACTCTTCCAAAGGAGTTGCCGGGTCGGGCCGGTGGAACAGATAGAGATCAACGTAGTCCGTGCGAAGCCGTTTGAGGCTCGCCTCGACCTGCCGCGTGAGGTGGGCGCGGCCGAGTCCGGTGTCGCCGGGCCCCGGTCCGACGGGGTTGCCGACTTTGGTCGTCACGACGGCCTGCTCGCGCCGGCCCCTCAGGGCTTCGCCCAGGAACTCCTCGGCCCGCCCGCCAGGGGAGCCCCAATAGCGCGCGTACCCTTCGTAGATGTCAGCCGTGTCGATGAAGTTGATGCCGCCGTCCAGCGCCCGGTGGACGATGTCGGCGGCGGACGTCCGGTCTACCGGCGTGCCGAAGGTCATCGTTCCGAGGCAGAGCGGGGATACCTCGAGCGGCGTGTGGGGTATGCGGCGATACTGCATCGGCGGTTAGCGTGGTGTCGCTGAAATACTGAAATACATTGTGCACGATGACCGGCCGCCGCACGGATCCTGTACCTTCACAGCCGAATCCCGGCGACAGTGGCTCGGCGCAAGAGAACTTGCCCTGGCAAGTGAAAGCGGCTGCGGTTACTCCGGCACGACCGCTACAGCGTCGATCTCGATCAGCAGGTCGCCGATCAGGGGCGCTTGCACGAGCGTCGAGGCAGGTGGGGTGTCCATGTTGACGTACCTCGAACGAATCCCGCGTAACTCGGCTAGGTTGTTGATGTCAACGAGGTAGTAATTCATCTTCACGACGTCGTTGAAGGTCGCGCCTGCCGTTTCCAGACATTTCTGGAGATTCTTGAACGTGTTCTCGGCCTGTGTGATGAAATCGTCCGGGAGCTCGCCATCCTCGCCGAATCCGCCCTGCCCTGACAGATAGACGGTCTTGCCGGGAGATGACGTCACAATGTGCGTGAAGCCCGGCGGCTCGGGCAGATGAGGGAGATTCATGTGTTCGATTTTCACTTCCACGTTTGCGTGCTCCTTGGATTCATCGTCGTGCACCGCTACGGAACACGCGGTGAGCACCAGACCGCAGGCCAGTGCGGCAGGGATGAGCGTGTATGCCGGGACTCGTGATTGCATGGCTTGGGGCGCCTCCGCTGCGGATTATAACAATCGCCCGATCGACCCTCCTTCTTCCTTCACCATGCCATGCCGAATGCCGAGCCACCGGAAGCCCTCTCGGACGCAGAAATCGGGTTCGGGCTCAGCGCATCCTCTTCGCGAGTCTCCTTCAGGGGCGCTCGCTTCCGACTTGACCGGCCCCCATCGAACTGATACCTTCCAGGCAGGTGGCTGGGCGGTTCGGCCGCTCAGCCGCGCATTCGGTGCTCCGGTCGACTCCGTCGGACGGAGAGAATAGGGAAGCGGGTGAGAATCCCGCGCGGACCCGCCACTGTAATCGGCGAGGATCGGCTGATACCACCGCCACTCGGCAGGGAACGGGGAAGGCGCCGCAGCCGGGCCGACAAGCCGTGAGCCAGGAGACCTGCCGAACGCGCAGCCGGACAGCGCCTCGCGGAGCAGGGTATGTCGGCCGGTCTTCCTTGCGGAACGCCCGCGACACTCCTTCGCCTGGTTTGCCCGGTCTGATGAGCGGTGCTGTGAGGGCAGGCATGAGCGTTGGAACGGCGGCAAGCGCCAACCAGAAGAACCGGACAACGCCGGCAAGAAGACTCTTGTCCGGGTTACGCATTTCAGCAGTTGTCGTGGCCGCGGTCATCTGCGGCCATGCCGAACCGCCGCGCCGCATCATCTCGACCGCGCCCAGCATCACTGAAATGCTCTACACGCTCGGGCTGGGAGACCGGGTCGCCGCCGTCACCAAGTTCTGCCACTATCCGCCCGAAGTGCGCGGCAAGCCGAAGATCGGCGACTTTCTGCGGCCGAACGTCGAAACCGTCCTCTCGATGCAACCGGACCTGGTCGTTCTGCTCAAGGAACAAGGCACTCTTGCGGACCGGCTGAGAGGCGTTGGACTCGACGTGTTCGAACTCAGGCACAATGACCTTGACGGCATCTTCGAATCATTACAGGCTCTGGGGGAGCGCGCCGGCGTGCCCGCCGCCGCCGCCCGCCGCATCGTGGAAATCCAGACCGCGCTGGAGCGTGTCCGCGGCAAGAGCAGCGGCTTGCCCCGCCGCGGCGTGATGTTCATCGTCGGCCGTACACCGGCGACGATTCAGGATCTGACCGTCGTCGGCCAGGGGTCGTTTCTCAACGAGCTGATCGACATTGCCGGGGGCCGCAACGTCTTCGGGAAAGCGAAGAACTTCTATCCGCGCATCCCCCGGGAAGAAATCTACGCAAGCCGTCCGGACATCATCATCGACATGGGCGACATGTCCGAAACCGACGAGGTAACCGAGGGACACAAACGCTCCGTCACGGAACTGTGGAAACAGATGCCCTCGTTGCCCGCAGTTCGAGAAGGCCGCGTCTACGCGGTCGCCAACGATATCTTCGTTGTACCCGGCCCCCGCGTCGTCGAGGCGGCGCAGTCTCTTTTCCGCATGATCCATCCCGAGGCCGCCCCGTGACGCTGGTATACGCATTGGACGATGTTCGAGTCCGGCTCGGCTCGGCGGAGATCTTGAGGGGCATCTCGCTGCGGTTCCACGAAGGGGAGTTGGCCGCGGTCGTCGGGCC
Organism: Bryobacterales bacterium; assembly: GCA_026713545.1. Classification (GTDB taxonomy): domain Bacteria; phylum Acidobacteriota; class Terriglobia; order Bryobacterales; family UBA6623; genus JAPPLB01. The sequence continues at coordinate 15,926 of JAPOOG010000057.1, forward strand.
GAACGGCGCCGGGAAGTCGACGCTCATGTCGGTCCTCTCCGGCATGCGGGAGGACTATGAGGGAGAGTGCCGGTTCCGCGGCGTGGAGATCTCGCAATGGCGCAAGGGCGATCTGGGCCGCCGGCTGTCGTTCATCCCGCAGAATGTTCGCATCGAGTTTCCGTTCACGGCGGAGCAGGTCGTCTACATGGGCCGCACGCCGCACTGCAACGGGCTGTTCGAGACCCCCGAGGACCGCGAAGCCGTGCGCCGCGCGATGGAGACCACCGAGACCCTGCCGTTCGCCCGCCTCGACTTTCGGGTGCTGAGCGGCGGCGAGCGGCAAAGAGTCATCCTGGCGGGTGCGCTGGCTCAAGAACCATCGGTTCTGCTGCTCGACGAGCCCACGACGTTTCTTGACCTGAAGCATCAGATCAGTACCTATGTCCTGTTGGAAAAGCTGGCGCGCGAGGGCATCTGCGTCGTGGCGGTTACCCACGATCTCAACCTGGCGGCAAGCTATTCGGATCGCCTGGTGGTCCTGTCGCATGGCGAAGTGGCCGCGGACGATGTTCCCGGCGAGGTCCTGACCAAGAAACTGCTGAACGACGTATTCGAAGTCGACGCCGGGATTCTGAGCGGACCGAACGGACGCCCGTGGGTCTCGTATGAGCAACCGGCGGGGCAACTCCCATCGCAGGGGCGTCACCCATGGTAGACCGCCGCAGGTTCTGGACCGCCGTCGGCGCCGCAGCGTTTTTCTTTCTGTTCGCGCTCGCGGTGACGCCGCTCATCGGATCCAGTGACGCCGCCTTCTCGCGCGCCTGGGCGGGACAGTCGCCGGACAAGGAGATTCTGTTCCAGGTGCGGCTGCCGCGGGTGCTGCTCGCGGGACTTGCGGGAGGCGCGCTGGCGCTGGCGGGCGTCGTGTTTCAAGCCCTGCTGCGAGACGCCCTGGCCACGCCGTACACGCTGGGCGTGCAGAGCGGAGCCGCGCTCGGGGCGGTCATCGCGATCTGTTTCGGCTGGCGCGCCATCGGCGCCTTCCCGGCGGTCTGGTTCTCCGGACTCATCGGCGCGGCGATCACGATCATGGTCGTCGTCGGCATCGCGTCGGAAGGCCGCCGCATGTCGTCATTCACGCTGCTGCTGACGGGCGTAACGATCAACGCCATCTGCATGGCGGGCATTCTGTTCCTGCATTACACGGCCGGGTTCACCGAATCGTTTACGATCGTGCGCTGGTTGATGGGCGGGATCGAGTCGATGCCCTACAACACCCTGGCGATTCTCACGATCGGCGTCGCGGCGGGCGTCGGTATTGCCGTCGTCAAATCGAATCAATTGAACCTGCTGTCGGTAGGGGAGGATTGGGCGGCGACGCGCGGCGTTCATCTATCGAGCCTGATGCTGATTTGCTATCTGCTGGGGTCGTTTCTCACGGCGTCGATCACGGCGCTCACCGGCCCGATCGGTTTCATCGGCCTGATCGTGCCGCACGCGCTTCGGATGGTGGTCGGCGCGGATCACCGGCTGCTCGTGCCGACATCGTTCTGCGTGGGCGGCGGGTTCCTGATGCTCTGCGACACGGTGGCGCGAACGGCGCTGGCGCCCAGTGAAATCCCCGTGGGGGTGATGACCGCGATGCTGGGGGGGCCGTTCTTCATCTGGCTGTTGCGCTCGGGCCGAAGAAGCCTGTGGGCGTAGAGTGCCTTGGCGTTCAAAACGTTCGTCTTCCTTCTTGTCTCTGGTTTCGCCCGGCAAGCAAGAAGCCCCGTGAAAAGCGAAGCTGCTTGATCAGCTTCAGTCGTCGAAGGTCGTCTTCGTTCCATCGGGCTTGAAGCACGAGAACGCTCCGAAGGGATTTCAACGGAAAGGTTGCGGATTCCTTATGGCGGGAAACGGAATCGCGTCGACCGTCAAGGTGATGAAACCGGCGGTGGCTTCCGGTAGTTCGGACATGAATCCATCGGCTTTGAGCGCGCGGATGAGTTCGCGGGCGGAAACGCCCTTCGGCAGTTTCAGACGCTCACCGAAACTGCCGAAGATCGGGTGGACGCGATGAGCGCGTCCGGCGGGATTTTTTCCCCCTCCTCGGAGAGTTCATCCACGATCATGTGAAGCACCTCGCCGATGTGCTTGATTGCTTCTTCTCGGGTATCGCCCCACGTAGCGGCTCCCATGGATTCGAGGGCGGCACAGTACGCCCGGAATGCGGGCCGCCCGTCCTCATGCTCGTCTTCTTCGACGACGATATTGAAGACATGGTTTTTCAAGGAGCACCCCTCGAGGCTGGAGTAGCACCGGTGCAGCACCCTTCAAGGGGAGTCAGCTCTGATCGACGAAAGCTGATGCCGGAAAGGCGTGAACACGGAAAGGGGAAGCACCTGGACTCTCTCGGCACTTCGGGCCGCAGGCGCGTTCGGACGGGGTGCGCTCCCCGGAGAGTCATGCCGAAATACGTCCGCTACACTTCGATGTCAGCCTCTGATTGAAGCTGAGCAGTCCGCCGCTCATGAACCGGATCGAACCCGAGACACCGCTGGAGCGCCTGAAGGGCGTCGGCCACCAGCGCGGCCGGCTGCTCGCGGGCAAAGGCCTCGCGACCGTCGAGGACCTTCTCTACCGCCTGCCGTTCCGGTACGAAGACCGCAGCAACGTCAAACCGCTCTCGGCGCTCGTCGTCGGAGAAACGGCTACCGTGATCGGCGAAATCCAGGCCGCCCAGTCGTTCCAGGCGCGCCGCTCGCGCGTCCGGCTGTTCGAAGCTCGCGTGCGGGACGGATCCGGGGCGGAACTGGTGATGAAGTGGTTTCACGGCGACTACCTGCAGGGAATTCTGGAGCGAGGCAAGCGAGTCGCCTTCTATGGCAAGGTGGAGCGCGACTCCTACTCCGGTCAGGTTTGCATCTTCCATCCCGAATACGAACTGCTGGACGACGACCAGGACTCGCAGTTGCACCTGGGCCGCATCGTTCCCATCTACGAGGCCCTCGGCCGCCTGACGACGCGCCAACTGCGAAAGCTGCAGCATGCTTGTCTCGAAGCGATGCCGGAGCTTGACGATCCGCTGCCGGAAACCGTTCGCCGCCGCATGGGTTTCCCGAACCGCATCAAGGCGCTGTGGCAGACGCACTTCCCCGCTCCCGGCGCGGACCTGCAAGCGCTGAAGTCGTTTCGCTCTCCGGGACAGGTCCGGCTGATTTTCGAGGAGTTCTTTTTCCTGGAATGCGGCTTGGCGCTGAAGCGGCAAAAGGCGCGCGCGGCGCGGGGCATCGCCTTCGCTCTGAACGACCGGGCGCGCAACAAGATCAAGCAGGTGTTGCCCTTCAAGCCGACGCAGGCGCAGAAGCGGGTGCTCAAGGAGATTGCCGGCGACATGGCGCAACCGGCGCCGATGAACCGTCTACTCCAGGGCGACGTGGGGAGCGGCAAAACCATCGTGGCCCTCGAAGCGGCGGTGATCGCGATCGAGAACGACTATCAGGTGGCCGTGATGGCGCCGACGGAGATCCTGGCGGCCCAACACTTTCTCTACTTCAAACGGCTGCTGGAACCGGCGGGGTACGTGGTCGTGTTGCTCACCGGGTCGATGAGCGCGGCCGACAAGAAGAAGTTCCGGCAGGTGATCGCCGAGGGGGTGGCCCACGTCGTGATCGGCACTCATGCGGTGATCTCGGACAACGTTGCCTTCCTGCGGCTCGGATTCATCGTGATCGACGAGCAACACCGCTTCGGAGTGATGCAGCGCTGGCGGCTCTTGCAGAAGGGCGAACACCCCGACGTGCTCGTGATGACGGCAACTCCGATTCCCCGGACCCTGGCGCTCACGCTGTATGGGGAACTCGACGTGTCGATCATCGACGAGCTGCCGCCGGGGAGGTCGCCGATCGTCACGCGCAAATTGCCGTTCGCGGACGAGGAGAAGGTGTTCGCGTTCATCCGGCGGCAGGTGCAGGCCGGACAGCAGGTTTACGTCGTCTGCCCGCTGATTCAAGAGTCCGAAACGAAGCAGGTCGCTGCGGCGCAGGATGTCTACGATCGGCTCGCCAAGAAGGTTTTTCCCGATCTCGAGGTGGGGCTGCTGCATGGGCGTCTTCCGACAGCGGACAAAGAGGCCGTCATGCAAGCCTTCACGTCGAACAAGGTCGGGGTGCTCGTGTCGACGACCGTGATCGAGGTGGGCGTGGACGTGCCGAACGCAACCGTCATGCTGATCGTCCATGCGGAAAGTTTCGGCCTGTCGCAACTGCATCAGCTTCGCGGGCGTGTGGGGCGGGGCGCGGAGCGCAGCTACTGCCTTCTGTTGTGCGGCGAGACGAACCCGACCGCGGAAGAGCGCATCCGCACGATGGTCGAAACGCAAGACGGGTTTCGCATCGCCGACGTCGATCTGCAACTGCGCGGCCCGGGGGAATTTTTCGGAACGAAGCAGTCGGGGTTGCCGACGTTCCGCGTTGCGGACGTAATTCGGGATCGTGAGATGCTGGAGCTGGCCCGGGGTGAAGCGGCAGCCTTCGTCGAGAGCCCGCCGGGCAAGCAGGCGCTCGTGGACCTGGTTGACTATATCCGGAACAAGTGGCAGCGGCGCTACGGTCTGGTGCAGGTGGGTTGACTTGAAATCCCGAAGAGAATCAAGTCGTTCCGCGAAGCCGCCTCCGCTGCGGGTGATCGGCGGACGCTATCGCAGGCGGCGTCTGCAGTCTCTGCCCGGGCGCGCGACGCGGCCGATGCTCGACCGCCTGCGGGAAACACTGTTCAACGTCCTGCGGAACGACATCGCGGGGAAGGTCTTCGCGGATCTGTATGCGGGGACGGGCGCGGTCGGCATCGAGGCGCTCAGCCGGGGCGCTTCGCGCGTGTTGTTCGTGGAATCGAATGCGGAGGCCTGCGCGGTGATCCGGGAAAACCTGCTGACGGTCGGGGCGGCAGCGGACGCGGCGGTATTGCTCACGCCGGTCTCGGAAGTCTTGACCGGGCTCACGGCCGATCTCTTCTTCCTGGGGCCGCCCTACGCGGCGCATCAAGAATACGAACGGACGTTGACGACGCTCGGTGAGAATCCGCCGTACCTCGTGATAGCTCAGCACGCTTCCAGCCACGAACTTGCCGCGGAATACGGCGAGCTGCTCCGGCAACGGGTAATCCGCCAGGGAGGGAACTGTCTGACGTGGTACGGCCCGGCCTGAAGTTACGGAAGAAGCAGTATGCCGCGGCCCAGGGCGATGATGATGACGACGACCCCGAAGGCGAAGAGCAGGCCGTTGATGTCGACGCGGAAGCGGCGGTAGAAGCGGCCCAGGCCCTTCGAGAGTTCAAGGTCGAAGAGGTGGGCCACCAGGAGATCGTGGCCGGGTTCGTCGACGACGACTTCCTCGCCGGTCTCCTCGTCGAGCTGCTTGTGCGTGTTGAGACGCTTGTAGAACGGGTCGAGCCTCTCCTTGCTTTCGGGAGGAGTGAGCCAGCTTACAACGGCGAGCGCCACGAAGCCCAGCAGCAGCGAGTACCCGAAGTTCGCCGCCTCCCAGCGCAGCAGAACGCCGTATTCCTCATAGGTGAGATAGAAGAAAAGCAGACTCGACGTGACGAGGCTGGCGAACGCGCCATAGCGATTGGCGCGCCTCCATGAGATCGCTGCGAACATGCTGATCCCCATGAAGGCGGCCATGGTCTCGGTGAACAGGAAGGCTTCGAGAACGATCTCGAACAGGAGTCCGAAGATGACGCCGAGTGTGGTCACGGAGACACCGGAAAAGCGTCCCACCATGAGGTAGTGGCGGTCGGACTTGTCGGGGGCGAGGTAACGCCGGTAGAAGTTCTGCGTGAAGAGCGCGCCTCCGTCGACGGTGAAGGCCGAGCAGGTGGACATGTTGGCGGCCAGCACGCAGGCGATCATCAGGCCGACGGCGCCGGGAAAGAGCAGCTCTTTGGTGGCGAAGCCGAAGGCGTCCTCCCGGTCGGCCAGGACGCCGCCGGTGTCGGCGAGCATCACGACGACGATCAATCCCACGAGCGCCCAGCCGACGGTGCAGAAACGCTTGACGAAGTTCCCGTAGGCCATGCCGATGCGGCAGCTTCGCTCGTCCTTGCCGGTGCCGATGGCCGCGAGCATGTGCGGCTGCGCGACGATGCCGACGAGTCCGTTGATCGTGAGCATGAGGATGGTGAAGACGCCGACATCCCCAGGGGTGACCATCGAGAGCATGGCGGGGTCGAGTGTTTCGCGAATGCCGCTGAAGCCTCCCACGCGGGAGAGCCCCAGGGGAATCAGCAGGAACGACAGGGCAATGATGAAGAAGCTCTGGACAAAGTCGGTGTAGGCGGCTGCGACCAATCCGCCGACGAAGCTGTATAGCAGGAAGGTGACCGTCATCACGAGCACAACCGTGTTCGGCGAGACGGTGCCTCCGGATGCCGCGCTGACGAGCTTCCCCGCCCCCTTGAGCATCGCCCCCATGCTGAAGGTAAAGAACGCCAGGGCGAAGATCGTGTAGACACCGCCCATGAAGTTGCCGTAGCGGTCTTCGTACACCTCGCCGATCGTGGTGCGCCCGACTCGCCGGAACATCGGGCCGAGGATCCAATAGAAGGGCGTGATGAAGAGGTTCTTCCACTGGTACCAGATGGCCGAGTAGCCGGACTGATAGACGGCGCCGGCGAGCGAGACGGGCATTTCGGCGTGTGTGCCAACGCCGAAGGCCTGCCCGATGATGAGCCACACGTTGAAGCCGCGCTTGCCGAGGAAGTAGTCCGAGGTCTGCTTCACGCGGCGTGCGACGTAGAGCCCGACGGCCACAATGCCGATGGAGTAGACGGCGATGACGGCCCAGTCGAGCGGGTGTAGCTGGATCTCCATGGTGGTTGGTCCGGCCTAGGCGGATCAGCCCATTATACGGAAGCGTCGCGTGTTCGCTCGGCGGCCGTAGCTGCGAAGGCGAGGGCGCTTGCGAGGATGCCGGCGGCGACCGGCGTCATGAGGCCGAGCCCTTTGCCGTCGCTGAGCAGGTGAGCGGCCAGCGTCGCCGGAACGGCGACAGCGATCGAGACGAGCGCCGCGCTTGCCTTGGGGCGGGTCGAGTGCAGTCCGGCGATCAGCGGGACGAACAAGGTGACGACGAGAAGGCTGTAGAACACGAGGAGCGCCTTGAGGATGGACCCCAGCCAGAGAGCAACTGCGATTCCGGCCAGCCCGGCGGCCACGGCCGTGATGCGCGTGACACGCAGGAGAGCCTTGTCACTGGCCTCGGGACGGAGCCTCTTCTGGTAGAGGTCTCGAGCGAACGAGGTGCTGAGCATGAACAGCACGGCGTCGGCGGAGCTGACCTCGGCGGAAAAGATGGCGGCGAGCATGAGCGCGCCGAGCCAGAAGGGAAAACCTGAGGAGAGCAGCGTGGGAAGTGCCAGCTCGGGGTTTTCGAGGTTCGGGTAGCGGGCGAAGGCGATCATGCCGAGCAGGACGGGGAAAGCGGAATAGAGCAGCAGAGCGAGACCTTGGAGACCGACACCGCGGCGAATGGAGGACTCGTCCTTGGCTCCGTAAAGTTTCTGCAGAAGGCCGGGGGAAACGAAGAAGGCGGGGACGAGGATGATGGCGTAACCGGCGATGCCGCCTGCGCCGATGCCGCTGAGGCTGAGGTAGGCATCGGGGTTGACGCTGGTGTGCCCGGCGGCGGCGTTCGAGATGTCTCGCCAACTCGCTGCGTGAGTCAGCGCCCAGGGGAGCGCGATACCGAATCCGGCCGCCTTGACGCAGACTTGGACGAGGTTGACCCACGCCGTCGAGAGAAGTCCGCCGGCCGTGAAATAGATCGTCACGATGACGCCGCCCAGAGCGATGCCCCAGTGTGTCGGGATGCCGGCGACGACTTTCAGAATAAAGCCGAGGGCGATGAGCTGTCCGGCAAGGATGGCGAGTGACCCCAGCCACAGCAGGCCGGCGGTGATGAGCCGGACGCGGCGGTCATAGCGGTGTTCGAGGTAGTCGCCGACGGTGAGCAGGTCGTGCCTGCGGGCGGAGCGGTGGATGCGCGGCCCGATCCAGAACGCCAGCAGCAGCGAACCGAAACCCGCCGAGGCGACCCACCACCAGGCTGAAAGTCCGTCGACGTAGGCGAACCCGGCGACTCCGACGGTCGAGCCCGCGCCGAGGTTCGCTGCCAGGAACGTGGAAAACAGCAGCGGCGTGGAAAGCGAGCGGGAGGCCACGTAGAAATCGCCGCTGCTCCGGACTCGGCGGGACCCGAGGAGCCCGATGGCGATCAGGAAGCCGGCATACGCGAGAAGGGCGAAGATCATACCGCGGGTTGAGTTGAAGCACCGCAACTGCGTGCTGTCATTCGAAGTCGCGATGGGCCGGATAACCCTCGATGGTTTCGGCGTGGAGGATGGCGGAGACGACGGCTTGGGCCACTGCGTCGGCGGCCAGAGCCCCGATTTGGCCGAGCAGCCTGCTTTCGACTTCTTCGCCTCCCGTACCCAGGGCGAAGAGGGTGTCGCCGTCGAAAGGGAGATGCGACGGGCGGATGGCCCGCGCCAAGCCGTCGTGAGCCATTTGGGCGACCTTGGTGGCTTGGGCTTGGGTCCAGTTGACGTTGGCGGCGACGAGGCCGATGGTCGTGTTCTCTCCCGGCGGCGTGTCGGGGAGCAGCGCGCCCGAGCGGATCTGTTGCATCCCGTCGGCGAGGGAGCCGCCTTCTTCGGTGCGCGCTCCGGCGAGCAGGGCCCCGGAATCGGGATCGATGATATCGCCGATGGCGTTGACGGCGGCGAGCGCGGCCACGGCGATGCCGTTCGGGAGGCGCAGGGAGGCCGAGCCCAGTCCGCCCTTCATGGCGCGGTCTCGACCGAGAAGCTTACCGACGGTTGCCCCCGCGCCCGCGCCTGCGTTGCCCTGCGGAACCGGATCGGAGGAAGCTTGCTTGGCGGCCTCGTAGCCCGCCTGCGCGTCGGGACGGATCGTCGCTTCGCCGAGTCCCAGATCGTAAAGGATGGCCGCCGGAACGATGGGGACAACACCCGCGCTGGTAGCGAAGCCGATTCCACGTTCTTCGAGGTAGCGCATGACGCCGTCCGCGGCGGCGAGTCCGTAAGCGCTGCCTCCGGAGAGGACAATGGCGTTTACCTGCTGCACGGACATCTCGGGACGCAGCAGATCGGTTTCGCGGCTTCCGGGAGCGCCTCCGCGGACGTCGACGCCGGCGACGGCGCCGCTTTCGGCGAGAACGACGGTGCAGCCGGTCGGCCGCTTCTCGGAACTGAAGTGACCGACCTTGAGGCCTGCGACGTCGGTCAGGGTTCCGGTGGGTATGCGCTTGGGATTGGCGGCCATCGCGCCTACAGGATATAAGGCCAGCGGCGACGCGAGGATCTCGCGCCGGGAAATGATGGGGTGCATGGCCCTATTGTGACCCCGATGCGGACATCTTGTGGAGGATGCTGGAGTAGGCTACTCCCGTGCTTCCACAAGGATGTTGTCGATGAGGCGGGTCGTGCCGAGGTGCGCCGCTCCTGCAATCAGGACGGGAGCCTTGATTTCGTCGACGGGCTGGAGTTGCTCGGGGTCAACCACTTCGAAGTATTCGACGCGCGCCGACGGTTCGCTCTCGAACACGGCGAGGCCCTGTTTCATCACTTCGCCGGGACAAGTTTCGCCTGCCTGCACCAGCGCCTCGGCCTTCCGGATTGCCCGGTAGAGAACCGTGGCCGCTTGCCTTTCCTCGCTGGAGAGCAGTTGATTGCGGGAACTGAGCGCGAGGCCGTCGCTCTCGCGGACGGTAGGAACCCCGACGATCTCGACGGGCATGTCGAGATCTTTGACGACGCGGCGGATCACGACCAGTTGCTGGCGGTCTTTCTCGCCGAAATAGGCGCGGTCGGGTTGGACGATGTTCAGCAGTTTGGTGACGACGGTGGCGACGCCTTCGAAGTGGCCGGGGCGCTGCGGGCCGCAGAGGTGTTCGGTCAGGCCGTCGACGACCACGGACGTGAGCGGTTCACCGGGATACATTTTATCCGTGTCCGGGACGAAGGCGGCGTTGACGTTGCGCCGCTCGCAGAAGGCGAGGTCGGTGGCAAGGTCGCGCGGATACGACTGAAAATCCTCCTGGCGATGGAACTGGGTGGGGTTGACGAAGATGCTCGTGACGACGAAGCCGCCGTCCGCGACAGCCTTTTCGAGCAGGCGGCCGTGTCCGGCGTGCAGGGCGCCCATGGTGGGGACAAGACCGATCGCGGTTCCGCTCCTACGAACGGCGGAGAGCCTGGCGCGAAGGTCGGAGATGGTGCGGATCAGCTCGACCATCAGTCACGGCCGCTGCGCCGCACGCCGGCCCCGGCCGAGACGGTGTGCTCGTGGGCGGGGAAACGGCCCTCGCGGACGTCACTGATGTACTCTCGTGTCGCGCTGACGATCTGCTCGCCGAGTTGCGCGTATTGCTTCACGAACGAAGGGACGAACTTGTCGAACATCCCGAAGGCGTCGTAACTGACGAGCACTTGGCCGTCGCAGTAGGGTCCGGCGCCGATCCCGATCGTGGGAATGGTGAGTTCGCGCGAGACCGTGGCGGCTACTTCGGCGGGGATCGATTCCAGGACGAGTGCGAAGACTCCGGCGGCTTCGAGGGGTTGCGCTTCGGCGATGAGATGGTCGGCATCTTCCGGCGTGCGCGCTTGCGGCCGGTAACCTCCCAACCGCAGTATGGACTGCGGCGTGAGGCCGAGGTGACCCATCACGGGGATGCCGACGTCGGTCAGTCGAGCGGCTACGTCGAGCACCGCGCGTCCGCCCTCGATCTTCACCGCGCCGGCGCCGCCTTCCTGGATGAGACGGCCGGCGTTGCGGACCGCGTCCTCGACGCCCGTATGGTAGGTCATGAAAGGCATGTCGCCCACGACAAGGGCGCGCTTCGTTCCGCGGCTCACCGCTTGCGTGTGGTGAATCATCGCCTCGAGCGTGACCGGGATGGTCGAGTCGTGTCCTTCGACGACCATGCCCAGCGAGTCGCCGACGAGAAGCAAGTCGATGCCGGCGCGGTCGAGCAGGCCGGCCATGGTGGCGTCATAGGCGGTGAGCATGGTGATCCGCTCGCCGCGGCGCTTCTTTTTCTTCAGGTCGGTGACGCGTACCGGTTTAACTCGTTCGCTCATGTGGTTGCCCTTGGAGAATATGCCGCATTCCGGACGCCACTCCTCAGAATACCAGCCGATCGAGTCGCTGAGACACACGTTGCGGCCGCTCCGCGGGACCTCTCGTACAAGCCGCTGAACGATAAATACCAGCGTATAATCGGGCCATGTCGAAACTCGGACGTGGGTGGACGGTTCTCTCGCTGGCGCTTTTGGCGGGGGTGTTCATCGCGCGTGACAACTTGGAAATCACGTCGGCCGCGGACTCGGAAACGCTGACCTGGGGAGCGATAGACCCGACTTGGTCGCCGAATGGAAAACGCCTCGGGTTCTCGTTGTTCGGGAGTGTCTGGGAAGTGCCCGCGAAAGGCGGCGAGGCGCGGCAACTCACGGCGGCGGCCGGATACCACGCGCACCCCGCCTGGTCGCCTCGGGGTGATCGGATCGTTTTCGTCAACGGCCCGGCGCCTCGCGGCCGTATACCGAACATCAGCGGAGAACTCTGGCTGGCGGACATCGAGACGGGACGGGAGCGAGTGCTCGCCACGCCTTATCCGACCGCGGGAACGCCGGCGTGGTCGCCGGACGGGAAGCGGATCGTTTGCGCGCTGCAAGTTCCGAACGCCGGGGCGTTGCTGTATGAGATCGACGCCGCGAGCGGAACAGCAAAGGCGTTGCAAGCGCGTCCCCAACGTTCGCCGGCAGACCGCTGGATCGCCGCGGCGTGGAATGGTCCGCATGACGAAATCCTCTTCACGGGACGCCGATCCCGTGAGCCGCAGGTCTGGTCGATGCCCGCGGGCGGTGCCTCAACGATGATCCAAATGCCGTTGACGAAGTATCTCCCGGAGCACATCGTGCAGATGGGGAGCGTTTCAGCCTTGCCGGACGGTTCGGCGGCGGTGTATTCGGCAGTCGAGGTGAACGGCAAGGGCGACTACGAGTTATACCGGGTTTCCCGCGCCGGGGCCGACCGCCGGCCGATCACGAATACCACTCGTGATGAATTCAACCCGGCCGTGTCGCCCGATGGGAAGCGGATCGCTCATGTCTCGAACCACATGGGCAATCTGGATCTGTTCACGATGCCGATCGAAGGCGGTGAGAAGAAGCATGTGCGCATCAGCGGGCTGAAGTTCCGCAAGCCGTCGGGTACGGTGCGAGTCAAGGTCCTCGACGAGGTCGGCAAGCCGACGCCGGTGCGGCTCTATGTCGAGGCGTCCGACGGCAAGGCCTATTGCCCGTCAGGCGAGCAGATCTTCTATTACCCATTGGACCCCGGCAAGCCGCGGCAGGGCTTCTTTGTCGGCAGCGGAGACGACACGATCGTCGTGCCGGCGGGAAAGCTGCGGCTGGTGGCCCTCAAGGGCATCGAGTACCGCGTCGCGGAGCGCAGCGTCGACGTCGCGGCGGGCGATACGACCGAGCTCGGCATCACCATGGAACGCTGGACGAATTGGGCGGATCGCGGCTGGTACAGCGGCGAGAACCATTTCCACGCCAACTACAACGGCAGTTACTACCAGCGTCCGAACCAGTCGCTGGCCTGGCTGCAAGCGGAAGACCTCAACGCGGCGAACATGATCGTGGCGAACGCTTCCGGGGCGTTCGTTCACGACAAGGAGTTTTTTTCGGGCGCGGTCGACGCACTTTCGACCGGCCGCTACAAGCTCTATTGGGGCGAGGAGTATCGCAACAGCGATCCGCTCGGGCATATGGGTTTTTTGAACCTGAAGGAACTGGTGCCGCCGTTCTATACGAGCGTTGTGGGGAGCGGCTCGCCGCATGACTTCCCGCTGAACACGATGGCGGCGAAGAAGGCGCGCGCGCAAGGCGGGCTCGTGACCTACATGCATCCGATTCGCGCCCCCGTCTCGGATGTGTTCGATACGGCCCTGGGGGCGAAGGAGAGCCCGGTTACGGCGGCCTTGGGGGCGCTCGACGCGCTCGATGTTCTGCCCTATGCCGACGCCGCCTATTCGATGTGGTACACGCTGCTCAACGCCGGCTTGAATATATCGCCGGGGGCGGGTACGGACTGTTTCACGAACTGGCGCGGGATCAATCGCATTCCGGGGGCAGCTCGGCAGTACGTCCATGTGGGCTCGAAGATGGACTGGGCTCGCTGGATCGAGCGCTACCGTGAGGGCCGCGCGTTTGTGACGAACGGTCCTCTGATCGAGTTCGCGGTGAACGGCCAGGGCATGGGCGAGGTGATCCAGGCCTCGGCGGACGCTCCATACCGAGCGCGGATCGTGGCGGAGATCACCGCGCGCGTGCCTCTGGCCCGCATCGAGCTGCTCGCGAACGGAAGAGTGATCGAGACCCGCGACCTGAGCCCGTCCGAGCGGACGGCGCGCGTTGTCAAGGAAGCTCGGGTGACGAAATCCACTTGGTTTGCAGTGCGGGTGACGGGGCGCCCTGCGCGAGGCATCGACCAGATGCCTCGCGCGCACTCGGGGCCGGTTTACGTGCACATCGGCCGGCAGCCGGTGCTGGTCAAGCGGGACATCGAAGTCCTGGTTCGATGGGTGGACCGGCTCTGGTTGTATCTGGAAGAGCGGGACAACTTCGGGCCGGGAGACAACCGGGAACGCGCCAGGGAGATGATCGACGCGGCGCGGGCGCATTACACGGAGAAACTGCGCCGTGCGGGTTAGATCTCCGGCTCCCAGACCAGCTCGAGATCGAGGATAAAACCAGGGAGTTCAGGACCGGCGGTGACGCTGCCGGCGTCTTTGAGTTCCTTGACCGGAGTGTTCGGGCGGTACAAATGGACGGATCTCGTTTCCGGGTCGAGCAACCAGCCGAGTTGCACTCCGTTTTCGACGTACTCCGCCATTTTGTCCCGCAGTGCGGAGAGTTGGTCGCTGGACGAACGCAACTCGATAGCGAAATCAGGGCAAAGAGGCAGGAAGCGCTGCTTCTCACGGTACGGCACGGAAGACAGCCGTGTCTTGCGAACCCAAGCGGCATCGGGCTCCCGGATCGCTCCGTTCGGTAGCCGGAACCCGGTGCTGGAGTCCGTGGAAACGCCCGTGCCGTCCGTCCGGGCCCAGGTGCGAAGTTGCGTGATGATCTCCGCGTTGCGGCTGCCTGTTTCCCACCCGGTCGGTGACATGATGACGATCTCCCCGCTTGCGGTGCGCTCGAGTCTCAGGTCACGATTGACTTGGCATAAGTCAAAGAATTGAGTGTCGGAGAAAGCGATGCTCTCGGGTACTTGCAGGACGTGACCCTGTGGTTCGGAGGACGGTTGCGCAACGGTCTTCATGGCGAGGCGTCGGTAGCTGTTGCTTTCAGAAGCCGGGCCTCCGAATCCTTTCCGGTTTCAACGCGCACCACGGCACGACTGAATTCTCGGCCCATTTCTTATGACGTGCGGCGAATCCGGAATTCGGCGGCTAACCCTGCCCGCTGGGCTCGAAACGATGATCTCCCCAGCCGAGCTGCACTCCATACGCAAGTCGCGATTCACTTGGCGAAAACCGGTTTGACGAGAGTTTTCATCCTTGAGAATCGGACCTGATTCTATCACCGTCCCCACCGGCAAGTTCCCGTCAATCCGACAGCGGAACCCTCTTTCTGACCAGCCCCTCGGGGCCGCGGGTGATCGCGGCGATCTCCGTTACGCCGTTCTCCAGCAAGTAGCGCCTCCCCTGTTCGAGGCCTTCGCCGACTTGCGCCGGGCCGTGGCTGTCGTCGCCGAAGCAGAAGCCGACGCCCATCTCTCGGGCTCGGCGGACGAGCCACGGAGCGGGGTATGGCGAGCCGAGGCCCTTGCGATAGCCTGCGGTATTGAGGTCGAGGATCGCATCGCGCTCCCGGATCACGCCGAGGGCGCGTTCGGCGGCCTCGCGGATCGCAGGAGTGTCGAGCACGGCGTCGGAGGCAGCGTTGCGGCGAATCAGATCCAGGTGGCCGACTACATCCGGCTGCAAGGTCTCCACCATGCGGGCGACCGTGTCGTAGTAACGCACCGCGAAGGGTTCGAGCCCGCCGGAAGAGACTACGGCCGCTTCGAAATCCGCTTTCTCGCCATCGATCTGAACCTCGTCCACGTAGTGCACCGAGCCGACCATGTAGTCGAATCCGAAACGCTCTTGCCACCCCAGCATTTCTTGCGCATAGCTTGCCGTCGGGATGACTTCGGCTTCGAATCCGCGAAGCACGACAAGCCGTCCGTCGAACTCCTGGGCAAGGGAGTCCATCGCCCCGGCATACGCTTCGAACTCCCGGCGCAGCCGCTCGACGCTATAGCCTTTCTCGCGTTCGCTCGGGTACAGAAAGCGGTCTTCGCTGCGGGGAGCGTGCTCGCTCACGCCGAACGTCTGATATCCGAAGGCTACGGCCGCTTCGAGAACCTCTCGCAGCGTCGAGGCAGCGTGTTCGCAGAACTCTCCGCTGTGGCCGCCGTGCAAAGAAACTTTCCATGGCTCGGACGGCATGGTTCCAGTCTACGGCGTGGCGCGTCCGAAGTGCGTGACAGGACCGTCAGGACGAGGCGCGAGCCGCTTGACGCCGGTAACTCGGCCCTTGAGATTTTTCACGAAACACGGCCTTAACGCAAGCTGCCTTAGAGCAACGGCCGTACCGCCTGCTTGGGTTTTTGGGTCACGAATCACGAATCACGGTTTTTTTAGTACCTCTTGGGACTGAAGCCCTTCAGTCTTTTTTTTCCGCCCCGGCCGGCCTAGCATGAGGACAGCGATGTGCAAATCCTGCCCTTCGCGTAGAAAAAAGTGGAGAAAACATCGAGCAGGTGCTATCACGCCCATGAGTCTCCGACAAGGGC
>JAPOOG010000116.1 GCA_026713545.1 Bryobacterales bacterium
ACAACGCTGCGAAACCTCGCCGTGCCGCTGGGGCATAGCCTGCTCGCCACCGAATCCTGCCTGCGCGGTCTCGACAAGCTCGAAGTCAACCGGGAGCGATTGCAGGAAGATCTATCGGCCAATCCCGAAGTGCTCGCCGAAGCCGTGCAGACCGTCATGCGCCGCTACGGCATTGCCGATGCCTACGAGCAACTCAAGGCGCTCACCCGAGGACAGTCCATCGAGCGCGAAACCCTGGACGAATTTATCGCGGGGATGGACATCCCCGAAGAAGCACGGGCCCGGCTTGCCGCGCTCTCGCCTGCCGACTACGTCGGCCTGGCGGCGCAACTGGCCGGCGAAATCTGAGGTTCGATCTACCGTACCAACTCGCGCGATTCTTACACCAGTTCCGGGGAAGCCACTGGGGAGTCGGCGAGCATGTGGGCGCAACGTAGAGGCTGGCCAAGCGTATTCCTTGTGCCGCAAGCGCAGTGCCAGTGCCTGCGCCGAGTTGCCTCACATTCCCAGGCGAAACACCTGGCCATCATCAATCAGCAGATGCCGGTTGTCTGCAATGTTTGGCACGCCGACGCGAAACGTGTATTCCTCGGCACCGTCACCGAACACGATGTGATAAACGCGACCATTGCCGCCCTCATCCCGCTCGGCACGCAGCCGCAAGACGCTTGCCTCGTCCGTTTCGAAAAACTCGGCGTCAGGACTTGCCGAGTCCGCTGTTTCATCCTGCCAGACTCCCGTAACCGTGACCGGCATTAGCTGGCCTTCCGGCTGAGACGCCGACGCAATTCGGATCTCATGGATGTCCCCATTTGCTTCCCAGAACTGCGGCATGGCTTCGGAGACCGTCCATGCGCCGCAATCGCGCACCTGCGGACTGCCCTGCAAACAAAAGGGGAGATTTGCCGGCGTGTAATTCAGGTCCTCGTTGTACGTGCAGCGGTCATCGGCCGTACATGACCAGTGATCCTGGGCTTCCGACGGGTTAAGCGTGTAGAACGTGCGCGGACGCCCGTCGGGATATGCCGGCGCAAATATCGAATCGGGCTGGTCTTCTTCAAGGGCCGCAGGAATCGGAACGCCGCGCGAAGCGTATCGACCCGAATCAGGCAGACCGAAAATCGAGAGCGGCCCCATCGATATGATCGCGCCGTTGCCGCCGGATCGCGGATCCCCCCACTCGTCTCCGGTACGTCCATGTGTATAGAAATACGTTTCACCGCCTCTGACCAACTGACTCGTATATGGAAAATACACGCTCGTGTCGTACCCGCTTGCCTCGTTTCCGCCAGGGTGAGCCACGTGGCCGAAAATTGACCATTTGAGCGGCGTCGTGTCCCAGTAGTAGCCGATTCGCCAGTCGCGTATACCGGCGTACTCGAGCTGTTCAATGAAAGCGAGCTGCTCCGACAATGACATGTCAAACGTGTCAGCCAGGCGGGGATACCAGATCTTGTCGAACCCCGCCTGATAGACGACTCGTTCACCGTCGACATCCACGAGAAAAAGCTGACCGGGCTCGGTATCCGGCCCGAGCTGCTGAGCCAGCGTGCTTGACGATAACAACAGTGCCGCAAAAAGTACTTTGTACATCAGATCACCTCCGTGCCGATCGATGAACTTTGCAGCCGTCAAAGTGGCGTCCCGAGGAGTGGTGTAGGAACCGTGAGTCCGGGTTCAGTTTTGGTTCCTGAAACTTCTTAGCCGGATCCATCCCATGTGTTTCTTAGTGTAGCCCATGAAGCGGACTCGTCGCGTTGGCCTTGGGTACAATCCTGAGTGGACCGGCCTGA
>JAPOOG010000058.1 GCA_026713545.1 Bryobacterales bacterium
AGAGCATTTTCAGCGATAATGAAGACGGCTCTGGCGAATACTTCGACGCGAAGACGATGGCGAAAGCCTATGCGGATGATTTGCGCCGCAAATTCATAGAGGCGCATCAGCAGGGAGAAGGAAGCCTGGAAGTGTTGGCCCAGCGATTCCACGTCAGCGTGGGCTGGGCCAAGAAGGTGTCGGCGACGTTTCGACGCAGCGGCAGTTGGGCGCGCCCAGCGTCGGGCCGGCAAGGTCCGCGCAGCAAATTTACTGCGGAGATCCGCCGGCAGGTGGGTGCCTGGATCGAAGAGCAGCCCGATCTGACCTTGCACGAACTGCAGTCGCGGCTGCACGACGAGTTGCGGCTGAGAGCGAGTATCGGTCGGTTGTGGAGTCTGTTGCGGGAGTTGGAGCTGCGCTTAAAAAAAAGTCGCTCTACGCCGCCGAGCAAGACACCGCAGCCAGCCGACAGCGACGTTCACGGTGGCGGGAACAAGTAAGGCGGATCGACCCGGAAAGATTGATTTTCTTGGACGAAAGCAGTGTGGCTCCGGAAATGACCCGCCGCTACGGACGCGCACGGCGAGGCCGACGCGTGCGGGAAGGCGTGCCTGCGAGGCGTTGGCGAACGTTGAGCGTGTTGGGGGCGATTCGCCGTTCTGGATGGGTTGGAGCCATGACCATCGAGGCGCCGACCGACGCTGAGATATTCCTCGCTTACTTGGAGCAGGTGCTGGGCCCCCAGCTCCAACCCGGCGACGTCGTGGTGATGGACAATCTGGCGGCCCATAAGGTCGCAGGGGTGCGCGAAAACATCCAGGCGCGCGGCGCCGAGCTACTCGATCTGCCACCCTACTCGCCCGACTTCAACCCCATCGAACCGTGCTGGGCTCAGGTCAAGCAACAACTGCGCGCCGCCAAGGCCCGCTCGCTTGCCGCGCTCGAGACATGCCGGCTAGTGTTTCCGTTCTCATGACGGAAACTTCCTCCGTATGTTCCCCGTAACTCGGAGGTAGAAACTTCCTGAAATTGATTTGTCCGGTCGAGGCTGTGAATGCACCCTGATCGAAGATGAATCGCGACAAGCGCTCGGTGTTGCTGACCGGACCGTCCTCGTAAGGATCATGTGACGACGACGTGGCGTGAGACTCGTTAATCGAGTCGTGTTGACGGGTAAAGCCGCGCCAGAACGTACCGAAGCGTCTCAGGAAGTCCATCAATGCAATCGACCCTTCCGTAATGGGGTTCCCGTCCGAACAGTGCTGAGAAGCCAATCTGGTCAGAGTCGTCAATGGTAAGGCTTACAACTCGCTGATGGTCCTCGTCCCAATCCAACCCGATCTCGTCCTCCGACTCGACGACAACGGCAGGCAGTGGCAGTTCGGTGGGAAGGGACATCATGAAATCCAACGTCTTGATGAAGGCGCTGCGCGAAACGGTTGTCTCGTCGCTGACTTCGGCTTGCTCGAGGGCATCAGCAAGGCGGGAGAAAATCTCGCCACCCCGGTGCTCACTCGCGGGTGAGGCTTCAACTCAGCGGCGAGATTCTTGAACACCCCGTGATCGCGGGGGACTGATGCTTGCAGATCGACAAGAGCTTCGACGATGGGAGGGCGTTTGAGAGGCCTCGGCTTCGCCATGTGATTTCCCAATCATAGCTAAACGGACCGCTTTGGCTCCATGCATCGGACCATGCGTCACATCTGCGCCAGGGTGCCGAACGGCCCTTCTTGCAGCCTAAAAAAGGTCATTGATCATGTTCGCCGGCATCGCCGAGTTGGAGAGATCGGTTATTGTTGAACGGACGAAGCGAGGGCGCGGGACGGCCCTGCGACGGGGCACGCCGTTCAGTCCCAAGCGGCGAATGACTCCGCTATAGATCGATACCGCCTGCGGCCTCGGATACAAGGAAAGCCATGTCACTTTGCCGAAGTCTCGTTCTCCTGCTGCCGCTCGCAGCGGTTTCAGCGACGGCTCAACACCCTCCGCCAGGCCATGTCGATCCCTGGCCGGTCCTCCGCGCCTCGGCCCGAGCGATGGGGATCGACGAGCTGAAGTGCGTCACGTTTTCAGGCACCGGCTACGCCGGCAAGGTCGGACAGAACGTGACCCAAGACACCGACTGGCCCGACGGGGAGCCACTGGCGAACTACACCCGAACGATCAACTACGAGGCCGGCTCGTCCGTGGAGACTTTCCAGCGAAAGCCGGGCCTGAATCCGCGTTCCTGGAAATACGGCCCCGGATGGATGGGCGGCACGCCGCTCCAGGAGCACGAACGGCAGCCCTTCGTCGTGAGCGGGAAGCATGCCTGGCACCAGGACGGCGCCGGCGGCGAGCCGATCCCCGCGCCGCGCGACGCCGAACTGTGGCAGCTCGACATCTGGCTGAACCCGGCCGGGTTCATCAAGGCCGCCCTGGCCCCCGGCGCCAGACCGACCGCCGTGTGGCGATGGGAGTTGGCGGAAAGCGGGCGCGACGGCGCCACCACCGCCGGCATCGAGCGGATCATCGTCGTCTCGGCGACCGTCCTCGGCAAATACCGCGTGAACGCCACCATCAACAGCCAGAACCTGATTCAAAGAATCCAGACCTGGGTGCCCGATCCCGTCCTCGGCGACATGAACTACGAGCACGAATACACCCAATGGCAAGACATCGACGGCGTCAAGTTCCCGGCCGGGTGGCACCATCACGACGGCTGGGACGACGAGCGGCAGTTTCCCGTGATCAGCGGCGGCCACAACAGTTTCGGCGGCGTCTTCGCCGACATCAAGCCGAACGACTGCGGCGAGACGACCGTCGTCCCCGAATCCGTCCGGAGACACAAGGAAGACCGGCGCGTCGCATCGACGGAGCTGGCGGACGGCGTTTGGCTGCTCGGCGGTTCATCCCACAACAGCGTCGCCGTCGAGTTCGACCAGTTCGTCGCCGTCGTCGAAGCGCCGATCGACGAAAAGCGCTCCCTGCGCGTCATCGAGGAGATCGTCAAGCTCGTCCCCGACAAGCCCATCCGTTTCATCGTCAACACGCACGCCCACTATGACCACCTCGGCGGGCTGCGCACCTATCTGCACATCGGGGCCACCGTCATCACGCAGCAACGGAATCGCCTCTTCTACGAGACGGAGCTGCTCAACTACGTACCGCGAACACTGCAACCGGACATGATGTCGCTCTACCCGCCAACGGAAGTTTCAGAGGGCTACACGATGGAGGACGTCGATGAGAAGTACGTTCTGAGCGACGGATCGCGTTTCCTCGAGATCTACTACGTCCAGGGCCTGAACATGCACGTTGAAGGGATGCTGATGGCCTACCTGCCCAAGGAGAAAATCCTCATCGAAGCAGACCTGTTCGACCCTCCAACCGCCGGTACACGCAGGATCAACACGCCGGAGGAGGTGCATCAGGCCTTTTACAACAACGTGAGCCAGATCGGACTCGACGTGAAGACCATCGCTCCCATCCATGGACGGCCGGTTCCGTGGAGCGACTTCCTGGCGGTGGTACGCCGAGGCGGCGCCTGAGAAAACCCGCCACCGGGTTTCGCTAGGGCATCACCAGGCGAACGCCCGCCTTCACAAGAAAATGGCGCTTCGGCACGCCGGTTGCAGGACTCACGAAGCTGACGTGGGGGCTGGCCGCCAAATACCAGACCAGCGGGCCATCGTCGACCTCCACGGTACCCCGGTAGAACACGCTCGGAACTCCCGTCATGGAGGGCGTGTCCACGTCGCCCGGAAGCGACCGCGTGCCAGTGGCGCCCAGGCCGTGTCGATACGAGAACACCGCGCCGCGCTGCGTCGAGCCCAGGCGGTGACGCTTCGAAACCATCACGGTCAACCAGTCGCCGCTCTCGTGGATGTCGCGCAAGTAGTCCGCCTGCACGGTAGTGCCCCAGAAGCTCGGGTACTCCGTTCCCGCGATCAGATAGAACGATCTTGACGTAAAGAGTCCTTTCGGATTGTCGTAATAGGCGAAGCCTCCGTACAACCTGACCTCGGGGAAGCCCTCGTAGATGCCGCGAGCCTGAAAACGGTTCTCCTCGAACGTAGAGACGTCGTGCATGGAGTACCATGCCGACGCTTCGAGGTGGGCCTTTTCGCAAAGCACATTCTCCAGCCGAAAAGCGCCCAGACCTTGTTGCACCGGCGGGAAGTAATCCCCTTGCGCCAGGACAAGGCCGGTCGTACGGCGATTGTCGTTGGTGATCGACCCATCCAGGGTGAAGCCGGGAGAATTACAGGCACGCGGCGCTTCCTCCTCGACCTCTATTTCCGGCGGCCTCTCGGCGGCTTTCCATGGAGGCTCGCCAGAGGAAGGAGCGTTCGGACGCGTTTGAGAGAAACAAGAGCCGGCGCAGGCCAGCAGAACGATACTCAACCGGACGGAAGTCCCGGCCCGCAGTACTCCCGGACGCGACCCGCGCCCCATCAAATCACTCCTCATCGCTTGTCTTCGCCTGGATGACTCTAACCTGCATTTCTCACCACCTGACGTCCGAAGCACGCGATACGACCGCCATGACTTTGTTGCGCTTGCTTATCGTGCTCGATGTACTTTCAAGTACACCTGCGCGCGACAAGCGGCTCGCGCCTCGTCCTGACGGCCCTCTCACCCACTTCGTCTCGCCACGTGGTGAGAAATGCAGGCTATCCCCTATCCTATCGACTCACATCGATAACGCCACCCGAGTTTTCATGAGGAAGACCTTCCACGATCCCCCGCCGGCTCCGCCTTCCGATCAATGAATGCCGCAAAGGGACGACGGCTGACGGAATGGATCGTTTTCACGCAGGAAACGACGACGGCCAAAGGGGGCCGGGCCGGCTGACGCCCTTGGCTCACATCACTTACCACGGAGACGTGACGTCCTACAAGGGGCTGCTACCGAGGTGCACTCCGCCGCTCTGCGCGCGCCCGTTGAGATCCTTCCACTCCTTGCTGCCGTTCCGGGCAATCTCTTCCATGTAGACTCCACGCGGGTACGGAGGTAGCTTCCCGGCCACGAAGTCAGCGCGGAATTCATCGGCGTTGCGGTAATAGCTCGACGCGCCGGACGGCCAGCGGATGGCATAGAGCTTGTTCGGCCTCGGGCGCTTCGGGATGCTGTCGATGCGGTACTTGGCGATGGCGTCCTCATCCAACTCGTAGCCCAGTCCCGGCGTATCCGGAATGGCGATACTGCCGTTCTCGAGCCGAATGCCGGGCTTGACCAGATCGGTCACGTACATATGGTTCAGATTGATCGCGGGCCAAGTCGCATGCGTGAGCACGGCCGCCAAGTGCATCGCCCAGACGGCGGTGACCCCGCTGCCGGTCAGTTGCAGCCAGAACGGTTTGTTCGCCGCCGCGGCGATCGCCCCGCTTGCGAGGACTGCGCTCGCGCCTCCACCGACCACGAAGCCGTCACAGACTTCCTGGCGCAGGGCCGTCATGATCGGCGGATTCCCGTAGTGATGCGCGATCGGGATGTTTGTCTTGCGCCGCAACAGCTTGTTGCCTTCGACATCCCCCTGCGGGATGGGAGTCTCGTAGATCGCGATATTGTGAAATTGCTCCAACTCGACCAGGTATCGGGACGCGTGCCCGCTGTCGAGCAACGTCGAATTGAAGTCGAAGTCGATTTCAAAGTGCTTCGGCAGCGTAGGGACCAACGTATTGCACTGATCGATCAAGTCGAACCACGGGCGCGCTTTCCCCTTGAGCGACGTGTAGCCCAGCGAGATGGCCTCCTTGCATTCCAGGCTCCAGTCCTTGCCCGGCATGTCGACCGCCCACCAGCTCAGGAAGGCCCGCTTGCGCACCTGGTGGCCGAGAAGCCGATGAATGGGGACATCGTTCGTCTTCGCGACAGCATCGAACAGGGCGATCTGCAGCCCCGATCCGAGCGAATCGTCCCACATGTGGCCGGCGGCGTTTTGACCCATGACTTTCTTGCGTGCGGCAGCCGTCACCGGGCCTTCGCCGACACCCACGACGCCGTTGCCGAGGTGAACCTTGCAAAGCTCCTTGAAGCGCCGCTCCTCGTGCTGGTATTCGCGGAACTGGTGACGGTTCGGCACCGTCTTGAACGGTGTGTCGAGGAAGATCTCCTCGACCTTCTTGACGGTTTGGTCCGAGTGTCCGGCCACCGCCGGAGCCGCCGCGCGGGCCGGCCGCGCCGCCGGAGCCGCGAGCGCGGCAGCGCCCGCCCCGAACAGTGTCGAGCGGCGCAACCAATTCCTGCGGGAAAGCTTCGATGTCATGATGTCCCCTCCGTCAAAACAGCTTGATGGCCCGGATTGTAACCGAGTCCCGCCCGGCGTGTCGAGCGGACCCGGCCAGTTCATCCTCATCCAGAGCGTGCCGCTCGAAGACGCGCAGCGCTTTGCCGGTCACGTCAACTCTCGCACCATCCGCCTCTATGAACCCAGGGACAATACAAGCACCCGCAATATCGTCGAGCGCATCTCGATCTGGGAGAAAAAAGGCCCCGCTCCGCCGCAAGGGTTTCGGCAGGGCTCGCGCCGGTATTGAACTGTGGTCAGTCGTAATCCATCTCTTGGAATGCTACGTAGACGACCGCCCTCCACATTTTGTAGCCAATTGGCTACAATGACAACGTGGTCAGGGTGGTCCACTACGTAGCTGAAGACGGCACGGACTACTTTGACGAGTGGCTTCAGAACCAGGACAGCGAGATTCGAGCGCGCGTCCTGAGACGCATCGACCGGGTCGAACTGGGAAATTTCGGCGATCACAAAGGGGTCGGCAAGGGCGTTTCCGAGCTTCGAATCGACTTCGGCCCCGGATACCGCGTGTACTATGGTCTCGACAGCGAGAAACTCGTGATCCTACTGATCGGCGGAACCAAGAAGCGGCAGTCCCGCGACATCGAAATGGCCCAGGGCTGTTGGAAGGCATATCAACAGGAGAAGAAAAAATGCCCGTGAAAGAACACCGAGCCAGCGACTACCTGAAAACACCCGAAGACATCGCCGCGTACCTGAACGCCGCGATCGAGGAGTTCGACGGCGACCCTCGGTTGTTGATGAAAGCTTTTCGCAACGTGGCGGCGGCTCAGGGCGGCGTTTCCGAACTCGCACGTCGAGCCGCCGTCGACCGTGTGGGCCTCTCCCGCGGATTGTCGGGGAACAGAGATCCTCGGCTCGGTACGGTTACCAAGATCGCCGCTGCCTGTGGAGTAAAGATTCAGTTTGTGGCGTAGGCCAGATATCGGCCGAGCCGCCGACCTCGAAAACGCGGCCGCTGATGCTCCTTTGTTCCGCGTCATGATGTCCCCTCCGTCAAAGCGGCTTGATGGCCCGGCCTGCTGAACCAGGGCGTGCCGCTCGAAGACGTGCAGCGCCTCGCCGGTCACTCCGATCTCCGCACCATCCGCCTCTATGAACCCAGGGACAAAACCAGCACCCGCAATACCGTCGAGATAATCTCGATCTGAGAGAAAAAGACCGCAAGTCAGCCGATGGCCGCAGCGATGAAGAACAAGAGCCCGGACTGCCAAAATCAGCCCTTCGACGCTCAAAAAGCGCTCATAGCGTCGAACTGCCGCCGAACCTCTTTGAGCAGCGCTTCCACGCGCTCGATGGCTGTGTCGCGATCGAGCGGGCTTGCACTCAGGTCGCCTGGGCCGTAACGAAATTGAACGGTAACAGGGGTGTACTCCACCAGATCGTTAAAGCGCGTGGCTCCCACGTCACACGCTCTGAGAATCGACAATAGACGAGCCAGATCGTGGGTCGTCGGGTAGGTCTCGCCCAACAAGGCGAGCCAAGCCTTGAGTAATTACTCAGCCGCCTGTTGAACATGAAAGCCGAAAATCTCGTCCGCGAAGACAGCGGCGTCCGCCATGCCGTGAAGGGCAGAGATCTCCCGTTCCGCCGCCGTCACCAGTAGGCGCGCCTGCTTACGGTCGCTCATAGAGCACCTGGCCTTCCCGCAGCGCGCGCGCCAGGACATGGTTCAGGGAATCGCGCCAGTACTCCACCTCGTCGCTGCTGTAGACCAAAATATCTTTCGAGACATCGAAGTCCGCCAGCGCGCGACATAGACGAGCCGCTTCGGCACGACGATCCCTGCCCGGCCCAAACGGCGCAGCTTCCACGACCACCAGATCCACGTCGGAGTCCGCCGCCGCGCCGCCGCACGCACGGGAACCGAACAAGATCACTTGTTCGGGAGCCACCTCGTCCACGATGGCCTTCACCATCCTGTCGAGAGGCGGATCCGTCGTTGTTGTCACTTTGCCGCCTCCTCGAAGGTTCTACCTAACGTCAGCGACAGCCTCAATCGCACAGATCCCACGCACAGATAGATCTTCGCATCCGGATCAACCGCCGCCGGCGCATTCATCCAGGGAAGGCAAAGCTTTCGGAATTGATACACGCCCCCATAGGCAGCCTTCGAACTGAGCAACTCCGCAAAGAGCCCGCGCTTGCTCGCGAAACGCCCCCTCGGAGCGCCCGCTCTACAAAGGCCGGCCAGCGCTGTGGACGCTTCCGTCTCGGAGCGCCCGGGCATTCAGGTCTTTCCATTCGGCGCTGCCATTGTTGTCGACCTGCTCCATATAGACGCCCTTCGCGAACACCGGCAGCTTGCCCGCGAGGAAATCGGCGCGGTAGCGCCGCGCGCTGACGTAATAGACCGTCGCTCCCGTGGGAAAGCGAATCGCCAGCAGAATGTCCGTCGGCGGCTGGCGGGGCTGCTCGAGCGGTTCGATCCGATAGCGCTCGACAGCGTCTTCGTCGAGATCGACGCCCATGCCCGGTCCTTCAGGAATCTTCGCCGTACCGTTCGAAAGCTCGACGCGCGGTTTGACAAGCCCAACCTCGTACAAGTTGCTGCAACTGATCGCAGGCCATGTGGCGTGGGTAAGCACAGCCGACAAATGCATCGCCCAAGTCGCTGTAATTTCGGTTCCCACCAGTTGCAGCCAAAACGGCTTGTTGGCCGCGGCGGCGATCGTACCGTTATTCATGACACGGCTGGCGCCGCCGCCGATCACGAATCCGTCGCAAACTTCCTCGCGTAGCGCCGTCATGATCGGAGGGTTGCCGAAGTGCATCGCGATCGGGATGCTGGTCTTCCGCCGCAACAGTCGATTACCCTCCACATCCCCCTGCGGGATCGGCGTTTCATAGATGGCGATATGGTGATACTTCTCCAGTGCGGTCAGATACCGACTCGCATGCCCCGAGTCGAGCAGCAGCGAGTTGAAGTCGAAATCGATCTGGAAATGACCGGGCAGCGTCGGCGTCAGCACGCGGCACTGCTCGTCCAGGTCGAACCAGGAGCGGGCCTTGCCCTTGAACGCCGTGTAGCCGCGTGCGACGGCATCGCTGCATTCGATCCCCCAGTCTTCGCCCGACATGTCGCAGGCCCACCAACTCATGAAGGCCCGTTTGCGCACCTGACGACCCAGCAAGCGATGGATCGGGACGCCGTTCGTCTTGCCGACGGCGTCGAACAGCGCCATCTGAAGGCCGTTCCCGACCGAGTCGTCCCACATCGATTCGGCAGCAGGCCGGCCGGTCACGCGGCCGATAATCTCGTCCCTCAGCGGCCGGCCGCCGTATTGCACCATCGACTCGCCGAAGCCGACCACGCCGTTGGCCAACTCGACCCGGGTCACTTCGAACAGGCTCCAGCCGGGCCGCTCCCGGTGCATATGCCGCGCCGGGACGGGCCGGAAGGGCAGGTCGACCCAAATACGCTCTACCTTTTTGACGTCCGAGCTCGAAGCGCCCACGACCGCGGGCGCGGCTGCCGCTCGAGGTGTCGAAGCAAGAGTTCCGGCGATGGGCAACGCGGTGGCCGCCGCCGCGCCGGCGCTGGTGAGAAAGTTTCTGCGGGAGCTATGCATAGCGAGCCAATCATACGCTTTGCGCCCTGGCTGCGCAACTCCGGGAAAGGCTGTCTCGGCGCTCTTCGCAGCGGTCAGGAGGCGTGCGAGGAACCTGCGGTGCAGGGTTCGTGAAACAGGGATGGAAGGGATGGACAGGCGCTTCCCCGCCACCCTACTTCAGGACTTCGAACTCGAAGACGATCGCTTTGCCTCGAATCACGAAGCAGAGGTAATACTCCCAGAAACTACGGAAGGCGCGAGAGCGGTTGACGGCGAACTCGAACCCGAGAAATTTCCACAGCCGCAGCATCTTGACGTAGACACGCTGCTGGCGCATTCGCAAGCGGCTGTAATAGCTGAACGATCCCTCTTCGGTGAAGTAGCGGAAGGAGAAGGAGTTCAGGTGCCAGCGGTGCGTCGGGTCGCAGAAAGAGCTGAAGTCGGTGTAATGGGGTGTCTCGACAACGATGCGAGCGCCCGCATGCGCAATGCGATGGACTTCCTCGACCATGGCGATGACGTCCGCCACGTGCTCGATGACGTGCACCAGCCAGACTTCCGAGAAAACGCCGTCGCTGAATGGCAGCTTGCCGGAGTCGATGTCAGCGATGACGTCGGCGGCGGTGTCTCGATTGCGGTCGATCCCAATGGCCCCAGGGCGCTTGTTCCGCCCGCAACCGACATCGAGAATCAGGGATCGCGCTGCTTCGGGCAATCGTCACAATGTAGCAGGAAAACAGCGCCGGTCAGGTCAAGACGGTCCGCGAAGCTGAACCTTGGAATGGCCGTCCGCATCCGGGCGGTGTCCGTGTTGTGGGAGTGCCGCAGGCAAGACCGTCTGCGACCATCAGCCGTGTGCTGAAACGAGGATCGGCTCTTGCCTTCAACCAGCGCATTGGCAAGACCTCGAAGCCCCTTTTAACTCGGGGCCGCTTGACGCCTGCGATTGATTTTCCAGGTAGTAAAAGGGATGGCCCTATTTCATGCAATTTCAAATTATGCATTTGAAACAGACTATTTTTCTCTGACACGCTGTGACTGATGATGAAGGAAGAGGACGGGATTTTCCGGCAAGGCACTCTCAGGCCCGGGTCAGGAAAACAGGGAGGTCCTGTTTACCGTGGTAGTTGGGCCGGAAGCGCTCGCGGTTGTACATCGTGGCGACGTCGACGCGCCGGGGTCCCAACGAAGGATCGGGGATTTCAATGTCGGTATAGCGGCCGTTGCGGACAGCCATCATGCGCCCGCCGCGACCGTCGGCGATGCACTCGACGGCCATCGCGGCGAACGTATAGGCGATCATCTTGTCGAGAAAGTCGGGACTGCCGCTTCGCAGGTCGTAGGTCAGATCGCTGACGATCGTCTCCTGACCGGAACGCCGTTTGACTTCATCACTAAAGGCTTCCGCGACATTGATCTTCTTGCGGTGGCCGTAGGCGTCGGCCTCGCCGTACTCCTCGACTTGGCGCCCGACCCAGGTCGCTCCTTCCGACAGGACGATCAACGAATAGCGACTTGGATTGTTCTTCTTGTCGGTTACCAGGACATCGATGAGATCATCGAGCTCGAACGGACATTCCGGAATGCAGCAGCGAATCGAAGTGACGTACGCCGTGTAGAGGGCCGTGAAGCCGGCATCGCGGCCGAAGATCCGAAAGATGCCGATGCGTTCATGAGAACCGACGGTCGTGCGCTGGCGACGGACGGCGTCAACCGCCCGCGTGAGCGCGGTGGAGAAACCGATGCAGTACTCCGTTCCGCGCACGTCGTTGTCCATGGTCTTGGGCACGGCCAGCACCGGGAAGCCAGCGTTGTGCAGCACGTATGAATAACCGAGCGTGTCGTCGCCGCCGATCGTAAGCAGATTGTCGATGCCGAGCCGCTGGAGGTTCTCGAGCACGATGGGGGTGAGGTCGGCGACTCCCGATTCGATCTCTTTCACCGAGCTGAGCCGGCTCTGTACATGGGGCGGCAACTGATCGACACCGATACGAGACGGGTTGGTGCGGGAGGTGTGCAGGAAGGTACCGCCGGTGCGGTCGATTCTCCTGGTGTTCTCGCGGTCCAGCGACAGCACGAACTCCGGATCGAAACCGTCCTCGAGATTGGCGTGGGTAAGACCCATCCAGCCGCGGCGGATGCCGATGACCTCGTAGTCGCCGGTCTTGATAGCGCCGTAGACCACCGACTTGATGACGGCGTTGAGACCGGGAACGTCGCCGCCGCCGGTGAGGATTCCGATGCGCTTCCTAGCCATTGGCGGTGACCCCGGCCTCCGCGCCGAGAAAGGGTTCGGCCGGTGCGCCTACTTCCCGGTCCAAGTGGTTGATGTAGAGCAACAGAAGAGGCACGGGGTACTTGTCTCGAAACTCGTCGAAGACACGCTGCTGCCAGCCGGATTGGAGCTGCTGCTTCGCAGCTCGATCCTTGTCGAAAAAGCCGTTGCCGTCGTGGGCGATCTCAAGGAAGTCAAGGACTTCGACGACCATCGGCAGATGGCAGATGAGGATCGCATGGGCCAGCTCGCGCGCCAGAACCTCGTCGCCATGCTGAAGCCGCTCCCACAGTTTCGGAGCAGCCTTACGCAGGCGTTCGCGATTGACTTTCGAGAGGCGGGCATGGATCTTGAAGGACTCGTAGACCTGATACGTTCGCAGACTGCCGATCGAGATACTTTTCAGCAATTCGTCGAAGCGGGACCGGCCGAGGCCCCCAATAACGTCCGCAAGCTGCATTTTTCCCGAGAATAGCATGGGCGAGTTCAAGCCCGTCCTCCCCGAGAGGCCCCTGTTTCCCGGCGGAAACAGGCAGAACCGTTCAGCAGCCTGCGAGCACAGCCCGATCGTAATGCGAGGCCGGACGGGAGACCATGCCGCCCGAAAGCACCTACCGGAAACATGCCGAGAAAGTGCGCCGCCGGATCGAGAAGCCGGGCCATCCATCGAGCTTGCCATCCACGGGCGTCGAGGTGGTCTGTCTTCCGACGAAGACCGCGAAGGCTTCGGCCGGATGGATAAGAGCCGCTGCGGTCATTGGCGGCTAACCGCCTTTTCTCAGCAGCGGCTTTGCGATGGGTTGAGGGGTACCGAAACAGGAGCTGAAGATAGGAATCCTCCGCGGCGACGAGGGGCGAGGGCCTGTGCGGGACGTTTTACGCCGCCCATCGCGGGCGGCGTAAAGTCCGTTTTTCGGGTTGTTGCCCATTGTAGAAACGTAGAAACACTTAGCCCGGATATTTCACCAGGGGGTAGGAAAAGGGCTGCCTGATGTGGCACAAAACATTTATGTCCAAAACGTTAGCGCCACAGAAGACAAGCAGCCCTATGGTTACAGAGTGTAGCCAATCCAGCTTCACGTTTGGCAGGCATTTTCGGCGCCAGG
The DNA here is from genome assembly GCA_026713545.1 of Bryobacterales bacterium. Lineage (GTDB taxonomy): Bacteria > Acidobacteriota > Terriglobia > Bryobacterales > UBA6623 > JAPPLB01. Next base: position 13,214 of record JAPOOG010000058.1, read on the forward strand.
TGAGCGCCCGCTTTGACGGCGGGGTGATCCGTTCCGACGGCGGCGCCCTGCTGTTGCGCGAGGTCGACCTCCGCATCAACCTACTGCCACGCTTGGCGGCCTGTTTCGAGGATCGCCGCGATCGGCGGCGCATCGAGCATCAGGTCGGGGAGTTGGTCTCGCAGCGGGTGTATGCGCTGGCGCTGGGATACGAAGACCTCAACGATCACGACGAGTTGCGGCGCGACCCGCTGCTGGCGGGTAAGAGCACGCTGAACCGGCTGGAACGAACGACCGACGGGGAGGACCGTTACAAGAAGACCCGCTGTGACAGCGAGGCGATCGACCGGCTGCTGGTGGAGGTGTTCGTGGAAGCGCACTCACAGGAGCCGGCCGAGATCATACTCGATATCGACGCAACCGACACGCCTTTGCACGGGGAGCAGGAGGGGCGTTTCTTTCACGGCTACTACGGACACTACTGTTACTTGCCGCTGTACATCTTCAGCGGAGAGCACGTGTTGTGCGCGCGGCAGCGGGTGGCGAATCAGGACGCGGCGGAGGGCAGCGTGGCGGAGTTGGAGAGGATCGTGGCGCAGATCCGGGAAGCCTGACCGAAGGTGAAGATCATCGTGCGAGCTGACTCGGGGTTTTGTCGGGACGAGTTGCTGAGTTGGTGTGAGGAGAAGCAGGTGGAATACGTGGTGGGGCTGGCGCGCGACGAGCGGCTGCAGTCGCTGATCGAGGAGGCGCTTGAGGAGGCAGCCCAGAGGCAGCAGCAAACGGGCCGGCCGGCGCGGGGGGCGGAGAACTGCATCAAGGAGCAGTTGAGTCTGTTCGCGGATCGCATGAGCATGGAGACGCTGCGGGCCAATCAGTTGCGGCTGTATCTGTCGTCGCTGGCGTATGTGTTGATGGTGGGGCTGCGGCGGCTGGGGCTGGAGGGCACGCGCTGGGCGCAGACGGAGACGATCCGGCGGGGGTTGTTGAAGATCGGGGCGCAGGTGAAAGTGAGCGTGCGGCGGGTGTACCTGTCGCTGGCCGCCGGCTATCCCGATGAGGAGGCGTTCGCGGCGGTGTATCGGGCGCTGCGTCCGCCGGGCCGCCGGGCCACTGGGGGCCCAAGGGGGTCTCGATTGACTTCGTCATAGTACACCTTCCGGCGACTCGATGAAGTGGCGCGCCGCCCGCCACACGGTGGCGGCGTCACCGGCCCCGTTGAGGACGGTCCACGACTCGGGCGGGCGCATCTGCTGGATTTGGCGCGCCACCACATCCGCGGTGGCGTCGGACGCATCACCCACGCGCGCGTTGATTCGGGCCTGGAGGGTGTCGAGCGGGGTGGTGAGCCAGAGGCCGTCGAACTGGACCCCGTTCGCACGGGAAACATCCCGCATGGCCGCCTGGTCGACCGGATCCCCAAAGACCGCGTCAACGATGACGCCGTGACCGGTCTTGAGCACGGCTTCGGCACGCTCGGCGAGGTTGCGGTACACATCCTGGGTCACTCTCTGCTGGTACCCGTCTGGCCCCAGACGCATCTCCTCCGGCACGCCCAATAGGCGCTTGCGTTCGACATCGCTCCGCAGGACGAGCGCACCGGGGGGCGGTCCGACTGATGCGGCCAAGCGCCGGGCCAGCGTCGTCTTGCCGGATCCCGACGGTCCGCCAACCGCGACAAGCCGCGGCGCGGGCGGCGCGATCAACTCTTGGGCCAGATCGAGGTACCGCTGCGCCTCAACGCGGAGCGCGGCGGCCTCCGCGGCTCCTCGCTGCATGGCAACCGCGGTCGCCTGGGTCATCGCACGGATGGCGGCGCGCGTGGCCAGGAAGAGCGGCAGCAGCGTCAAGCCGCCGATATCTCCCTGGCGATCGAGGTACCGATTGAGCACGGCATTCGCGTGCGTCTCAAGACCCCGATGGAGGAGGTCCATCAGCAGGAACGCCACGTCGTACATTACGTCTACGCACGCGATGGCGGAGTTGAACTCGATGCAGTCGAACAAGACCGGCTGCCCGCCCAGCAGGCAGATGTTGCGCAGATGGAGACCGCCGTGGCCATGCCGCACGAAGCCGGCGGCCCGCCGACCATCGAGAAGCTCCGCCTGGCGGTACAACGTCCGGAAGCTTGCCGATGACACACGCTCGACGACCTCTTGATCGAGCACTCCCGGACCGTGCTCGCACATTCCGTCGCGAAGGCCCCGCAGGACCGCCGCCATGCCGTCCCGGCCGCCGTGCTGGAGGCTCGGCTCGGCGACGCCGTGAAGGTGCGCGATTGCGTCGGCGAGTCTCGGCATCAACGCAGCCTCGAGCGCACCACGCTCAGCGAGCCGGTCGAGCTGCGCGTCGGTGTCGAATCGCTTCATCTCAACGAGGTAGTCGACGGCGTGGTCCCATCCGTCCAGCGCCAGCGCGCCCGACGGTGCCTGGCAGACAGCTCGCACACGGCGGTACAACTGGGGCGCCGTCCGGCAGTTCAGGCGAACCTCTTCGATACAGCAGTGGCGTCGGCGTTCGAGAGTCGAGTAGTCCAGGTAGTCGAATCGGACTGCGCGTTTGAGCTTGAAGGCCGTATCGCCGACGAGGAACACGACCGAGGTATGGGTGTCGATGCGCTCAACCGACTGGGTAGCGGCGCCGTAGGGGCTGGGCGTCGAAAGCCAGGCGATGACGGCGGCTTGGTCGACCGGCGGCACTGGCCCAGTCACGTCATCCGGCTCCGTTCTGGATGAACAGGGCGATCACGGCACCGGTCGCGTACGCCACAACGGCCACCAGGACCCCGAGTCCGAGCATTTCCAGACCACTGACCCACCACCGGCTGGCGGTCACCAGCGAGCGTGCGGCGCCCACGCCGAACAGCGCACCGAACGTCAAGCAGGCAGCCGGTGTGAAATCGTCGCCGGCGCCGGGAATCAGGTACGGGACGAGCGGCACGGATCCAGCGACGACGAAGGCCAGGAATGTGGCGAGTCCGTGCCGTGCCGGCTGGGCTTCCTCCTGAGGCTGTCCCTGTCGCTCGAGCGCGCTCTCTCGTGTGCGAATACCGAGGTAGTTCCCCACTCCCATCGACAGCCCGTCGGCAACCAGATTGGCCATGCCGACGACGATGACCGTGGCCGCGGACAGTGCGCCTCCGGTCACCCCGGCGACCACGGCGAACGTTGTCAGGATGCCGTCGTTCGCGCCGTAGACGAGGTCGCCCACGTAGTGTTGCGTGGTCTCATAGAGACCGTCGGGAGGGACGTGCGTCGACGGACGTCCGTGGCTCCGCATTGACGGGGCGGGTTCAGTCATTCTTCCATGTTCCACACTCGCCCGGAAGCCCCCCAGGCGCAGTGCCCTGTCCGTACCCGCCAGCGCGCCGCCTTCAGGCGTTCAGGGACGGCGAGCCACAAGTCGGGTTCGTTTCGACGAATGTTCAGCGAGGACCTTGACCGCTTCCATTACCTGCTCGAAAGACACACGGTCGATACCGGCTCGGACGTTCTGCGCGACGAGCACCAGATCGTCGATGGAGATGGCGCCGGTCAGACGGCCCGTTTCGTTCACTACCGGCAGACGCCGTACTCGATCGTCACCCATTCGGCGGAGGGCTTGGTGAGCTGGCTCGTCGCCGCGGCACGTGTGCGGAGCCCTCGTCATCACCTCGGCTACCGAACGCTCCGACGGCCGGACATCGTCTGCACCAAGGGCCAGCGCGACATCGCGGTCAGTGAGCACCCCCACGACGCGGCCGTTGCCCTCGACCACGGGCAAGAACCCGCAATCATGAGAGCGCATCTCATCGATCGCGATCCGGAGGTCCGTTTCCGGACGCACAGTGGCAAGGTCCGTTGACATCAGCGTATAGACTCTCATCGAATCCTCCGTGCGAGGCGCGCGTAGATTTGGGTCCACATCCACGCTAAAGGAGGATATGTCCCGTTCCGTCCCCAGCACAATGAGGTAAGTGCCTCATTTGTACAGTACAATTTCGTCAAAATGATGCAGCGGCGTTCTCTTGATGTGCCTGCAACCAGAAGACGAGCATGACCGGGCACGGGCATTTCCTCAGCAACCGCGTCACGGATCGTTGCAGAGGCAGACGTTGAAAGCGGGGCGCTGTCCGCCCAGATACCAGGCCCGATCGTTAGTTCAGAGACGCAGACACCCTGTTCTTGCTCGTTGAGGGGGGAATCGTTTCCCGAGAGGCTTCGGCCACCGTCGACTCCCGAACACATCGCATTGCCGCCCATCAACACGGTTCAATTGAACGAGTATCCGAAGGAAAAGCTGATGACATTGGACGCCGCCGTGTTCCGGCCATGGATGACCTTGGCATAAGAAACTGCGATGCTCGCCTGGTCCGAAACGCTGAAGCTCACCGTAGGGCCAAGCAAATGGAGATCTTCCTGGAGTTCCGGAAAACGGCTCGGCGAAAACGGAGGAACGCCAATCTCCAGACCGGACAGCGAATTGTCGATCTCGTAGTTGAGGTTCACCCCGACTCCGCCGCCGCCGAATCCGCCAGCAGAAAACTTGGCGAAGACGCTGGACGGGATTTCGTGGGCACTGGAGTCGCGGTAGCGGTAACCGATCTCGCTGGATACGGCAAACCGCTCAGCAATGAACTTGCCGGCCATCGCCGACAGTTCTATTCCGTTCCCGCCATCGCCGAGCGAGTTGATGTAGCCGGTTTCGTAATTCCCGGCCTTGATCCCCGCGATGCGGAAAGCAATGCTCGGTCCGGAACTCACGACT
>JAPOOG010000055.1 GCA_026713545.1 Bryobacterales bacterium
GCCTGGAATCGGCTTGAGGAGCTGCCCGAAGCGCGTAATGCCTGACTCAGCTGATCCGACCCACCGCGCCTTGCTCAATCCCGTCGCACGAACTCGTCCTGAGACTCGCGAAAAACGGCTGTTTAGACACGGCCTGCTAGCGAGCACAGGCGCGGGGCTGGTCAGGCTGCTCTTGGCAAGCTTCAAGAGCTTGCGCGATGACATGTGAAGCATGGAACACCTGTTGGATTCGCCAGGCACCGCATGGCGCGGTTGGAAGGCGTGTGCGATGGTATGCGCGAGGCATTGTTCGGACTAGCCGCAAGCGGGTGGGATAATAGTGATTTTCAATCAATCGAAATGGGAGATCTGTTGTCTGTTTGAGAAGTGGCTTAGCAATACCAAGTTTCTACGGAGGTAGATCTGTGAATATTCGAACAGCGACACTACTTGCAACGTTCACGTTTCTGAGCTTCGGAGGATGCCAGGAGGCCCCCGAGCCTGTTGCCGAACCAGTAGCCGAGCCACCTGCGCCTGTGGAGCCGGAACCGAAACCCGAGCCACCACCGGAACCAGATCCGGAGCCGGAGGAAAGTCCGACGACAAGCACACCCGGCCCTATCCGATGGGCCGGTTCCAAGGGTAATGGTTGGATTATGATTCGTGGTTTGGACGACGGAACCTACGAGAATTATTACCCTTCCGTCGTAAAGGACGTACAGTCGGCCCTACAAGACCAGGGACGTTACAACGGTCCGATTTCAGGCATGCTGGATGACATGACGGTGAACGCGCTGGGGGAATTTCAGAAGGCCAACAACCTGCATGTTTCCGGCATGCCCACACCACGAACGCGTGAAGCGTTGAAGAATCCGCCTCAGGCCGACAGCCAGCAAAATGGAGATGGATAGTTCCCCATTCAGCGGAGAACGGCCATTCGGCGCGAACGGTTCGGTCAGCTTCAGAGACCGAGACTTACAGCGTTCAGCATGGCGTGAACGGTGTTTTCAGGGGTATGGCAATGGCTCCCCCTATCAAGCATGCGAAGAATGAAACGACTTTGACTAATCTTTGTTGGTTTGTTCCTGAAAATGGCTGGAACAAGACTGAGCGCCGTAAGACCTCGCCGCAGAAGCGCCACCACATGCAAGTCGATCAACTGGAATCAGTTGGTGTCGGCAAGTGAAGCCAAACGATTCCGGGCTTCATGGTGCGGCCGTTGGGGCTTCAGGAGGTTTACTTCGAAATTGCCTCCGACATTGATTTAGATGCTCCCAGAACCATGACGCCACTACGAAACCCGGCCACCATTCTTCTATCGATTTTCGTCGCAGCCTGCTCGTCGAGTCCAACTGAGACGGACACCGTTGATCTCGGTTCCGTCACCGAGAAGCACTTCATGATCCCGATGAGCGATGGCGTGCGACTCTCCGCTTATCTGTATTTCCCTGAAGGGGACGGCCCCTGGCCGGTGTTATATGAACAGCGATACGCCGGTCTCCGTGCCGACCGCACCTGCCGGATCCTTGCAGAACTAGCCTCGCACGGTTACGTGGTCTGCGCCCAGAACTTTCGGGGCGCACACCTATCCGAAGGTATCTGGGACGGTTACCGCTCGCTCGGGTGGGGCGATCTCCAGGATGGCTATGACACCGTCGAATGGCTAGCCGAGCAACCTTGGTCCAATGGCAAGATCGGAACGTTTGGGGCGTCGCAAGGCGGCTTTGCCCAGAACTTCCTCGCAGTCACCCAACCTCCACACCTCGTTGCGCAATACATGGTCGACACCGGACTCAGCTTGTTTCACGAGGGCTATCGGATCGGCGGGGCCACCAAACCGAACCGGTTCAAGTCCATGGCCAGCATGTGCCGTGTCCCCGAGCACAACGACCGATGGCACCGTGAAACGTTCGAGCACCCTACCTACGACGAGTATTGGAGGCAGGAGGACAGCACGCTCCACTTCGACAAGATGAATGTTCCGGCATTCACCATCGGAAGCTGGTACGACTACATGAGTGTCGGATCGATCGACAGCTTCGTAGGACGACAGCATCGCGGAGGACCGAATTCGCGCGGTGTGCAGAAACTATTGCTCGGTCCGTGGCTGCACGGCCGCTACAACAAGAATTCGAAAGTAGGCGAACTGCAGTATCCCGAGAATTCCACATTCGACGTAAATGCCCACATGATCGAGTGGTTCAACCATCACCTCAAGGGTGCGGATAACAGGGTGGATCGTGAGCCTGCTGTCCGATATTACGTCATGGGCGCGGTTGGCGAACCTGGCGCTCCCGGGAATGAATGGCGGACGGCCGATGACTGGCCGATTCCTGTCAAAGAAACCTCTTACTATTTCACTCCGGCGAACGAGCTGGGGCAGGGGGGCCTTGTTCTTGAGGCGCCAGTATCATCAGACGGTAGGACCGAGTACCGCAGTGACCCCAACAACCCGGCGCCGATCCCGACCCGTGCCTTCCCCGGTGCGCGTGATGCTCGCCTATACGAGCAACACCCCGAACCACAGACCTTCACGACCGAGCCGCTTGCCGCTCCCGTTGAATGGACGGGCAAAGTCAAAGTAGAACTCTACATTTCGGCGAACGTGAACGATGCGGATTACATCGTACGGCTCAGCGACGTCTACCCGGACGGTCGCTCGATTCTCATCATGGACAAAGTCCAGCGCGCACGCTTCCGGGAAGGTTTCGATCGCGAGGCATTGATGGAACCGGACAAGGTGTACAAACTCGCTTTCGACATTCACTCGCTCAGCCAGATCTTCAACAAAGGCCACCGCATCCGCGTTACTGTCGGCAGCACGGGCGCTGAGTTCTACGAGCCCAACCCCAACACCGGCGGACCCATGACGATCGAGCCGCCCGAGGAAATGCTCATCGCTGAGAACGTTATTCATCACACCAAACAGTACGCTTCTCGCATCATCGCGCCCCTCGTGGAAGAGCGCTAGTCTGCCGGCGGTGCTTCCCTTCCCGTTGCACTACTGCTGGTGAAAAGCTTACCCTCAAACCCAGAAATGATCTGGGATCTGCACGTTCACTTCAGCAATTTCAAAGGCCGCACACCGCACGAGAAGATGGCCAATGCCGTCAAGTTCGCCGATCGCATGGGAATCGAGCGGTTCATGCTCTACCTTGGCTTCCCTCCTCACCCTGAAGACCCGACGCCTGAGGGATTGACGAAGATCAACAACCAGGTCTTGGAAGCCCTGCAGCATTGGCATCACCGCGCTTTCGGCTTCGTCTACCTGAATCCCAACCATCTCGAGTTCAGCCTCAAGGAGTTCGACCGCTGTGTACGTGACGGCCCTATGGTGGGAGTCAAGCTTTGGATTGCACGCAAGTGCAATACACCCGAACTCGACCCGATTGTCGAGCGTGCCGCGTCGACCAATGCCGTGATCTTCCAGCACACTTGGGTCAAGGTGACGGGCAACCGCCCCGGAGAGTGCTCACCCAGCGAGTTCGCCGAACTGGCCGCGCGCCATCCTGCTATACCGATCATCTGCGGCCACACCGGTGGCGACTGGGAACACGGCATCCGAGCGGTTAGGGCTCACAAAAACGTTTCGATCGGCATTGCGGGCTCGGATCCAACAAACGGATTCGTTGAAACGGCTGTCCGTGAGCTAGGACCGGAACGTATCATCTACGGGAGCGACGCTGGCGGACGTAGTTTTGCCTCCCAACTCGCCAAGGTGCAAGGTGCGAACATCTCCGACGAAGCCAAGAAACTTATCCTCGGAGAGAACCTCAAACGTATGCTTGCGCCAATCCTCAAGCGTAAGGGGATTGAAGCATGATCATCGACACCAACGTTTATGTCTCGCGTTGGCCGTTTCGTCGTCTGCACGGAGATGAAATACCCGAACTGATAGCGAAGCTGCGCTCGCATGACGTGTCGCAGGCCTGGACCGGGAGTTTCGACGGTGTCTTGCACGAAGATGTCGCCGCCGTCAACGAACAGCTTGCCGAATCCTGCCGAACTCTGGGTCAGGGATTGCTCATCCCGTTCGGCACAGTGAACCCGACGCTTCCCGACTGGCAAGAAGATCTGCGGCGATGTCAAGAAAATCACAAGATGCCCGGTATCCGTCTGCACCCGAGCTACCACGGCTATACGCTTGATGACCAGCGATTTTTTGACCTGCTGCGGCAGGCCGTCGAGAGAAAGATGGTGGTCCAGCTTGCCCTCAACATGGAAGACGAGCGGACACAACACCCCTTGCTGCGTGTTAGCGAAGTCGATACCGCACCGATCCTCCGACTTCTACCCAATCTCCCTGGTTTGCGTCTCGTGATTCAGAACCGCAAGCGGAAGCCATCCGGCAAACTGCTCGGCCGGCTCAGCTACCACGGTGAAGTCTATTTCGACTTCGCCATGCTGGAGGGCGTGGGCGGAATCTCCAAGTTCATCGAGGAGATCCCCGGAGACCGTGTACTGTTCGGTTCATATTACCCATTGTTCTACTTCGAATCTGCGCTGCTGAAGGTGAAAGAGTCCGAACTGAGCAAAGCACAGCGAGACGCCATCTTCAACGGAAACGCCCGTCTGCTGCTCGAACCGTAGAACCCCGCGTGCTAACGCGCCGTAACACCACTTGGGATCGTCCTCATCTGGGAACGTTTCGCTTCCGCCTTATCGCCGTGGGGTTTCAGGAGATGGCTTGTGATTTCCCACTGCCGTGGTTGTTGAGGTCGGGTCGGTTCCGTTGGCTGGCGTCATTGGCGGAGTAGTCACAATGACTTCCGCCACGCGGTCGATGAGACGCCTGACGTAGGAGTTGGGGGCGCTGGAGTTGTTGACGTAGATTGCGAAGGCCAAGTCGCGTTCGTCCTGCGTGCGAGCGTAGCCCGAAAGGGCGGTCACTCCACTAAGAGTGCCCGTCTTGGCCTGGATCTTTCCGCGCACGGGTCCGCGAGAGAAGCGCCAATCGAGGGTTCCATCTTCGCCGGCGACGGCGAGGGTCGAGCGAAAGAGATCGCCGTGCTCGGAGTCCGCCATGTGGGCAAGCAGCCGAACGGTGGCCTCGGGGCTGATCAGGTTCTGTCGGGAGAGTCCGGAAGCATCGCGCAGGCGAAACTGCCATTTCTTGATCCCTGCTTCCAGGAGGAAAGATTTCATCTCTTCGAGGCCTGCTTCGAAACTGCCTACGCCACGGCGGACGTAGCCGACCTCTCTCAGCAGCATCTCGGCGTGAAGATTCTGGCTGACCTTGTTGATGATAGGGAGGTTCGCAGCGAGCGGCATAGACTGAATCATTGCGAGTCCGGTCGGAGTCTCATACCATCGCCGAGTTTCACCTTTGAGATCGGGGACTTCGTGGGGCCGTCGATGGCGGGTGCGAGTCTCACCGGAGACCTCGATGCCAAGTGCTTCGAGGCGTTCACGGAGGGCCATGGCGGCGAACAGCGCTGGGTTGTCGACCGCCACTTCGATGCTGCGGCCACGGGAGCGGATGGAAATCTGACCCCAGAGCATCAGCTTGTTTGAACCGGGCTGCCTGTCGAGGTCTAGCCTTTGAGCAACGGTTCGAGTCGGCATCGTGTGAGTGCGGTTCAAGAAGCTGAAGTAGGGCACGTCGGGTTTGAACGCAATCCGTGCGCGACGGCCGGCGGCTCGACCCGGCAGGACGAGCATCGTAACGACATTGTCATTGAAGGAGAGCGCGCTGACTGGGGCGCCGTAGCCCCATTTAGGGTCGTCGACGGACCACCCAGTGGCGAAGGGCTGGCGGACATAGCGGGTATCGTCGCCGATGATGGCTCCTTCAATGCGCCGCAGGCCCGATTGCACCGCCTGGTCCGCGAGTTCGGAAAGGGGGAGCAGCAGATCCCGTTGGAAGTTTTGGCGGCGATTGTAGGGAAGGATGCGTGCGGAAAGATTAGGGTCCCCGCCACCAAGCAGGACCAGATCACCGTGCAAGACACCGTCGTCGTCTAGTTCCGCTTCATTGACCAGCACTGTGGTATAGCGATGCTCGGGACCAAGCCGCGATAGGGCGAGAGCCGTCGATAGAAGCTTCTGGTTCGACGCAGGAACGAAGAGCTTCCGGGAGTTCCGTTCGTACAAGACTTGTTTGCTCGCCAGATCGACGATATGAATCCCCCAGAAGGAACGGAGGGCAGTGCGGCTCTCGAGGATCTCATCGACGGCCTCCGGAAGGGTGAAGGGGGAAGCCTCGACGGAATCCAGACGTGGGGCCGTGAACCACAACCAGGCCAGGGCGGCGCATGCATAGCGGAACAACCGCTTGTGTCGCAAGTGTGTCCTGGCTGTCAACCTTTTTTATCCTGATCGCCTAGCCGATTTGTTGACTTCACGGTTCCTTAAAAAGTAACGGTCGTTGAAAAGACTTATCCTCGTTCCAAAACAGGAGGACAGGGCCGTCCAACGGAACGTGTTCATAAACGGCTCGCCATGGTCTTGGCAAAATAGGTGAGGATCAAGTCAGCACCAGCGCGCTTGATGGATGTTAGGGATTCGGTCATGGCTCGGTCGAGGTCGATCCAGCCATTGCGGGCTGCAGAGACGATCATCGAGTACTCGCCGCTGACCTGATAGGCCGCGATGGGCAGATCGAACTCCTGCTTCGCGCAAAATACTACGTCGAGATAGGGCATTGCCGGCTTGACCATGATGATGTCGGCACCTTCGTCGATGTCCAATTGGATCTCGCGCATTGCCTCGCGCTGGTTGGCCGGATCCATCTGATAGGATCGCCTGTCACCGAACTGGGGCGCGGATTCGGCGGCTTCGCGAAACGGCCCGTAGAAAATGGATGCGTACTTGGCAGCGTAGGAAAGGATCGGTAATTTCTCAAAGCCCCTGTCGTCGAGAGCGATACGGATCGCCTCAATGCGGCCGTCCATCATGTCGGACGGCGCGATTACATCAGCCCCGGCTCGGGCCTGTGACACCGCCGTTTGGGCGAGCAGATCAAGGGTCGCGTCGTTGTCGACATCTCCATCGACAACATGACCGCAGTGTCCGTGACTGGTGTATTCGCAAAGGCAAGTGTCGGCGATGACAAGTAGGTCGTCAACTTCCTGCTTAACGGCACGGATGGCCCGCTGGACGATGCCGTCGTCATCGTAGGCTCCGGACCCTTCAGGGTCTTTGGATTCGGGTAGGCCAAAGAGGATAATGCCGGCGACCCCCAGTGATTCGGCCTCTTTAGCTTCCACAACAAGCTGATCGACGGACAATTGGTAGTTTCCCGGCATGGAGTTGATCTCTCGGCGCACGCCGTTGCCAGGGCAGACGAACAGTGGATAGATAAAGTCACGCGGGGAAAGCCGTGTCTCTTGAACAGCCTTTCGAAGCGCTTGACTCGCCCGTAATCGTCTCGGACGCACGGTCGGAAAACCCATGGTTATATTCTACGCCGGGTTGAGAAATATCCTATGCCGGTACTGTCGATCAACGTTCTTCCGCCTCCACGTGAAGATCGGCCTTCTCGTTCGTTGGGCTATAGGCGCCCCCGACCTGACCGGCCAGCATCATTTTCGTTTCCCGACTGTACTCCAGCCATGCGGAACTTTCTATCCCTACCGTCCCGTCTCCATGCTGACAGATCGGAGGGAAACGTGTCTGCAACACGGACAAAACACGGAGGTCACAGGAGGCGTGACATACTAAAGTTCGGTCTTCCGTCCCCCTTATGGAGCACATTCCGGTTCTCGGCATCATCCTCGCCGGTGGCAAGGGTGAACGTCTCTCTCCCCTCACCAAGCAGCGATCGAAGCCGGCTGTCCCGTTTGCGGGGAAATACCGTATCGTCGATTTCGTTCTCAGCAATTTCATCAATTCGGGGATTTATTCGATCTACGTTCTTACGCAGTTCAAGAGCCAGTCGTTGTTGCAGCATCTGAGTGACGGTTGGCAGTTTTCCAATCTGCTGAAAAACCAGTTCATCATTCCGGTTCCGGCGCAAATGCGCAAGGGCGTGCAGTGGTATCAGGGAACTTCGGACGCGATCTTTCAAAACATCCATCTCCTGGAGTTGGCGATGCCAGATTTGGTCGCAGTATTCGGCGCGGACCATATCTACCGCATGGACGTAAGCAGCATGGTGTCCTACCACCAGGAAAAAGGCGCCGAAGGCACTGTGGCTGTGCTTCCGATTCCGATTTCGGAAGCTGTGAGATTTGGGACGATGGAGGTTGACCAGGATTGGCGGATCTTACGTTTTCTCGAGAAAACCGACAATCCGCCCGGGATTCCCGGACGTCCAGGCTGGTGCCTGGCTTCGATGGGCAACTACGTCTTCAGCGGTGAAGTACTGAAAGAAGAACTCCAGCGGGATGCCGCTGACGAAAACAGTTCGCATGACTTCGGCAAAGACATTCTGCCGTGGATGACGAACAACCACGTACTCTACGCCTACGATTTCCACAGTAACGTGGTGCCTGGCGAGGAGGAGAAGAACCGCGGCTATTGGCGCGATGTAGGCACGATCGAAGCCTACTATGAAGCCAACATGGACCTGAAGTCTGCCGAACCGGCCCTCAATCTGCACAACCTCGATTGGCCGCTCCGAACGGCTGAATACCACGTAGGCCCAACTAAATTCATCTCTGATGCAGAAGGCCACCAGGGACAGGCGATGAACTCAATCATTTGCGAAGGATGCATTCTCTCCGGTTGCCAGGTGATCGATTCCGTGCTGGGCCGCCGAGTGCATGTAGAAAACGGGGCGAAACTGAACGAAACCGTCGTCATGGACAACTGCCGCATCGGTCCGGGAGCACAAGTACGTCGGGCGATTCTGGATAAGAACGCTGTCATACCGGCTGGTGAGCGCATCGGCTATGAACTTGCCGAAGACCGTAAAAAGTACCACGTCAGTGAGACGGGGATTGTTGTGGTCGAAGGCCGCCGCTCGAGGATCCCGCTATCACCCGTGACAATATAGGGATCTCGGATTCACCCGACTCGAAGCGTGCCTGGTCACTCATACTGGACAAAAAACGGTGAGGCCCAAGCTATCTCGGGGTCGCCGGAAGGGTTTTCCGGGTCACGTTGGAAGACCCGGACGTAGTAATACGTATCACCCGGTTCGGGGCTCATGTCGCGATAGCGTAAGGATGCCGAGCGGCCGCCGGGACGTTGCGTGAACACGTACTCGCCGTTCTTGACGATGTCGACGCGCAGGATTTCGTCAGGTGCTTCCAAGGAAATCACGATCTCGGGCGGAGCACTCATCGAAGCGGAGAACCGCTCTCCGGGCATGTGATCTCCTGCAGTCGCACGCACGACGATTTCATCGCTGGCGCCGAAAGTGCGCCGCGCAAGCATCGCGTCGAACATCGCTTCCCGCGTCAGTTCATCGACCCAAATACCGGCCCAACTGTTATGAGTCGAGCCATGATCGCTGAATGACACGAAACCGTAGACATTGCCTTTGTTCAAGGCGTCCTGTGCGAAGTGGCCGGGGTCGTCGGTTTGCGTTCCGCCCCTCTTCTCGGTAACTGGCATGCGCCAGCGCTCGTAGCTGCCTCGCGCTCCCTGATAGATTTCAAGCAGGCAATCGAACGGCGCATTGGGCCAGTTCCAATCAGCGAGCGGGCCGGCCGCGAAGGTGTGGGGCACAATGACGCTCTTCTGTCCGGCCTGCTTGAGGACATTGTCGCGCCACCAGGACCACATCGCGGGCGGTTGGTTGTCGGTGGCGGGTGCTTTGCGGCGGCGGTCGATGCCGCGCATGGGCGCGCCACGCCGAAGAAAGAGAGCATTGCGGTGCCCTCCGGGGCGGGACATGCTGTGCTCGTAAGTGTAGATGCCCCAGAAGTTCGGCTCGTGGGTCATTACGTCGACCAGTTTCTGCGCAACCCACCATTGATAGTCGCGCAGCCCGTCGGGCCAGCTTCCGCCCATGACTTCGTTGTGGTCGCTCGGCCCGACGAAATCAAGCTGCGCCGCGTCGAGGGCGTAACGATACGTATCCTCCGTCGAGCCATCGACATTGCTGTGACCGCGAATATCGGTATGACGGTGGCAGTCGCCGAGAAGCAGAGTGTAGTGCTTGTCACCCAGAGACATCGTAGCCCGACGGCGGCGCTCGAACCCCTCCGATACCGGCAACACCGGGACTTGGCTTAGGACGACATCGCGTGCGGGTCCACCGAAGGTCAATTCCGCCAGGAAAACGTTGTAGTGGAGGGCGTGCTCTTGATCTTTCGGGAGGTTGTCCGGGGCGCGCAGGTCGCTCGAGTAGATTGCGTTGACGACGCCGTCATTCGCAATCGCGACGGAGGCTCGCTGGGTGTTCCGGCCGGAGCTGTTCTCGAGTAGCCAAGGTTGTGACCAGCCGGAGGCGCCGAGTCTGGTCGCATAAAAGTGATACATCTCATGGGGTTTGGCAATGGTCCAATGTCGAAAGACGAGGGTGGGCGTGCCGTTGCCGTCGATTGCGATCGTGGGTAGTTCCGCGAACCGTTCCATGCGTCCCGTGAAGGCATCGGACACGGCGGCGGGTTCGTAGACACGTCCGTGGGCATAGATGCGAACACCGACACTGCGCCGAGCATGCAGTCCCTCACTCCCATCGGCGGAACTGGATGTCGAGAAGTCCTTGCCCCAGTTGGGTCCGGCTTCGTCAAAGGCAATCCATACACGGTCGGTTTGGTCGACGGCGACAGACGTATGAAAGGAGGCGTTCGCGCTCGAGGTGATGGCCACCGGATTGGTTGCCTCCTTACCGTCGAAAGAAGCCAGGAAGACATCGTAAGAGCCGCCGTGATAGCTGTCCCAACTAATCCAGGCGCGGCCGCCGCTATCGAGCGCGACGGCAGGTTCCCAATCATTCGCGGCACTGGGCGAGATGCGCACCGCCGGCCCCCAGTGTGATTCCGTCAGCCGCTGGGCGTAAATGTCCGCTTGGCCGTTGCGGAACGACTGCCAGACAAGAGTGACGTTGCCGTCGCCGTCGGCCGCCGCACGAACATGGAAGTCGCTGTATCGAGCGCTGGTGACTCGCTCGACACTGTCCACCTTCCCCTTGTCGGAGATTCGTGCGACGAAGATTTCAAAGTCGCCGTCCACCTGTGCGGACCAGGCAGCTAGGGCCCCTTCCGGCAACGCAGCGATGTCGGGAATATAGTGATCCCAGTAGCCGTCGCGGATGACAATCGGGCCGCTCCAGTCAACTCCGTCCACGCGCCTCTTGACGACCACACGGTCGGATTCCTTCCCGCCCCACTCGATGTAGATCGACCAAAGCGTTCCGTCGGGCGCGGCGGCGATGCTGGGCCAGTCTGCGGTCCGTTCCGCGGCGCTCACCCGCGCGGCGTCAAGTTCGCCGGCAATGTGAGCCGGCGCCAACTCTGCCGTCTGCTTTTGGAATTCGGCCGTAATCGAAGAATACACACGGTCCGGTTCGGCGGGCGGCGGTTGCTCATCGGGACTCTTGACCTGTTCCTTCGAAGCCCTGCAGGATCCCATGACAAGGTACCCGGCAAGGGCCGCCGCCAGCACGACGAGAGACGATAGGTTTTTCAAGGACACGCCGAATTATATCTCTCAGCTTCTCATGCAACCGCTTCCGGCATACTCTTAAACATGCCGAACAAGATCTTTCACGAAGGCGACTCCTCACTCTACGAGATTCTGACTCAGGCCGAGGGGCCGAAGGGAGTGCTGCCGTTGACGGAGGACATGCTCCGCAATCGGCCCAGCGGCGACATCTTCGGTTGGACGCAGGACGCGGGCATGGGTTGGGACCCCTCGAAGCTCGGCTCCAAGGAATTCCTCATCCTCAGCACGCAAGGCGGCATCCGCGCCCCGGACGGCCGACCGATCGCTCTGGGATATCACACCGGCCATTACGAAGTGGGTCTGCTGATGCAAGAAGCCGCTGTTGAGTTGACATCGCAGGGCGCCATCCCGTTCGCCGGATTCTGCAGCGACCCATGCGACGGCCGCACGCAGGGGACGACGGGCATGATGGATAGTCTTCCCTACCGCAACGACGCGGCGCAGGTATTGCGCCGCTTGATTCGATCGCTGCCGACGCGACGCGGGGTGATCGGTGTCGCGACCTGTGACAAGGGCTTGCCGGCGATGATGATCGCGCTCGCTTCAATGAGCGACCTGCCGACGGTGCTGGTCCCGGGCGGGGTCACGCTTCCGGCGAGCGACGGCGAAGACGCCGGAAAGGGGCAGTCGATCGGAGCGCGTTTCTCGCACGGCGAGTTGACGCTGGGAGAGGCCCAGGAGCTCGGTTGCCGTGCCTGTGGGTCTCCGGGAGGAGGTTGCCAATTCCTGGGCACGGCTGCGTCGTCACAAGTCGTCAGCGAAGCGTTGGGTCTCTCACTCCCCCATACAGCCCTCGCGCCTTCGGGGCAACCGATCTGGAAAGATGCGGCACGCCGTTCAGCAAGGGTCATCATGGCGATGGAATCATCCGGGCTCACCACAAGGAAAATTGTGACCGACGACGCCGTCCGCAACGCGATGACGGTGCACGCTGCCTTTGGAGGTTCCACCAACCTCCTGCTGCATTTGCCTGCTGTCGCCTACGCGGCGGGATTGCGTCGTCCGGGGGTCGACGACTGGACGGAAGTGAATCGCAGCACGCCGCGGCTGGTTGATGTGCTGCCCAACGGTCCGCGCATGCACCCTACGGTTCAGGTATTCCTCGCAGGCGGGGTGCCGGAAGTCATGTTGCATCTCCGGAGGTTGAGCCTGCTCGAGACCAACGTGATCACAGCAACGGGAGAGACCCTCGATACCGTTCTCGATTCCTGGGAAATCAGCGAGCGGAGAACAGAAATGCGGCGACATCTGAGGGAAACGGACGGTATCGATCCGGAAGACGTGATCATGCCCCCAGACAAGGCTCGCGCCGAGGGACTCACCAGCACGATCACCTTCTGCCGCGGAAACCTCGCTCCCGAAGGTTCTGTTGTCAAGAGTACTGCCATCGATCCGAGCGTGATTGATGCCGACGGCGTTTTCCGCATGACGGGTCCCGCCCGTATCTTCCACCGCGAATCGGATGCCATGGAGGCGATCAAGTCCGGTCGGATTCATGAGGGCGACATCATGGTCCTCACATGCGCCGGGCCGATGGGTTCGGGGATGGAGGAGATATACCAGATCACCTCTGCCCTGAAATTCCTTTCATTCGGGAAACAGGTTGCCGTGATCACCGATGCGCGGTTCTCCGGAGTTTCAACCGGCGCCTGTATCGGCCATGTCGGTCCGGAGGCGCTCGCCGGCGGTCCGATCGGCAAGGTGCGCGAAAGCGATTCGATTCAGATCAGCATCGACCGCAATACGCTCGAAGGAACGATCGACCTTGTCGGTGAGAAGGACAGTGCGGAGTCAGGGCCAGATGTCGGTGAGCACCTTCTCGAAGCCAGGAGCACGCCCGACTATCTGTCTCCCCATCCCGATCTGCCCGAAGACACCCGGCTCTGGGCGGCTTTGCAGGCGGTGAGCGGAGGCGCCTGGGGCGGATGTGTTTTCGACGTGGACGCGATTGTCGGAGCGCTTCATCAGTCGGAAGGCCTGCCGCGTCCTACGTCTATGAGTTCCGGCCGCTGAAGCGTCACCTGATCAAGGCAGGATATCCGGTTGTCTTGTTCATGCTGATCGAGCTGCTCGCCTGCGTCAGGCATAAGGGGCGCGCTCAGCCTTGTTGCCACTCAATCAGTCGCGCGCAAACTGCTAAGCGCACCGGGCCAATCGAGGATCCTCTCATCGGCGGCGACGAGCTGGTGGCCCCCCAATGCCGTCGCAACAATCAAGCGGTCGGCCGGATCCGCATGGAAATCGACAAGGCCAGCGGCTCGGATTCCAATCTCTCCGTCAACGGGAATTTCCACGATGCCGTCCTGAAGGAGTGCCTGACGCCACGATCCGATATCTTGCAGCAGAGTAAGCCGCCCCTTTTCATGAAGCATAGCGACTTCCCAGAACGAGACTGCGGATACTGCAACATCCCCTGAAAGCCAAGCCCGTTTGAGACTCTCTCGAGTCCGAGCCCCGAGTCTGTCGTCCCCGACTCGCAGCCAAACCAAGACATGCGTATCCAGAATCATCAAAGTTGGTCATCCCAACCCTTGCCCGTCACGGCGTTCCATTCCACGTCGACAGGTTCCACGATGTCGCCATGGATCCGGATGATTCCTCGGTCGATGCCAAAGAGGTTTTCGGGCTTCTTGCGATAAGGAACGAGCTTCGAAACCGGGCGGCCGTTTTTGGTAATGACTATCTCTTCTCCGTTCTCCGCGACCTCGTCCATCAGCTTGAGGCACTTGGCCTTGAACTCCGAGGCTTTGATCGTCTTGGGGCCGGACCCCTTGAGGTTGCTGACTGCCACGATCCTCTCCTGACCGCCGGTGGAATGACTTTATCATATCATGGTCACGACCATGGTCATGTACAGGGTTGCAGATTCACCTGGCGACTGCTGAGCACCCTAAGTACTGTCATCATTCGGGTGAAGACTACATTCGTGTCGCGAGTCGGAAGGGATCAGCCCACTTCAGTGTCGGTCTGCGAGTAGTGTGCGGAGGATTGTCGGGGAGAGGGATGTCGCTCGCATTCAGTGCAGCAAGGAAGCGCAGTCGTACTGACCTGAAACATCCTCCGGATCAAGCGGAGTTGACACTGGTCCGGATGTCTCCCGCTTGTATGATCCGCACGCGGGCGGAGGAAAAACTGGCCTGCCTTTCTCACCACCCGACGGCCGAGTCACGCGGTACGACCGCCCTGACTTCGCTTTTCCTTCGCAGCGCTTGCTTGCCGTGCTCGACGTACGTTCAAGTACGCCTGCACGCGCCAAGCGGCTCGTGCCTCGTCCTGACGGCCCTCTCACGCACTTCGCCTCGCCGCGTGGTGAGAAAGGCAGGTCAGAGAATCAGCGTCATCGCCGCGAGCTGCGCGAGCGCACTCTCGCGCCAGCGGCCGAAGATTCCTTGACTGTCCAGCTCGAAGAGGCTTTGAAGCTGTTGCGTCTAGCTCTCGAACGCTTGAAGCCGGCTCGGCGGTGCAGTTTACGGTGCGTCGTTTGCGCCGCCAGTGCTTCATCGTGGTAATTCACGTAGGGGATCGTCACTCGCAACGGATCGAGTTGCTTGATCAGACTAAGCAGCTCCGCCGCCAGCGGGGTTTCCGGATGTCCGACCCGAGGATCTTCGGACTGCAGGATCGGCGCTACTGCTGAAGACACGCCAGCTTCCGTGCCCGTCGACAGCGCGGGAAAGACCCAGGCTGCAAACCAGCAACCGAGAAGAGGGATCGAAACCCGCATCGCCGCCGTGATCCTTCGCACTGACTTAGATACTACACCATGCCTGCAGAGTACGATAGTGGATGACACACGATTCAGCGGCGAAGGATGACGGCCGCAGCTCGCTTTTTTGACGCAAATAGACACTCGTGAACGGCTGCACTGTCGCCTTGTTCAATATATTGAAGAGAAGAATCCGCCCGGTCGTCAGTCTGTAACGTTCGGCGTGGCTCCGTTCAAGATCATTCATCTTTCACTCACCAAGCACTTCCAAGAGCCGGAGCAGGTTATCGAGACGCAGGCGACCCGGTGTTTCGAACAGGTCACAAGTCCGGCTGAAGCCTTGTGAAACGCGGTTCACGAGTGTTGCCGTTGTTGGAGAGTTTACTCACACGCCGGATGTAGACGAAGGAGAGGTTCGGCTACAATGAGGGCTTGCCGCGAGGTGGCATGCACGGCGTGAAACTACCCGGATTGACTGTGCGTATCTTCTTCATGAACGCAGCCAGACGAGGAATCGAGCAAGTATGATAGGCTGCCGAGTCCGGCGCCCGGTCTTCGTTGGGTCTCTTCTGTTGGCGCTATTCGGGTTCGCCGCAAGCCCCCTCGTGGGTCAAACGGGCCTCGACGGCATCGATTCCCATTCGAACTTCCCGCCGCCCTATCTCCGCAACACATCGGTGACGGAGGACGTTCCTGTCGGGGAGAGCGCGACGTGGCTGCTCGCGCAGCAGGGCGAACCCCAGAAGAAGCCATCCCCTTTTGAAGAGGTCCCTGAAGCTCAGCAACAGCGGCCGGCTTCTCCGTTCGAGGACGTTCCTGATGCTCCGCCCGCAGGACAGCGGCCGGCCTCTCCTTTTGAAGACATTCCCACTGAAGAGGGACAACCCGTACCGATCGCTCCTCGAGGCGATATTATCGAGTCCATCCAGTTTCGCGGCACGAGGCGGATCCCCAGAGACGGGCTGCTGGCCCGCATCTTCAGCAAACCGGGAGACCTGGTCGACCAGGAAATCCTCCTTCGCGACTACATGGTGCTGTGGAACACAGGCTATTTCGACGACTTGCGATTGGAGTTGGAAGACGGCGAGCAGGGCAAGATTGTTCGTTTCGTCGCGGTCGAGCGCCGGGTGATTCGCAGCATCAAGTACGAGGGTGTCAAATCGGCTTCCGTCTCGGACATCCTGGAGCGGTTCAAGGAGCGCCGCGTCGGGCTCAGCGTCGAATCGCGTTATGACCCCACCCGCGTGCAGCGAGCAGTGATCGTGCTTCAAGAACTGCTCGGAGAGAGGGGTCGCCAATACGCCGACATTCAACCTCAGGTTTCTCAGATTCCGCCGTCCTCGGTCGAGGTCATCTTCAACGTGACGGAAGGCCCGAAAGTCAAGGTCGGCAAGATTTTTGTCGAGAACAACGAAGTGATGTCCAACAAGCGGGTGCGGAAGGCCATGAAGAACCTGTACCCGATGGGCCTACCGCGCAGCATCATCTTCGAAAGACTCTTCAGAAAGACCTTTGACATCCGCAAGCTCGAGGAAGACAAGGAACGCGTACGGAACATGTATCAGGAGCGGGGGCATTTCAAAGCCACCGTGACCCGTCATGATCTGGAAATGCGGGATCAGAAGGGCCGCAAGCTGTTCCCGTTCCCCCTGATCTTCAAGAAAAAGGGCAAGCGGGCGGACGTCACCGTCCACATGGATGAGGGCGCAGAGTACCGCCTCGGCAAGCTGAGCTTCACCGATGTCGAGTTGTTCCGGGATCCGACAGTCCTTGAAAACGTCTTCAAGATGGATGCGAATGACATCTTCGACATCAAGAAGCTGCGGGAAGGTCTCGACAACCTCAAAAAGCTCTACGGCGAGTTCGGTTACATCGACTTCGTCGCCGAGCCGAACTTCGAATTCCGCGATGACGAGAACCCGCCGAAAGTGGATCTCAACCTGGCCGTCGATGAAGGCAAACAATTCTTTGTGCGCCGGATCAATTTCTCGGGCAATACCTCGACCAGAGACAAGGTCATCCGCCGCGAGCTGCTCCTCGACGAAGGGGACATGTTCAATACCCGTGTCTGGGACCTGAGTATCCTGCGCCTCAATCAGCTCGGCTATTTCGAGCCGCTCAAAGAAGAAGAAGCAACGGATATTCGCCGAGATACACGCCAAGGTCTGGTCGACTTGACTCTCAATGTCAAAGAACGCGGCAAGAACACGGTCAGCCTGAACGGCGGCGTATCCGGGTTTGCTGGAAGCTTTATCGGTTTCGGGTATGCGACCAACAACTTCCTCGGGCTGGGTGAAACCCTGAGTTTCGACGCACAGCTCGGAAGCCGGCAACGCGCCCTCACTTTCGGCTTCACCGAACCCTATCTGTTCAACCGGCCAATCCAGGCCGGCTTCACCGTCTTTACGAGCCGTTTCAACTTCAACCAGGGACGTGAGGCCTCCATTTTTTCAGGCGCAAACCTGATCCCGCTCTTCAATCAGCTCGGACGCGACAACTACCTCGACTTCCGTCAAAACACGACCGGCTTCACGACGTTCGTAAGCTATCCCCTGAAGAACTTCAACCGCTTGAGCCTCACCTATCGCTTGCAGAGAGACGATCTGACCACGTTCAGCAAAGCGGCCGACAATCTGTTCCGTTTCCAAAACTTCCTGGGGGTGTCCGGTCCGAACTCTCTCGAGGGCATTACGACCAGCGAAATCGTTCCCGGGTTCTTCCACAACACGGTGAACCATCCGATCACGCCGTCAGGAGGCAAGAGCCTGTTCGCCAGTATGGGTATCGCCGGCTTCGGCGGCAATACCAACTTCCTGGCGCCGACGGTCGAGGGGAAGTATTTCAAGTCGGTCGGCACCAGAGGCCACGTGATTGGCATGCGGCTGCTGCTCTCGTTTCTCACCGGGTATGGCGGCAAGGTGCCTCCGCCGTTCCGGCGTTCCTACATGGGGGGTGAGACCGATATCCGCGGTTTCGAGATCTTCGGCATCATCCCGATGGTATGGATCCCTGACACTGCCACCGTGCCGATTCTCAATGACAACGGCACTCCCCGAACACAGGTGTTGCTCGTCGAAGGCGTGGAACGCGAGGTTCCTCAGTTCACCACGGTTCCCGTGTTCCGGCTTTCGTTTCCCGGCGGCGATACCCGCATGGTCTATAACTTCGAATACCGCATCCCGCTGTTCGGACCCGTTACCCTGGCCCCCTTCTTCGACCTGGGTTTCAACCGTATCCTTCTGAAGGACCAGGTTCGACTCAACGAAGATCGCGCCGCCGAACTGAATGCGATGTTCCCCCATGCCGGCATCGACCGGTCGATCCGGGTGATCCCCCAGTCACAGGCACTCCGCGCCTCGACGGGTGTGGAGCTGCAAGTGATGATGCCGGTCGTGCAAGCCCCGTTCCGTTTCTATTGGGCTTACAATCCGTTACGCGTGGAGACCTTCCTGCAGCCTCCCATCGTGGCGGATCGGTCATTCTTCCCGAATCGGACCTCTTTCGTTGACGGCGTCACGCGGTTCGGACGCGCGTTGCCGTTCTTCGAGAAGCCCAGGATATTCCGCTTTACTGTAAGCCGCACATTCTGAAGGCGGAGCGTGCGCGCTCCTGTGATAGACTGAAGGCGCTTTCGCGCCAAGTGAAGTGAAACGAGGTTGAATATGATCCGTCGATCGGTATTTATGGCTTTCCTGGCCGTCGCAGCCACTCTGACGGCCCAAGGCCAGAATACGGCTAGCACGCGCATTGCATTGGTCAGTCTTCAAGAAACCATCACGCGCACTCAGGAAGGTCAGCAGCGTACCCAGCAGCTTCGCACGAAGTACAAACCCGAGGAAGACAATATCAAAGCCAAGCAAGCTGAGATCGCGAGGCTGCAGAACCAGTTGGCCGAAGGCAGCAACATCATGAGCGACGCGGCGAAGCGGAAGCTGCAACGCAGCATCGAGACAAAACGCCGCGAGGCGCAACGGGCCGTAGAAGATGCCGAAGCCGCTTTTCAAAAGGAAGTCCAGGCGCTTCAACAAGAACTCTATGGCAAGGTGCGGGTGATCATCCGCGACTACATGATCGAGAAGGACTATTCCCTGATTCTGGACATCTCCAACCCACAGACGCCCGTTGTCGACGCCAAGACCGAACTCCTGATCACCAACGACATCATCGAACGGTATGACCAGAAGCATCCGGTCACCGCTGCAACGAGTTCTTCGGGCGCACCGGCCGCCGCGCAAGACTGACCTGAAACAAACCCCAGATCAAGCGGCGTTGACACCGGTCCGGTTGTTTCCCGCTTGGCTTGTATGATCCGCACGCGAGCGGAGAAAAAACTAGCCGGCATATCTCCTCACATGACGAGGCGAAGTGCGTGCTGGACACGAATCACGAAACACGAATCACGGCCTTCATCAAAACCCTCTGCAAAACGATCCGTTGCCGGCGATGACAGCCAGCTCAGATGTGGGATGCTATACGATATTTGTCAACAACATTGTTGACAACGGCTCTGTTCTGTATCACCCTTGCTGCACATGTTACAACCGTCGGTTCGCTGTCTTGTGGCGCATCTTCGCAGATTAACGAGCTAGCACATCGAGGAGCCGAAATGGCAACAAAAGCCCAACGTGGGCGGCAAGCAGTACGCTCGCTGGATGTGGCGTACAGCGGATGGAACCATTGGGGAAGGGCCGTACTGGGACGGAAATAAGCACGGCCGCTGGGTCAGGCGCGCACGAGGCGGAGCAACGACCACCGAGATTTACGTCGACGGCCGCCTTATCCAACCACAATAACTCCCTCCCTCGCCCCCTCCGGCACTTCTACGTCCACTGAGCCCCTATCATCCTTCCCAGCCCACGAGCCCGAACCGATCGTAGGGGGCGTCGTGGAGACCCTGCCTCAAGCCCAGGTAGCGATCGGTGGTTTGGATCGAGGCCCGGCCGAGGGAGTGGACTATCGTCTTGACGAGGTCGAGGTTTATCGTGGCGACCTCCTTCAATACGTCCTTGCGCGATGATTGCTTGGTCGATGCCATCACGGTTCTCCCCTAGTGCTTCACACCCATCACAAGCCCACTAGTGAGAATTGTTCGTTAAGACCCCAGTGTCAGGAAAACGATAAAATTCTGCAAACTATCCCGGCTGCACCACATCAGGCGAGAGCACTGAGACAGGTTCCCATGGTCTGGCCGGGTTTAGTGAACAGACCTTCACTTTACTCATCTCCTGTGGCTTCGTCATCATCGTCGTCTCCTTTTCAACTTTTGGGATATGAAGATCCGGCGGTGGACCCCTGAAGTGAGACAAGCCGGTAAGCAGGTTTTCCCCATTTGCTGAAAAATGGTGGGCTGGGGAACGGCCCTCATAGTAAACTCTTCGTCGGCTGGCGAAGCGGAGGCGGGCTCTGCTGGAGAGCAACC
>JAPOOG010000121.1 GCA_026713545.1 Bryobacterales bacterium
AGTACATCTGGTCGTACTGGAAGCAGCACGAGTTGCCGAATGTCTGTCCCAAAGACTACGGGGAGTTGAGCCGGCGCGCCCGCCGGGCGCTGCGCCGCATGCAACGTAGACCGCGCTTGCTCACGGCCTTCTGGAAACAGTCTTCTCTTTGCTTCGATTGACGGGGTATTATGCGGGACTCAATAGAAGCAGATCCGCACGCTGGGCAACACTCTCTCAGCATTTTCTCATTGAAGGATGAGCCTGAAGAAGCAAGGGACTGGTGAGTGGCTGGAGCTCCTTTCTGGAAGTGGAGCCCTTGACGGGGCGCCGCCACGTCGAGGCGAGGGAAAGGCGCACGCGCCAGGACTGGGCTCGCTGGATCCGCAGCATGCTGACGGAACGCTATCCGCAGGCCGAGCGGCTCGAAATCCACTACACGCCCAAGCACGGCAACTGGCTCAACATCGCCGAGATCGAGTTGAGCGCCCTGGGCGGCCAATGCCTCAACCGGTGGATGCCCGACCTTGCCACCGTGCGTCACCAGATGCGCGCCTGGGAGCAGCATCGGAACAATCGGGAGGTCACCGTCGATTGGCAGTTCACCACTCGAGATGCTCGCATCAAGCTGAAAACCCTATATCCGAAAATCTGAACGATAAACTGTACTAGTAGGTATCGTACTCAAACTCTTGCTCCAGCCCGCCGACACGTGGGTGCTTCTCCATACCCGCTCCGACCCGTACCAATGAGTATCAACCGAAGCAACCACGCCGAACCCGGTGGACCGATTGCCTATATGGCGGGCAACAGCGTCGCGTCCAATCTGCTGATGCTCGGCATTGTTGCTGCGGGCCTCGTGTCGCTGACGGGCCTCGAGCAGGAAGCGTGGCCTACGGTGCCCTTCAACCAGTTCGAAATCTCCGTGCCGTTCCCCGGTGCAACGCCCGAAGAGGTGGAGGAGGCCATCGTCGTCAAGATCGAGGATGAGGTCAGGGGACTGGCGGACGTGAAGGCGGTCAGGTCCGTAGCGGCCCCGGGAATGGCGTCCGTCAGGGTCGAAGTCAACTCGGGTACGGACATGGGCGCGAAGAAGGATGAAATCGAGTCGGCGGTCGGGCGTATTCAGACGTTCCCGGGTGGAGCCGAGCGGCCCCAGATCCGGGAAATGACCAACGCCCAGAGCATGATGCGCCTCATCCTCTACGGCGACGTTCCCGAGCGCTCGCTGAAGGAGCTCGCCTACCGTATTGAGGACGATCTCGCTTCGCTCCCGAACGTGTCCCAGGTTGAGACCAGCGGTGTGCGCAACTACGAGATCTCGATCGAAGTGCCACTGCAGTGGCTGCGGGCTCTTGGGCTTACTCTGACCGAAGTCGCCAATACGATTCGCCGCGGATCCCTGGATCTGTCTGCGGGCAGCATCAATACCGAGCAGTCCCAGGTGCGGATTCGGACCCTCGGTCAGAGCTACGATCAGCAGGATTTCGAGGACATAGTCATCCTTGGCCGCGAAGACGGCACGGTGGTGCGCCTGGGTGATATTGCCGAGGTGCGCGATGGCTTCGAGGACTCAGCTTTGCTCATGCGGCACCAGGGCCACCCAGCCGTGTTCATCGAGGTTTCGCGAGCCGACGGCGAGAGGGTGATGGATGTGGCGCGCGCCGTTCGGGACCATGTTGCGAACGAGATAACGCCCTCGCTCCCCGATGGCGTGGGCATCAACATCTGGAACGACGACTCTTCGATCTTCGCGGAGCGCGCCCTCATTCTCCTCAAGAATGGAGCCTTGGGGCTGTTGCTGGTCTTGATCGCGCTGGGCCTTTTTCTCGAAGTCCGGCTGGCGTTTTGGGTCGCCGTCGGTCTCGGCGTTTCCGGGATCGGCGCCTTGGCCGCCATGATGGTGTTCGACATCCCACTCCATGAGGTTTCGCTCTTCGCTTTCGTGCTCGCCATCGGAATCGTCGTGGACGATGCGATCGTCGTGTCCGAGCACATTCACCTGGAGCGAATGCGCGGCACGCCGGGGGTTGTTGCGGCGATCCGGGGCACACGACGAATCAAGGTGCCACTGGTCTTCGCGGTGCTGACGACGATCGTGGCGTTCCTTCCGCTGCTCTTCATACCCGCGGGGTTCGGAGAGGTCTGGAAGGCACTGCCGATCATTGTCATTGCCACGCTGATGTTTTCGCTGGTCGAATCGCTGCTGGTACTGCCCAACCATCTATCCCATCATCTGCATGGCCCGGATTGGGTGCCCAGTACGGGCATGGAACGATTCGTCGCCCGGATCCAGAATCGTGTCGATGCCTGGTTGAACAGCTTTGTACAGGGGCCTCTGGATCGCGGGATACAGCTCGCGACGGACTGGCCCGGGGTGACGGTCTCGTTGGCTGTCGCGCTGCTCATCCTGAGCATTTCCCTCCTTCCGGCCGGCATCGTCGCGACCACCTTCGCAACAGCGGTCGAAGGCGACTTTGCAATCGCCACCCTCGAGATGCCGGACGGAACGACCGCGCAGCAGACGTACGCAGTGGCACAACAACTGGAATCAGCCGGTCGCCGGGCCATGGAGCGGCTTTCCGAAGGCCGGCCCGAGGATGCGCCTCCTCTGCTGTCCGGAGTTACGGTCGTCGTCGGTCAGCGGTCGCGGATCGAAACCGGGGGCCTCAACCCCTCGCCCACCCTGAACCCGGAAGCCAATGTCGCCACCATCGAGTTCAAGCTCCTGAGCGCGCAGCAGCGGCGCATCACTTCGGGAGAAGTCGTGCAGGCATGGCGCGAGGAGGTGGGTGTCCTGCCTCATGTGCGCGCGGTCACCTTCATCAGCGAGATCTACACACTGGGCAACCCGGTCGAGGCCGCTCTGTCCCACCCGGATCCGGAACGCCTGGTCGAGATCGCATCTGCCACAGTCACTGGCCTGGGCGGAGTCGCAGGCGTCTTCGACATACGCTCTGATCACACTCGCGGTATCCCGGAAGTTCAGGTGGGATTGCTTCCCGAAGCGCGCACCCTCGGCCTCACGCTTGATGATCTTGCCTGGCAGACGAGAGCCGCCTTCTTTGGCGCGGAGGCCGTGCGGGTGCAGCGAGGACGTGACGAAGTTCGGGTTTATGTGCGGCTGCCCGAGGAGCAGCGTAATGCGATCACCGACGTCGAGAGCTACCGGCTCCGCACGCCAACCGGTGCCGACGTGCCGGTGAGCAGCGTGGCTTCGCTGAGTTTGGGCACATCGCCGCCGGCCATCCGGCGCCAGGATGGCCAGCGCATTATCACGGTTACCGCTGATGTGGATCCCAGTGTGATTTCCGCCGCGACCGCCAATGACATTGTGGAGAACACTATCCTCGCGGAACTCATCGACGAAAACCCGGAACTCACTTACACCTTCGGAGGTGAACAACAGCAGCAGCTCGACTCTTTGGGCGGTCTCTTTCGCGGATTCGTGATCGCGTTGCTCATGATCTTCGCGCTGCTGGCCATTCCGCTCCGCTCCTATACCAAACCGTTCATCATCATGGCCATCATCCCGTTTGGGTTCATCGGCGTGATCCTGGGTCACTGGGTCCTGGGGGTAGCCTTGAGCGCGGAATCCTTTGTCGGGATATTCGGCCTCGCCGGCGTGGTGGTGAACGATTCGCTGGTGATGATCGATTTCACCGATCAGAAACTCAGGGAAGACATTCCGGTGCGAACCGCGATCATAGAGGGCGCGAAGGGTCGGTTTCGCCCGATCATGCTTACTTCCTTGACCACCTTCCTTGGCTTCACCCCCCTTATTCTCGAAGACGCCATTCAGGCGCAGTTCTTTGTTCCCTTCTCCGCCTCGATCGGCTGCGGCATCCTCTTCACCACGACCATCATCATGTTTCTGGTGCCCGCGCTTTCCTCGTTCCATCTGCGCCTGACCTCGGCGCGGGGCTGACGGCCGGTGGGGAAAGTGGCGTGCACACCGAGGTCTCACCGGGAGAACTAGCCGGCGAGGTTCCCGGTTGACGGGGCGCGTGAGGCAGGTGCCCCGACGATTGGCCCGGGGGTATTCTGACCGAACCTCAAGAATGAGAGCTGTGAAGCGACGCGTTTTCGCCGGGATGCATCGCCGTCGAACGCCGCGCTACCTTGTCTACAGGCCGCTGGTTACCCCCGAAGAGGCCGGCGCGCCACGAAACAGTAGAGCGGCGTGAAGATCCCGGCCCGGCCCCCGGCGACATAGGCGTTTGCGGTCCAATCCAGCAGTTCGACGACCTCCGTCGAGCCCTTCGGGAACACACCGAGAAATTCGGCCATCCTGGATCCCCTCTTCACCGCCTTGCGTCCCATTGGAATCCGGCGGAAACCGCCGCCGAGCAGTCCGCGCCGGGTTTCCATGGGCTGATACCACGGCGTGATCGGACCGTGCTGGTCGACCGAGAGGTCCAACCCCTCCATGACTTCGAATCCCGCGGTTTCGAGCGCCCGGTTTACCTCCCGAAGCGTCGCGATTTCCTTGAGCGCGATGCCGTGCATGAGTTCCCGCTTGATGGCGCGATGCCGATCGTCACTGGGATCGAATATGTCCGTCATGCACATTTCCTGGCCCCAGAAGAGGGCTCCGGGTTTCAGGACACGGTAGATTTCGGCGAACGCAACCACCTTGTCGGCCGCGTGGCAGGTCGATTCGATCGCGTAGCCACGGTCGAAGGTCTTGTCCGCGATGGAGCTCATTTCCATGAAGCTGCACACCAAGCAGTCGGTCATGTCATCGAGCCCCGCGGCGGCGTTCAGCCGCTTGGCGTTGTTGCACTGGACTTCACTTATGTTCACCCCGACGACCCTGACACCGGCCTCGCGGGCCACCCGGCGCATCGGACCGCCGATTCCGCAGCCGATGTCGACTACCGTCATGCCCGGGCGCAGTTCGAGCTTGGAGATCATGAGTTGCTGGTGCCGGATCTTAGAGTCCTCCAAGCTCTCCCCAGGCGACAGCGGCGCGAAGTGCAGGGATTCTCCCCAACCCAGGACCATGAACTCGCTACAAAGGTCGTAGTATTCCTTGACGGTCTGTGTATGGTCGTAGCCCCCTTCGGAATCCTGGTCGGACACCCTGTTGGTCCATCCTTCGAAGTCCTGCACGCGGTGGGCGACGTTCGACCCGTCGAAAGCGGCCTTCAGCGCATTGGATAGTTCGCGGAGTTGCCTAGCGAACCTCATGGCAGGTTCTCCAGTAACTCCAGGAAGGACGGTCAAGTAGGCAAGTGACGTGCTTAGGCCGCATAGCTCACCAAAGGAGGGGGCATGGGGCATGAAATTGTGGCAACATGTTTGTTATCAGTAATTCACGTGCTACCCAAGAACACACACTGTATCACAATCGATCTCCCCAAGCAGGGCCGTCGGAAAGTGCGTGCCGCTTTGACGGCGGCCGGATGTCCTCCGATGGCGGGACCCTGCTGCTGCGGGCCTGCGGGCCGTCGACCGGCACGTCGGCCTGACCCGGCATCTGGCAGCCTGCTTCGCTGATCACCGCAATCCCAGTCGCTGCGAGCATTCCCTGCGGAGCCTCCTCGTCCAGCGTCTGTTTGGCCTCGCGCTCGGCTACGAAGACATCGATGATCACGAACGCCTGCGCGAAGACAACCTGCTGGCGCTGGCCGTGGGCATCCGCTGGCCGGTTCCAGCACCCTCGACCGGCTCGAGCTGGGCACCCCCGAACAGGCCGGTCAGGACCGCTACAAGCGGATCGTGGCCGACCACCAGCAGCACGACGCGCTGCTGGTGGAACTGTTCCTAGACAGCTATGCCGAGGCCCGAGGCGCCCGAGGAGATCGTGCTGGACGTGGACGCGACCGACGATCCGCTGCACGGTCGGCAGGAGGGACGGTTCTTCCACGGCTACTACGACTGCTATTGCTTTCTGCCGATTTATGTCACGTGTGGTGCGCACATCCTGTGCGGGCGGCTGCAGACGTCGAATCGGGATGCGGCGGACGAAGCGGTGGAGAAGATCGAGCGGATCGTGGAGCAGATACGGCAGCGCTGGCCACGTGTGCGGGGGACTCGGGCTTCTATCGCGACGAGCTGATGGCGTGGTGCGAGGGGCAGGCCGGGGTGGACTACGTGTTCGGATTGGCGCGGAACCGCCGGTTGCAGCCTGCGTTCGCGCAGCAAGCGGCGGGTGGTGGGCAAGGCGGAATGGCTGCCGGGCCAAGTGCGCGGGGACTCCCACGATTCGGAAAGGGGTATGCTACAAAGGGAGAGCTAAGCCATCTGTTCGCTCGCCCCGTTTCTCGATGGCTGGCGCATTGTCGGACGAGGGCAACGACATTTGTGTCGCAGAGGCTTGATGAGCGGTGTGCCCGGCTAACCGACTCCCAGCAAACGTCCCGGACTTGAGTCGTCCATTCCGGATTGGAGAATTATGAGCGCGCCCACGCAGATCCCGATACGGCTTGCCGAAGAGCTGATCCTCCTGATGCTCAACGAACGGAGCGGCTTTCTGGAAATGGTTCCGGGTTGGGCTTTCTCCTGCGTTATGGCGGGTGCCGTAATCGCCGATCTTACACTGGAGGATCGGATCGACACCGATTTGAAAACGCTCTATCTGGTTGATCCCACTCCAACCGGAGACGACCTGCTCGACCCGACGCTCAAGGAAATCGCCGAATCCCAGGAGACCGCGGACACGCAATACTGGATCGAACGCAACACGGGCCGTTCCGACGAAATCGTCATGTCCACGCTCGATCGCCTGGTGGAGAGGAAGATCCTGGACTACGAGAGCGGCGGGTTTTGGGGGCTCTCGCGCTCCGTTTCACGTTCTGGAACATACCAGACACACGACTTGCAGATCCGCCAAGAAGCCAAAGCAAGAATCCTGAGCGTCATCTTGAACGACGTCATCCCGGACCCGCGCGATGCCATCCTCATTGCCTTGATGCATACGTGCGGAGGTTTCAAGCTGCTGCTTGAGCCGGAAGACTATGAGGAGAAGCTGGAGCGCATCGAGACGATCGCCAAGCTGGATCTGGTAGGGCGGACGGTTGCCAGTGCGGTGAAGGATAGTACCGCGAAACCGAAGACCCGCCGTGTTCTTCAAACCAAACCCATTCCGAAGCTCCGAATCTTCGACGCCCTGCGACAGCGTGACTTTCGCACAGGCAATATTCCAAAGGCGATGAACGGCATCTTCCGGAAGTACGGGCCGGTCGTCGAGCTTCCATTCAAAATGCGCAAGTCGACGTTAGTGGCCTTGATGGGGCCGGACACCAATCAGTGGGTCAACAAGCACGGGCGGTTCTACCTTCGCTCGAAGGACTACATCCAGGATCTGGAACGCGTCTTCGGCGCTTCGCGAACCTTGCCGGGCCTGGATGGCGCTGATCACTACAAGATGCGCAAGTCTCTGCAAGGCGCCTATTCCCGTGCCGCCCTTACGCGACGGCTACCGGAGTTGGTCCACCTCTGCAGACGGTCGCTGAGCCGATGGAGTGAAGGCGAAGTTTTCGGCGCAGCCGAGGCCTTCCAGAACCACGTCAGCAGTCAAGTCTCGCATCTGATGATCGGAGTGGATTGCAGCCATTACGTCGACGAACTTCTTGAATATGAACATCGCGCGTTGGTGACGCAAGTTCAGGGCGCACTGCCGAAATTCATGCTGTCGACGCCAAAGATGAAACGCTATAGAAAGCGCGTCCGTGAACTCCATGAGGCGATAACCGCATCGCATACGCCGGCGCAGCGGAGGGGGAAGCCGCCGGATATTGCCGACGCAATCCTCGAACTCCACAGGAACGACCCGCAGTTCCTGCCGGAAACGGACATCACCTTCCCGTTTGTGGCGGCAATGGTGGCTAGCATCTATCTCGGGAGCGGGCTCGCCTTCGCCGTCTATAACATGGTTCGACACCCGGATCTGTACGAGAAGATTCATCGAGAAGCCGAGTTGCTTTTCGGTAACGGGCGTGAACCGGAAGCGAAGGATTTCAGCCTCGATAGCCTCGACGTCACTCACCGCCTCTGCATGGAGTCCGCGCGCGTGTACCCCGTGATTCCCTGGCAGTTGCGAACGGTCATGAACGAGTGCATTGTGAGTGGCTTCCAAATACCGCCCAAGACGCATCTATTGATTTGCCAGACCGCAACGCACTACGCCGACGATCTGTTCAAAGACCCGCTGGAATTCGATATAGACCGTTATTTGCCGGATCGAGCCGAGCACACGAAGCCGGGCGCCTATGCTCCTTATGGCCTGGGCACGCACACTTGCCTTGGAAATCGGTGGGTGGAACTTCAGATGGCCGTCAATCTCCTGCTCGTTGCGTACCACCTGAAGCTGGAAGTGGTGCCCGTAAACTACAAAATCGGAATCAATCCGTTCCCCACATCCGCCCCCAACAAGAAGATGAAGTTCCGAGTCGCTGAAATCACGAATCCGATCTGAGCGCGCAAGCGCGCATCGGGGCCGCCTCTTTAACCGGATGGCTCCAAGCGCGTCACGCCGGGCTTGATCGAAAATGCTTGTGTACTCTGGTGTCGGCAGTACAGACTCGGCTCAAGCGGATAGCTTTAGGTGGCACAAGTGGCGCCAGCACGTTCACATGGCTGCCGCTGCCCTGCGGCGTGGCGAGTTGGCACGCAGATAGACAGTGATCAGCGCCGGCACGAGCAACATCAGGATCCCGGTCGTAATCATGATGCCGACCCCGAGAGAGGCGGCGAAGGGGACCATGAACTGTGCCTGGATCGCTCGTTCGAGAATAAGCGGCGTGAAGCCGAGAAAGGTGGTCAGCGAGGTCAACATGATGGGTCGGAAGCGTCCCTTGGCGCCTTCGATAATCGCTGTCTTCGTAGAGGCACCCTGCCTGCGCCGCTGGTCGATGAAGTCGATCATGACCAGCGAATCGTTGATGGTGACGCCGCTGAGCCCGAAGAAGCCCATGAACGATGCGGCACTCATGGGGACTCCCAACACGAGGTGTCCGAGGACGACGCCGATGAAGCCGAACGGAATGATGGACATCACGAGAAACGGTTTGATGTATGACCCCAGGGAAAGAGCCAGCAGTGCGTAGATCGCGAGCATGGCGAGAAAGAAGCCGCGGTACAGCGCGTCCAGCGACTCCAACTGCTGCTGCTGTTCTCCTCCGAAAGAGAAAGTCAACTCAGGGTTGGTTGCGGTCAGTTGCGCGAGGATCGTATTCTCGAGGATGTCATTCGCTTGGCCGCCCGAAATCACATTCTCGTCCACATCCGCAGTCACCGTCACGACGCGCTGACCGTCCTGGCGCCGGATCGCCGGCGGTGACCTGCCCATTGTCATTGATGCCGCGTGGCTGAGCGGGACCTCCCCCCCCCCGACCGGGTGCGGATCAGGTAGCCTTCTACGTCCGTTATCGCATCGCGCTCGTCGTCAGGCAGTCTCGCGTAGACCCGCACCTCTTCCCGGTCGCGCTGCATTCTCAACGCCTCCACGCCGAAGAATGCCGCCCGCGCCTGCCGTGCCATCTCCTCGACCGTGAGGCCAAGTGTTCGCGCCTCCGGCCGCAACTCGAGCTGAATCTCCCCGACGCCCGGTGTATGATCGGACCGGACATCGAAGACGCCTGCCACGCTGCGAAGGCCTTCAACTACCGAGTCCGCGATTTCCACCAGGCGCTCCGGGTCCGGATGCGACAACACTGCTTCCACAGGACTGCCGAGATCGATGACCTCTCCGCTGAATTCGATCCCCCGAACGTAGGGAAGAATCCCCACCTCTTCCCGCCAGGCCTGCACGATCGCGATAGTGGACATGTTCCGTTGATGGGCGCTCGAGAGCTTGAATTCGATGCTGGCGATGTTTGCTTGCGGATTTTGGGTAGGAGTCGGGTCAAGCCCTCCTCCTTCGACACGGGGTCTCTGCCCCACGGTTACGTTCACGCCCGAGAGCAACGAGGAAGCACTGTCCGGTCGTTCCCGATCCAGGCGTTCCAGAACCCGCCGTCCCGCACGCTCCAGTTCCATTGCCACTTCATAAGTCCGATCGGCCGGCGTCCCGTCCGGCATTTCAAGAGTGGCGGTGATGAAGTCGCCCTCCACGACGGGGGCGAAGGTAGTTGGGACAATACCTGCCGGTACCAGGGACAGGCTGACAACGAATAGGCCAACGATCCCCGCCACCACAATGCCGGGATGATTCGTCGAGAAGCGCAGCGCTCCATCCAGGGGGCCGTCCAGGAATCTGTTCAACCATCGATCAACGAAGTCTCGGATCCACGCGAAGAAACGATCCACCAGGTTGGACGGCTTCCACTCCGGTCCGTGCAAGTGGGATAAGTGATTCGGCAGTATCAGGAGCGCTTCAACCAGCGAGATCAGCAGCATGCCGATGACGATCACGGGCAATGCGCTCCACACTTCTCCAATGCCCCCGGGGATGAAGAGCAGGGGCGTGAACGCCGCCACCGAAGTGAGAACCGCGAAGATCAACGCCTTCTTGATCCGTCGCGTGCCTCGAATCGCTGCGACGACTCCCGGCACTCCCCGATTGCGTTCGTAGTGGATGTGCTCGGCCACGACGATGGCATCATCGACGATGATGCCGATAGCCAGAACGAACGCGAACAGTGAAATGGTATTGATCGCAAGGTCGAGCGCCAGCATCACCGCCAAAGCCCCGATGCCCGAGGTGATCAGGCCGGCGACGACCCATAGTGCGAGCCGTATCTCGAGAAACAGGGCCAGCGAGATGAACACCAGAACGATGCCCATAAGACCGTTCCGGAGGAGGATGTCGGCCCGCTCCGAGTAGGTCTGAGAGTCGTCGTTCCAGATGGTGATCCCGACGCCATCGGGCAGGGATGGAACAATCACGTTCGCGATGTGCTCGTGTACGGCTTCGGCAACATCCATCACCTGCTCGCCCTCGGCCCGGTAGACTTCCACGAAAACCGCCGGGCGACCTTGGTGCCGCAGGATCAGGTCGGTATTCTGGAAGGCATCACGCACATCGGCGATATCTCCGAGGCGCACAACTGTGCCGTCTTTCCGGGCAATGACGATGATCTCCTCGAAGTCGAGCTGGTCGTAGCTTTGTCCGATGGTCCGGACTCGCACCTGGGCGTCCTGCGTATCGATACTGCCGGCCGAAAGGTCGAGGGAACTGCGGCGGACGGCATCCGCGACATCGTCGAGCGTCAGCCCGAGGGCTCGCAGACGGATGATCGGCACTTCGATCGAGATCTCATAGTTTCTCGTCCCGGTGGTCTCGACCTGGGACACGTTGGGCAGCGTCCCCAAGTCGTCTTCGATCTGGTGGGCCAACTCCTTCAGCGAGCGCTCGGGGATGTCGCCAAAGACGATCAGACGGATCATGCTGGTGCGGTTGTCCATTTCCCTGAACTGCGGGCGCTCGGCTGCGCCGGGAAACGACTGAATGCGCCCGACCGCGGACTTGACCTCGTCCATGGCCTCGCCGATGTCCGCTCCGGTCTTCAATTCGACCCTCACGGATGCGAGTCCCGGGGCCGCCAAGGACTTGACCGCCTTGGCATCCTCCAACGCCTCGACCTGCTCCTCGATCTTGACAACGATCGACTCCTCCACCTCCTCGGGTACGGCGCCGGGATAGACTACGGACACTTCGATGGTATTGAAGGGAACGGTCGGCCAGGCTTGCCGCTCCAAGGCCCCCAGCGCCACCAGACCGGCCGCCAATATGACGACCATTGACAGATTGGCGGCAACGCGGTTGCTCGCCATGAAGGCAATGGGACCTGCCGGCTCCCCCTGGTAGGCGTCGTTTTGATTCATCGACTGCACCTGCTGCATGTGCGGGAGGGCTGCGAGCCTAAGCGGCTGGAATCAGCTTGTACTTGAACTTCCATTCCTTTCAATTCGGTGGCCGGGTCGCCGGTGAAACCAGCCATACTACGTTCGCATGGCTCGAACGGTCCCTGGGACTCCGATTCCACGACCGAAAACTCCTCTTCCCCGGTCCGTACGAAGCTTCCGGTCCACGAGTGTTTGCGCCGGCCGAACTCGATCCCGGAAGGAGGACAGC
Source organism: Bryobacterales bacterium (assembly GCA_026713545.1). Lineage (GTDB taxonomy): Bacteria > Acidobacteriota > Terriglobia > Bryobacterales > UBA6623 > JAPPLB01. The sequence continues at coordinate 12,002 of JAPOOG010000121.1, forward strand.
TTGGGGCTTTCCGGAGCCTTCGCCAAGACTTCCGAGAGGAAGGCCCACGCAGAAGCGGCGGAAAAGGAGCCACGGACGCAAAAATGGTAGGCGCAGCTTGATCAGTTCAGATGCTCTTCGGCAAGGGTTGGCGGAAGGAGAGCTTCAGGGCTGCCCGCTGGGGCGCTCGGATCAAAACCGCCACCCAGCGCCAGATGGAGGTCGATCCGAGTATCGAGCAGGAGACGTTGCAGGGTCAGGATCTGACTCTTGGTGTTGAGGATTCGGCGGTCGGTCTGCAACACCAGCAGCATATCCCCCTTCCCATGGCGATAACGAAGCCGGGCCTGGTCCCGAACCACTCGGTCCTCCGCAATCGATGCTTCCAGCTTTCGCAGCCGATCTCGCAACAAGCTTTCTACCGACAGCGCCGTCTCCACCTCGCCGAAGGCCTGCAGGACGGCGCCGGTATAGGTCTCCAGGGCCTCCAGGGAACGGCCTTGCGCGATTTCGACCTCACGCCTGCGGCGTCCTCCTTCGAAAAGCGGCTGAACCAGGTTGCCCAACAAGCCCCAGACGGCGTATTCCCCATTCACCAGACTCAGCAGTGATTCGGTGGCCATTCCACCCGTTGTGGTGAGACTCAGTCGGGGATGAAGGGCCGCTCGAGCCTGGACAATGCCGGCGTCGGAGGCCAGCAGGCGCCGCTGTGCCGCGATGAGATCGGGTCGGCGGGTCAAGAGTTGAGAGGGAATACCGGCCGGAACAGCGGAGGAAATCCCGGGAAGGTTTTCCCGAACCCTCAACTCCCCTTCCGGATAGCGCCCGACCAGGAGTTCCACTTGGCGGATGCTGCGTTCCAATTGCTCGCGTCGGAGATCGACGACAGATTCAGCGGCAGACAAGTCCGACAGCACGAGATTTATTTCCAGGGCCGGTAAGAGACCTGCCTCGATACGGTTTCGTACCCACTGGGATGTCGTCTTGTAACTGGCAACGATCTCACGGGCCAAGGCCATTTGAAGACTTGCCTCCGAGCAGGCAAACCAGGCCTTGGCCGTCTGGCCCGCCAACGAATGCCTCGCTGCCGCAAGGTCCGCCGAATTCGCGGAGGCAAGCGCCCCGGCCCGAATCTCGCCGCTTCGGATTCTCCCCCAAACGTCCGCCTCCCAGTGGATGTCCAGGCCGACACCAAGGTTGGTAAAAGTGGCTTGCGGGACCCGGCCCTCAAAACCCGGCAAGGGAAGCCCGATGAAATTTTGACGTTGGCGGCGGCCGTTGATTGCGAGTCCCAGTGCCGGCATCCGCTCGGCGCCGGCGATCCGGGCTTCGATGAGAGCCGTCTCCAATCGGGCGGCGACAGCTCGGAGTTGGGGATTGTTGCTGAAGGTCTCTTCGATCAACGCATCCAATTGCGGGTCCTGAAACTGTTTCCACCAATGGATGTCCACCGTTCCCTCTACCGCCTCTCCCGCGTTCCACGACGGTGGAATCGGCAGGCTGGGTTGACGTTGGGGCGGCGCTGTGGGGCGAACGCACCCGTTTCCCCAAAGGAGCAGTGCCAACAGAAGAAGGTGAGTGGATCTCATCCGTAGTGTTCCCACGATGGAATCGGAGTTCTGGCCCCGGGTTCCTGGATCAGCGGTCCCTCATGATCCTCCAGATAAAACAATTGTTTGAAATGTAAGATCATTCTAAAAAAATTGGCGCGACTGTGAAATCAATGCCGTACCGCCGCGAATGGTCGAAACTCATGTCGGCCGCCGCCGGTAGGCGTCTCCCCGATAGGCGATGCGAACGACCAGCACGACGAGCTCATCACCCCGCACTTCGTACAAAACGCGACGGTCGCCGATGCGAAGCCGTCGCAGCCCACGCATGTCGCCCTTCAGAACCGTACCGAGATGGGGGGTCTCCGCCAGCCGGTCGATGGCCGCGACGATTCGTGTCCGCTCTGGCTTGGCGACACGTTTCAGCTCCTTGGCCGCACTTTCCTTAATCCGTATCGAGAAGCTCACGCCGGACCTGGTCCCAGTCCAGCACCGGATCGCTGGGATCGCGGAGCCGGTCGATGGCAACGGAGAGATCGTCGAAATCTTCGAGGTAATGTTCGACTGCCAGGCGGATGACATCCGCCCGACTGCGCCGGAGTTGTTGCGCTGCCGTATCCAGCGCATCGACCATAGGGTCCGGTAAGCGCGCAGTCACCTGCTGGGGCATGGAACCTCCAAAGTCGCCCAATGTCACTCACATCAATTTACTGCAAGACGAGTGAAGGATCAATCCGGCTTTCGTGCGATTTGGCGCCGGTCGTTCTCGCACCGGTTTGATCGCGCAGATTCCGGACACTCCCGATGAACCTGGTCCGGTCTGCCCTGCCGATAGGGAGATCATCTGGGGCGGTGTGCTCCCTGCACCGCAGCGACCTCATTTCAGGATCATCCTTGGATTGGAAATGCTGTGATGGCGTCGTACAGATAGAATGTAAAGCGGCTCGCAGAGGATGGTGGAGAGTGGTGGTCCAAAGGGGTGAAGGCGGATGGAAAGAAATGGGTTTGTCCTGCGCATCGCGCCAAGCGGGGAGGATCGAGTCTCCGAGGCGTTGGAGAAAGATCACCTGATTATCGGATGGGCGGAAGCGGAAGGCCTTCTTGCCCCAAAGCTTGAATGGAAAGGATTCCGGGAATCATTCGCAAGCAATACCACGCCCATGATAAGGATCTGCGGGGGGTTGGCAGCGCGGGCGGGCACATGTGGCGTTTCATTCGCGAAATGAAGGCCGGCGATCTGGTTGTGGCTCCGCACGGCGCGGAGTGAGGAGGATGGCGATCCGGCTGATCTCCGCCGACGAACGACAAAGCCGACGAGCGCAAATGTCCGTCGCACGAAGGGTTACGCGCCACTTCCTCTCGGCTGCGCGCAGAGCGAGGTGCCGCCTTCCTGAAGCGGCTGGGCAGTACGCAATCGGTCCAGAGGCGCGTAACGCCGCCTGCGTGACTTTTACCACGGGCTGCTACGTGGGTGAAGTCACGGGCGACGCTTTTTATGATCCAAGCAAGGTAAAAGAGGACTCGGCATACCGCCGACCGGTCAAGTGGCGGAACGGCAAGATCCCCATTCCGAGAACGTACGCCACGTCTACCCTCCTGTCACGTATGAAGACGCGCGGGACAAGTGCTGCTCTGATTTCGTGGTCTATTGGGATTAGCGTGCAGTCCGCCTCTTCCGGACATCGACCACTTACTGGATGAGACAGGCAGGTACCCGAAGATGGCTGCGAAAAAGACCCTGTATCTGGCGAATCCCTATGGTTTCTCCGCGCAGCAGCGAGAAGGGCCACTGGCGGCGCTGGTGGCTGCCCTGGAAGCGCTGGGGGCCGAGGTATGGGAGCCGTTCGCCCGCAACAGCCAGATCAACCCGGCAAGCCCCGGTTGGGCCTACCAGATCGGCCAAGCCGACCTCCGCGACGTGCGCAACGCCGACGGCTTTTTCGCGGTAGTGAACGGATGTCCTCCGGACGAGGGAGTGATGGTGGAGTTGGGCATGGCGATCGCCTGGGAGAAGCCGGTCTTCCTGTTCCGGGATGACGTTCGCCGATGTTCGGAAAGTGAGGCCTATCCGCTGAACCTGATGGTGTTCACAGGATTGCCGGGGGAGGGCTGGCAAGCGTATTGGTACACCTCGATTGAAGAGATCGCCGATCCCGGCAAGGCGCTCGTGCGCTGGCTGAACGACGGGGCGCCATCACGCACGAAAAGGTGAGAGCCACCTAGTCGAGCTTGGCCAGACAGTAGAGTCCCCAGTCCGTGCGGAGATAGATCTTGTTGTCGACGATGGCCGGCGTGGCATAGGCGGCGGCGCCCATGTCATTCGTCTGGATCACTTCCCAATCGGGGCCGGATTTGAGCACGGAGACTTTGCCGGCTTCGCTGAGCATGTAAATCTTGCCGTCGGCCGCCACCGGGGCCGAGAAGTATCTGTCGAGCGCTTCCATCAGCCTTGCCTGCTTGAGGACTTCCCCCGTCTTCTTGTCCAGAGCCGTCACGATGCCTCCATCCTTGACGAGGTAGACGATGCCGTCGTAGAGCAGCGGCGACGGCACATTGGGCAGGGTCTTGTAATGACGCCAGCGGAAGGCGCCTTCTGTCATGTCTCCCTTGCCGCCCAGGCGGATCGCGTTCATCGCGTTGACGGAGGCGCGCTTGTTGCGGTAGTGATGCCAATCGCGCGCTCCCATGAAACCGTTCAGGTCTAGGTCGTAGTTGTTCCAGGTTTTCCGCATCGCAGGGTCGGGGGCTTCCTCTTGGCTGAACTTTCCGTCACCGTCCTTGTCGTACAGCTTGAGGGCCTCCTCGAAGGGGATCACGTCTTCTTGCTGGCCGAGGTCGGCGCGTCCGGCCCAGTTCAGCAGGTATATGGTGTCCTCATCCATGACGGGGGTGGGTTTGAGCTGCCAAGTGAGGCCGCGCACCCACCAGGACTTCTCGCCGCTGGCGACTTTGTAGGCGATGAGCTCGTAGGAGCCGGGGACGATGGCTTCAATCCCGCTGCCGTCCTTTGGGTCATACAGGACGGGCGTCGAGAAGCCGCGCGTCACGAAATCGCGTTCGTTGCGCCATAAAATCCTGCCGCTGTCTTTGTCGACGGCGATCATGAACGAGTCCGATTCGGAATCGCAGATCAGGATGATCTTGCCCTCGGCGAGAATCGGCGATGCGCCCATGCCCATGGGGTTGTTGAAAGGCCCGAGTGGAATACGCCAGCGCTCGTTGCCGTCGGGGCCATATGAGAGCAGGCCGACATCCTGAAAAAAGACGTAGACGTTCCGGCCGTCCGTGGTGGCGCTGGGCGAGGCAGGGCCGTTCGATTCGTGCAGCTCGCCTTCGAGATCCCGGACGATCTCGCGGCGCCACTGGATGCGTCCGGTCTCGCGGTCGAGCGAAAACGTGAAAACGCTTTTGCCCTCCCAGGCGGTCAGGAAGATGGCGTCGCCGCCGAAGACCGGAGATGAGTGTCCCCTGGGGATTGCGGTCTTCCAGACGACGTTCTTGTCGGGCCCGAACTCCACGGGCAGATGGGTGTCATTGGCGACACCGGCTCCGTTGGGTCCGCGGAAGCGTGTCCAGTCGACTGCGTACAGCACCCCGATGGTGAGCGAGAAAGCAATGACGAAGGCGAACGATCGAATAAAAGTGCGCATAGTCACCTCGAATCCAAGACTATAGCGCAGGAGTTGGCGGAGGCGGAGATTGTCTATGCGCCGAGGGCGGCGAAGAAAGCGAGGGCTTGCTCTTCGGCCCAGAAACGGGGCCAGTGCCGAGACAGAAATGCAACGTGACCGCCGTAACGCGTGCGCAGCAGCTTGACGTGCGGGTTCTGTTCGAAGACGGGTTCCGCATAGCTGTCCGGTGGTATGAAGGGGTCATCGTCGGAGTGGATCAGAAGCGACGGAACACGCACCCGCGGCAGGAACGAGGCGCAGGAGCACTTCTCGTAGTAGTCGTCGGCATTACGAAAGCCGAAAGCGGGCGCGGTGACATATTCGTCGAATTCGTAAATGGATCGAACGTGCTCGGTGGAGAAGGCTCGATAACGCTCAGGCATCAACTCCTGCTTCTTCCGCAGGGTCTGCCGCAGCATCCTCATGAAGCGCCACTCGTAGACGCGATTGTGCAGACGGCCGAGTTCGCGTGCACAGAGCCCGAGGCGGATCGGTACGGAGATTCCGCAGATCCCCCGAACGTGCGGCGGCGGCTCGTCACCCCATTCTCCAGCCAGTTTCAAGGCGATGTTGCCGCCCATCGAGAAGCCCAGGATGTACAGTGGCGCGGGCGCGAGTTCGTCAACGATAAAGCGCAGATCCCAGGTGAGCCCCGAGTGATAGAGCGTGGGCGAGAGGTGCTCGGTGCCGCCGCAGTTGCGGACGTTGGGGCGAAGGACGTTGTACCCCGCGCCCGCGGCAAGAGCGGCCTGAGTCGACCGCCTCACGTAAGGCGCGGTACTGGAAGCGGCGAGGCCATGGAGGATGAGCAGGGTGGGGACGCTTTCAGCGTCTTCAAAACGGTTCTCGTGTGCGAGCACCTGAACGTCCGGCTCGGTTCGAAACAGCCGCTCGCGCGCCGGGAATCGCGGGTCTTCCTTGGGCAGGGGCCAATAGCGTCCGAGGACGGTTTGCACGTGTCCGCTACGTAGGAGAGGCCGATACGGCGGCTGGTCGAGGGTCACTCCGAAGTGGTGAGGACGACGTTTCCCCGAGGAGGCTTTCTGTCAGGAGGCCGGCTCTTGCAGATACTGCTCGAGCAAACGGCGCAAGTTCGTGTAGGAATAGTAGTTGCGCTCTCTGCCGGTATGTTCCTCACGAATCGTGCCGGAGCGATCGACGATCAGCATGTGAGGGTAGAAGGGCGGTCGCGCCATCACCGAGAAGCCCCCGAATTGCGCCCATAGCGCGCGGGTGCCGACGGTAACAGGGAAGTTCGGTTCGAACCGCTGCACGAAGGATCTCATTTCCGTCTTGGCCTGACGGTTCGTGGCGATTCCGATGACCTCGAGTCCACGCTTCTTCGACTCCTCGTAGATGGCTTTCAGCGCCTGAGTAGCCGCGTGGCAACTCGGGCAACTGGTCGACATGAACATCACGACGACCACCTTGCCCTTGAGCTGATCGAGCCGCCACTGCTCGCCTTCCCAGGTCCGAACCTCGAGGGAGCCGGCCGCTCGCGGCAGCTCAGCGGCTTGCAGCACAAGAGAGGCCCCTGCGAACAGAAGCAGAACGGTACTGAGAATCCTGAACACGGCTGTCTGCTGAGGGACGGTCCGCAAAGGCTTAGCTGGTCTTCCCGGCGGGCTCGTTCAGCAGTGCTTCCAACTCGGCCTGGATGTTCACGGCCTGGTTGCTGTAGAACTGCCGGTCACCGCCTTCGTGTTCATGCCGAATCCGTCCGTTCCGGTCGATAAAGAACATGTAAGGGACATAGAAGCGTGCCATCAGCGAAAGGCCGGCGAAGCGAGCGCACTCGAAACGGCTGGAGACCGTCAAGGGAAAATTCGCGCCGAAGGTGCGCCGAAACTCTTCGATATCGGTGGTTGCCGATTGGTTGGTAGCCAAGCCGATGATCTCCAGCCCCCGAGGCCGCAGCCGCGTATAGATCGGATTCAGGATTTGCGTGGTTTTCTGGCAGTGAGGGCAGGTGGTGCTGAAAAACATCACGGCAACGACTTTGCCCTTGAGGTTCTCCAGGCTCATGGTTTGGCCGTCCACCGTCGTGAACTTGAGCGACGGCGCGGGGCGGGGCGCTTCGCCGGCCGTCAGCGAAACGCACAGGATCAGGGCAATTAATGAAACTTTCAGAACTCGCATGATGCTTTCTAGCGCCTAATTCGCAGCATGGAAGGCGAGGGATCGTTCTCGAGCGGGTGGCTTCACTCTATCATCCGGCAAGCCTTCGATGCTAGTAAAGACGGTATCCATACGGGCAAGACGGAACGAACCTTCTTCTGAGCGTCCCGTGACCTCGCTGTCGGTCTCGGTATCGAACTCGACCTCGCCCCACTTCTTCTTGCAGATCATCTTGTACAGATCGAGGTAGCGAGCCGCGTCTTCCGGCCGCTCCCAGCGCACGGCGTAGGCGAGCACTGCCTGTCCGGTCTTCCTGTGCTCGAGGATTTCGTAGCGTCCGCCGCGCCATCGGGGCGAGAGATCGTCGGCGATCTCCCGGGTCAGGAACTGCTTCAGAAGGATACGGTGATCGAGTTGACCGATCTCTCCGTAATGGATGCGCCGGAAGCCCTTCGGGAGCTCGAGTTTCGGCAAGCCAGGGTGGTTGGCGAGCCGCTTCTCGAGATAGCTGTCCGGTTCGAGGATGTGCTGCGACGTGCTCGGCGGACGGCGAAAGATCTCTGAGAACGCCTGGGCCCCCAGCTTGTCGATGATCTCCTGTTGGAACAACAGCCCCTCGGCGTAGGGGAAAAGCATGGTTTCGCGCAGGAACAGGGGTGCTGCCGAGAAAACCGGGAACTGGTCCGCCTCTACCTTGGATGCGCTCGCGGCGGCGATCGCGAGCAGCCGGTTGCCGACCATCGAGCGGCCGCTTTGCCGAAGGACGTGCTCGGTCATCAACCAGGATGCCTGTCCTTCCATGACGGCTGAGCGCGCGATGTCCTCTTCTGAACTCCTGGCTCTCTTGACGAACCGCTTGAGATTGAAGTGCTGGTCGGCGAGGGCGTGAGCCAGCTCGTGGACGAGCGCAAACTCCTGCATCTCCTCCGGTGTCCATGTCGCGAGGTAGAGGCGGCGGGTTTTGAAGTCGTAGAGCGCAATGGCTTGCTCCGTCAGGACGTCAACGACCTCGCCCTTCAAGTCGAAGTCATCGCCAACGAAGCCGAACAGCTTGAGAAACAGCTCCTCCCGACGGACTTCCTCAGGATTGCTGTTCTGGGCGATGCGGGATTCGATGAGTTCCCGGATCTCGTCGCGTGTCAACAGCTCCCTCGGGACCGGCTTGCGGACCTCGAGGCCGGTGATCTCGCTCAGACTGGCGAGCATGCCGTCGACCTGCGAGAAGAGTTCGGTGTTTCGCTTATCGGCAAGCTCGGTTTCCTGGCCCCATATCGGATATCCGACCGCCAGCACGGCCACGGCGATTGCGCCGAGCAGTCTGCCGAAGAGGATCTTACTTGAAGATGAGTTGAACATCCACGGCCTTCTCGACTTCGTCCGTTTTCATCTGCCAGTCGGTCGTTTGCAGGTTGTCGAACATCTGCTCGGCGCGTACACGATTGAGAAAGATCGCAGGGTAGTGCTGGTTGAAGTGATCGCCTGCATTCAGCGCCCAGCGCTTGCGGACGGCCGCCTCGGCCACCAGATCGAGCCCCTCGATCTCCAGCTTGCGAAAGACATATCGATAGCCCGGGTCGAGTCTCATGACGATGTCGACGGTTTTCTTCTCGGGGTTCGTTGTCGAGTCGTATTGTGAGCGGATGTTGATGAACCCGTTGCCCTTGAACTGCTCTTCATAGCGCTGGAGAGCCTCGCTGACGAGCATGAGGTTGGCCGTGTCGCCGGGCTGAAACTTGATGAGCTTCGCCATATCCTCCGGCTTGATGAAGGAGGTTTGCGGAGGTACGACCTCGCCGAATTTGTACTCCGGCCCCTCGTCCACTTGAATCGTGACAATCAGTCCCTTGGATGCCGTGTCCGGCTCGATGCTGCACGGGCAGAACTTTACTTCCAGGCGTCCGACCTGCTCGTACAAGGGCTTGATGTTGTACTTGAGCAGCTCCAGCAAGCGCCGCTCGCTGTAGGTGACCCCCATCGCCACGCTGTTGAATTTTTGCTGCAGCGTCAACGCCGGAACCACTTTCGCGTTTTCGAATCTCGTGAAAGCGATATTCTGGATCGTACCCTCCGGACGGTACAGTATTTCGAACTCTTCGTCGCTGAGGAGGTTGAGGTCGCCGATGATCTTGGTCTGATTGCCTTGTTCGATCCAGAGTTCCTGCAGCAGATCGCCGATGCGGCGCGCCATGATGCCGGTGGGTGGGACTTTCGGTCCGAACAGCGGGATGTTCTCGCGCAGGCGGGTTCGGATCTCCTCTTCGGAGATATCGAAGCCTTCGAAGCGCACCGCATAGAGTTCCGGCGCTTCCTGAACCGTGAAGGTCACGGTATAGCCATCGTCCTTGGGGCCGTAGCGAAACGCGTACCCTTCGAAAACGCCGGTCTTGTCGAGTCTGCCGACCGCGCTCTCGAAATCCGCACGGTTCACCATCTGACCGCTGTCAAGGCCGAGCACCTCGATGATGTCTTCGGTTGCGAAATTTTCGTTGCCGTCGATGAGGATCTCGCGGAGCGGGAACTTGTTGTTCTCGGGAGCTTCCGGAGATTCTCTCGCGGCCGTGCCGGTGGTCGGTTGCGCCGCCGCAACGATGCCGAAAACCACGATGAACAAAGCCGAAGAAAGCGCTTTCATTGCCGCGTGGGGAATTGCTCCGAGTCCATCCAGTATGCCAGAATTCAGGGCCTTCTCAAGAGAAGACGGGGTGCAGGCAAAACTCGTTGCGTTGCCGGGCGGATTGCATCCGGGGTCTGACAATCGAGAGCGATGCGAGAGGTCGAGATGAGCGAGAGTCTTCAGGAGTTCGGTCGGAGCTTGTTTGGTGAGTTCGGGAATGGGGAGTTGAGCGATGCGGCGCGCCATCGCGCTGCCGCGAGGGTCGGAGCCGATGTCGAGGGGTTGCGCCTCCACCTGCCGTCATTGACCCGGGAGCCGGGCGATCCTCGCGTATTGCATCTCGTGGCGGATCGGGACGGAGACGAGCGTCAATCCACCCTGCTGACATTTACGCGCGTCACGGATGGCGAAGTTCAGGTTCGTGAACAGTCCTTCCTGCCGACGGACCGCGAATCCGTGCGTACGTTGGCCGCCAAAGACCCCCTGTTCCTGCCCCGTCCCCAAAAGGATCTACCCGCCGTGGCGGTGGGCAACCGTCATCCCGAGATCGCTCTGCCGGCTGTGTTTGACGCGTTCGAACGCATCCTCGGCGAGACCGGCGTCAACATGGCCAGCACGGTGCAACTTTCCGCAACGCGGGAGATGACCATCGACGAAGAAATCGCGGCTCGCGACGGCGAGGATCCGACCGCGATCGGCCACACCCGCGTATCGATCGAGCATCTCTACCACAGTGGTCTGTGGGCTGCGATTCGGGCTGGCTGGAGGAACGGCTACTCCGCCGAGGCCGACCACTTCATCGTCAACGGCGCAACGCCCGAGGAATCCTCCCGATCGATTGAAGCTACCCGGGAAGCCATTCGCCGGGCCTCCGGATATACCAAGTTCACGACCGATTCTTCACGGCTTTTCGAGCTGCGGGCGGATACCCGGCACCCGAGCGCCTGGACGGATGCGGAGGTGGAGCAAGCTTTTGCCGGGACGCTGACGCGGGATGAACGGCGCTGGCTGCTGAACGAATTCGCCGCTCCGCTGCGGGTCGAGAATCGCGAATATCGCTTTTCTCCATCGGAAGTGCGCCGGCTGGCGGTCAAGTTCGGCGAAAGCCTGAAACTGAACGAAGAGTTGTACGACTTCATCCGCGAACAGAAATCCGGTGCGGACTTCGACTTCGAGCCTTCGATTGACGAAGCGGCAACGCTTACTTCGCCGAAGGAGTTGTTCTTTTACATGCACTGGCTGCGGCAGCGGGGACGTCCGGCAAGCCTTGTTCCGCCGAACCTGGGATTCAAGAAGAGGCAGGCGTATCCGGAAGCGCTCGACGAGTTGAAAGCGTATGCGGCCGGCAAGATGTGGCCGGAACTCGTGCCGGCCGTAGAAGGCGGCTTCGGAGGCGATCCGGTAGCCGAACTTGAAGGCCGAGTGCGCGAACTGGCGGCGGTGGCGCGGCACTTCGATGGCACTCTCAGCATCCACTCGGGAAGCGGAAAGCAGGCGCGCGTACTCGAGATGATCGGGAACGCGACAGCCGGCCGGGTGAACTACAAGATATCCGGTGAACTGCAGTTGCAGCTTCTCGATGTGCTGTCGGAGCAGCCGCAGGGGAACTCGTGGCGGGGACTCTATCGAAGGATGGTCGATCGCTGCCATGAATTCGCCTCACGGAACGCATTCGGTGAGGAGAGCGCCTTGGCGGACCTCTATCGCGGCAAGGGGCTTGGGTACTATCTGGGTGATCGCGGCAAGGGCCGCGTTGACGGCAACCTGTTCCTTGTCTTCTGGATAGGCAACCTGGTGGGTACGCGCGACCGCGATGCCCCCGGCGGCGGCATCCGGTTCTTCAAGGAAAAGATCGACGAATTGCCGGCGGATCTTCTGGCCGAGATCCGCCGCCGCAACGCCGACTACATTGTGTGGTTGGCGCGCCGTTTGCAGGCTTGATGATGCCGCTCGATCAGCCGTGGCCGAAGTACATCAGCCAGCCAAGCCCGAAGATCGCTGCCACAAAGTAGCCGAATACGGTCACGCCGTACCGAATGCGCTCTTTGTCGGTGTTGCGTCCGACTACGCCCAGCACGATCGAGGCGAAGAAGGCGAACAACAGCGCCGCTTGGAGATGGGAGAGGCTTAGGAACATTATGGTTTCTGGCCGGCCGCGATCTCGTAGGCGTCGATGACCGCGAGGATGTTCAGCAACCCGGCGCAGGCCAGGAACTTCGTTCCGTAGTCCGCCACCGCCGTCGCCATCTGCTGTTGTTGGTAGCCCAACCAGGTCGCCAGGAAGTAGAGCGCGCCGTTGGCGACATCCGCAAGGTAGCCTCCGCAGTGGATGACCGTCGTGAAGAGGTCGCCGGTTTGCGGTTCGAACATCCGTCCGCGCATCAGCAGCCCGAAGATGAACATGCTCGCAATCGCGAACAGCAGCAGGCCGCCGTGGTTCCAGCGCTTGAGGTAGAAATGTCCCGCCCCCGGCACGAGCCAGCCCAATAGCACCGGCGCCGCCCATTGCTGGACCGGCGGCATCGCCTTTTTCTGCTTCGGCATCGGTTGAACCTGATCCCAAAATATCACACACCATGACGGTTGCTTGTTCACGGCCTGTGCGTCCGGAGAGAAGCTTTAGGGGGTTCGTCGTTCCGGCAAGCACGAGCAAGGTTCTCCAAACGGAGTCGGCGTGGAGTCGCATTGCGCCGGTAGATGCCGCCGTGGGGCGTTCCCTCCTGCGGACTGCTCGCTGGCCGTTACGGTACGGATCGCCGTGCCTCCGCTCGGTTGACTTTGTCTTCGTCCCAACGATAGCCTGCATGTCTCACCACGCTGCGTGGTGAGACATGCAGGCTAATGTGACCGCAAGGCTTCCGGGACTCCGGCGTCCCGGAAGCCTCTCGAGCGAGGAAACCATGAAGATCGTCGTCACGGGCGCCACCGGTTTTGTTGGCCGCAGGCTGTCTGAAAAGCTCAAGCAGGCGGGCGGTCGGGTGGTCGCTCTCACGAGGGACGCGGAGGGCGCCGCCTCGAGGGCGCCCGCTATTGATTCAGCCTGCGCCTGGAATCCTCTTTCGGATGCGCCTCCCGCCGAGGCTTTCGACGGCGCCGATGCCGTTGTCCATCTCGCTGGCGAGACGGTCGTGGGCCGTTGGACGCGGGACAAGCGCGACGCCATTCGCGACAGCCGTGTCATCGGCACGCGCAACCTCGTCAATGGACTGCGCGATCTGCCGGCCAGGCCGCCGATGCTCGTTGCCGCCAGCGCCGTCGGTTTCTACGGAGACCGGGGCGACGAGGAGCTCGACGAAACCTCGGCTTCCGGCGGAGATTTCCTGGCCGAGCTCTGCCGCGCCTGGGAAGCGGAGTCGAGCAAGGCGCGGGAATTCGGGATGCAGGTGGCTCAAGTGCGCATCGGGGTTGTCCTGGCCCAAGGCGGCGGCGCGCTCGACGCCATGCTTACGCCCTTCCGGCTCGGCGCCGGCGGGCCGCTCGGGTCGGGTCGTCAATGGTGGTCTTGGATCCATCGCGACGACCTCTGTGATCTCGTCCTGCATTTGATCCAACGCGGCGAGTCGGGTGTCTACAACGGCACTGCGCCGCATCCGCTGCGCCAAAAGGAATTCGCGCGCGTCCTCGGCCGTGTCCTGCGCCGGCCCAGCTTCATGCCCGCTCCGGCGTTCGCGCTGAAGATCGTGCTCGGCGGATTCGCCTCGGAGCTGCTTTCCAGCAAGAAGGTCTTGCCCACGGCAACGCAAGCGGCCGGTTTCTCCTACCGGTTCGCCGATTTGGAACCTGCCTTGCGCGCGGCGCTCGATCGCTGAGCGCACGGGGGGTCGTGATGCGGGTCGAGCCCCCCTCGCCCCAGATCTCGCGGAAGCCTTTCGCGTAGGGTAGCCTCGGCGCGCTAGTCCGCCCCCGCCCTGACCATGCGGACCAACCGTTACGAAGTGATCCCCGTCGCGATGCTCCTATACGAGCAGCTTCGTTACGCCTGGAAAGAACTGCCGCAGCCGCAGGTGGAGGAGACGTTCGGGTTCTCGAACTTGAAGCCAGCGCCTTCGAGGGTCTCGATGTAGTCCACACGGCAGTTGTCGAGGTAGAGCATGCTCGCCTGGTCGACGAACACCTTCAGGCCGCCGTTGAACGTGTAGGTCTTGTCGAGCGGCAAGCGGCTGTTCTCGAAAGCCATCGAGTACTGAAAGCCGGAGCAGCCGCCCCCGACCACGGAGATGCGCAGTCCCTGGGGCTTCGGGTCCTGTTGGCCCATGATCTCGTGGATCTTCGTGACAGCCATTTCAGTTAATTCGACCATGCTCGTGTATCTCCTTCAGTTCTCATGTACCGGGAGGAAATCCCTTCCCGGAACGGTTGCTCCTGCCTTCCACTCTAGATTATACGACATTCGTCCCAGCAATGCCGTCCCGTAGACGCTTTCGGAATTCTCCCTTTCGGTGGAACGATCCTGCCAGGTACAGCTTAGTAAGCCCAGCGCCACAACGACGCGCCGGCTGTCAGTCCGGCGCCGACGGCGCACATCACAACCAGGTCGCCCTTCTTCAGTTGACCGTTGTCGAGGACCTTTTGCGCGGCCAAAGGAAGCGTCGCTCCGGTAGTGTTGCCGTATTCCCCGATGACGTTGACGGCTTTGTCTGCGGGCATCCCCAGCTTGCTGGCGACTGCCGAGATGATGCGGCCGTTGGCTTGATGGAGCAGAAGGTAGTCCACATCTTCGGGCGTGAAGCCGTTTCGCTCGATGAGCTGCGTGCATACGTCCGTCATCTTCCGCACGGCGTACTTGAAGACCTGCCTTCCGTCCTGCTGGACATAGTGCATGCGCTTCTCGACGGTCTCGGGACTCGCGGGGCGCCGGCTGCCTCCGGCGGGCATGCAGAGCCAGTCGCCGCCGGAGCCGTCAATTTCATTGATGTAGTCCAGCAGGCCCAGTCGGGGGTCTTCGGAGGGCTCGAGCAAAATCGCGCCGGCTCCGTCGCCGAACAGCACGCACGTGGCGCGGTCTTGATAGTCGATGATCCTCGACATCGTGTCCGCGCCGATGACCAGGACGCGTTCCTGCGCTCCGCTGGCGATCATCTGTGCTCCGGTCGTCAACCCGTAAAGGGTTCCCGAGCAGGCCGCAATCAGGTCGAAGCCCCAAGCGCCTTTCGCCCCGAGCCGGTCCTGGACGAGGCATGCCGTCGAAGGGAACATCATGTCGGGCGTGACCGTGCAGACGATCACGGTATCGATGTCGCTGCCTTCGAGGCCTCGCTGTTCGAGCACCCGTCTGGCCGCCTCCACCGACATGTCGGACGTGGCGACCTCGTCGTCCGCAATGTGTCGACTCCGGATGCCGGTTCGCGCAACGATCCATTCATCCTTCGTGTCGACGATCTTCTCGAGGTCGGCGTTCGTCAGCGTCTTCGGCGGCACGTAGCAGGCGATCGCTGAAATCTTGACCCGGCGGACACGGCGGGAGTTCTGCGAGGGTCCTGCGGTAGGCATGGGAAGGGAGGGTTGATCGGCGGCGGGCTCCCGTGGAGGGCTGCCAAAGACCCTTTATGATACAGCCAAACGACTGCGGCTTTGCCGTCGGGGCAATCGTTCGCCTCCGTCCTCGATGATTCAGACCTCGTTGCTGTTCGAGACCGTTGAAGAGATCTATCAACGGGTCTTCCGCGAAATCAAGCCCCGCACGATTCTGCCGGAGATCGTGGTCCGCTTCTGCTCCTACGTCCACATGGACAGCAGGATTCGCCTCGACGGCGATCACAAGCGCATCGAAGTGCGCATCAGCGACCAGTTGGCGGGAGCCCCCGCGCCCGTCCAGGAGGCGCTGGCGCATATCCTGCTCGGCAAGCTGTACCGCAAGAAGATCGCGCCGAGCTACAACCGCCGCTACCGCCTCTACACCCAGCGCGAAGACGTGCGCCGCAAGGCCTTGCTTGTCAAACAGCTCCGCGGCCGCAAGCAGATTCTCGCCGCGCGGGGCAAAGCCTACGACCTCGAAGAAATGTTCGACCGTCTCAACGAACGGCTCTTCGACAACCTCCTGGCGCGTCCCCGATTGACCTGGAGCCTCCGTCGCTCACGACGCTCGCTCGGTCACTGGGACCCGGTTCATAACACCATCGTGATCAGCCGCATCTTCGACGAGCCGGAGGTCCCTCGCTTCCTCGTCGAGTACGTCCTCTATCACGAGATGTTGCATCTCAAGCACCCGGTCGAGTACGCCCGGGGCCGCAAGCGCGCCCACACGAAGCAGTTCCACGCTGACGAACGCAAGTTTCCCAGCTACCAGGAAGCCGTCGCGCTACTCAAGCTGCTCTGATGCGTTCCCGTCTCCGCAACAAGGAGCGCGCCCTTCGGCGCCCGTCAAACAGTCCGAGAAACCCCGGCCCGCCGGAATCCATCATCGCGGGACAGGGTTTGAGGCCATGACCGATTACTTTCTCGGACGCAGGGCGTCGTTCCTGCTCTTCTGCTGGCTTCACCCGGATCACGGGTTGTCCAGCTTCCACTGAATCTGCCGCAGCATCCCCTGGAACATGCGGGCGTCCTTCGGCGCCAACCGTAGCCGGCTGACCCAGCGCCGCAGCTTGCGCAACTGCGCATCACGGTTCTCAGGGAGGATGAATCCACCCGCCTCCAGCATCGGAACGAGCATCTGAGTAATGCGGTCGCGCTCATCCGCGCCGATCGACGCCGGCGTCTTCAGGCCGGGCACCGTCCTGGAATGGCGAGTGAGCTCGTAGCAGCATAACGCCACGGCCTGGCCCAGATTCATCGACGGGCATCCCTCTTCGGTCGGAATGGTCAGGATCCAGTCGCAGTGGCTCAGGTGGTCGTTGCTCAGGCCGAACTTTTCCGATCCGAACAGCAAGGCCGCCGTACGGTCTGCCAGATGGGTTCGCAGGGGGAGGGCGCCCGCGGCTAGCAGGCGCTGCACGTGATCCTCGGCGCGGCCTCGCATCGCCGATGTCCCTACGACGAGAGAGGCATCGCCGAGCGCCTCCGGCAGGCGCGGCCTCACTTGCGCCTGCCGCAACACCTCCGCCGCTCCTGCGGCCGATCTCGCCTCGCGAAAGGCCTTTTCATAGGGATCGACCAGCCAGAGGTTCGAGAAGCCGAAGTTCAGCATGGCCCGCGCGGCAGCCCCTATGTTCAGCGGGTTGCGCGGCTGAACGAGCACGATGCGCAATCGTTCTTGCCAACTCACGGACGGTGAAATCGCTGTTGCGGCAACAGCTTCGAAACCAGCATCGTCTTCGAAGCCCACTAGTATAATGATCCGAGTATGTTCAACCTCTTCCGGAGTCGCAAACGGGCTGTCCGCTACGTGCTCGGCGGCATTCTGACCCTCGTCGCCTTCTCGATGGTGATCACCCTCATCCCGGGTTTATTGAGCAACCCGGCCGAAGCAACGGATGTCACGCTCGGCGAAGTCGACGGCCGGCCGATCACGGCCCAGAGGGTCGTCTCGCATATGGCCACGATGGGCGTGTCCTCCGATCTGCCCTTCAATAGCATCCTGCTGTCGTCAACCAACGCTTTGGATGAGCTTGTGGAGAGAGAAGTGCTCCTGACGGAAGCCGAGAGGTTCGGCCTTTATCCGGATGAGCAGGAAGTGGCCGAGTGGATGCAGTTGCAGATGCCGTTCCTCTTTCCCGAAGGCGTCTTCGTCGGCGCCGCTGTCTATACGCGGTACGTTCGACAGAGCTTCAAGCTCGGCATCCCGGAGTTCGAGCATCAGCTCGCCCGGAGTTTGGCGGTCGACACCCGGCTGAAGCGGCTCGTGACCAGCGACATTCTCGTCACGACTCCCGAGTTGGAAGAGGTCTATCGCGCCCGCAACGAACAGGCGAGCATCGAATACATCAAGGTCTCCGCGGCGGACTTTACACGGCAGGTCCGGGTCACGGACGAAGAGTTGCGGGACGCCTACGAAGGCGAGAAAGCGCAGCACGGTATTCCGGAACGCAGGACCGTCAAGCTGCTCTTGGTGGACGACAGCGGCCTTCCCGTTCCCGAGGTGCCGGAATCACGTCTTCGCCAGTACTATGCGCAAAACCGCGCCACCTACCGCGACTCCCGGAAAGCGCGGGCGAGTCACATCTTGTTCACGACCCTCACGGAATCGCCCGGTGGCGAGAGTCCCGATCAGAAAGCCAAGGCCGAGGACGTGCTCCGGAAGATTCGTGACGGCGCCGACTTCGCGCTTATGGCGAAGGAGCACTCGGACGACACGAATGCCGCGGACGGGGGCGATCTCGGCTTGTTCAGCGCGGGAGAGTACCCGGCGCCGTTCGAGCAAGCCGTATTCAATCTCGAGCCCGACGCCGTCAGCGATGTCGTCAAGACCGAGGTTGGCTACCACATCATCAAGCTGCACGAGAAGGTTCCTGCGAGGACCCGGCCCTTCGATGAAGTGCGGGACGAGCTGCTCGCCACGCTGCGCCAGGAGACGATACAGCGCGATCGCTTCGCGCTGACCGATCGCGTCTCGGCGGCTGCCCGCGAAGCCGGAACCGACTTGGAGGAGGTGGGGCGGCAGTTCGACCTGGAAGTCCGCACCCTTCCGCCCTTCAGCATCAACGAGCCGCCCGCCGAGCTCTCCGGCGACCAGGCGTTCCTGAACGCGCTGTTCGACAACGAGCCGGGCAATCCGGCGTTGAGCACCGCGGGCGGCATTACGAAGATCGGTGTCGTCAGTGCTGTCGACCCCACCAGGCCGGCGGAGTTCGAAGAGGTGCGCGACAAGGTTCGGGAAAGCGTGGTCACACAGAGAAGTATTGACCTTGCGCAGCAGCGCGCCCAGCGGATCGCGGAAGAAGCCCAAGAGCCCGGCGCTTCGTTGCGGCGAGTGGGGTCGCGTTTCGGGTCCCGCGCCCAAAGCAGTGAGTTCTTCAAGAGCAGCGATATCGTGGAAAACATCGGGCGCGCCTCGATACTCGGCCCCGATCCTTTCAGCGGCGAGCCCGACTTGGTTGTTGGGCCTCGCAGGGTCGGGAACGACTTCGTCGTCTTTCGCCCCCTGGAGCGCAAGGAAGCGGATATGGGCCGCTTCGCGAACGAGCGCGAAGACATCCGCAAAACTCAGCTCGACACGAAGCGGGAAGCCGCCTTCCGCGTCTATACGGAGGCCAAGGTCGCCGCCTATGAAGCGGCGGGGCGCGTTCGGAAGCACCAGGACCGCATTCGCGACTTCGCTCGGCTCTACTCCCGAGGCAGAACGTAGTTCTCTCTTCGCACTTCCTTGGTTGCGGCTTTAGCCTGCATGTCTCACCACGTGGCGAGGTGAAGTGCGTGAGAGGGCCGTCAGGACGAGGCGCGAGCCCCTTGGCGCGCACAAAACACGGCCCTTAAGGTTTTTCACGAAACACGAGTCACGAAACACGAGTCACGGCCTTTTTATCGCGTGCTCCGACCGTCGGGTGGTGAGAAATGCAGGTTAGAAGCTGGGTACGCCCATCTTTACGACGTCGTCGACCCTCAACATTTCGCGCACGACGAAAGGTTCGCCGTACTTCGCGTGGATCAGCATTCCGTAGTGGCGGGCGGCTGCCCGAATCCGCTCCGCGACGGCCTCCTGCTCGGGAAACAGCTCCGCCCCCGCCGGCCTCGTCTCATACTGCGAACGGTAGCGGAAGAGGGCTCGCTGTCGGCGCTCGAACTGCGCGCTGATATCCACGACGAAGCTCGGCTGCACGTCGGCGTAGATGGATGAGTACAGAACCTTCTGCGGCCGGTGCGGTTCCCCGCCGATGTCGAGCTTCTTGAGGCCCGCCAGGAAGCAGGCCTCGGTTCCGATCTCCGAAGCGCGGCTGTGATCCGGGTGGCGGGCTTCCCCATAAGGCAGGATGACGACCCGCGGCCGCAACTCGCGGATCTTCGCCGCCAGCTTCTTCCGCGCTTCGAGAGTGTTTTCCAGGCGCGCGTCCGGTAAGTGCAGGTTGTGGCGCTCGGCCAGCAGCATCTCGGCCCCCGCTGCGGCGGCTTCCGCGAGGCGCTGCTCGGGGCTGCCGCGCGTTCCCATCTCGCCCGCGGTCAGGTCCACGACGGCGGTCCGGTACCCTCGCTCGGCGGAACGGATCAATGTGCCGCCGCAGGTCTGCTCCACGTCATCGGGATGAGCCGCGACCGCCAGCACGTCGATGGGTCTGCTCATGAATCTTCCTCGGCTTTCAACGTCCCGGCAGCGCTTTCAGGAAGGCCCGCGGACTCCAATGATGCCGCAAGGCTTCGACTCCATTCACGGTCACGACCGGCACGTCGTGATCGTACCTCTCCCTGAGCCTTGCGTCGCGGTCGATGTCGACCTCCGTCAGCATAAAACCATGTTCCTTTCGCAGTGTCTCCAACTGTGTCCGCACCTCCTCGCAGAGATGACAACCATCCCGCGAGTATAGAATGACCTGGGCTGTTTCCATCTCCATCAACGAAAGCGCGGGCTGCCGGATCGGCCGGTGCTTGACAGTCCATGGTGAAATCCCGTGTAGCGCCGGGAACGGCGAGGCGCGAGCCGCTGGGCGCGCGCGGGTCTAGCGGCCATATCGCCTCCTTCACCCCTCGGGTCACGAACCATGGCTTTTTCCGGCATTTCTTCTGGAGCGAACCAGGCCCCCCGCCAATGGTTTTCACGAATCACGAGACACGAATCACGGCCTTTTCCTCGCGTGCTTCCCCGTCAGCGAGCGGGAAAGGCGGGTTAATAGTAGTAGGCCTTTCGATAACGCCGCCGGCGTGGCCGTAACCAGATCAACACCGCGCCGGCCACGAACCCTCCGACGTGCGCCCACCACGCGACGCCTCCCGTGCCGGCGCCCCCGGTCTCCGCCGCCCCGCTGAAGAACTGAATCGCAAACCAGTAGACCAGCATCAACACGGCAGGCAACTCGATCGTCGTGATGAACACGAAGATCCAAACCAGTGTCGTGATCCTGGCGGACGGAAACCTCACCAGGTAAGCGCCCATGACCCCCGCGATTGCGCCGCTCGCTCCGACCGCCGGCACCATCGATTCCGGGTTCGCCAGAATGTGCGCCAGGGATGCCAGGAGCCCGCAGGCCAGATAGAACAGCAAATAGGCGAAGTGCCCCAGCTCGTCTTCGACGTTGTCGCCGAAGATCCACAGAAACCACATGTTCCCGATCAGATGGAGCCAGCCTCCGTGCAGAAAAATCGAGGTGAAGACGGGACCGATTCCCTCGATCAACGGATAGCCGCCCGCCAACGCTTGCTCGGCGCGCAGGGGAATGGCCCCGAATGTTTCGACAAAAGTTTGCTGCGCGCCCGGCGATTCGATCGCCAGCCAGAATTGATAGATGAAAACCGCCACGTTCACGACGATCAGCGCGAGCGTGATGAACGGCGTGCCGAAGCGCGGAGCGTCGTCGCGAAGCGGAAACATGGCGGTTAGACGTGCGCGATGCGCTCGGAGAACTCCGGCGAGGAATGTCTCTCGCCCGACTCCATCAATGCGCGGGCCTCTGTGGCCGATGCGATGCCGCCTCGGGCCCCCAAGGCCCGGCAGTTCAAGGCCGCCATCGCGTTCGAAAAATCGAGAACCTCTTCCAGCGGATACCCTTCGAGCAGCCCATAGCAGAATGCCCCGTGGAACACGTCCCCGGCTCCGGTGGTGTCCACGCAGTCCACGACGAACGCCGGCGAATACAGAAAACGCCCGCCGATATATGCCAGTGCTCCCCGGGAACCCAGTGTCATCGCGGCCACCTGCATGTTGTGTTCTGCCTGCAGGAGTTCGAGTGCCCGGAAGGGGTCCTGCTCTCCGGTCCAGCGTGCCGGGAATTCCGCGGAGGCGACGAGATAGTCGACCAGCGGCAGCACGCGGTCGAAACCTCGGTAGATCGTGTCCACGTCGACCGTTACGGGAATGTCGGCTTCTCTCGCGATGGACGCGGCTCGCTCGACCGCCGGCGTATCGTGACCGTCGATGTGGAGCAACCGGGCGCAGGTGATTTGGTCTTCGTCGATCTGATCCGGATCGATCCGCAGGCAGTCGTCCCGGCGCCAGAAGATGGTGCGCTCCCCGGTCTCTTCGTCCACGACGATGTAAGCTGACTGGTTGGCGCAACCCCTTCTCACTTGCAGGTGCTCCAGGTCGATCCCGCTCGACTTGAGGCTTTCGAGTTGAATCCGCCCGCGCTCGTCGTCGCCGATCGACCCGATGTATTTCGTCCGCAAGCCGAGGGCTTGGCAAGTGGCGATGGCGCTCGCCACCTGCCCGCCCGGGCTGAGGACTTCCCTGGTGAAGGGCGTCTTGCCGCCGTGCGGCGGAAACCGCGACACCATCAGTACGGTGTCGGTGGCGTTCAGGCCCACGCCCACAATGTCGAACCGAGCTTCCACGAACCCATTGTACGGGCGCTTCAAGCGGCGGGCCCTCTCCCTCTGACCGTCTTCATGGACTGAGCGGCTGGACGGGTCGACTGGGTCGGACGTGTTCCCGGGGACGGGATCTTGGCGCGCCGGCCCGCGGACTCCGCACGGGATAATGGGTTCATGACGCGGGACGAGATCATACTGGCTTCCGAGAGATATTTGTTCCCGGCGGTCGCGCACTACTTCAAGGAGCGGCTGGTCATCAGCCGGGCCAAGGATCAGTACGTCTGGGACGCCGACGGGCGGCAGTATCTGGACTTCTTCGGCGGGATCGCCACGATCAGCGTGGGGCACCTCAATGACAAGGTGCGCGCCAAGGTCCACGAGCAGGCCGACACGCTGCACCATGTCTCGACGCTCTATGCGACCGAGCCGCAGGCGGCGCTGGCCGAGACCGTGGCGTCGCTGACGCCCGGCGGCGCGCTGACCCGGTCGTTCTTTACCAATAGCGGAACCGAGGCCAACGAAACGGCGATCATGCTGGCCCGCTGCTACACGGGACGCAGCGAGATCGTCGCGCTGCGGCACGGCTATCACGGCCGGACGGCGCTCGGGACGACGTTGGCGGGGCAGGGTATCTGGCGC
Organism: Bryobacterales bacterium; assembly: GCA_026713545.1. Classification (GTDB taxonomy): domain Bacteria; phylum Acidobacteriota; class Terriglobia; order Bryobacterales; family UBA6623; genus JAPPLB01. Next base: position 34,906 of record JAPOOG010000121.1, read on the forward strand.
GGCAGCACGGCGCCGCAGCCGGGCGTGGTCCATGCCCACAACGCCTATTGCTACCGCTGTCCGTTCGGGTTGTCGTACCCGTCCTGCGAAGTCAAATGCGCCCACGACGTCGAGAACGTGATCCAGACCACGACGACCGGACAGATCGCGGGCTTTATCGCCGAACCGATCCAGGGCAGCGGGGGCTTCATCACTCCGCCGAAGGAGTACTTCTCGATCGTCGATGAGATCGTGAAACGCTACGGCGGCATCTTCATCAGTGACGAGGTGCAGACCGGCTGGGGCCGGACGGGGGGCCGCTGGTTCGGCATCGAGCAGTACGATGTGGTGCCCGACGTCATGACGGCCGCCAAGGGGATCGCGAACGGCCTGCCCCTGGGCCTGACCGTGGCTCGGCCCGAGGTGGCGGATTCGATGCGGTTTCTCACGCTGTCGACGTTCGGCGGCAGCCCGATTTCCGCCGTCGCGGCCTCGGCCGTGATCGACTATGTGCGGGAGCAGGATCTGCTCACGAACAGCGAAGAGGTGGGAGCCTATCTGCGGGCGCGGCTGGAGGAGCTGCGGCGGAAACACCCCCTCATCGGGGACGTGCGCGGCATGGGCTTGATGCAGGCGCTGGAGCTCGTCAAAGATCGCGAGACGAAGCAGCCGGCCCCCGACGAAACCATGGAGGTGCTGGAGGCCGCGCGCCGCAACGGGCTGCTGATCGGCAAGGGCGGGCTCTACGGCAACGTGATCCGGGTCTGCCCGCCGCTGAACATCGCCGGGAGCGATGTCGATGAGTTCGTCAGGTTGCTGGACACCAGCCTTGGCGAAGCGGTGGCCTAAGCCTGTATTTCTCACCACGCGGCGAGGCGAAGTATGTGAGAGGGCCGTCAGACATTTCTTCCTGGAGCGAACCAAGTGCCCGCCAATGGTTTTCACGAATCACGAATCACGGCCTTGTTATCGCGTGCTTCGGACGTCATGTAGTGAGAAATGCAGGTCAGGGCCTGCCCGATACGCAGCGCCGTATCCGCCGTGATCGACCGGCGTCCGTGGACGATCTCGTTGATGCGGCGCGGGTGGAACACCGATCGCTTTCGCCAGACGATATTGGCTGATACCGAGCTCGTCGAGAATTTCCGCCAAGTGTTCTCCGGGATGAATCGAGTCGATCTGGTTCATGAGTTTGCTCCCTATCGCCAACTTGACCGCTTCTTCGACTGCCGGGACTAACGATCCGCTCGACGAGTGGCCCAGTACAAATCCGTTACCCATTGCGGTGGCTCGGGATCGCCTCGGAAGCTGATGTTATTACCAATGCTCTTCATCCATCGAAACAACCAGGTTGGCCCGTGGGTTGTCACCAATGTGTCTTCGGTTGCATAGACTGGGTCCGTCATCGCTTCATCGAGCGTAATGAAGCGATACCCGCGCTCTTTCCAGTTGGTCAACATGATGTCCAAACAATCGGCGTTGATGTCGTTTGTGTGGATAAGCAGTGTCTGTGCAACTTCCCTCCCGAATATTTCCACTGAGATGCGCTCGGCGAAATTGGTCACGGCAAGGTTGTAAGCCATGTAGGACTCGCGCAGCCGTTCTGCCAAGGCAGAATCGCCGTTTTGCTTGGCCTGCACATACGGCACATTGAAGATGAAGTCGCTGTTTTCGATTGTGTGTTTTGCGATCCGATATCCCCGCGCGGCAAGGAATTTTTCAATCGCTTCCTTTTTACACCTCGTGTCGCCCGTATGGTTCATCGGATGCCGAAAGTAGAGCTGATAAGGATTATGTGGCTCCATCAGGCGACGTGTGATGACTTCACCCTTTATGATCTCGTCCTGGAACTCGTCGATAGTCAGGTCGTTGAAATCCTGATGGGAATAGGTGTGGTTGCCCAATGTCACTCCGGCATCCACCCACCGCTGCAACAAAGCGATGCGCTGATCGACCTCGCTTGTGGCATGCAACCTGGACTCGACCACGAAACCAATGGCGGGGACTTTGTGTTCTCCGAGCGAACGCAGAATCGCTTTCGTCGTCCGTTGCGCTCTTGTCAGGACCACGGTCTCAGTTGTCTTGACGAAGGGCAGGTCGTCAATCGTGACGGCCATTGTGCGCTCGGGTATCTTTCGCTCCTGAGACGAGACCGCTCCAAACATAGCGAGTAACAAGATCCAAATCAATAGCATTCGAGTCATCATGCCTTGGGCTTAGCCTGGATTTTTCAGTGAGCTGTGGAAGGGCGCTATCTCCCAGCGGGTTTGAACCCCGCCCGGGAACTGTCGCTCCAGCTGGCCTGCATTTCTTACCACGCGGCGAGGCGAAGTGCGTGAGAGCACCGTCAGGACGAGGCGCGAGCCGCTGGGCGTCGGCAACACGGCCTGTATGGTTCTTCATGAATCACGGCTTTTTGGGTTTCACGAGACACGAAACACGACCTTTACGGTTCACCGGCCGTCAGACATTTCTTCCTGGAGCAAACCAGGCCCGCGTCAATGGTTTTCACGAATCACGAGACACGAGACACGAGACACGAATCACGGCCTTTTGTTGACGTTGCGCAAAGCGCTGACGAGAATAAGGCATACCCCAAGGCGCCCGTAGCTCAGCTGGATAGAGTGTCTGCCTCCGGAGCAGAAGGCCGCAGGTTCGAGTCCTGCCGGGCGCGCCATTCACCCCTTTTGTTTTCTGCGCCCGTCTGCCTTTCCTCTTATTTTTGAGGACGGCATCGTGAAGCAGCCGCGCCGTCAGGTTTCACGACCTTCGACCTTGCCGAGCGCATCGTCGAGTTGGTCGAGGACGGCGAGCCCTGCTTTCACCGACCCGCGGGCTGCCATTGCGCGAAACCTCGCCTCGGTGTCGTGCTGGGTCACCGCGATGGTCGAGAGTTCCTCCATCAGCTTGTTCAGGCTGACACCGCGGCTCCGGGCGAGTTCCTTCAATCGATGGTGGGTGTCTTTGGGTAGACGGATGGTCAGCGTCGACATCTGTTATTCCTCCGGGATCAGTTCACCGGGTGTCACGACGCGCGTCTCCGGAAAGTGCAGCTCCCTGCGCTCGAAGTCTCGCCGATTGTGGGTGACGATCGCTTGAGCGCCGCCGGCCACGGCCAGCTCGAGCACGTGGTTGTCGGCCTCGTCGGGTAGATTCGGTCGCCAGAGATAATACACACGCACATAACGGCCGGGCGCGCCATTCACCCATCTGCAGTACAGTGCGCTTCAATACCGGCGGATCCGGGAGATCCGGATTTCGCCGATCTGCCCGAAGAAGTTCCCCGGTCCCAACCAGTTGAATTTGCCCCCGTAGCGGGCGCGGCCGGCCAGTCGGCTGCCCACCGAGAACTGGGCGATGTGGCGGCGATTGTTGACCAGCCTGCGTCCGTCCGGGCTTTTCATTTCCCAGATCAGTGTGCCGTCGAGGAAGAGTTGGTGCAGGTCTTCCTCATGGGAGTACTGCCAGGCGACGTGGTGCCAGGCGGTGTCGTGGATCCCCACCCATTCGGGGTCCGCCGCGATGCCCGCCGGACGGCTGTAGGGGTGCAGGTCTTTCAGGGCCTGCTCCGGTTCCGCTCCCAGGAAGTGCACGCCCGGAGCCATGCTGCCGTCGGGTGAGCCTCGGTCGGACAGGTACAGTTCCCAAACGCCTCTCTCCGTGTTGTCGTAGGTGCCGCAGACGTGCCCGTAGTGGAATTCCTGCCCGTACTTGTTGATCGGGCCGCCCGGACGCACCCACGCTTCCACCGTCCATTCCTTCTCGATGGTCTTCAGGTCCACCTTGTCGTTCCACTGGGGTCCGATGAACCCCCCTTCCCCGCCGCCGATGAAATGGGGATACCTCCCCCATCCAGGGGTCTCCACTCGCGTGTCGCCTTTGCTGTTGACCCAGGTCAGAGTCAGTTCCGAATCGCCCATGACGTCCGGAATGAACCTTCCGCTGGGGCCTTGCCAGTCCCACAAGGCCACGGTGTGCTTGTCGGGGCCCAGCCGGCGGAGCCCTTCATCGACGACCTTCAACCGGAATGCGCGCGAGGCCCTCTGTCCCGCGGCATCGGTGGCCTCGAGCTGAATCCGTTGCAGCTCCGGAGTAGTGGCCGTGCCGCTGAGTTCCCCGTTCTCGCGGTTCAGTGAGATCCCCGCCGGCAACGTTCCCTGCGTCGTCCGCCAACGCACCGGCGCCACCATATGGCGGGTTTTGAGAACCTCTCGATACGGGCTTCCCCGGAAGGCCAGAGGGAGCGAAGACGTGGCCACTTCGCCTTCCGGTACGGTCAGGGCGAAGGTGTGCTCGTCGCTGTGGCCGGCGTCATCCGTCGCTCGCAGGGTGAACGCCCGTTCCTGGGCCGGTTCGGTCGGAGTGCCTTCGATCGTTCCTTGCCGCCCCTCAAAGCGAAGTCCATCCGGCAACTCTCCGGCCAGCTCCCAGCGAACGGCCCCCTCGGCCGCATCGGTCGAGAACCTCACCTCATAAGGGGCATGCAGTCCGGCTTCGGGAAGCAGCCGTTCCACGACCGTCAGTTCCTCGGCGGCCGGGTAGCGCATCACGCTCGAGATGCGAAGTTCATCGATCTCCCCTTCGAAGTCGTACGTCTTGATGTGGTAGGGAGGCTCGCGTGAATTGAGGATCCCCCCGACCACGAAGGGAAGATCGTTCCGCTCGGCGTCGTTCTTCCCCCGCCGCGGCGGCGTGCCCTTCCAGATCAGCTTCCCGTCCAGGAAGAAATAGTGCGTCTGGTCTTCGTAGCGGAACTGCCAGGCCACGTGGTGCCATTCCTCATCCTGAATCGCGGCCTCATGCATGACGGTTCCGTAATCGGCTCTTCTTCGTCCCGGGTAGACCAGGACGTCGCTGTCCGGCGCGCGCTTCTGCGATCCGGTAAACCGCGACGCCGGCAGCAGACCCGGCTTCACCGGCCATATCTCCAGCCAGGAGTGCAAGCTGAAGTCCCAGCCGCCTCGCACCCCATGGATCAAGCCGAATCCTTCGTCGTCGGTGCCGCAGATTTTCGCGAAGGGGCCTGCGGTTCCTGAACCGCGCGGGCGGTAGGTGGCGGGGTGATCCAGTTGGATACCGCTGAGGGCGAATCCCCGGTAACGCACCCAGGCTTCCACCGTCCACGCTCGCTCGCAGGTGCGCAGCTCCAGTTTGTCGTTGTTGACCGGGCCGATCAACAGGTTGGCGTCGTCCTCCCGCACTTCGAACCGGGCCGTGGAGCCGAAGCCCGGGCGTTCCCCCCACAGGAAATCTTTATGGGCTCTCAGGGTCAGGGCGGGATCGCCCATGGCGTCCCGCGTCTGGGCGCCCTGCCCCTCGTCGAAGTGATACAGCGCCACGGTGTGCTCATCCGGGCGAAAGGGCTCGCGCAGCGAAGCCGGCAAGGGGTCCGCCGCATGGGACCGGACGGCCCAGACTCCCATCATCACCAGCACCGTCCAACCAGCCGATCTCAGGAGATTCTTCAATGTCCGCCTGCCTTCTGCCTTTCTCCAAGCCGGAAACCGCATCCAAAGAGGGGCAATGCGGATGTCAAGTACAAGAGTCTGACGTTCCGAAACGAATCCGCCCCAGTATACAGAACGGCGCTTGGCGGCCCGTGACAAAAGTCACGTGGCAGGCGCGCTATCCTGGGAGCGCGGGCATCCTGCCCGCATCTGAAGCGGCCACGCGTTGCGCAATCGGCCGAGGGCGCGTAACGCCGCCCGTGCGACTTCCACGACAGGCTGTCTGATAGGGTGTGACCTGTCAAGTCCTGGCACGGCAACTCCGTTAGCCTGTATTTCACGCCGCGTGGCGAGGCGAAGAGCGTGAGAGGGCCGTCAGGACGAGCGGAGCATACACGAATCACGGCCTTTTCTGTTTTTCACTAACAACTAACAACTGACAACTAACCACTGCCTTTCCCGGGTTATCATCAACCGATGCTCAAAGTGGGCTTGACGGGCGGCTTGGCGACGGGCAAGAGCTACGTGTCGGCTCGTTTGGCGGAGTTGGGCTGCCATGTCATCCAGGCGGATACGCTCGGTCACGAGGTCCTGCGCCGGGGCACTGAAGCCTACGACGGTGTCGTCTCCGAGTTTGGCGAGGGGGTTCTCGGCGCCGGGGGCGAAATCGATCGCAAGTTGCTGGGGGCGGTGGTCTTCCCGGATGACGCGAAGCTGGCGAGGTTGAACTCGCTCGTCCACCCGCACGTCTTCAGGCGGCAGCAGGCTTTTTACGAGGCTCTCGAGCGGGACGATCCGCACGGAATCGGGGTGGTCGAGGCGGCTATCATGATTGAGAGCGGCAGTTACAAGCGCTACGACCGGCTGATCGTCACGGTTTGCCCGCCGGAAATGCAGGTGCGGCGATTCATCGAGCGCGGCGGGACGGAGCAGGCAGCCCGCGACCGCTTGGCGCGCCAACTGTCGATCGAGAAGAAACGCGCTTTCGCCGATTTCATCATCGACACCTCGGGCGGCTTTGCTGAAACCGACGCCCAAGTCCGCGATGTATACGAACGGTTGAAACGGGAAGCGTCATGAGACGGCAGATCGGATGGAGACCTTTCTGGCTCGCCGCCCTGATGTCGGCGGCCTTCGTGTTGTGGACGACTTCGCCGCGTTGGCTGGCCCCTGAGGCGCCGCTGCTTCCACCGGCCGATCCGTTCTGGACCGAAGCCCAATCCAGCGGCTTGACCCAGGAAGAACTGGCGGATATCGACATCTACAACCGGGCGGCCAGCGCCACCGTGAACGTCACCAGCACGGTGCTGCGCCAGAACTGGTTCTTCGATGTGTATCCCTCGAGTGAGTCGGGTTCGGGTTTCCTGATCGATGACCAGGGCCGGATCCTGACGAACCATCACGTCATCAAGGGCGGGTCGAAGATCCGGGTCACCCTTCTGCATGACGAAGCGAGTTATGACGCCGAGCTCCTCGCCTTCGACGAGGCGAGCGATCTGGCGCTGATTCGCATCGAGCCCGATAAGGAGATTCCGTACCTGACGATCGGTGATTCCGAGAACCTCAAGGTGGGCCAGAAGGTGTTGGCGATCGGCAACCCGTTCGGGCTCGAAGGCACCTTGACGACGGGCGTGATCAGCTCGCTGGGGCGTACGATTCGAGACAACGACTCCCTGCTCGAGGACATGATTCAGACCGACGCGGCAATCAATCCGGGCAACAGCGGAGGCCCGCTGCTCGACAGCAGCGGCCATGTGATCGGTGTGAACACCGCGATCTACGGCCCCGGAGGCAATATCGGAATCGGATTCGCGATGCCGATCAGCCGCGTCAAGCCGCTGTTGCAGTTCGTCTTGTCCGACGGTTCGTCGCGGCCCGCCGAGCCATTGGGGCTTCGTTCGCTCTATCTGCCCACTCGCCTTTCCAACGCTCTCGAGCTGGCCGATCAGCCGGGCTTCCTGATCGTCGACGTGAACCGCGGTTCGGCCGCTGCGGAAGCCGGACTGCGCGGGGCCGACCGCGAGGTGATCGTGTCGAACTACCGCATTCCCGTCGGCGGGGATCTGATCGTTGCCGTGGATGGGCGCCGCGTGACCCATCGGCGCGTCATGTCGCAGGCGCTCTCGCTCAAGGCGGGAGGCGATACGGTCAAGCTGACGATCGTTCGCGAGGGCCGCGAGATGGACGTGACCATGAAGCTGCGGGCCCGCTCGCGAGGCATCCGTTTGTAGCCGCCGCCCTGGGAGCGCGGGCTGCGAAGAAAAAACTGACCTGAACCATCCTCCTGATCAAGCGGCGTTGACGCCGGTACGGCTGTTTCCCGTTTGTATGGTCCACGAGCGGGCGAAGGAAAAACCTGCCCGCATCATCCGATCACCTCCGCGCCCGCGGGGCGTTTTCCTCACGGGAAGAAGGCGATCTTGACGAGCAGCGCGAGGATAACCGGTCCATACGCGAACTTGAGAACCGCCATATCGCGCTCCAACTTCCCGAACCGCTCGCCCATATCGCGCTCCAACTTCCCGATCCGCTCGCCCAACTCATGCTTCACCTGCTCGATGCGCTCGCCCAGTTCGTCCCGGAGTTCCCTCAAGTCCTCCTTCGTTGCAATCTCGCCGCCAACCGGAATCGCGCCCGCCGCCGCTTTGGCCTTCTGTTCGGAAGTTCCGGCTTCGATCAGCGCATCGTAAACCTCAGCGACCATCAGGCTCATCGCTCTCCCTCCTCACTTGAGCGTCCGACGGCGGCCTCCCTCGACGCGGGGCGAAACTTGGTTGGCGTCCACGTTTTTACGGACTGCTCAAACGGAGGCCGCTTGGACTCACGTGGATCCGTTGGCGTCGGTCGATCGTGGTTTCTCGTCCCGCCCGGATTCCCAATCAGGATGCTACCACAAGCCGTCGTCCTGGGAGCGCGGGCTGCGAAGGAAAAACTTGCCCGCATCATCGCCAGGCTTTACCTGCGAACCGGGCGCCGCCTCCACACCCTCCACCATGCGCGCCTGCGCGAACCGCAAGGGGCTTTGGTGCGATTCGCTCCCCCAGGCGTGGACGGAGGTTGTGGTTGTGCGCGCCGCGCCGGCCGTATCCGGCGGTCAATGGTCCGCGATAATGATCGGGGCGCGGTGAAACGGGTCGCGAGAACCCGGACGTTGAACGCAAAAGCGTTCGTACTGAAAGCTGGAGGTGAGATCATGGGCAATCGGGTTGCCGTCGTCGCGGGCGGCCGGACTCCCTTCGTGAAGGCCGGCAAGGCCTTCAAGCGCCTGGGTCCCTTGAAATTGGCGGCTCGCGCCGTCACGGGGTTGCTCGAAAAGCACGAAGTCGATGCCGCCTCGATCGACGCCATCGCCTTCGGAGCCGTCGTCCCAGAGCCGGGCAGGCCCAATCTGGCCCGCGAGATCGTTCTGGAAGCGGGACTGCCGAGGGCGATCGAAGCGCAGACGATGTCCTCCTACTGCATCACCGGTTTGCGCACCATCACGGCCATCACAGAAGGCATTGCTTCCGGCCGCATCGAAGCCGGCATCGCCGGCGGAGTGGATTCGTTGTCCCATGCCGACCCCGCAACCTTCCGGGAACCGTCCACCGGACTGTCGATGGGCGAGCACATGGAGATCACCTGCAAGCAGTGGGGTGTCTCGCGGGAACGTCAGGACGAAGTCGCGCTGGCCAGCCACCGCAACGCCGTCGCTGCCCGCGAGCGGCTCGGCGAGCAGATCTTTCCTCTCGAAGGCGTCGAGCACGACACGGGTCCGCGAACCGGCACGTCGATGGAAGCCCTGGCCAACCTGAAGCCCGCCTTCGACCCGCGCGGCACGGTCACGGCCGGTAACGCCTCGCCGGTCACCGATGGCGCTTCGGCCGTGTTGTTGATGAGCGAGGACCGCGCGGCGTCGGAGGGCCGCGAGCCGCTTGCCTTCGTCCGCGCCATGCGGTACGGCGCCATCGATCCGGGTGAGGGCTTGCTGATGGCCCCCGGCATCGTGGTGCCGCGCCTTCTCGAGCGAAGCGGCCTGCGCCTCGCGCAGATCGACCTGATCGAGATTCACGAGGCCTTCGCCGCCCAGGTCCTGACCAACGTCATGGCCTGGGAACAGGGCTGGCAGGCGGCTCCGACCGGCGCCGTGGACTGGAGCCGCGTCAACGTATCCGGCGGCTCCATCGCCGTCGGGCATCCCTGGTCCGCCACCGGCGGCCGCATCGTCACCGCCCTGGCCTGCGAGATGGCCCGCCGCAACGCCCAGTTCGGCCTAGCAAGCATCTGCGCCGCCGGAGCCATGGCCGGCGCCCTCATCCTGGAGCGCTAGCGAGCAGTGGACTCCCTCCCTGTTCGCCGTCCGCGAACGGCCGGATTCTCACCCGGCATCGCTGGAAGATCGAATCATGAAGGTGAACGGCACTTGGTTAAGTAGAATGCTTTGAACGATGTGCCATGCAACCCGATCGCTCAGGGCCAATCTCCGGTAGAGGAGATTGCCCGCGACATCCGCTCTGTCGCGGCGCCCAACTCCGGCAGGTCCTTTTCGACTACGCTCCAGACGACCGCCAAATCGATCCCGAGATAGTTGTGCGCCAATACATTGCGGAAGCCGGAGATCGCACTCCATGGAACGGCAGGCTCTGTTGCTTTGAGCGGACCGCTCAGCCGCTGTGTCGACTCGGCAAGTGTTTGCAGATTGCGCACGACCGCATCCTGCACCAGGTGTGAGTCGCAAAACCTTGTTCGATCTCCCCCGGTGTACTCCTGAATGCGCTCGATACACTGGCGAATATGTCCCAAGAGCAACCGGTCGGACCCCGTGCCCGGCTTCACAGCGTTTGCGCTTCTTTCAGTATGCGGTCGCGTATCTCGGGGTGGAGACTGTTTTCGGTCACCACTTCTACCCGGCGGTTGAGGAGACCCTGTACATCCATCAACAGGGCGCCGAGCGCGAGGCCCGTCCGCTCGGGAGACAGTGAAACCAACAGATCGACATCACTCGCATCGTCGGCGTCACCCCTGGCCATGGACCCGAAAACCCGCACGTCGCGGACGCCATGGCGATCAGCGAGGTCGAGAATTTTGGTGCGGTGATTTTCGATCAGCGGATGCATCGCGTGCGCCTCATGTCCCGAATATCAATCCGGCCGGTGTACGTCGCCTCGCCACGGTTCCGCCGGCCGCGCCGAACCTGCACACAGACACGTTCAGCGGTTTTCTCCATGGGCCGCTGACGAACGCCGGCAGGACGACATCCCCGTAGTCGATGATAAAGGATCTTGTGATTTCAGGTTCCCGATCTTTCGCGTCGGGCATCCCTGGTCCGCCACCGGCGGCCGCATCGTCACCGTCCTGGCCTGCGAAATGGCCCGCCGCAACGCCCAGTTCGGCATCGCAAGCATCTGCGCCGCCGGAGCCATGGCCGGCGCCCTCATCCTCGAACGCTAAGCCGCGAGTCGGGTGCTATTTCTGCTCTCGATGGAATGTCCTCCCCGCCGCCTGTGTTGCCGAAACAGCGAACCCAAGGCAAGAACGTCGCAATCGCCGATGGATAACCTCTTCATCCGCTCGCTGCTCGGAGCACTTGGCCTAAACTGGAATCGAACCTCCGAGTGGAAGCACGGAAGATTCCTGCGGCTGCGCCCTCGCCGATCCCTCCGCGAGACGATCGCTCTCCAGCAACCGCCGAAGAGGACTGGCATGCCTTGGCCGCTTGGAATGCCCAGGTCGGCGCACGGATCATGTTTCTGAACGAGAGAGAACGCTGATGATCCGGAATCATAATTCAGGGGCGGAGATGCGGCACGACACATGAAGGCCTTCCAGTTTGATCGCCACATCGTTGAAAGTTACGAAAATTTCTCTCGCTCTTTCAGCAGGATTAGGGCGGACGATCTGCATGATGAGATCGAAAGCGAATATGCCGCAGGCCGCTTCTGGCCGGACGCCCTTCTTTCTCTGAACCCGCACTACGAAGAGGGGCCGACGGCCGAAGATCTTGTTGGCTCCGGCGACCTTTGTCTGGAGACGGCTCAAGTCTTCCGTTTCGGATCGACCCCAATCAGGTTTTACAGGCACCAGGCACAGGCCATCGCCAAGGCCTGCGCCGGCCAGAGTTACGTGGTGACGACGGGAACAGGGTCGGGCAAATCCCTCTGCTTCTTTGTCCCGATCGTCGATGCCGTCATCCGGGCCCGCAAGGCCGGTCACTCGCCGGGAACACGCGCGATCATCGTTTACCCCATGAACGCGCTCGCCAACAGCCAGATCAAGGAAATTGACAAGTTCATCGACCAGTCGGGCTTGCCGGAAAACCTCAAGCCGGTCGTCCGGCGCTACACCGGGCAGGAAAGCCGGGAAGACCGCCGGCGAATTGCGGACCATCCTCCCGATGTTCTCCTGACCAACTTCATGATGGCCGAGCTTCTTCTGACTCGGCAGGATGACGTCGATTCCCAGGTCATTGCCAACGCCGCCGGCCTTGAGTTCATCGTCCTCGACGAGCTGCATACCTACCGTGGCCGCCAGGGTGCAGATGTCGCCATTCTGGTCCGGCGGCTGCGGGATCGCTGCACGCCGGACAAGGCGCCCATCTGTATCGGGACCTCCGCCACGATGGCCGGCGGCGACATCGCTGACAGCAAGGCCGAGGCGGTTTCGGAAGTGGCCTCGCGTCTGTTTGGGGCACAAATGGGCCCGGATGCCGTGATCGACGAGTCGCTTCGCCGTGCCACGGACGACCAACTCAAAATCACGGACGTGGAGCCACAGCTCCAGGCGGTGCTCGCCGCTGATCTTCCCGATCGGCTGACCGACGCCGGCCTGCGCACGCACCCGCTTGCGGTCTGGGCGGAGCTCGCGCTCGGCCTCGACGATGGCCAGGTCTTGAAGCGGCGCCGGCCGATGCCCTTCGGCGACGCCGCCAGGCTGCTTGCTGAAGCCGGCGGTGCCGGCACGGAACGCTGCCGCCGCGTCCTGGAGAGCTTCCTGACCCGGGTCAGTCTCCCCGAAAAGGACCGCGGCGGCACGGGCGAGGACGCCTTCCTGGCCTTCAAGCTCCATCGCTTCATTGCCGGTGCGGGTGAGGTCTACACCACACTGCGTTCAAAGCCGCGTAGGGTGCTGCTGGAGGGGCAGATCGAGGACCCGGATGCTCCGGGTACCCGGCTCTACTCCATCCGCTTCTGCCGTGAATGCGGTCAGGAGTATTACGTGGTGACGAGAACGGAGCGGGAAGAGGGCTCTCGCTACCTGCCGCGCAACATCGATGACACTCCCGTCGACAGCGACGACCACACCGAGGTCGCCGGGTACCTGACGCCGGCCGGGCTCGCTGACCCGGACTATCGCTTCGACGGCTCAATCGAGAGTTTTCCGGAAGGCTGGACGGAAGAGCACCGGGGTTTGCTCAGGCTTCGTTCGTACCGTAAGAAGAAGGTTCCGGCGCTGGTGAAAGTCGCGGACAGCGGCCTTGCTGCCCATGACGGTGAGCCGTTCTGGTTCATCCCCGGCAAGTTCGCCTTCTGCGCTTGTTGTCTTCACGAGCCGCCCGGAAGCATGCGCGAGCGCAACAAGCTTGCGGGCCTCACCGCCGAGGGCCGAAGCTCGGCCACGACGCTTGTCGTTTCCAGCGCTCTCGAATGGTTGAACCAACCCGGCCACGCCGTTCCCGAGGACAAGCGCAAGCTCCTCGGCTTCACCGACAATCGCCAGGACGCCGCGCTTCAAGCGGGGCATTTCAACGATTTCCTCTTCGTGAGCCTCCTGCGCGGAGCCATTCTGCGCGCCGTTCTCGATGTCGGCGACGAGGGCTTGCGGGATGACGAGTTCGGCTTGCGGGTTCAGAGGGCGTTGGGTTTTACGGCCGCGAATAGGCCGCTTCGTACGGAGTGGATGCTGAACCCCGAGGCCGGGGCCGTGATTCGCAGCGATGCCCAGCGTGCGTTGGCCAAGGTTCTCGCCCATCGCGTCTGGACCGATCTGCGCCGGGGTTGGCGCTTCACCAATCCGAGCCTGTCCGTGCTGAAGCTGATCGAGGTCGATTTCGTGGGGCTCGATGACATCGCCGCGGACGTGGATAGGCTCGCGGCCATTTTGCCTCAGCTCGGCTCCTTGGATCACGACGCTCGCAAGAAAGCGATCAGAGCGCTGCTGGAGGCCATGCTCGAAGGCTTGGCTGTCGGCACCGAGGCGCTCGAACTGGCTGTTCTCGATACCGTTGCCCAGAGGTCGCGTTCGCTTCTGCTGGCTCCCTGGGCGATCGACGGCAAGGAAACGGTGCGGGAGCGCACTACCCTGTACGTGGAATACCACGGCAGGAAAGAAACCGCGTTGCGTGAAGAACGGATGGTCCTCCGAGCGGGGCCGCGGTCACGCATCGCGTCCCTCCTCAACCGTGAGAGCGTCATCGGAATCAAGCTGGACGGCGAAAGCTACCTTGCCTTCGTCGAACGCCTTCTCGGCATGCTGGCTGATGAAGGTCTTGTCACTTTGGCTGAAAGTGAGGGCGGCCGCAGGGGCTGGCGGCTGTCGCCCTCGGCCGTCCGTCTCGTTCCCGGTGAAGCCGTTCGAAATCAGGCCGCTGTCGGCAACCCTTACTTCCACGGCCTCTATTCCCGCATTGCCGCTGGTCTCGCGCAGAACTCCAGCGCGTTGTTCGGGATGGAGAGCCGCGAGCATACGGCCCAGGTGACCCAGAAGCAGCGGGAGTGGCGGGAATGGCGTTTCCGCTTCGAAGACGACGATCAAAAGCGTATCGCCGAGTACGAAGCCGAAATCAAGGCCGGCGGAGAGTCGAAACAGCTTCTCCCGGCCCTGTTCTGCACGCCCACCATGGAGTTGGGGGTCGATATCTCGGCGCTGAATGCGGTCTATCTCCGCAATGTTCCGCCGACCCCCGCCAACTACGCGCAGCGCGCCGGCCGTGCGGGGCGATCAGGCCAGGCGGCGGCCATCTTCACCTACTGCGCGGCCCAGTCGCCGCATGACCAGTATTTCTTCGAGCGGCGCATCGACATGGTGGCCGGCGCGGTTCGCCCCCCGGCGCTCGACATCACCAACAAGAACCTCGTCACTTCGCATCTCCAGGCGATCTGGCTTGCCGTGGCCGGGTTGGCTCTCTCGCCGGACATCCCCAAGATCCTCGACCTCAAGAAACCGGGCTATCCCCTCAAGGACGAGATCCGCAAGGTCGTCCGGGCTCCCGGTCTGATCGAAAAGGCGTGCGCCCCGCTGCGTCGTGTCCTCGACCGGATCCTCTCATCGCAGGACGGCCGCTTGCCGGTCTGGATGGGTGACCCTGCCGACTTTGTGAAGGAGGTTGCCGCTCACGCGCCGTCCGAATTCGACAACGCCTTCGGACGATGGCGCGAACTCTATCACTCCGCGCGCACCCAATTGATCGAGGCCAACAGCCAGTCGCAAGTGCCGGGCCTGTCCAAAGCGGACCGGCGCAAGATCAAGGCGGCGCAGATGCAGGCCACGGACCAGCTCGCCATTCTCGAACAGGGCAAGGCGGCCAACAGCTCGGACTTCTACTCGTACCGCTACCTCGCGACCGAAGGTTTCCTGCCCGGCTACAATTTCCCCCGGTTGCCCCTCTACGCCTTCGTTCCGGGCGAGGGCAAGTCCGGTTCCTTCCTGCAGCGCGCCCGCTTTCTTGCCATCTCCGAGTTCGGTCCTCGCAGCCTCATCTACCATGAGGGCCGTGCCTATCGCGTCGTCAAGGCGAAACTCCCTCCCGAGGTCCGGACCGGCGACGGTCAGGAGCTGGCGACGAAGGACCTCGCGATCTGCTCCAACTGTGGGGCGGCGCACGATGATGAGGTCGAACGCTGTCACGCCTGCCATGACCTGATGGCCGCGGCGTTGCCTGTCAGACGCACGCTCAGGATCGACAATGTCGAAACGGCGCCGGCCGAGCGCATCACCGCCAATGACGAGGAACGCATTCGTCAGGGCTTCGAGATTCAGACCGTGTTCGCATGGCCGCGAAAGCATGGCCGCGTCGAGGTCATCGAGGCCTCCTTCCAAACCGGGAGTGCGACCCTGTTCACGCTGCAATACGCCAACAGCGCGGATATCAGTCGGATCAACAAGGGCCTGAAGCGCCGCAGCAACAAAACCGTGCTCGGTTTCTTGATCGACCCGCGCACCGGAAGGTGGGCCAAGACCGAGGACGAGGACCCGCAGGAAGACCCGCCGCCCGACAAGGTCCCGCCGGTGCGGATCGTCCCGATCGTCCGGGATCGCAAGAACGCCCTTCTCTTCCGGTTCGAAGATCCCGGTCGCTATGACCCGAAGACGATCGTCACGCTGCAGCATGCCCTCCTGCGGGGCATCGCGGTCGAGTTCCAGCTCGAGGAGGGCGAAATCCTCGGGGAGCCCTTGCCCGACAGGGACAACCGGCGCGCTGTCCTCGCCTATGAGGCGACGGAGGGCGGCGCCGGTGTGCTGAGCCGCCTGATCGAGGAACCGGATGCGCTGAACCGGGTCGCCAGGAAAGCGCTCGAGCTCATGCATTTCGACGAGGTCGAGGCCGCCGTTGATGCCGGTGACCCCGGCCTTCTCAAGCAAGACGATGAAAAGGCTTGCGTGCGGGGCTGCTATCGCTGCCTGCTCTCCTACTTCAATCAGCCCGACCACGAGATGATCGACCGCACCGGCAACGAGGTCAGGCGGCTGTTGATCGAGCTGGCGCGCGGAACGGTCGTGCTGGCGTCTGCTCCGGACGGCCCGGCTGCGCAGCGCGGCTGGTCGGAGGTCTTCGACCAACAGGGCGTTCCCGCGCCGGACACGACGCGCCTGGACCTCGCCGATGTCACCTTCCCTTTCGCTTGGCGCAGCCACTACGTTGCCGCCAAGGACGGCGCCATCCCCGAGACGCTGAGGGCCGAGGCGGACGCCCGGGGATGGGTTCTTTTCGAGCTGCCGTCCGACCCGTCCGAAGGACTGCCGGCCGAATTGATGGCCGCCTTGCGGGATTGACCGGATGACTGTCTCGTTTGCCCCAGGCGATCTTGTCCGGGCCCGCGGCCGGGAATGGGTTGCCTTGCCGCCCCCGCGCGACGGCCTGCTCGCGCTGCGGCCCCTTTCCGGCAACGAGAACGACAGCGTTCTTCTCGATCCCCGGCTCGAAATCCAACCCGTAGCGCCCGCCCGCTTCGATCTGCCCGAAAACGCTCGTCCGACCGTCCAATCGAAAGCCGCCCTGCTCGCTGACGCGCTTCGCCTGACTCTCCGTCGGGGGGCCGGGCCTTTCCGGTCGGCGGCGCAGCTCGCCTTCGAGCCCAGGACCTATCAACTCGTGCCGCTGCTGATGGCGCTTCGCCTGCAAGTGCCTCGTCTCCTGATTGCCGATGACGTGGGTATCGGCAAGACCATTGAAGCCGGTCTCATTCTGCGGGAACTCCTGGATCGCGGCGAGGTCGATGCCTTCTCGGTGCTCTGCCCGCCTCACCTCGTCGAGCAATGGGTGATCGAGCTGAAGTCCCGCTTCGGCATTGACCCCGTGGCCGTGACGGCGGGTTCGGCCGCGCGGCTCGAGCGCCGCCTGCCCGTGGCGCAGACGCTCTTCGATGCATTCCCCTTTACGGTCGTCAGCCTCGACTACATCAAGGCCGAGAAGCGCCGGGAGGGCTTTGCCCGGACTTGTCCCGATTTCGTGATCGTTGATGAGGCCCATGCCTGCGTGGGCACCCACAAGGGCAGGCAGCAGCGGTTCGCGCTGCTCAAAGGCCTCACCCGCGATCCCGAGCGGCGCATCATCATGCTGACCGCCACGCCGCACTCGGGCGATGAGCAGGCGTTCTCGCGCCTCTTGTCATTGATCGATCCGTCCTTCGAATCCTTGAGTTTCGACGACGCCCGTTACCGCGAGCGCCTGGCGCGTCACTTCGTGCAGCGGCGCAGGATCGATCTGGTGTCGGGCGAGTGGGGCGAGGAACGCGCCTTCCCGAAGCACGAAACCACCGAGGAGCCGTATCACCTTTCGAAGGCTCATCTCGATTTCCAGGATGCCGTCCTCGATTACTGCCTGGGTGTGGTCTCCCGGTCGGGAACCGGCCGGCGCGCGCGCCGCCTGGCCTACTGGGGGACGCTGGCGTTGATGCGTTGCGTCGGCTCGTCTCCCGCCGCGGCCCTGAGCGCGCTTCGCAATCGCATGTCCGCTGAAGCCGACCGCCTCGAGTCCCAGATCTACGATGAGGACGGCGATGACGAGGACGCCGTCGATCTCGAGCCGAGCGCCGCGTTCGGCGCCGATACCGTCCTGTCCGGCCTTCTCCGGCACGCCGGGCGGTTGGCGAAAGAGCCCGACCCGAAGCTCGACGCCCTGATCGGCGTCCTCGCACCCCTCCTTAAGAAGGGCGCGAACCCCGTTGTCTTCTGCAGGTTCATCGCCACCGCAGAGCACGTTTGCGGCGCCCTCCGGAAGGCCTTCCCGAAGCTCCGCGTCGAGTCCGTCACCGGGGTGCTCACGCCGGACGAACGGAGAAACCGGGTCGCCGATATGGCGGCCGGGCAAGACGGCAAAGCGCCCCGGCGTATCCTGGTGGCCACCGACTGCCTCTCGGAGGGGATCAACCTCCAGCAGCTTTTCGACACGGTCGTTCATTACGACCTTTCCTGGAACCCGACCCGCCATCAGCAGCGCGAGGGCCGCGTCGACCGTTTCGGCCAGCCCGCCGGCCTCGTCCGTTCGATCATGATGTTCTCGCCCGACAGCGCCATCGACGGCGCTGTCCTCGACGTGATCCTGCGCAAGGCCGAGGATATCCGCAGGGCCACCGGAGTGACCGTACCCCTCCCGGATGAACGCGGCCCCGTCACCGATGCCTTGATGGCCTCGATGATGCTCCGGCGCGGCGACAGGAAGCAGATGGCGCTCGACCTGCGCCTCGATGACGGCTCACGCCTCATGGCGGGCCGTTGGCGGGATGTCGCCGAGAAGGAGAAGCGCTCCCGTACCCGCTTCGCCCAGAACGCGATGAAGCCGCGGGAAGTGGCTCCCGAGTGGGAGAAGGCAAGGAGCTTTCTCGGCTCGCCCGAGGCTGCTCGTACTTTCGTCGAGCGCGCCATGGCGCGTTTCGGCGTCCCGCTCGAATCGCGGCGGACGGCCCTCCTGGCTCATGTTCACGCGCTGCAAGGCGGACTGCGCCAGCGACTCTCCCGGCAGGGCATGTCGGACACCGTGCGCCTCGCTCCGTCCGAGCCGGCCCCCTCGGGGACTTCGCTTCTCACGCGGACGCATCCTCTCACCGCCACCCTCGCGGAGGCGCTGGTCGAGGCGTCCCTCGATTCCGAGACCCTCTCAGGCCTGGGGATCGGCCGGGTGGGGGCGTGGCCGACCCCCGCCGTGGATCGCGTGACCCGCATCGTGCTTCTGCGCCTCCGCTTCAAGCTCACCGTCCACGCCCGCAAGGAGCGCCTGCTGCTGGCCGAGGAAGCCGCCTTGGTCGCCTTGCGCGACCGCGCCGTCGCCGCGTCGGGCGATGCCGCGCGTGCGCTCCTCGATACGCCCGCCGCCGCCGATCTGGCGCCGCAAGCGCGGGGCCGGTTGATCGCGGGCGCCCGGGAAAACCTCCCCGGCCTCCTCGCCGGACCGATCTCCGAGTTCGTCCGCGCGCGAGCCGCTGAGCTCGCCGAAGACCATGCCCGGCTGCGTGCTGCCGCGGGTTCGGCGTCGCGCGTCAGCGTGCAAGCCGTGCAGCCCCCAGATGTCATCGGCCTCTTCATCCTGGTGCCGAGCGAGGGCTGACCCGTGGCGCGCAATCAGGATAGCGGCATGTTCTCCTGGCCGTCGCTTTCGCTGGAGGGCAATCTGATCGCGCCGGCGATGGTCGCCAGGATCGACCGCCGCGAGGCTCCCGAGCAGGACGAAGTCAGTTACGGGGTCCGCAAGGGCCTCACCATCAGGGAGGAGATTTCCCTCTCTTTCCGTGTGGGCCAGGCGCACTTCGATGCCTTCGCCAGGCTTGACACCCCCTCGGCGGAGGCGACCCGCCGCTTCGCGCTCGACTTCCTGAGGGAGACCTTCGGGTTCGACGATCTCGCCGATGCGTCCGGGCTGCTCGCTTCGATCGCCGGGGGCCGGGTGCCGGTCGTCGTCGTGCCCCCGTCGGAGGCTCTCGACCGGCGCAGCCCGACCCTTTCGATCGACCGGTCGCGCTCCCCGGCCATTGCTCTTCAGGACTATCTCAACGAGCGGGAGGACGCGCTCTGGGGCATCGCAACCAACGGCGTCCATCTGCGGCTGCTCCGCGACAACGCCTCGCTCACCCGGCCCGCCCATATCGAGGCCGATCTCGCCCAGATCTTCGCCAACGAGGATGCCGCCTCCTTCGCCGCGCTCTGGCTCATCGTCCACCGCTCCCGTTTCGGCTCGGCGGGCAGCCCCGCTGCCGACTGCGCCCTCGAACGCTGGCGCGAGACCGGCGCGCGGGAAGGCGAGGCCGCGCGGGACCGGCTGGCCGGGCAGGTCGAGATCGCCCTGCGCGTTCTCGGCTCGGGTTTCCTCGAAGCGAACCCCGGCCTCGCAGCCCGGCTTCGGTCGGGGGAGCTGCCGCTGATGGCGTGGTTCAATGAGCTTCTCCGCCTCGTCTACCGCCTCATCTTCCTGATGGTGGCCGAAGACAGGGACCTCCTCCATCCCGCCAGCTCCAGGGCGGCCGCGCGGTGGCTCTATGCGGAAGGCTACAGCCTCGCGCTCCTCAGGGCGCAAAGCGCGCGCGGTTCGACCTGGGACAGCCGCCATGACCGCTACGAGGGCATGAAGGTGGTCTTCCGCGCGCTCGCCGACGGCGAAGCCTCGCTCGCCCTTCCCGCCCTCGGCGACCTCTTCGACGCCGATCAACTGCCGCGTCTCGCATCCGCGCGCCTGCGCAACAGCGCCTTCATGGAGGCCGTCTATCGCCTCTCCTGGCTCTCCGGCCGTAGCGGCATCGTGCCGGTCAACTGGCGCGCGATGGAGACCGAGGAGCTGGGCTCGGTCTACGAATCCCTCCTCGAGCTACAGCCGCAGCTTGCCGACGGCGGACGCGCGCTCGTCTTCGCCTCCGACCTCTCCGAGAAGAAGGGCCATCAGCGCAAGACCACCGGCTCCTACTATACCCCGCAGAGCCTCGTTCAGTCGCTGCTCGACACCGCTCTCGACCCCGTGCTCGACCGCGCCGAGGCCGCTACCGAGGACCCTGCGAAGGCTTTGCTCGAGCTCGCCGTGATCGACCCCGCCTGCGGCTCGGGACACTTCCTGCTGGCCGCCGCCCGGCGCATTGCCACGCGTCTCGCACGCATCCGCGCCGAGGGCACGCCCTCGCTCGCCGACTTCCGCCATGCGCTCCGCGACGTGGCCCGCTGCTGCATCCACGGCGTCGACCGCAACCCCATGGCCGTCGAGCTCGCCAAGGTCGCGCTCTGGATCGAGACGGTCGACCCGGGCCGCCCGCTCGGCTTCTTCGACGCGCAGATCCGTTGCGGCGATGCCCTGCTCGGCGTCTTCGACCGGAAGGTCCTCGAGGACGGCGTCCCGGACGCCGCTTACAAGCCGCTGACCGGCGACGACAAGCCTACTGCCAGATACTACCTCAAGGCCAATCGCGACGCCAAAACGGGCCAGGGTTCAATCGACTTCGGAACGGGCAGGGCGGCAATGCCTGCGATGAAGCCGCTGGCGGCGGCCTTCTCCGCCTTCCGCGAACTGCCCGAGGACACCGTCGAGCAGGTCGGAGCCAGGGCGGCGCGGTATGGGAAGCTGCGCAGGAGGCCGGCCTTTCTCCGCTTGCAAACGGCGGCGGACCTGTACGTCGCCGCCTTCCTGCTGCCGAAGACCGGCGGCGCGCCCGCCAGTGTCTCGACGCGCTCCGTTCCGGTCACCGATGATGTCTGGCGCGCCCTCGGCGCGGGCGCGGCGCGGCATCCGATGGCCGATGCGTCCCAGGCCGCCCGCCGGGCCAAGGCCTTCCATTGGCCGCTGGAGTTCCCGGACGTCATGGATCGAGGCGGCTTCGACGTGGTGCTGGGCAATCCGCCGTGGGAACAGATTCAACTAGATCCACGCGAATATTTTGCATCTCGCTATCCCGATATATCGGATGCGCCAAATATGGCTGCCAGGGAACGTTTG
Source organism: Bryobacterales bacterium (assembly GCA_026713545.1). GTDB lineage: Bacteria > Acidobacteriota > Terriglobia > Bryobacterales > UBA6623 > JAPPLB01. The sequence continues at coordinate 56,434 of JAPOOG010000121.1, forward strand.
ATTGGTGCACTTAAAGATAAAGATCCTGTGCAATATGACCTATATCAGTCGGCAATACATGATATGAAGGCCTACCAAGCTTTTATTCATAAAAGCCAACGATTCCCGACCTCAAGCTTCGGCAGATTGAATACAGCACCGCTTTTTGCTGAGTTCTGCAACGACCTTATTTGTAGTTCTGGACGTGTTGGAATTATAGTGCCGACAGGTATAGCAACAGACTCTTTCAATCAGCATTTTTTTAATAAACTGATTGATGGAAACCGCTTGGCTGGCTTAGTGGATTTCGAGAACCGGGAGGCCGTATTCCCGGGCGTTCATCGCTCCTACAAGTTCTGCCTGCTCACCCTGAGCGGCGCCGGGCGGCCCTACCCGCGGGCCGAATTCGCTTTTTTCCTGCACCAGGCGGAGCAGCTCGGTGAGAAGGAGCGGCGGTTCACGCTCTCGGCTGAGGACTTCGACCTATTCAATCCCAACACGCGAACCTGCCCCATCTTCCGCACCGGACGCGACATGGAGATCGCCCGCAAGATGTACCGACGCGCAGGAGTATTTTGGAAGGAGGCGAAGGGCGGAGAACGGGAGGTAAACCCATGGGGTGCATCCTTCCAACTCATGTTTATGATGAACACCGATTCCCACTTGTTCCGCACGCGCGAACAGCTACAGGGAGAAGACTGGCGGCTTGAGGGCAACGTGTTCCTGCGGTGCGAGGAGCGCTATCTGCCCCTTTACGAAGCCAAGCTATTCCACCAGTACGACCACCGCTTCGCCACATTCGAAGGAGTTTCGGCTGAAGCCGTCCGGGGCGGAAACGCCCGTCCCATGACTTCGGATGAGAAAGCAGACCCTCGGACGGTCATCATCCCCCGTTACTGGGTGCCGGAAAAAGAAGTGCAAAAAAGACTTGACAAAAGCGAATTCAACACATATCCATTCTTAGAAGCCGAGCCGAGCCGAGCCGAGCCGAGCCGAGCCGAGCCGAGCCCAGCCCACCCGAGCCCAGCCCAGCCTCGCCGAGCCCA
>JAPOOG010000123.1 GCA_026713545.1 Bryobacterales bacterium
CGGAAACGGCTCGGCGGCTGAAGGTAGCGCGGCAAACCGTCAGTGCGTGGCGGCGGCAATACCTGCAACAAGGTGCGGCCGCGCTGCGCCGAGCCGGGCGTGCCGGGCGCGCCGCAAACCAGCGCTGCCCCGACGGCGATACTCCCCCACCCAGCGGCTCACACTCTGCTGCGCCGCTTTCACCTGCCGCGCCGCTGCGGATTGACTCCAGCCTTCCTCCAGCACCAGCCGCACGGCCGCTCGCCGCCGCTTCTCCAGAGCCTCGAAGTCTCGTCGTACTCCTCTTGGATTCCCCATGTCTAGTAAGACGAGATAAAGCCCCCTAAGGTTACTATATATTATGCGGGACTCAACAGATTGACGGTACGAGAATAACAAAGAGGCTTTCCGGACACCGTTCACGACACGGACGGCCTCGGGAGTTTGATCTGTAAACTCACCAACCGATAAGGCCGCGATTCCGCCGCTGCCGTTGAAGGTGCCGAGCGGCTAAGATGACAGCGCAGAAGCGGTGTCGCCAAGGTCGAACATGACCAAAGTGAGCTATTTTCTTACGCAGTATGCACTTTCCGCACCCAGAGCTTGCCAAGCCCGGTCGATATAACGGTTGCAGAACTGGGACGGCAGAGCAGTGGATCAAGGAAGGCAAGCAAGCAATACATCGGACAAGGCTGTCGCGCCATCGGCTCCGCTCCAACGAAGTGCGGCTGCAACTGAGCGTGTCGATCAATAAACTGGGGAACCTATAGCGGAGGCTCAGGCTGCCGCAACGGATCACGAATTGATCGCTGTCAGGCGAGTAGTATTCCGCTCCGATCGCAATTACGTTGTGCCCCGGAGCACTTCAGGTCGACGGGCTGCCCCCGATCGGCCCCGCGAACGGTGCCTATTGACGCTTCGGAGAAGGAGGAAACGGGATGGAAACATTTGGGATCACAGGGTTCTCATTCGGGATCGTGGGGTTCATTTTCGCCATGGTCGCTTTGGGCAAGATTTCCAAGTTGGAGAAACAACTGAAAGAAACAGGAGTGCTGGAAAAAGAGTACAAATCAGGCTGAGAGAAGAAGAGTCGTGCTGATGCTCCCGTTGAGACCGTTGAGAGGTCTGAGGAATGGTGTTGCCTGGGCGTGCCGACGTATAGGTGTGCAAACAGTACCCGGCGAGAACAGTCGGAATCAGAGACCGGATTGGTTTCCTGTCGAAGAGAGAGGCGGTTTGCGGAATGGGCGCTTCGGGCGTAAGCGCGATGCAGCGCCCGACTTCATCCCGTTCTCCGGCGATAGTGAAGACGTCTGGAGCATGAGACGAAAGTTGGTGAGAGATATCGGACTGGCTTTGTTGGCGGCGCCAGCATTCCTCCATGCAGCCGAAGTGATCTCCATTGGATCGACCCCGCAGCTCTTCGTCGATGACTATCTCGTCGAGTCGATGACCGAGCTGGAGCGGACTTTCCACCGGCCCCGGAAATACTCTGGCAACCCCGTCCTGACAGGTCCGGAACCCTGGGAAAACTGGGTGACCGAGGTGTATGGCCGACCCGTCGTCTATGACGAGCAGGCCGCAGAGTTTCGTATGTACTACGGCGCTCCCAACGTCGATGAGACCGCAGCGCGCGGTTACCACTACAAAGTGGGCTACGCGGTCTCGAAGGATGGTCTTCACTGGACGAAGCCCCGATTGCGGCTGGTCGAGTGGCAGGGCAGCCTGGACAACAATTTGTTGCCTTGGGGTGAGAACTGGATGCGGCGGCCGAACGTGATGATCGATCCTCATGATGTCGATCCCGCTCGACGCTACAAAATGACCTATGTCGACGTGATCGGGGGACGGTCCGCAATCACCAAGGCATACTCGCCCGACGGGACTCACTGGAGCTTGAATGGAGACGGCAAACCCTGGTTTCGGCGGTATCACAGCGGGAACCTGCTCGGTTGGGATCCTCGTATTCGCAAGTATGTCTTCTATGTGCGGATGCCCGGCCGCCCGAACTCCGTGGGACGTTCGGTCAGTTCGGACTTCGTCACTTGGTCTCAGCCGGAGACGGTCCTGGCCCCAGCGCCCGAGGACGGCGGGAAAGACTTCAAGGGACTCGCGGCTTTTCTGTACGGTGATCTCTACTTGGGCTGGGTCTGGTTGTTCGATCACAATCAAACCGCCGAGGCGGAACTGGTGGTCAGCCGCGACGGCATTCGCTGGAAGCGCATTTCCCCGGGCTATAACCTCTTCCCTCGGGGCGCGCCGGGCGCCTGGGACAGCAAGATGGTCTTGCCGAATGCGCCCGTGGTCTGGAACCAAAGAATCTGGATCTACTACGCCGGTTGGAACATCCCTTACACGCGTCAGGCGCTGAAGAAGACCCACGAAGGTTGGATCGAAGCCGGACAGCGCATGCAACGTGCTGGGGGCGTCGCCACGCTGCGGCTCGACGGTTTCGCATCGCTCGACACCGGGGCGCGGACCGGGAGTCTGACCACCCGGCCTCTCCTGTTGGCGGGGAACAAACTGCTTGTCAACGCCGCTGTTCGTGGCGAGCTGCGTGTCGAAATGCTGGACGAAAACAACGAAGTTCTGCCGGGCTTCGAGGCAGCCGCCTGCATCCCCGTTCACTCGGACAGCCTGCAGCACGAAATCCGCTGGGGAGCGAGCCTCGGAATCGACTCCCTTCGCGGGCGGCCCGTCAAGCTCCGTTTCATCCTGCGTGACGGCAGTCTGTACTCGTTTCGATGCGCCGCGCGGTGAGCGAGTCGGGTTGACTGACCCATCGGATCACATCCGACTTGTGGCCTGATCCTTCCCCTCCGTTTCCTCCCGGAACGGATCGAGCTTGTCGGCACGGATCCTCATGACCAGCCAGATCGAGAGTGCCGCAGAAAAAAGCCCGAAAACGAAGCTGGCTGGAAATCCGAAGTGGTCGGCCAAGGCGCCGTGGGTGGCCGGGGCAAAGCTCGATGCCGGCGAGCTGAGGTTCAGCAGCGTGAGATTGCTGGGCCCGGCGGCCACCGGCGAGATCACGGCCCCGAAATTGGGCATGTAGGCCCCTCCGAGCTCCCCCGCTCCCATGAATCCAAAGGCCAACAGGTACGGATAGCCCGGCACCACCCATGCCCACAGGATTCCGGCCGCCAACAGGCCGATGGTGGCCATCGCCCCGGCCCGCAGGCCGTAACGCAAAGAAAGTTGTCCCAGGAAATATCCGCCAACCGCCTTGAAACCAAAGCGAAGCGCCATCATCAGCCCGGCAAAGTCTTTCGACTCCCTTCCCAGAGTGACTTTGGAGTACAGCGAAAGATTCGGGAGCGTGTTCAGGCTGCAGTGCCACAGCCAGTACCCAAGCCACAACAGCCCAAGCGAGCGAGAGGAGGCGAAGTCCCTGATTCTCATGAGCCAATAACCGAAGAAAGGCTTGCGGGACTTGTCTACCACTTCCGCCAGCCGATAGCCGTGCACCAGCTTGGCGCGCATCACGATGCAGGGCACCGCCATCAGGTAAAGGAGCGCAAAGTCATAGGGGAAAGAGATCCCGGGAATGCCCGGATAGAGAATGTACTGGGCTGCCAACGAGCCGAGCACGGCTGACAAGGGACCGTAGGAGTAGGTCAGTTTCATCGCCCGCACGCGCCCATCAACGGTCGTGCCCCGCGTCAAACACTGGAACTGAAAGACCTGTGTCAGTGACCCGGAGAATCCCTGCAACAGCCCCTGCATCATCAACGCGCCAACGACGACATTACCGGGCAGGGGAAGGATAAACGTCAGGAAAACAAGGAACAGCAAAGAGGCGGTCACGACCGTGGCCCATACGACCACGGAACGCTCGTGCCGGTGGGGGACCAGCCAAGCGCCCAACAGGGGAGCCACTTGCCCGACCTGATAAAAGCTGAGCGGCAGATTGGCGACGGTCGCACTCGTCCCGAGCTTGTCGCAAAGAGCGGCCTGCACCAGGCCGATGTAGGCGACGGGCGCCGAGAAGTACATCAGGAGTTGACCGTACAAAAAGATCCGGCCATTGTGGCCGTTCATCTCCTCGGTGATCGGCCCATTCGGCGAAGACGATTCTTGCGAGGGGCTGTGCATGGCCGAGGAGTGATTCTCCATGTTGTTGCTGCTACCCGGCGAACGCAAGCACACCCAGGCCTGCGGCGCGGCCTTTCGTTGCCTGTCTCAGAGGCCCGTGCACGGCTGATCGATTCCGTCGCGGAGCGGCATCACTCCACGCCGCAACACCTGTCGGCCCCGGCAGACCTTGGTTGCATGCAACGCGGGCTAAGGCTACGTCGCGGATCAGGCCGATTAGCGGAGAGAAGAATAGCAGAAGAGCCGCGTGCATGACGTTGCCAACACAGCATGAAAGAACAAAACATAGCTCAGCCGGGTAAAGACTCACCACCGGCAGCGGCATCTTCAAGTATCCTGATTCATCAGGAATACCGGAGCCATCATGTTTCATCTCGACAGCTACAGCTCGAAGATCCAGTCCATCCTGCGACCGCATGAAGCGGGCTGGCGCCTCATGCCGCTGGCGCCACGCAGCCCACTGCAGGGCGAAGGGCTCGACCTGCTCGAGAACACGCGCGTCGACGAGTTGTTCGACGGAGCGCCGATCACCGCACCCGACTTCGCCGAATGCGTTCGCAGCGCTCTGTTCCTTTACTTTTCTGATCTCGACCGCTCCCACAAGGTCTCCCAAAAAGTTTCCTCGACCACCGGCAGCTACTGGCACGGCATCATGCACCGCCAGGAACCCGACTTCAGCAACTCGAAATACTGGTTCCGCAAAGTTTCCAATCACGAGGTCTTTCCGGCGGTTCGAGCAGCGGCCTTGGAGCAATGGTCAGTCGCCGACGAAGAAGGCGCGAAGCTTCTGCAAGATGCCGCACAGAGCCGACCTCAGTGGGACCCCTTCTGGTTCATCGACCAATGCGAGGCCGTCCGGCTCGGTGACGCTTCCGAGCTTGAGGCTCCCCTCAAGGCAGCCCAGCGTATCGAGTGGCAGATCCTGTTCGATTACTGTTGCCAAAAGGCTGTTGCAGCCAACTGAACCGCACCCCGACCACGAGTGGGCAGATTCCGTGAATGAAGCGGAAGGCATCGACACGATGCTGCGCCTCTTGCTAATGACCCACCCCGCTCCCGAACAGATGTCTACTTATTGAGTCCCGCATAATACAGAGTTAATCGAAGCAAAGAGAAGACTGTTTCCAGAAGGCCGTGAGCAAGCGCGGTCTGCGTTGCATGCGGCGCAGCGCCCGGCGGGCGCGCCGACTCAGCTCCCCGTAGTCTTTGGGACAGACATTCGGCAACTCGTGCTGCTTCCAGTACGACCAGATGTACTCCACCGGGTTCAGCTCCGGCGCATAGGCCGGCAAGTACTCCGTCACGATGTGGCCCTCGGAGAGTTC
>JAPOOG010000127.1 GCA_026713545.1 Bryobacterales bacterium
ATCTGGATGGCCGCTGTAGTTGCCGAGAGCGTCGCACGACCAGATCTCTGTCCTAACTCCAGCGATACCCTCGCAGCCCTCGGCGTCGACGATTCTCATGCGCAGCACGAGGTCGACGCCCGCCTTGCCGGAGCGCACGTCACGTCGCTCTTCGGCGTCTTGGATGTGGTAGGGGCCGTCGATTTGCCTCGAAGTCAAGATGCACTCGGCGGCGCGAGAGAAATCCGGCCCGACGACCAGCGAGCCGAACGCGGCACCGCCGGCAATGAGCGCCTCCCGACGGGTGGGCTTGATGATTCTCGAATGTTGGCGTGGCATGTTGTTGCTTGCTCTTTCTCTACTGCTTCTTTCGATTGCTATGACTTGCGTCGCCCGAACTCCTCGCTCCGGCCTGGCTACACGCACTGCGGGGGCGAGCCCTCGGACGCATGCTGAGGAAGAACCTGAATCCGATCGGCCGTCACCGGCTCAGAGTTATGAAATGACGCCTGCGCCGTGAATGCGGTAACCCTGTCGAGATCGATCTCGTCCGCGCCGATTCGCCTGAGAGTTGCCGGAATCCCCGGCTTTCTTGGCGAACTCGCCGACCAAGGCAGTCGTGATCAGATGGCGTACGATTGCGTTAGCTTCGTAGTCTGGGCGAATGCCTTCCGGGCCTCGGCAGCTAGAACAGAGGCAGGAGGCGACGGTTGGAGACGATTCCGCAGATAACGGCCGGCGAGGGGGCCACATTGGTCCGTTCCGGCGACGTGCTTATCGTCGGCGGCTTCGGTATGACCGGCAGTCCCGTCCACCTGCTAAATGCGCTTGCTGAAACGGGGACTCGCGAACTCACGTATGTCGGCAACAACGTGGGTGAGCCGGGCTTGGGCGGCGGGCGCTTGCTTCGCAACGGTCAGATCCGGAAGGCGATCGGCTCGTTCTTCACCAGCAACCCGGAGGTCGTCCGGGCTGCGCATTCAGGGGAGATCGAGGTCGAGTTGCTGCCACAAGGGACGCTCGCGGAGGCGATCCGGGCGGGCGGCGCTGGCATCGGCGGCTTCTTCACCCCGACCGGAGCGGGCACACGGCTGGCAGAGGGCAAGGAGTCGCGCCTGATCGACGGACGCGAGATGGTCCTTGCCTCTCCGATCCGCGGAGACGTGGCGCTCGTGCGTGCCTGGAAGGCGGACACGGCGGGCAATCTGGTCTACCGAATGACCGAGAGCAACTTCAATCAGGCGGCCGCCACAGCGGCAACACTCGTGATCGCCGAGGCCGAGCAGGTCGTTCCGGTCGGAGAACTTGACCCCAACTCCATCCACACGCCGGGATGCTATGTCGACTACCTGGTGCAGGCTCGCGTCCGGCCCGAAGATCTTGGCTCGTCCGTTTCGGTTTCGGCCGATCACAAGCGAGTGGACGATTCGCGAATGGCCATGGCCCGGGTCGCCCTAGCCCGAAGTTCCCAGAGGGTTCGCTCCTTCGATCCGGTGCTAGCACATTGATTCACTTGGACTTGTCGTGCTTCTTGGCGCTCTGGGTTTTGCCTATGTGTTCCCATGTAATTGAAATCTATATTGGTCCGTTTGTTACAATAGGACTTGACATAGAGAATATCCATAGGCTATCATGTTCCCATGTATGTGGAAGTCGTCCCCAACCGCGGCTCGCCCCCTGCCATCCTCCTGCGCGAAGGCAAGCGCGAAGGTTCCAAAGTCCGCAAGCGCACCCTCGCCAACCTCTCTGGCTGGCCCCCGGCCAAGGTCGACGCTCTCCGCAAGCTGCTTAAGAACCTACCCCTCG
>JAPOOG010000131.1 GCA_026713545.1 Bryobacterales bacterium
GAAGTCGAGCGGCTCTTCCGTCGGCTCAAGGGCTTCCGGCGCATCTTCTCGCGGTTCGATAAACTCGATGTGATGTTCCTCGCTTTCCTTCACTTCGCTCTGATTGTCGAGGCCTTGCGTTAGTGTTAACAGGACCTAGTCTCCCGTCATTTCATCGACCAGGCCGTAGACCTTTTCGAGTGCCTCGGGTAGCTTACCGGTGTTCTTGCCGCCCGCTTCGGCAAGGTCGGCACGTCCGCCGCCGAGACCGCCGACTTCCTGCGCCACCGCACTGACGAGCTTGCCGGCATGCATCTTCTTGCCGGCGAGATCTTTGGTTACCGCCGAAATAAGCGCGATTTTGCCATCATCGGTGCTCGCCAGAACGACGACACCCGAACCGATCTTGTTCCGCAGTGAGTCAGCCAGAGAGCGCATCTGGTTGCGGTCGAGCCCGTCGACTTTCGCGGAGACGACCTTGATGCCTTTGACATCGCGCGCATTCTCGGTGAGTTCAGCGGCGCTGGCTTGGGCCAGCTTCGATTTGAGTTGTGCGACCTCACGCTCGAGGCTCTTGCGCTCTGTGGTGAGGCGCTCGACGGATGCAACGAGCGCCGGTTCGGAGACATGCAACATCGAAGTCAACCGCCCGATGGCAGCGGTGGCCTGGCGGTACTCGTCGTAGGCGCCGAAACCGGTGACGGCCTCGATGCGGCGCACGCCGGCCGAGATGCTGCTCTCGGAGGTGATCCTGAATAGGCCGATGTCGCCGGTGCGGTTGACATGAGTACCGCCGCAGAGTTCCTTGCTGAAACCGTCGATGCCGACGACGCGCACTTTCTCGGAGTACTTCTCGCCGAACAGCGCCATGGCGCCCGTCTGGAGAGCCTCATCGAGATCAAGAATCTCGGTGGTGACGGGCGTGTTCTTGAGAATCTCTGCGTTGACGAGACGTTCGACTTCCTCACGCTCGGCGTCGTCGACAGTAGTGTAGTGGGTGATGTCGAAGCGGAGACGGTCCGGCGCAACGACGCTGCCCGCCTGCTTCACGTGAGTACCGAGCGTCTTGCGGAGCGCGGCGTGCATCAAGTGCGTCGCCGTGTGATTCCGCATCGTGGCGCTGCGTAGTTCAGCACTGACATGGCAGGCCACTTTCTGCCCGACTTCGAGGGGCATGGTCGTCGTGACAGCATGCATCGATAGTCCTCGAACGGGCGCTTGCACATCGTTGACGCGCGCCGCGACTTCGCCGCCTGCAAGAAGGACACCTTGGTCACCGACCTGTCCGCCGGCCTCGGCATAGAAGGGGGTTCTGTCGAGCACCAGCTCAGCCCTGGTGTCGGCATCGACCTGATCGACCGGCTGTTGCTCGACAAGCAGAGCAACGATAGTCGACTTCGCCGTCTCAAGATTGCCGTAGCCCTCGAATTGAGTGGGGGGATTTTTTCGCAGTTCCTTGTAGATCGGAGCGACGGTGGCCTGGTCACCGCCCTTCCAACTTGCGCGGGCTCGGGCGCGCTGCGCACCCATCTCTTTTTTATAACCGGCATGATCGATGGTCAGGTTTCGCTCGCGCGCCATCTCTTGTTGCTCGTCGAGAGAGAGGCCGAATGTGTCATACAGCTTGAACACGGACGATCCCGGCAGCATACCGTTGCCGATCTTTCTGGTTTCCGCCTCGAACATCTTTTCGGCCAGTGCGAAGCTGTGCTGGTAGCGCGTCTCTTCTTCCTTGACGACGCGCGCGACGCGCTGTACCGAATCCATCATTTCCGGATAGCCGGCCTTCATGTGTTCGGCGACAAAGCCGGTCAGCTCGTAGAGGAATGGCGTATCGTGGCCCGCAAGACGGGCATGCCGAAGTGCGCGGCGAATGATCTTGCGCAGTACATAGCCGCGCCCTTCGTTGGCGGGCAGAACGTCGTCGTGAATGAGAAACGCGGCGGCGCGGCTGTGGTCGGCGATGATGCGAAGCGTCGTGTCGTACTTGGCGTTTTCGCCGAAAGCGATGCCGCCGAGAATCCCAGCAGCGCAGTCGATGATCGGGCGAATCAGATCCGTATCAAAGTTGCTGAGTTTGCCCTGCAGGACTGCGGCCGTGCGTTCGAGCCCCATTCCGGTGTCGATCGACGGCTGCGGCAGCGGCGTGAGCTTGCCCGCAGGGTCGCGGTCAAACTGCATGAAGACGAGGTTCCAGATCTCGACAAAGCGGTTCGTATCCGCCGGGAAGGGCTCGTCTGTTTCATCGGGCTCGAGTGCGTCAGGCCCGAAGTCGTAGAAGATTTCCGAGCACGGGCCACACGGGCCGGTGTCGCCCATCTGCCAGAAATTGTTCTTTGCATCACAGCGGAAGATACGGTCGGGTGCAATATCGGTCGTCTTCTTCCACAGTTCCTCGGCCTCGTCATCGTCTTCGAAGATAGTGGCGTAGAGGCGCTCCTTCGGCAGTCCGTAGACCTTCGTGACAAGTTCCCAGGCATAAGCGATAGCATCCTGCTTGAAATAATCGCCGAAGGAAAAGTTGCCCAGCATCTCGAAGAACGTGTGGTGGCGGCGTGTGTAGCCGACATTCTCGAGATCGTTGTGCTTGCCGCCCGCGCGGACGCACTTTTGGGAAGTGGTCGCGCGGGAGTATTCGCGCTTCTCTGTGCCGAGAAAGACGTCTTTGAACTGATTCATCCCGGCGTTGGTGAAGAGCAAGGTCGGGTCGTTCGCGGGGACAAGCGACGAGCTTGACACGATGCGATGACCGTTGCCTTCGAAGAAACTCAGGAACTTTCTTCTGACGTCGTCGCCTGTCAAATTCGGGTCCTGGGTGAGCGCAAATGACCCTCCCCGGCACAGCTCGGCAGGATGGTCAGGTCTATCTCAGGCGAGCCGCGCGCCTCAGGTCTCCCAATTCTCGTCGCCTGGATCATCGGCGAATCCGGCCAACCATTCGCTGCCGGAGGAGATTTCGCGCAATGCATCCACGATTCTATCACCGGCGAATCCGGCCCTCGCGAGCCCTCGATAGAGCCTCACGATGACTTTCGGGTCTTCGATCTTGCGCTCACGATACTCCTTTCCCAGCTTCTTCTGAAGGTGGGCGTGAATGAGTTCCATTTCATCACTGCCCTCATAGGCTTCACCGACAGCGGCCTCCGCGACAGAGGAGTCGACGCCGCGACGCTGGAGTTCGCGGACAACACGCTTCGGCCCGAGGGCTTCGCATTCTTTGCGAAAACGGGAATAGGATTCGGCAACTCGGGAATCATCGAGATAGCCGACCGACGCGAGGCGCTCGAGGACTTCGTCGACGTCCTGGGTTCGGGCGGCCCTGCGTTCGAGCCGGGCGCGAAGCTCGCTTGCCGTGAGAGCCCGCCGTGAGAGGGCTTCGACAGCGTATTCGAAAAGGGCCTCGGCCGCCAAGAGCCGCTTCACGAACGACGCCCTCCGTCAGGCGACACGCTGCTACACGCACGACCCGGAGATATCGGTTCCCGGAGCTTTTGCAATCGATCGCCTGCTTCTACTACATCCATCTTTTGGGACGGGTCTAACGGAACACGCAGGGCAAAATGCTCCATCCCGCTCTCAGCATACACGAGGGGTGACGGGCTTCAACCCAATGTATCGCTGAGCTTCTCGTGCAACTGATTTCCCTCCAGGAGTACAAGTGGATACTCCGCAGCTGCACGGGCGATCGAGTCGGGGTCTTTGAAGCCGTGGCCGGTGACCAGGCACACGATGGCGTCGCCGCGGCGCACCCGGCCTTTCTCCACTGCGCGGCGCAGACCGGCCAGGGCGGCGCCGCCGGCGGGCTCGCAATAGATTCCCTCCTCGGCCAGCATGGCTCGTTGTGCTTCGTAAACTTCCCCGTCTTCGACACCGAAGGCGCAGCCGCCGTTGTTGCGAAGAGCTTTGAGAGCGAGTCCGGCATCCACGTCGAAGGGCACCGCAAGTCCGCTGATCTTCGTAGTGCTTTGAACTGCTCGAATCTCATCCACGCCTCGTTCGAACGCTTCGACGACCGTCGGGCAGCCCCTCGGCTGCACGACATGCACTTCGGGCTTCGGGCCTGCCGCGCCGTCGAAACCTCGACAGACCGCTGTGAACAGTCCCCCGCCGCCCACGGGAACGAATACGTGATCCACCCTGCCTCCGCACTGCCTGCTCAACTCGAAAGAGATCGACTGCACCCCGGTCATTCCCACCGGACAGTAGCGGAATGCCGAAATGACCAAGGCCACGTTTCGCTCATGGCAGAGCCGTTCCAGGGTTTGCAAGACAGAGTCCGTTACTTTCGGCAACGAGATAAACCCCGCCACCTGAAAGACGTGCGCTCCGTGGGAGCGCATCTGTTCGAGCTTGCCGATGGGGGTTTCGGGGCCGACCACGATCGAGCAAACGATTCCGTAGCGGGCGCAGTAGCTGGCCAACGACGATCCTGTGTTGCCTGAGGAAGTCGCCACGCAAGCCTTCACACCGAGATCAAGAAGCCGCGTGATCTCGGCCGCGATGAAGCGGTCCTTGTACGAGCCGGTCGGGTTACAGTTATCGAGCTTGAAATAGAGGTTCTCGAGTCCGAGCTTGGGGCCGATAGCGATGCTCGGCACAAGTGGTGTGTTGCCCTCTCCCAAAGTCGCTGATCGCGCCATTCTCAATCCAACGCGTAGAGGGGCCGGCGCACATGCTTGTAGTCGAACCTGGCCGGGTTAACGGCCGTGAGACCGCCGGTATCCACCTCAATGATGCGCTTCGCGATCGGTCCGTAGGCGGCGCGATAGGCGATCGCCGCCTTTACGACAAGAATCTTCTGCCGCTCCGGATATACCCCGCAACTTGTCAACTGGTGCAAGCTGAACGGCGGCAACCGCAACGTCGTCAGCACAAGCAGATTCTGCAGGTCCCTTGTCGAGCCTTCGACTTCGATGACGGCCGTCAAGCCTTGATCGTAGTAGCGCGCCCCTCCGTGGCGGATTTCCATCTCGATAAACTTGCCGTCGTTCAAACACTTGACCTTGCCGCGGATCGGGACCGACTCGCCGTGAAGCTCGTCCGTCTTGCCGCCGACCGGTGCCTCGAATGTCCCGCCGACACCGGCTTCCGCCGCTGCCTGAACCGCTTCGGGGTCGGCAATCACCTCCGCCCACCCTTGCGCTTTCTGCCGTAACAGCTCGCTCAAGATGAACGTGCTGTCGGCCGCCGAACCACCTCCGACATTGTCGCCCAACTCGACTAGTACGACCGGAAACGCATTGCACGAAACAGCCCGCCGAACGGCCTCGGGCGCGTCGGGCGCGTCGAGAACCAACTGCTCGCGAATGTCCCAAAGCATGTCGGCAAGGCGCTTCGTTTCCGAACGCGCCAACTCTTCATCGCCGTCCGTGACGACCACGACACTCGGTCCCATGGCCGATACGTCCGCGTACTGATAACCGCAACATACGCTAGCCGAGAGGATTCTCGAGTCTTGTTCAAGACGCCGCGTCTCTGCGGTAATCGGCGCCAACGGCGGCAGGCTCGTGTTCTGAAAGCAGATGTTGTAGAACAACGCCGGCTTCTCGATCGCCTGTACCGGACGAACTTCGCCTCGGACGGTTCGAGCCATGATCTCGGCTGCTTTCCGGCCACGCTCACGCTGATCGACGTGAGGATTCGTTTTGTAGATTGTCAGCGCATCGCAGTGCGCGATCAACTCGGGCGTCACGTTGGCGTGAAAGTCGTGCGTGACAACGAGGGGCAAGCCGTCGGGCAGGGCGGCTCTGACACGCCGTACGATCTCCGCATCGCCGTCGGGATGGCTCTCGCAATACATGGCTCCGTGCAAGACAAGCAACATCCCATCGAGCGGCGGCGCGGCACGGATTCTCGCGACGAGTTCCCCAGTGAGCGTCTCGAAAGCCTCCGAGGCGACCGGACCCGACGGCGTCGCAACCGCGAACAGAGTCGGGTGGAGATCGAAGCCGTAGCCGGCCGCGCCCTCGATGCATCCTCCGACTTCGTGCTTGCTCTCGCGCCAAGCCGCTAAAATGTCAGCGCCACGTGTCAAGTTGTTGCACTCGAAATCGGCGACCTTCGTTATTGCCGTACTGAACGAATTCGATTCGTGTTGAATTCCGCCGATCGCGATGAGCGGCTTTCTGTCGGATCGAGCCATGAGAAGAAGTGATCCATCTTACCCCAGCAAGATCGTTGGAGAATCCAGCATGAAAAGCAGCCCGATCACCCGCCGAGATTTCATGCAAGGCACAGCCTTCGGCCTTGGAATCGTGCAGGCCGCTCCGTTGGCGGCCCACGGTTCGGAACCGGTGCTCGTCTCGGTCGAAAAGATCTGGGACCGCGCAGACTACAACTCCTTCACTGACTTGGTTCGTTTCCAGGATCGCTGGTACTGCACGTTCCGCGAAGGAGTGAGCCACGCGGGAGACATCGGCGTGGTGCGCGTGTTGGTATCCGACGACACCGAAAAATGGCAATCAACAGGCTTGGTCGAAGAATCGGGCATCGACCTTCGCGACCCCAAGCTCTCCGTCATGCCCGATGGCCGCCTCATGCTGGTGATGGGCGGCTCTGTTAATGAAAACGGCCGGTACTTGACGCGCTCTCCCCGCGTGTCTTTCTCTTCGGACGGCGCCGTGTGGTCTGCTCCCAGGAAAGTGCTCGCCGAAGACCATTGGCTGTGGCGCATCACCTGGCACAAGGGCCATGGGTACTGCCTCTCGAAGCTCAACGAGGGACGACGCCCGCGTCGCGGCTTTCTCTACACCACGACAGACTGCATCGAATGGGACTACATCACGGAGTTCATGGTGGAAGGCGTCAGCGAGACGACTCTTCGCTTCATGCCCGACGATGAAATGATTGCGCTGGTACGCCCCGGCTGGATCGGCCACAGCTTTCCGCCGTACAAGCATTGGGATTTCCACAAGATGGAGCACCAGATCGGCGGACCGAACTTCATTCGCCTGCCCGATGGTTCACTCTGGGCCTCGGGACGCCGCTACAACGAGGATGGCACCCGGCACACCGTCCTCGCGCGGATGACCCGCGAGAGATACGAGCCCGTACTCACGCTTCCCAGCGGCGGTGACACCAGCTACCCCGGAATGGTCTGGCACAACGACATGCTCTGGATGAGCTACTACTCGTCACACGAGGCCAAGACCAGCATCTACCTCGCGAAGATTCGCTTCCAATAGGAACGCATGCAAATCACCGCCATCGACACGCAACCCGTCTCCATCGCTGTCACTCCCGCTCTGAGTATCGTCAGTTCGCTGGGCGCTCATCGCATCTCACGGTACGTCGTCGTCATCGTTCGTGATGATAAAGGTCATGCCGGCTACGGCGAAGCGACCGTCATGCCGATGTGGAGCGGAGAGACGCAGGAAGGGGCGCTGGCAGCGATAGACAACGTCCTCGCTCCGGCCGTGATCGGATGCGACGCGCGTGAAATCACTGTCGCCGCCGAAGCGATGGACAAGGCGCTCATCGACAACCCGTTCGCCAAAGCGGCCATCGAGATGGCGTTGCTGGACCTCGTCGGCAAGGCGCTCGGCGTCCCGGTCACGACATTGCTGGGGGGAGCGAGACGGTCTGAAGCAGTCCCTTTGAAATTCTCGATCGGCGCATTCAGCCCGACACATGCCGCCAACGTGGCGCAGTCGATGGCCGACCGAGGCTTTCGCGCCGTGAAGGTGAAAGTGGGCATCGACGTCAAGACGGACATCGAACGGGTCGCAGCCATCCGAGCGGCCATGGGCGACCACTTTCCCATCGGCGCCGACGCCAATGGCGGCTGGAACGAGCGGCAGACGGTGGAAGCGCTACCGCACTTGGAGAGGCTCGGTGTCAACGTGCTCGAACAGCCTTTGCCGCGGGGCGAGTTCCGAGCCACAGCCCGGATCCGTCAGCGCACGTCGATTCCGATCATGCTCGACGAAGGCGTCTTTACAGCGCGGCACGCGCTCGAGGCCGCCCGCACCGAGGCTTGCGACGTGATCAGCATCTACCCTGGCAAGAACGGCGGAATTCTGCGGTCGATGCAAATCGCCCAGATTGCGGAGGCGGCCGGACTGGAATGCGTGATCGGCAGCAACCTCGAATGGGACTTGGGAACGGCCGCCATGCTGCACACCGCCTGCTCCATCCCGAACTTGTCGGCCGCCGTCAACCATGACATCATCGGGCCCATTTACCATGAGCGCTCGATCGCGACGGCTCCCATTCGCTATCAAGACGGATGCGCTTGCTTGCCCGAAGGTCCCGGCCTCGGCACGGAGGTCGAAGTCTAGCCTTTCCGCGTAGAGGATGGGCAGCGCTTACCGACTGCCCAAGCCCATTCTGTAACTTTCTCAGTTACGCTCGTTCCCTGGGCCGCGTGATACCCCTTCTGACTTTTTGTCATCAATCAACTTCTTGCACCGTAGTAAACAGCCGCGAGTGGAACGATTCCCATTCAACACCTGACAACCCATATCACGTCAATAAAGATCGAGATATTTCGGCAATACGGACGGACAACCAGGCATCAGCGGAAGACTTATGGTTGCCGGCAGGACTGTTGGAAAACCCGTTACGGCTTTGGAAAGGCGAACCAGCAAAAGGCCGCCTACGCCTGGTGATTGCGGGCGTTTTCCAGGAGGCGGCGGGCGCGGGAGGGGTTGTAGACGCCGCAGGGGCAGAAGCGAGCGAGGGTGGCAACAGCTTGGTCCGGAGTGCGGCGGCCTTCGCGGACCATGTCGAGCATCTTGCGAGCCATGTTGAAGGACACCATGCCGTGGCCGCACATCGTGGATAACTCCAGGATCTGGCTGTTGGGCAAATGGTCGTGTGGATCGGCGAAGCCCAGCGAGTACTCGACGCTGTGACGGTTCAACCCACAAGACCGGCCCAGACTCTTCGCACCGTCGACGGAAGTGCTGACATTGACCGAGAGACCGAGATCCGCATGAGCCAGATCATTGAGGCAGGCTTCGGCATTCTCACGGCTGTCGAACACGGCGGCCACCGTGCCGGACTTGCTGAGCACATCGATCACGTTCTCGTAGTCGGCATCGAGCGCGCGGTTCCAGTGAACCGTGGGCTTCAAGCTCTTTGACGGTTTGTAGCTGCCGACCTGTGAGTTGCCCATATTGGCGGGCTTGTGCGATGCGCAGATGCGCAGAAAAGTCTTGAGCTTTTCAACGGCCCCTTCGTCGTTCTTCCCTTTGCAAGGGATCGCAAAGATGATGTAGTCGTCACGGAAACTCTCGGCATCACCGTACCGATGTAGCGTATTTGTCACTCGTCTCCTCGCTGGCCGCGGCGTTGGTCACGCGTCCGAGTCCCATGTTGGTCTTGGCCCGTTCACGGCTAAATCCGAGGTCCTCGAGCAGCGGCGCCAATTGGTTGTCGTCGCCATTCTCGTCGCAGCGCGTGGAAACGCCGACCGCGACAACGGTGTCGATCTGCTTCGAAACTTCAGTGACTGTATCCAAGATGACGGGGACTTGGTCGATATGCGTCTTGATCTCGACGATGGCCGACAGAATCTTCTCGTCGAGCAAGTCTTCCTTGAGGTCGCCGGTCGTCTTGTTCGTCATCAGATGGCTGATCGGGTTCTTCTGCTCGAACTGCACTCCGAGCTTTGCGAGCGCCCGGGTCATCGTCTGGATGTGATGAAAACGAACGCCGACACCAGGGCGGCCGAACTCGATGACGTAACCAACCTCGCCGATACCAACGCGGTGCGCTACGTCGTTCGTCTTGACCTCTTCGGTGCCGCGGCCGTGGATGCCGGTGGACTTGTGTTCGATCAACGGGTCACTGAATACTCGGCGAGCGATGCGGGGCCACTCGAGGTCATTCATGACGAACGCCGAGGTGGGGCAGACATCCGGCTCCGGCTCGAACCGAAATCGGAAAATCTTGGCCAGCTTGCGAATCCCGCGCACCATCGTCGGATTCAGGTGCTCACCGCTCATCCGGAAGCACGTTCCACATTCGACGCATTGGTCCTGATCGATCGTCGCACGATTGATTCGCGGATCGACGAAAATCGCTCCCATGGGACAGACCGGAATGCAGTTGGCGCAGGCAACACACTTATTGGGATCGATCAGCAAAGCCCTGACTCCTCAGTATTTTGGGCTCAGTTTACCACGATGGCTGGAATCTCAAAGAACGGCGTAGCTGTTTACTCGTCAACGCGGGAAGCGTCATCGTCTCGCCTGCAACGCCTTGCAGGGCTGCCGGCGCGGAATATGCGAGCGGAAGCCTCCAGCCGGACACGCTGCCGATGCCACCATGCATGTATTGCTACCTGACGGCCGGAGCACGCGATGTTCAGGCGTTGGGTGGTTTGTGGGTGATGTAAGCGCAGTCTCAGGGTAACGCGAGCGATTGTTTCGGTCACCTAGCGTAGGGCTTCCTTCATCACAGGCGCCTCACCAAAGGACCCCCAGGCAGATCGTCCCCGCCGCTATGAGAAAACCGCCGGCCCATAGCGTGGGCCGCAGGTACCAAACCGGTCCGCCAGGGCCTGCGGTGAACGGGAATTTCGGCTTGGCACAGATTTGCTCTCGGGTCGACGCGAGCCAAGTTCCCTCGGCAGCGGCCAATCGCGGACCCTCGCCGGCCGTCGTATCATCGCCTCGAAACACTAACCCGCTCACCTCTTCCCGGGATGCCCAGCCGTACACCAGACTGAATACAACCATCGTTCCACTAGTGAGCAAGATGCCCCACAGATAGGCCCACCAAGTATTGGTCCACCAAACCGGCAGCGGCCAGTCGAGCCTGTCGCCGAGCAAAGAACTCGCCCCATACAGTATTCCCACGACGAGACCCGGCAAGCCGGAACCACGGTGCACCCGTGTGAGGGCGCCCATCACGGTCACGGTAAACAGCGGAATCACCGCTACCGCGGTAAGCCGCAAATAGAACGCAATCATCCCCGACTGCACGAACGGCACATAGCCGAATGACAAGGCGATGATCGCCGGCGTGGCCCAGCGCGAGACTTGCAAATAGTGGGCATCATCGCCGTCACGCACGATGAAGCGTGCGTAGATGTCCCGTGTGAATACTGCGGCGACCGACGAACCGATCGAATCGTAGGTAGATACGCCGCCGGCCAAGACGCCACCAACCACTACGCCGATCAGACCCGGCGCCAGGTAGTCCTGAACCAGTAGCGGGAAAACGCGATCGACCGATTCAACCTCAGGATAGATCGCACGGCCGATTACCCCCAGCGTGATGTTGAACCACATCACGACGGCCGTTACCACACTGGCAGCGGAGGCGGCCATCTTCATGTCCCATTCCGAACGAGAGGCCAGCATGCGCATTGCTTGGGAATGGTTTACGACGCAGTATGCAGTGAGAATCGCGATCCAGCCGAAGATGACGAGCACCGGCGGCACTCCCGGTTCGCTCCGCCCACCGACGTGCATCATGGACTCCGCAAGAGCGGGGTCGATGGCCTGGAATCGCTCTGCGAGGCCGCTCCAACCGCCGACGACATTCCATAAGGTCAACCACAAAACGAGTGATGCGATGAACATCATCACCGACTGTAAGGCGTCCGTTATCGCTACGGATTTCAGGCCGCCGCTGGCCGTGTATACAGCCGCGGCCGTTGCAATCGCCACGACCAGCCACCAGGCACTGTTACCCCATCCGGTCAGAATCGAAAACATCAGGTACAGCGAAAACGCGATGTTGCCAAGGACGTTTGTGCGGTTCTGAATCTGGATCAGAGCGCTAAGAATGTGTACGAACGGCCCGAAGCGATACTCGAGATATTCGGCGTTGGTATACATGCCGCTGCGATAAAGCGGCAGGAAGACACCATATGAAACGATGAACCAACCGATAGGCAGGCCGAGCCACCAAGTGGTGAGGTTGGAGATACCGAACGTGTAGGCGCCACCCACGACTGCGACATAATCACCGCTATCGACGGCGGTGGCGAACATCGAAAGCCCGACAATCCACCAGGGCAGCCCACGAGCCGCCAGAAACCAATCCGAAGCGGTCTTGGTGCCGCGAGAGATGACGAGCCCGTAACCGACGATGGCTCCGTTCACTAGGACCACAATCAGCCAATCAAGAGTTGTCATCAAGGGAGTGAACCAGCAGGAAGCGGTTTGAGAGGAGTGAGTCTGGCGTCGATCAGCACTTTCTCGTGCTAAAACACCAGCGAAAAGGTGCGGTTACCCACGTACTTGCGTCGCGGCTTTTGTGCTGGTCAACTCCTGCAAATGCCGCCGAGCCGCTGACAGATGATGCTCAACAATCTCGCCCACAGGTCCATCTTTGGGGCGGGCATCGATCAGATCGTAATGACCATGGTCATCTCGTCCTCGGACCAAGACTGCCGGCTGACGATGTGCGACCTGTACTTGCTCCACAGCCGGTCGGATATAACGCGGCGCGAACCCGATCCTCTTGCCGTCAGAATGATTCGCATTCGAGCCATGGATGATGTTGACGTGGTGCAGTGACATTTCCCCCGGATTAAGCACGATATCCATGACGTCCTCTTCTTGCACCTCGACCTGAATCTCCTGACCGCGGCTCAACAAGTTATCCTCGGCCCAAGTTTCCTTGTGTGGATGCACCGGCTCTTTATGCGAACCGGGCACGACGCGCATGCAACCGTTCTCGGGAATACTCTCTGACAGCGCCACCCAGGATGTCGTGACGTCCATCGAGTTCAAGCCCCAGTATGTGCCGTCCTGGTGAAACGAAATAAATCCCGGATCGTGCGGCTGCTTCGGGAAGATCGAAGATGCCCAGCAAACGATGTCAGGCCCAAGGATGTCTTCTACGGCATCAAGGACTCGTGGGTGATGAATCAGGTCCCAAGACCAGGGAAGGTGCAAATGCGTGAGCGAAAGGTCTGTCGCTTTCGGCCTGCCGCCAAGAGCCGCTTCCAACTCTTCGTATGAGGCGCGATAACGCCGTACTTCGTTGTCGGAAAGAACCGGTATCGGTGCAAGGTAACCTTCTTCCCGATACCTCTCAACTTGTTCCTGCGTCAAGACCTTCGGCACGTTCCCATCCCTCAGGAAAGACGTCTGCTGACGAAGCTGCGGCGCATCCGCTCGACCTGTCCCACAGCAAGCATGATGGACCGTGTCGTCTCGACCCATTCGTAATGGCCGGGGGTTCCGCTCATGAACACCGTATCTCCCAACTCTACAGCCGACGGGCACAGAACCGCCGAGTCCTCATCGGTCCGGGCTCGGTCGTGAAAGCAACTTCGCTCGACACGCAATTCCACCAGATCACCCAGCAGCCGATAGAGCGGTTGACCGAGCACTTCCCGATGTTGCTCCAGAATTGCTGATCGATTTCGGAGACTGCCGACCCCATGACCGTCTCCGTCCGGCAGAACCGCATTCATGTACTATTCGCTGTGTCTTCAAGCACATAAGAGCCGATTTCTTCTTGCAACCCCATCGATGTAGATGGTAACATCGACAGTTCGAATTGATCAATTCTTACAATCCTCGGATGCTTTGTCTCTGTGGTTCTTGTCTTGGAGCGGGGTAGCTTACAAGCCAACGCAGTGTAAACGGCACGTGAGGTCCCTACTCATGAAATCTTCTTTGGTCTGGATATTTTTCTCCGAGGCTACAGTATTTTGTAAGCGACTGCTGCTATCTTGTGGCGCAGCTTGGCTTTCGACAGCGATGCTATTCGCTCAAGGACTCGACACAACCCAGAAGAAGAACGACTGGGAGGAAATCGACTTTGCCTTCGACAGCGCAGTCTTGACTGACGGCTATCCCAGCTTGCTGCGCTTGGCGGAGCTGCTGAAACTGCATCCCCACTATCGGGTCAAGCTTGCGGGACACGCGGATCACATCGACTCCGACAGCTACAACATGGCGCTAAGCCGTAAGCGCGCAGAGAGCGTCCGCGATTTCCTTGTGAAGCACGGCGCGCAGAAGAACCAGATCACCATTGAACCTCACGGCGAGCAAAGGCCCATCGCCGACAACAGCCTGAACGAAGGTCGTTGGATGAATCGTCGTGTCGAGATCATTGTCACCGATGCGCAAGGCAACATCATCAGCGATGGTGGCGTGGGAAAAGCCATCGCCTCGATCGATGATCGAATACCAGCGCAAGAGGAGTGCTGCGAGAAGACCTCCAATGAGTTGAAGAAGCTTGACACCATGCTGGCGGCCTTGGAGGACCTCAAAGAAGAGAACCAGGGCCTGAAGGACGAGGTCGACAAGCTCAAGCAGGCACAGAGCAGCTTGAAAGAAGAGATGGCCGCCGCACCCAAACCCGCCACCGAGACTCAGCTACGCAAGGTCATTCGCGAAGAATCCCCCAAGCCGTCCAAAAAGTTCGCACGATATAACTTGTTAGCGGGACCGGACACTTACAAGGGCAACCTCTCTGTAAATGGATCGGGTCAGGTTTTCCTTCCCTTCGCCAAGAATCACGCCGTTCAGGCTCAAGGCGAGTACATGCACAACTTCCAACGGGACGAAGGCCAAGTCGACTTCGGCATCGTGAACCGTTTCGGACCCATGCAAGCGGGCGTGTTTTCGAGCTTCAAGTACGTGAAGTTCAGTGACCTCCCTAATTCCGGCGCACTCGGACAGGCCGTTGGCACGCTCGACTACATTTTCCAGAACGGCAGGATTGGCGTATTCGGCACCAAAGGCTTTATGGACGGAGCGATCCTCAACACCCGCTTGCTGCCACCCAACCGCATCGAAGAGACCTACCTGAGCATCGTTAATCAAGTTGGCTTCAGCACAGCCGTAGCTGCTTGGGGGGACAGCTGGTTCGAGGGCCACTTTGGAACCCAGTTCAGAAAATTCGACAATAACAAGCCCGGCGGTCGTATTCGCTACATCCATCCAATCACCAACCAGATAGCCTTTACCGTCGCCGGTGGCATTAACGAGACTTTGATTTCGGGCCGTAACACGGGCACTTTCACAGTTGGACTCGAGTTCGCTAAGTGGTTAAGTCCAAAGAACTACGGTGACACGGAAGGGCCCGTTCCCGTGGATGTTCCGCGAGTTCGCTACGAGGTGCTGACACGAACTGTCCGCACAGGCAACGATTCCCCGGTAGCCGATGCCGGCCCCGACCAGATTGGTGTCGATGGCGGCACGATAGTGCTGGACGGCTCACGCTCATACGACCCGGACGACGATCCAATCACTTTCGAGTGGGAGCAGGTAGGCGGGCCGGACGTCACCCTCTCCTCACTCAATACCGCCCAGACCAGCTTCACCGCGGAAGATGGCCAGACCTATCAATTCCGTCTGACCGTCAGGGATGACCACAACGGTGTCGGAAACAACCGCGTCATGGTGAGCACGCTTGACCGGCAGATCACGATTCTGCGCTTCTCGGCTGAACCACTGCAGATCAGCTCCGGTGAGTCAGCGACCTTGGTTTGGGAGGTCCGCAATGCGACAAACGTGGAGATTTCCGGAGTAGGCGAGGTCAATCCTGAGGGTGGCACCACCACGGTTAGCCCGCCAGAGACCACCTCTTATACTCTGACAGCAAGCAATCCAAAGCAGACGATCAGTCAGACCATCTCGGTCACGGTGCAGGATTCGCCGATCATCCTCAAATTCTCCGCCACACCGTCAACGATCAGGCGGGGCAAGCAGAGCACGTTGACCTGGGACATCCGAAATGCGACCAACGTCACAATTTCGGGTATCGGGTCCGTGAGCCCACAGGGCTCGCGAATGGTGTCGCCAGATCAGACCACCGAGTACACGATTACAGCTCGCAACTCCGTGGGCGAGGCTTCAGCGACCGCCACGGTGAGGGTATGGGACTTGCCTTTTTAGAACCATAAGCGCGTTACTTGTTCACTTTCAGCTTTGAGCATGGGAGCATAAATCCAATCAGGAGTGTCAACGAGACGGCTTGGTTCCCATTCCTGAAGCCCTCTCCGATCTGGATTTCTCAGCGAGCGCTCTCCGCGAAGCTTCGCTTCAGGCGGTACGCCACTTCATCCAACCCGATCAGGGGATCGCGTTTGTTTTGATCAGTAAAGCGAATGTTGATCTGGTCTTCATGGCGCGTGCGGCTGAGGGCGTTGTGAAGCTCTCAGGGCGCCAACCCGACAACCGGCTTCACTAAAACCGCAGAATGGACACTAAACTTAAAGGGTCTGGAACCGTGGGCCTTGTCATGCCCGTTCTTCAGGCCGGTACGGTCGCTCCCGATTTCAGTCTCCCAGATGCACAGGGGCACTGCCATTCGCTGTCCAATTTGCGATCCGTAAGGTTACCATGGCTCACGTTTTTCAAGATTTCCTGTCCTACCTGCCAGTCGAGCCTGCATTTCATCAATCGGCTAGCGAGCAAGCTTACCGACACCGCCTGCGTGTGGACGATCTCCCAGGACCCGCCCGGTCACACCAAATGGTTCAACAAGGAATTCGAGATACGACTACCACAACTGTTCGACCCAGAAGAGGAAGGATTTCCGGTGTCAGAAGCCTATGGCATCGAGACGGTGCCGACGACTTTTCTGATTGACGAGAGCAGACGAATCAAGTACGTTTCTGTTTCCTGGGGCCGGGCCGAGTTCGAGACGATGTCCTCTGCACTGGCCTCTGCCGCAGGCCTGTCAAAACTCAAGCTCTTCGAGTCCGGTGAATACATCGACGACTTCCGGTCAGGCTGCGCTGCTAAGAACTAGCCATCCCCATCCCGATGCTCCCGGAGACACCCGGTAACGATCCGCTCGACATTCCCGTAAGCCCCGTTCGGCGACGCCTATTGGCCGTGGGTCAGGCAACCGCCTTCGCCTTCCTGACTGTCGTGCTGTGGTTCCTCATGATCTGGCTTCTGCGCGGTCAAACATGGGTCGAGAACGAACTGATTCTTTCCGTGGTCTCGCTCGCGCCCGCAGTCGTTGTCGCGCACACCGTCTTCGTGCTATTCAATCCATCAGTCTCCTGGAACACACTCGGCCTCTCTTGCTCACCGCGCGGCTTGGTTGAGCTCACAGCCGGAATACTGGGCGGTGCGGCGATTGCGCTCGCCGTAGTCGGTGCGCTGTGGACTGTGGGTTGGATCGTCGTGAACCAAGGCTCAGCCCCGACAGTTGGCGAGGAAGAAGTGATCTGGAGCCCAAGATGGCTCAATGCCTGCATGATCCTGTTTCTCGGCGCCTCCTCGGAAGAGCTGCTCTTTCGTGGGTTCGGCCTGCAACAACTCATCCGTGCGACAAACTCTTGGGTCGCCATTATCGGAACGTCCATGATTTTTGGGCTTCTCCACGCGAGCAACCCGGGCGCATCCGAGGTCGGCTTGGTAAACACCGCGCTGTTCGGTTGTCTGTTCGGCTTCCTGCTGGTTCGCAGCCGCTCGCTCATGACCCCCATCGGTGTTCATTTCGGATGGAACCTTACTCTGGTTGCCACCGGCGTCAGTCTCAGTGGCCTTAGAATCAAGTTGGTGGACGTCACACTCACGCCCGCCGGCCCGGCTCTGTGGAGCGGCGGCCCTTACGGACCAGAGGCGAGCTTGTTAACCAGCCTGGCGATTCCTATCGTGATCGGGATCGTCCTCTATTGGCCAACGAAACGCAATCCGGAGCCAAGACTATGGGACTGAGCAGCAGCATCGATCGAAAGCTCCTTGCGCGCGCGTTGTCCGTTGTGCTCATCGCGGTCTGCTTCTTGCAGACTTCCGCGACGCGCGCCCGGGCCAAGATCAGCGCGACCGAGCGGGCCAACATCATCCGCGACATGATGTCCGAGCAAGGAACGGCGAAGGTCCTCATCCCATGCTCCAAAAAGGCGCTCGACATCCAGGCCGATGGTTCCCACGACGAAGACAAGTGGAGCGAGGCGCTCGACAAGTTTGGGCCAGCGGCTCGCATCGGTGAACTGGTAGAGATTACCAAGGTCGAATTCAAGGGATCGCGTTTGATCATTGAACTCAACCATGGCATCAAAGGCGGTCGCAAGTGGTGGCACCGTGTTCAGATCGCCGGAGCACACACTCGCGGCACAACGCTCGGTTCCACAGCGCAAGTCTACGCGCCCGGCGGCACGAAAATCGCGCTGGTCTATGACAAGAAAATTCCTTCCATGCAAGCGGATGATCTACGAGCCCAGCTCAAGCCCGTGCTCGATTTCGAACAGCGCTCTGCAACGGAGCTGTATATCGAAAAACTCCCTGAAGAGTTTCAAATCGCGATCAAGGAGAAGACCGTCATTGAAGGTATGGACCGCGAGATGGTTCTCCTGGCAAAAAACCGCCCTGATCGGAAAGTTCGCGATGTCAAGGACGGTGTCGAGACCGAAGATTGGATATACGGCGTACCACCAGGGGAGGTAACTTTCGTGACGCTCCAAGACGGCAGAGTGATTCGAGTGAAAGAAACCTACGCCAACATCGGTGGGCAAGTGAAACGCAACCAGGACCCGAACGAAGAAAAAAACAACTAAGAAGGAAGCACATTTGAATGGCTGTGAAAGTCGGAATCAACGGATTTGGAAGAATCGGAAGAAACATTTTTCGTTCCGCGATTGGTCGGTCGGATATTGATATCGTCGCTGTCAATGACATCACGGACAACAACACGCTTGCGCACCTGCTTAAGCACGACTCGGTCCTCGGCAATCTGTCCCAGGTTGTAAAGGCCACCGAGGATGGTATTCAAGTCGCTGATCACTTCGTGAAAGTTTTTGCCGAGCGCGACCCTGCTCAAATCTCGTGGGAATCTGTCGGCGCCGAGATTGTGGTCGAATCGACAGGTCTCTTCACGAAACGTGAGGACGCGTCGAAACACCTCCGTGACAGCGTCAGGAAAGTGGTCATCTCCGCACCCGCGAAGGGCGAGGACATAACCCTCGTTCTCGGTGTGAACGATCACAAGTACAACCCGGCAAAGCACAACGTTATCTCGAACGCCTCCTGTACAACGAACTGTTTGGCGCCGGTCGCCAAGGTACTGCATGAAAACTTTGGCATCAGCAAAGCGACGATGACGACGATCCACAGCTATACGAACGATCAGCGCACATTGGACCTGCCGCACAGTGATCTGCGCCGCGCCCGAGCGGCCGCGTTGAATATGATCCCGACCAAGACCGGCGCCGCGGCCGCAATCGGACTGGTGATGCCGGAACTCAAAGGAAAGTGCGACGGTTTCGCCATGCGTGTCCCGACGCCGAACGTCTCGGTTGTCGACCTCGTCGCCGTCCTTGATAAGCCCGCCACCAAAGAAGAGATCAACGCCAGGTTCAAGGAGGCAGCCGACGGCTCACTCGAAGGTATCCTCGGTTACACCGAAGAGCCCCTTGTTTCCAGCGACTTCATGCAGGACCCGCGTTCGTCGATCGTGGACGCCCCGATGACACGCGTCATGGACGGCAATCTCGTGAAGGTTCTCGCCTGGTACGACAACGAATGGGGCTACTCAAACCGCATCGTTGATCTGGTCTGCAGACTGGGTGGCAATGGAACTGCCTGAGTCGAGCCAGTAACAGCGCAGCAGACCGCGCTCAATCCCCCAGACACCCCCAACTCCTCGATGTCCTATCGCACCATCCGTGACCTCGACCCCCGGGGCAATCGTGTCTTACTGCGAGTAGACTTCAATGTCCCCCTCGGCGCCAGCGGCATGACCATTACCAGCGATGCACGAATCCGCGCCGCTCTGCCGACGATGCGAGCGTTGATTGACGCGGGCGCAACGCTCATTCTTGCATCTCATCTTGGGCGTCCCCAAGGCAAGCCCAACCCGAAGATGAGTCTCAAGCCTATCGCGAAGCGGCTTGGCGAACTGCTCGCTAAAGACGTCGTGATGGCGTCCGACTGCATCGGCGGTGAAGTTGTGCAGCAGGTTCAATCACTCACGCCCGGTGACGTTCTCCTGCTTGAAAACCTGCGTTTCCACGTCGGCGAAGAGAAGAACGATCCTGAATTCGCCCGCGCGCTGGCCAGCCTTTGCGACATCTACGTCAACGATGCTTTCGGAGCCGCGCATCGCGCCCATGCGTCCACTGAAGGCATCGTCGAACACGTCTCGGAAGCGGCCGCCGGCCTGCTGATGGAAAGAGAAATCAAGTATCTTTCAATGGCGCTGCGCGAACCGGCCCGCCCTTATATCTCGATTATCGGCGGGGCGAAGGTCTCAGGTAAAATTGACGTCATTCACAACCTGCTCGCAATCTCCGACCGTGTTCTACTCGGCGGGGCAATGACGTACACTTTCTTGAAGTCCCAGGGTTTGCCCGTCGGCGACTCTCTTGTCGAAGACGAGAAGCTCGACTTGGCTGCCGAGTTACTGGTTGACGCCGGCAATCGTCTACTGCTTCCTCAAGACCATGTTGTCGCGCCCGACCTCGACGCCGACGCTCCAATCCGAACCGTCGACGGTGTCGGTCAACCCATCCTCGACGGATGGACGGCGCTCGATATCGGCCCGAAAACGATAGTCGCCTACCGCCATGAGATCGCCGCAGGCAACATGATTGTCTGGAACGGCCCGATGGGCGCGTTCGAGATCGAACCGTTCGCGCAAGGAACGATAGAAGTTGCGAAGGCTGTCGCCGCCTCGGAGGCAACATCGATTATCGGAGGCGGCGATTCAGAAAAAGCCATACAGATCGCGGGTGTCGCCGACAGCATCACCCACATCTCCAGCGGCGGAGGCGCATCTCTCGAGTTCCTTGCCGGAAAGACGCTGCCCGGCATAGAAGCGCTCGAAGCATCGGCGCGAAGTAAGCAGCGTTCATGAATCCATGGAACCGTTGTCTGAGCTGGAAAAACTCCCCAGAGCGACAACCCGCCAAGTTCTACGGAGATCTTGACACGTTGCCCCGTGCATGAACTCCACTCCACATCGTCAGTCTTGTTCCGGGCTGGACAGGCGGATTACCGGTTTCCGGCCACACAACCCGTTCCTTAGCCCGTTCTCGGTAGAGAACTACCTCTGACTCAGACGGAGTCTGGTCGGATCTTTCACAATCCGATCCTGAATCCACACCTCGTCAAACTCCGGATGATTTATTAGCGCTATGTGTTCTTGTTTCTTGCAGGTAATAGCTTTGATGTCGCAAGCGCTCTCAATCGATCTATGCTGAACTTCCCTTCGGCGGCCAATTTGTTCTCAGTTTTAGAGGCTTGA
The DNA here is from genome assembly GCA_026713545.1 of Bryobacterales bacterium. Classification (GTDB taxonomy): domain Bacteria; phylum Acidobacteriota; class Terriglobia; order Bryobacterales; family UBA6623; genus JAPPLB01. The sequence continues at coordinate 21,100 of JAPOOG010000131.1, forward strand.
TGCGGTACTTCAGCATGCACCAGAGCGCCCGAAAGGCGTCCTTCATCCCGATTTTCTTGCCTTCGGCGTAGGTGCGGCCGTGATAGGCGATGCCCACTTCGTAGACCCGCGCCCCCACCTTGGCCAACTTGCAAGTCACTTCCGGGTCAAAGCCGAAGCGGTCTTCCTCGAGTGGAATCGCCTGAATCAACTCCCGGCGGAAGACCTTGTAGCACGTCTCCACGTCGGTGAGGTTCAGGTTCGTCATCATGTTCGACAGCAGCGTGAGGAATTGATTACCCACCGAATGCCAAAAGTAGAGGACTCGGTGTTCCCGGGTCTTGATGAATCGTGAACCATAAACAGCATCGGCAAGATGACGTTCGAGAGGCCCCAACAGCTTCGTGTAGTCCTCAGGATCGTACTCGAGATCCGCATCTTGAACAATCACATACTGACCGCGAGCCACCGCAAAGCCCGTTCGGAGAGCGTAACCCTTTCCCCTGTTGTGATCATGATGCAACACGGTAAGGTTCGAGTGTTCGTTGAGACATTTGGCAAGTACTTCACGCGTACCGTCGGTCGAGAAATCATCGACGACGATCAGCTCCTTGTTGACTGGAACGTTGTTGATCCGCCGCAGGATTTCTGCGACGGTGTTCCACTCGTTGAAAACAGGGATGACAACCGACAGCTTCACCGAATGTGTATGTCCATACCCGCAGAGCCTTCGCCGACGGAACACACGCGCTCAACCCATCCACGAAGATTTCTCTAGAAGATAGCTCTCGCCAAATTATGTAAGTCTTAACAGGAACTCCGTCCGAGCGTCAACAAGAACTTCCCACCTCTCCACCGCTCAACGGCTCGAAGTTGAAGTCAAGACTCAGTCGGTGATAACCTGCGGAAACCGGTTAGGAGCATGAGATGACCCCTCAAACCCGCGCTATTGTCCTTTTGCTTGCTTTCGCGGCATTTCTTACCGCAGAACATCACGAAAAGGACTTCACGCCCATATTCGACGGCAAGTCTCTCAACGGCTGGAAACTCATCGGCAAAACTGGCGACGGGTACCTCGTCGAAGATGGCAAGATTGTCTGCCCGCCCAAAGGCGGCGGCAACTTGTTCCACGAGAAGGAATACTCAGACTTTGTTCTACGCTTCGAGTTCAAGCTCGAAGACGGCTCCAACAATGGTCTCGCCATCCGCTCACCGATGCAAAAGAGCAGCTTGGCCTACGACGGCATGGAGCTGCAAATCATCGACAACCCCAGTGAGCGCTACAGAGACATCAAACCCTGGCAGAAGCACGGCTCGCTCTACCACGTCTTCCCGGCGAAGACCGGCTATCTGAAGCCGACCGGTGAGTGGAATCAGGAAGAGGTGTCTGTCAAAGGACGACAGGTCAAAGTCGTGCTCAATGGACACACTATCCTTGACGTCAACCTTGATGGCGTGAAAGACCCCGAGATCATTGCCAAGCACCCCGGACTGAAGCGCAGGTCAGGCCACGTCGGGTTCCTGGGGCACGATGAGCCCATCGAGTTCCGTAACATCCGCATCAAGGAACTGTAAAGGCGGCGCCTGTCTGCTCTACAACTCCCGCCTGCCGTCCATCGCCTCCATCATTGTTGCCTCATCGACGAACTCGAGTTCCGCCCCCACGGGAATGCCCATCCCGAGACGGCTCACACGCACGGGCAGAGGCTTGAGCAATCGTGCCAGATAAGACGCTGTCGCCTGTCCTTCCGTCGTGGGGCTCGTCGCGATGATCACCTCCTCGGTCTCCATCTGTCCGAGGCGCTCCAGAAGATTTTTCAGCTTCAAGTCTTCCGGACCGATGTTCTTGAGGGGCGCTAGAACGCCGTGGAGTACATGGTAAAGCCCGTTGTACTGCCGGGTCCGTTCTACGATCGAGATGTTAGCCGGCTGCTCAACAACGCAGATGGTTTTATGGGAACGGTTCGGATCACTACAGAACGGGCAGAGCACCCCTTCGGCAATGTTGTTGCAGCGCTCGCAAAGCTGAATCGCACTTCGCATGTCGAGAATCGCATGCGCAAGTCGATCCGCTTCATTCTTCGGAGCGCCCAGTAGATGGAAGGCCATACGCTGTGCCGATTTTACGCCAACTCCCGGCAGCCGTTTGAGCTCGTCAACGAGCCGGGACATCGGCGCGGCCAGATCACTCATGGCGAAGCCCTACAACATCCCGGGAGGGAGCCCCAAGCCACCGAGCATGCCGCCCATCTTGCCCTGTGCTTCATCGTCCACGCGTTTTGCCGCCTCGTTGACCGCGCCCCGCACCATGTCTTGCAGCATTTCGCGGTCTTCCACTGCGTCCTCTTCGATTTGGATCGATAGCACGTTCTTGTGGCCGTCCATCTTGACCGTAACCATGCCACCGCCCGTCGAGGCTTCCACGCGAATCTCCGCGATCTGCTGCTGAAGCTGCTCCTGCATCTTCTGGGCTTGCTGCATCATCTTCTGCATGTTGCCCGGGATTCTCACTGTGAGTACCTCCTCAAGTTTCTGACTTCCCGGATTTGCCCTGCGAAAGCCTTCCGGATCATCTGCACTGCGGGGTCAGCCAAGGCTCGTTTTTTAGTGCCACCCGCACCGGAGTCTTCCGTATTACCGCCAGACCCAATGGTAACCGCTGAGCTTTCGGAAACAATCTGACGAGATTCTGTTTCATCTAAATCGTCACCCAGTCTAACACGCACCCCACTTCCGACAACCTTCGCGACAACCGTCTCCAGCGAGTCCACACCGAGTTCGAGAGTCGTCCGATAGTCGGCCGACGAACGTATCAAGAAGTTGTCACCCTCCAGGCTGACCGTGCCGTGTTCGACGGCGTCCGCGAGGTGGTCGCTCTTGTCGCTGCGCAACGCGGCCAGCACCCGAGACCACAGGTCACCGTCTGTGGACGAGACTTCCTTCCTCGGTTCGGCCCCACTAAACTGCTCCGGATATGGCTCGGCGACCACAGGAGTCGGTTCCGCCGGCATGGGCTCGCGCACAGACTCCGCCTTGGCCGCGGAAAGCGCAGCGCTGCTTGTACTCACCGAGCCCTTCCTGGAGCCCTCGCTTTCGACTCCGCCCAAACGGGCCAGCACCTCCTCGATCGGTTGCAGATGGCCAGCGTACAGCAGCTTGAGCAGTCCCACTTCCAGCCGGAAACGCGGCTGCGCCGCCGCTTGCAGATCGCGATACAACTCGAGCAGCAGTTGCACATAACGCATCAGATCCTCTTGGCTGAACGCCGCCGTGTGAGCGCCGAGACTTTTACGTTCGTCCGGGCCGACACTCACCAGCCGCGTATCCGCACCGGCAACCTTCTGTACAAGCAGATTCCGAAAGTAGCGCACGAGCTCACCGCAAAAGTGCTGCACGTTGCGGCCTTCACTCAATACCTGATCAGCGGTCGCAAGCAGCGCCGAAGCATCCTTGCCGAGCAGCGCCGACACAATGCTGTCGGTGACTTCGCTAGGGATCACTCCCAATAGACCGCGCACGGGCTTGGTTTCCAGCCGATTGCCGAAGCACGCGGTCGCCTGATCCAAGGTCGAAAGCGCATCGCGGATGCTGCCGTCGCCGGCTAGAGCAATCGAGACCAGGGCATCATCGTCCGCCACGATACCTTCTTGTCCGCAGATCCACTTCATGTGCGTGACAACCGGCTCGAACGCCACGGCTCGAAACGGAAAGCCCTGGCAGCGCGAAACGATCGTTGCCGGTATCTCATGCGGCTCCGTCGTGCAAAGAATGAAGACCACCCATTCCGGTGGTTCTTCCAACGTTTTTAGCAGTGCGTTGAAGGCGTCTGTCGTAATCTGGTGTGCCTCGTCGATGATGAAGACCTTGTAACGGTCCCTCACCGGGCGGTAGCGCACGTTCTCGCGCAACTCGCGGATGTCGTCAATGCGCCGGTTCGACGCGGCATCGATCTCCACCAGATCCATCGAGTTTCCAGCAGCGATCTCCCGGCAACTTGTGCACGAAAGACACGGTTCCGGGCCGGATCCCTTCTCGCAGTTCAAAGCCTTGGCGAGAATACGCGCCATCGTCGTCTTCCCGGTGCCGCGTTGGCCCGAGAAAATGTAGCCGTGCCCTACACGCTCCTGTGCGAGGGCGTTGGTCAGAGTCCGCTTGACGTGGTCTTGGTTGACGACGTCGGCAAATCTTTGCGGGCGGTATTTTCTCGCAATGACCTGGTACATGACGCGCCCGGAGTCGAGCGGGGAACAGGCCGTACATCACCGCCCGGAACTCCCGTTTGACAATTTGAAGGAGGGCGTTGTTGGTCTGTGGGCTCCGGGGAATCCGCGGCACGCGGAAGAGGCCGCTACCGTTGCTTCCTTCCAGACCTGGCGGAGTTCACAGCATCCCGCTGCACAGAGCCCGGAGCCCGATTACACATCCTAACACGCACTTTTGAATCGCATGTTATGTCCTGAATTCGTGCCCGATCCGGTTCGCACCTCGTCAAAACCGCCTGGGAATGGGCAGTCTCAGGAGCGAAGAGCGCATGCAAGTGCCAATAACACACAAGCGGTAGTTGAACAAGATTGCTCAGAACGCCTCACTTCTTGCGAATCGGGCGCTCCCAAAAGTCGTTGCTGGAAAACTCGTTGTTATACTGCCTTCCGGCCTTCCCGGCTACAGATGCTCGTTCTGAAACGACATTGGGTTCGCCTGCTCTTTCGTATCCATCAAATGAAGCTTTTGACGGGCTCCCCAAGGGCAGTTTTTCGAGGCTACTCAGCCCATCTCGAGCCCGGCGGCAAGGCCTATGACCGGCACCTCAAGCAGGAGATCGAAGAGTATCGTCGAGTCCACGGCGGGAGTGGCGAAACCACCAACGAACCGAACATCCCCCTCATCGAACCGGCCCCCGCCTCCTGGCTCGATATGCAAGGCCGTGCCGCAACGCGCATCCGTACCGCCACCGGCGATGACATGTACGGACACGTCCTCTCTCGCCTACGCGCAAGCGAAGGTGTCCGCATGCTCTCGCTGGGCTCCGGTCCCGGCGGGTTGGAATTACAGTTTGCCAGGGAAGATCGGTCCGCGAAGATCGTCTGCATGGACCTCAACGCCGGCTTGCTCGAAAAGGGGTGCGCACAAGCCGCTTCTGAAGGCTTGGCCGTTGAGTTCCGGCAAGGTGATCTCAACACGATCCTATTGCCGCCGGAAAAGTTCGACCTCGTTTTCTGCCACGCCTCACTGCATCATCTCTTGGAACTGGAACACATCTTCCAACAGATCAAGCGAACGCTCAAGCCCCGCGGCGAGTTGATCGTAATCGACGTCATCACACGGCACGGCTATCGCATGTGGCCCAAAACCCGCAAAGTGATCGACAAGATCTGGAAAACCCTGCCGGCTGCTTACCGCGTCAACCACACTTCCTATCACGTCAAGATGATCGACGAAAGAATTGTCGACGCTGACAGCCGGCGATCCAACATGGAGTGCATTCGCTCCGAAGACATCCTGCCGCTGCTCGAGGCCGGATTCGAAACCTCCGCTTACGTCCCGTACTACAGTCTCTGCCGCCGCCTCTTCGATACGATGTACGGCCCCAATTACGATCTTGGCCGAGCGCTCGACCGAGCCATCCTCGATTGGCTTTGGGCGCTCGACTGCTACTACCTTGGCACGGGCGTCCTCAGGCCCGAGACCTTCTTCGGCATTTATCGCCCAAAACGCTGATCTCAACGCTGATTGCTCTTCCAATCGGGAAGACTCGTACCGAAGAGTTGGTCGGAAACGTAAGTCATCCGAAGGCGGCGCCACGGCTGGTTCGTCTCCGGCAACACTTTGCCGCGTTGCCGACACGCCGGGGCTGGTCACCACGTTTTATCGGGAAGACTCGCTGAAGTGCCTGTAGAGCATGTAGATGCCCAATGCAATGAGACTGACAGGCCAGTAAGGCAAGAGACTAGGGATCCGCCAGTATCCGAGAGACTGTAAGAGGAACGTGAACCCCAACACGATCAATGCGATGCCGACGGCAGGCAACCTCGAGCCCGCATGGGCCAGAGACAACAGACCAGAAAACTCATCAACCGGCTCTCCGCGCTGCAATGCCTTCGCAGTCCTCGACGCCTCGATCGGCATATAGATAAAGAACATCAACGCGAACATGATGAGTAGGGGATCAAGTTCCCCCGAAACGCCGGAGCCGATCAAAGTCATCACGCCACCGAACACAACCACGTGGAATACCGCTTTCGCATAGTGGCCGTTGTAGACGGCGCCCACACCGGGAATGAGCCCCAATACGAACGCCAAGAAGGGAGACGGGGCTTCGGCGCTTGTTTCCGAAGCCTTGAACCTGGCTCGATCCTTGACGCTGGAAGAAACTTTAGGTGGAGATGAATCTAGCCCTTCATCGGTATGTGACGCCGCTTCCGGCCCTACGCCGGGTTCCCTCTCAGCCAGGCAATCCTCGCAGTGAGCCACGCCGTCGTTCTCACGAACACATCCCGCGCAGAGAGCCTTGCCGCAAGACCGGCAGAAAGCCGTTGCTTCCGTATCCGGATGGGTCGCGCAGGTCATCGTCGCTGCTGTCGTGCTCATTGAGGGGACATTGGCGTCGAATCGTCGGACGGAGCCGTCTCGTGCTTGTCCAGGCCCGCGGTGTTCTGTTTCTGCTCCGGGAACGTCCTGCGATAGACAGCAACCCCTCGCTGCCAAACTTGATCCAATCCGACCGAGGCCGATCGCATCCGGGCGACGGGTGCCGCATCTTGCCAACGATCAAGAGTTTGCTGTCCGGACCACGTCAGAATTGAAAACGACACAATTGCCAGCGCCACGCTCATGGCGAAACGCGGCTCGAACAACGGTTGCAGAAACGGGCGCACCCAACTCCTCGATCCAACACCTGCCGTCACCAAGCCACCGGCTGGTGGCTCCGCGTGCACCGTCGAATCCAGGATGTTGGCTACCAGGCCTTCAGGAAGCTCCACTGTCGGTGCTTGGCTCAAGAACCCCAATGCTAGGTCCATGTCTTCCCTCAGGGCGGCGCAATGTGGGCAATCGGCGAAGTGATCCTCGACCCGCCGCTGCTCAGCGACGCTCAGTGCACCATCAACATAGTCACCCAGCAGGACTTCGACTCGACGGCAGTTCACGGCCGCACCCCCATGAGCCGAAGGTGTTTCGCCAAGGCACGGCGTCCGCGGTTGATTCGCGATTTCACGGTTCCCTGAGGGATGTCCAGCACGCCTGCAATCTCCTGATATTCCATCTCTTGCAGGTCGCGCAAGATCACGGCCTCCCGCAACTCCGGCGACATGCGGTCAAGCGCCGTGCGCAGTTTCTCTGAGGCCTCGCGCCGGACTAGCGTGTGGTCTGCACGCCCTCCGACCTCTGAAGTTTCCTCGACACCGGAAATTTGATCCTCAAGCGGCTCCAGCACCTTGTCTTTGCGGGATCTGCGGTAATGATCAATCAGCAGGTTGCGCGTCAATCGCAGCAACCAGGTCCGAAATGCCGCAGCCTCGGGCTGGTAGCTGCCCAGCCCGCGATAAACCCGCAAGAAGACTTCCTGAGTCAAGTCCCGCGCATCCTCCGAGTGCCCGGTGAATCGATAGCAGGTGGCATACACGACACGGGTATGAACCCGGACCAGGGCTTCCCAAGCGCTGCCGTCCCCATGCAGGCACCTCCGGACGAGGATCGCATCCCGCTCAGCAGCTTCTCTAGCGATCTGCTCACTGTAGCCACCCTCCTGTCGCAACCCCATCCAAGGGGTTGACCACGGGTGGATAGCTACTTCAGATGCCATATCGGATCGTTGCACCGTCCCCTATTCAGAGTAAACGACGACTGAACCCAAAAGTTCATTGTTTTTTGCGACTGCCTCGAATGTCTGCCCCACATCAATGGCCCATCACGATCCTCAACCCATTGCAACTCGATAAAGCGAATTCCGCAGCCCATTGGACTGCCGCGGAAGACAAGAGCCGTTTAGAATAGAGGCGTGGTTTCGTTGAGCGCAGGCCCATCACGGATGCATCACATCGCGCTTCTCTCAATGTGGTGCGCCTTGTCCATGGGCTTTTCACAAGCGCAAATAAATCCTGAATCGGTCCGCTTCTTTGAGGAGAAAGTCCGCCCTCTGCTGACGGAGAAGTGTCTCACCTGCCACAACGAACAAGCCAAGATGAGCGGGCTTTCTCTGGAGTCGCGTGAGAGCGCCATGCTAGGAGGCAGCCGGGGCTCCGCAGTGATCCCCGGGCAACCAGAGGAGAGTCTCCTCGTCCAGGCCATTAACCGGGTGGGTGTCCTGAAAATGCCACCCACTGGACCTCTCGAAAGTCATGAAGTCAGTGTCTTGAAGTCATGGGTCCGAGCGGGAGCCCCATGGGGCATTGCCGCTGGCAAGAATGTCAAGCGTGCCGGACCGTCACATTGGTCTTTCCAGCCTGTGAGCAGACTAGATCCTCCTGCGGTGGAAGATCATCATTGGATACGGAATCCGATCGACCGGTTTGTGCTCGCTCGCTTGGAAGCCAACCAGATCCGCCCCTCACCGCAAGCCTCGCGGCGAACTCTCATCCGACGAGTCAGCCTCGATCTCATCGGCCTGCCACCGATTCCTGAAGAGATCGCCGCGTTCCTCGCAGACAAGGCTCCGGGCGCTTACGAGCGCCTCGTGGACCGCCTTCTTGATTCCCCCCATTACGGCGAGCGCTGGGGGCGTCATTGGCTCGATATTGCCCGTTACTCCGACTCGAACGGCTACTCGATCGACGGCAACCGCTCGATTTGGCGATACCGTGACTGGGTCATCAACGCACTCAACGACAATATGCCGTTCGACCGTTTTGTCATCGAGCAGCTTGCCGGCGACTTGCTACCGAATCCAACTACAGACCAGCTCATCGCGACCGGCTTCCACCGCAACACGATGATCAACGAGGAGGGCGGTATCGATTTTGAACAGTACCGCGTCGAGGCAGTCGTCGATCGCGTCAGCACAACCGGGGCGGCTTTCTTGGGACTGACCATCGGCTGTGCCCGCTGCCACGACCACAAGTTCGACCCGATCTCGCAGAAAGATTTTTATCAACTCTACGCTTTCTTCAACAGCATCGACGAGCTGAGCGGTGAACTGTCAGTCAAAGAGGGCAACAAACGCACGATGGGCCCGATTCTCGAGTTTGGCGAACCGGCGGACTTTGCGGGACGGGAAGCAGTGCGGCATCAGATCTCGGTCCTGCAGGATGAACTCGAAAACTACGAGACCGAAGTGAAGAAGAAACTCTCCGAATGGGAACGAAAGCTGTCCGAGAAGGAGCGCGCGGAATTTGAGCCCCACATCCAAGAAATTCTTGCAACCCTGCCCGCACAGCGGATATCACATCAGAAGAGTGTGCTCGAGCGCTTTTTCGTCTCGCAGGACCCGGCTTGGCAGGCCCGCCAAGAGGGTCTCCGGGCACTGCGGTCCGCCGAACCGAAACTCAAGTCCACACTCATCATGCGTGAGCTGGCGCAACCACGCCAAGCCTTCATCCATGTGGCAGGTGATTTTACACAGCGCGGCGAAACGATTGATCCCGCCACTCCCGCCGTTTTGCCGTCGCTTCCCGAGACTGCGAAGCCGAATCGTCTTGATCTGGCTCGTTGGCTGATGTCACCTGAGAACCCGCTTACGTCGCGGGTGACGGTGAATCGAACGTGGCAGCGGTATTTCGGTCTCGGACTCGTCGAAACAGAGAACGACTTCGGCTCCCAAGGCACTCTGCCAAGCCACCCGCAATTGCTGGACTGGCTGGCTTCCGAGCTTATCCACCGGGATTGGGACCTCAAGCAGATGCACCGGTTGATCGTCACCTCGGCTACCTACCGACAGTCGTCGGCCGCGCGGCCGGAGCTCTCTGAAATTGATCCTGACAATCGGCTCCTCGCCCGGCAGAACCGGCTGCGTTTGGAAGCGGAGTTGATCCGGGATTCCGCATTGACTGCATCCGGCCTCCTGACGTCCGAGATCGGGGGCGCCAGTGTCTTTCCGCCTCAGCCGGAAGGTTTTGGGAAGTTTACTCAGGTCAATCGGGAGTGGAAGACCGCCGAGGGGCCCGACCGCTATCGCCGTGGTATGTACACTTTCTTCCGGCGTTCCGCTGCTTATCCGGGCCTCGCCATGTTCGACGCTCCCAACGCACAGGCGACCAATACAAGACGCAACCGCTCGAACACGCCCCTGCAGGCGTTGACCTTGCTTAACGATCAGACACAGACCGAGTTCTCCCAGGCCCTTGCGAAAGCAATCCTGGATCAGGGGGGCGTAACGCGTTCCGACCGCATCCGTTACGTTTTTGAACGCTGTTTGACCCGCCTGCCGGAGCCACGAGAGGAGGATCGTTTGCGATCGTTCCTGGCCCGAATGGTCGATGACTTTCGCACTCACCCCGAAGCGATCCAAGACGTAATCGGCGAAGACCCGGATGGCGGTGACAAGCCTCTCTTGGCGGCGTGGACGGCCGCCTCCCGCGTATTGCTGAACCTCGACGAATTCGTAACGAGACAATGATGCCACCCGACGATCCCATCTACTCAGCCCTCCGGCGCAGGACCCGGCGACACTTCTTCGAGCAATGCGGCATCGGTCTCGGCAAGACGGCGTTGACCTCTCTCATCGTCGGCGATTCACTGTTCGGTTCGCCTGCGAATGGACCTCTTCTCAAAAAACGCCACTTCCCTGCAAAGGCGAAGAATGTCATCTACCTTTTCATGGCTGGCGCTCCCAGCCAATTTGAGCTGTGGGAGCACAAGTCCGACTTGCAGAAGTTGAACGGGCAGCCTATTCCCAAGTCGCTGATGGAAGGCAAACGCTTCGCCTTCATGGAAAGTTTTACGAAGGAACCACCGAAGCTGCTCGGAACGAAGCGGAAGTTCAAACGCTACGGCCAGTCGGGAAAGCTGGTGTCTGAGTGCTTCCCGCACACGGCGCAGGTTGTCGACGATCTCGCGTTTGTCCGATCCATCCACACCGAGAACTTCAACCACGCTCCCGCCAAGATCATGATGAATACTGGTACGCCGATCTTCGGGCGGCCGAGCATGGGATCCTGGGTCAGCTATGGCATCGGCAGCGAGTCGAAGGAGCTTCCTGGATTCGTAGTGTTGCAGTCCGGCCCACGGGGACCTCGCGGAGGCGCACTCAATTGGGCAAGTGGATTTCTGCCGACGGCGCATCAGGGCGTTCCATTCCTGAGCGGCGGCGATCCGATTCTCAACATGTCAAACCCGCCGGGCTTCGACGTCGTCCGTCAAGAGACGACGATCGACGCGATTCTCGACCTCAATGGCATGCAGCTTGAGCGCGTGGGCGACCCGGAAATATCGACCAGGATTGCCGCCTATGAGATGGCGCACCGCATGCAGACCAGCGGCCCGGAATTGATCGACTTTTCCACCGAGTCCAAGGCAACACTCGCGATGTACGGCGCTGAACCGGGTGCCAAGTCGTTTGCGAACAACTGTATCTTGGCACGGCGCTTGGTGGAGCGGAGTGTTCGCTTTGTCCAGCTCTATCACTCAAGCTGGGACCACCACGGTGGCCGCACCGAGAACCTCGAAAACAGCCTGGACGAAGTCTGTCTGGACGTCGACCAGGCTATAGCGGCGCTCATACGCGACCTCAAGATGCGCGGCCTTCTGGAAGAAACGCTTGTCGTTTGGGGCGGCGAATTCGGCCGAACTCCGATGGGCGAAGAGCGCGAAACAATCGGCCGCAATCACCACATTGACGCCTTTACCATGTGGTTCGCTGGCGGAGGTATCAAACCCGGTCAGACAATCGGCGAAACCGACGAGATCGGCTTTTCCGCGGTCAAGGACCCGGTTCACGTCCACGACATCCAGGCCACAATCCTTCATCTGCTCGGAATCGACCACACCAAGCTGACCTTCAAGTTCCGTGGGCGCGATTTCAGACTGACGGACGTAGGAGGTCATGTCATCACCAAGATACTGGCTTAGTGTTGATCAGTGCGTTGCAATAAGGCACGCCGTGCCCGGTCGCTGCTCGGCCTCATGACGGGTGCCTGAGTGAACGAAGGTGTATTCGGCAGGCGCCGTCAAGTCGGCAGAATCTAGTGCGATAGGATCAAAGATCTCCTCTCAAGTATGCGCTGTCCCTTCTGTGAACAAACGTCCGATAAGGTCGTCGACTCCCGTGAAAGCAAGGAAGGCGATGTCATCCGCCGGCGTCGCGAGTGTCTGCATTGCTTTCGGCGGTTTACTACCTACGAGCGCATCGACGAGGTCCCCTACATGGTGGTCAAGAAAGACGGCCGCCGCGAAAAGTTCGACCGCCAGAAGGTCCTCAACGGACTCTTGCGCGCTTGCGAGAAACGTCCCGTCAGCATGAGCAATCTGGAAGAGCTGGTCAACGAGGCGGAATCGATGGTCGTCGAGGCGCCAGAGCGTGAGTGCGCCACCGTGGCCATCGGGGAATGCCTGATGCAACGTTTGCGCACAATCGACCAAGTTGCCTATGTCCGCTTCGCATCCGTGTACCGCGACTTTCAAGACGAAGAAGAGTTCCTCAAAGAGGTCACCGCCCTGATCAAGCAGAAAAAATTGAATTGAAAGCACTTATGCTTCAGTTGGCCGTCAGAGCCGCACATCGCAGATTTCCTATTGCAAATAAGACGTCTTTCACAGATACTGTTCTTGAAAGGCCGCAGACCCGCTGGATCTACGGAGCTAGTTCTCGCCTTCCCCACCACATGTTCGACCCGGCCCTTTCAGCCGTTTTGCTCTGCTTGGCATCCCGTTGCCAAGTTGGGTGGGATCGAGGCTCCTGCTCGTGACAGTGAAGACAGCCTTTGGGGTCTGGACGCGCTTATTCGGCCTTTGGTGGAGCATGACCTCGTCTCAGCGCAGGAAAGTCTTTCCTGACAAGTCGATATGAGATCCGAGGATTCGACCGTGGATCAGTTCGAGGAACAACAGCTCATTCCCGAGTCCCGCGAGAGACTCAAGGTCGCGGTCGAAGACAACGGCGACTTCATTGACGGCCAGGGGCGAAACCTGAATGCCGGTGGCCTGGAACCAGCCACGGAAGAAGCCCTATACACCGACGATCCGGTTAGAGTTTATCTGCGGGAGATGGGTTCCGTTCCCTTACTGACCCGACAGGGCGAAGTGGACTTGGCACGCCGTATGGAGCGCGGAAAGTCGCAGATGTTTCGAGCCATTTCACGCTCTCCACTCGTGCTGGCCGAGATTATGGCCCTTTACGATCGGATCAAGCGTGGCGACACCGATCTGGAAGCTGTCGTCGTTATTCCACGTACTGACGAAACAGAAGACGAGCGTGCAGAGAAGCGCGCCGAAGCCAAGCGGAAGTTCACCCGCGTGATGAGGGCTTACAGGCGGGTCGAGACAATTGACCAAAAGATCCAGCGAACTCCAAAGCGAAACCTCCATGTCGTTCGACAACTCCAGTGGAAACGCAAGAGACTCCTGGTTAAGCTCTCGAGGACGATACAGCAAGTGCCCTTCTCGCAGGCTTACTGGGACAAGTTCAGCGACGAGTTGGAGAAAGCCCAATCGAATCTCGCTCCGCTCTATTCCGAACTGGATCGGCTCAAGACCAAGTCAGCGAGGAAAACCAGCTCCATTGCGGCGGCCCAACGGGAAATCCGACGTGAGATCCGCAAGGCCGAGGCGGCCTACAGGTTGACGCTCAAAGAGGTCCGGCACACGACGCGCCGCATCTACAACGGCTTCTGCGAGTCGGAGAGGGCCAAGAAAGAGCTCGTGGAAGCGAACCTCCGCTTGGTCGTGTCCGTAGCGAAGAAGTACGTCAACCGCGGACTCCACCTGCTCGACTTGATTCAGGAAGGCAATCTCGGGCTGATGCGGGCTGCCGAGAAGTTTGAATACCGCCGCGGCTACAAGTTCTCCACCTACGCCACTTGGTGGATTCGCCAAGCCATTACCAGAGCCATCGCCGATCAATCGCGTACGATCCGCATTCCCGTTCACATGAACGAGAGCATGAACAAGTTTCTGCGAGCCTCACGCGAGTTGGAGAAGGAACTCGGTCGCATGCCCACCAACGACGAAATCGGTGGCAGCATGGAAATTTCGGCGGAGAAAGTCCAGAAGCTCAAGACGATTTCACGAGACCCGGTTTCGCTGGAGACTCCTGTCGGACGAGACGGTGAATCCGCACTCGGTGACCTGCTGGAAGACCGCTGGGTCGATTCCCCCGTAGAGACTGTCATCGAATCAAATGTCCAGGGCCAGACGGCCGACGTGCTCAAGACCCTTTCTCCCAAAGAAGAAAAGGTGATCCGCATGCGATTTGGCATCGGATGCGATCGTGAACACACCCTGGAAGAGATCGGTCAGGAGTTTGCCGTCACCCGGGAACGCATCCGGCAAATCGAAGCCAAGGCGCTCCGTGCTCTGAGGGACAAGGACCGAGCCCGCCGGTTGCGCGCCCTGATGGCCGCCAAGCGCTAGTCATGTTGTCACCACGTCGGGGAGAACGAGGCCTGCTTGCCGCAGTCTTCGGTGAGCGCGCCGACACTGTCATCGAATCGAATGCCCAGGACGAGATCGCCTATGTGCTCAGCACCCTTTCTCCCAAGGAAGAAAAGGTGATGCGCATGCGATTTGGCATCGGATGCGATCGCGGGCACACCCTGGCAGAGATCGGTCAGGAGTTTGCCCTCACCCGAGAACGCATCCGGCAAATCGAAGCCAAGGCTCTCCGTGCCCTGAGAGCCCCGGATCGCGCCCGCCGGTTGCGCGCCCTGATGGCCGCCAAGCACTAGTCACGTTGTCACCACGCCGCGGAGCACAAGGCAGCCGTCAGGTCGAATCGCGAGTCGCTTGGTGGGCATTTGAACACTGAGTTCGCCATCGCTTCCTCGGAGCCGGTCTCTCTTGTTGCCTCCCCTTTCGGTTGTCATTCCCGCCTACAACGAACAGCAGCGCCTACCTGCCTCCTTACGGAAGGTGGCTGGTTTTCTTGGTGCGCACGTCGACGGTCCCTGCGAGATCCTGGTTGTGAACGACGGTTCGACCGACGGAACTTTCGAGGCCGCCCGAGAGGCCGGAGCCGGCATCGAGAACGACCAACTGCAAGTGACCGTGCTTGACAACGGCGCCAATCGCGGTAAGGGCTACTCGGTTCGGCACGGCGTCTCCGAGAGCTGCCATGGATGGGTGCTGGTTACCGACGCCGACCTGTCCGCTCCAATCGACGAGTGCCTGAAGCTTTTCACAGCCGTAGAAGAACATGGTTGTGACATTGCGATCGGCTCAAGGGCCGTCGACCGCTCGCTCATCGTTGTCCGCCAGTCCCTGTTCCGTGAAACGATGGGCCGCGTCTTCAACTTCGCCGCACGCCTCGGAGCCGGGCTCGCCTTCAAGGACACTCAGTGCGGCTTCAAGCTCTTTTCCGGCAAGTCCGCGCAGGATATCTTTTCCCGGCAGCTTCTGGAAGGTTTCGGCTTCGACGTGGAAGTGCTCTATCTAGCGAAAAAACTCCGCTACCGTGCAGTCGAGGTACCTGTTCGCTGGGACGATTGTCAAGGAACCAAGGTCAATCTATTTTCCGGCGCCGACGCTTTCGCGGATATCCTCCGAGTCCGCAAGAACGACTGGTCTGGTAAGTATCGAAAATAGTGATGCCTGTCCACTTGACGCCACGGCCTGAAGTAGACAGGCACCGAAGTTCAGCAGGGTTTCTGCCTGCTGTTTGAACAGCCTCACGCCGAGCAATTGAGAACCTGCACATTCACATCGAGCCGGGTTTGCCCCCCTCCCCGATAGACGCCACGGGTTGGAGACACGTCCTGATAGTCGCGGCCTACCGCAATGCGCACGTGCCGTTCGTCGGAGACACTTTTGTTGACCGGGTCGAAGCCGACCCAGCCGAGTTCCGGCAGCAGGCATTCGACCCAAGCATGAGTGGCGTTTTCCTGCGCCTCCTCGCCATCTGGGCCGATGATGTGCAGGTAGCCCGAGACATAGCGGGTGGGGATACCCCAGGACCGCGCAATGGCGATCATGACGTGGGCGTAGTCCTGACAGACTCCCCGGCCGGATTTGAGGATGTGCTCAATGGGGGATGCCACCGAGGTGCTCCCCGGAACGTAGTGGAAACTGTAGTGAAGAGTGTCGGAAAGCCGCAAGAGATCCTGGAGAGGGTCGTCCCCGCGCTTGATGCCGTTGCGGTCAACGAAACTGGCAAGTGCGGGTGAAGACTTGGCCAACACACTAGGGTGCGTGAAGTCCCAATGAATGAAGGATGCCTTCCAGGAGTCGATCTCCGGCCAGGCATCTGCGCCGAGACCGTCTGGAAGCGGTCTAAAGGGTGCTGGCTGGACCTTGGAGCGGGCCGTGATCTCCAAGGATTCGTGCTCCCGATGGATGTTGAGCACATGTCTCGTGTTGCCGAAACCATCCCTTTCAGTGCTCAGGGAAGCCGGTGGTTCCGTTTCGATCTCGAACTGCAAAAGCCGCTGACCCCGATCGTCGCGCGGCTGCAGACAGAGCAACATGACGCTCTGCAGTGCAGGAGATACATAGAGGTAGCGGGAGACGTGCTTGATTCCGTACTGGATGGCTCCAGCCATGGCGTCAGCGTGCCGGAGAATCTTCGATGGCGTAATTGATGTAGGCGGCGATCAGAAGATCGTGGAGTTCCCAACTGGACTGCCTGACTTGCTCAAGAAGAGCATCGTGGTCCTCCCGATCCGGCCAATCATTCTGGATCAGAGCGCTCATACGTCCGGCCATGCGCCGGGCTGCGGCGCTGGAATGCTCCTGAGGGCCCGGACCGATGGCATCGAGCTCAGCGGCCACCGCTTTGAGCGAGCAACAGAGCGAGTTGTGAAGCGAAGGGTCCGTGACGAGCAAGTCAAGGACCCGGTGCGGCTGGACATCAACGCTGTAGTTGCGGTAGTAGGCATCATTCGCCTGGCAGACGCGCAACAAACTCATCCAGTCCGCGTCGAAGGATACGTCTCTTAGTTTGGCGATGGCGAGTTGAGACAGCAGTAATGCAGTTGAGCACTGGACGCGTTCAATGAAACGCCCGAGCTGCAGGAAATGCCACCCTTCGTCGCGATACATGGTTGCCTCCGCCACGCCGGTGAGAGTGTTGATCTCACTTGCCGTTTCCGCATAGAAGCTCTCCGGGGCGGTCTTCCAGATTTCCTGAATGCTCGACTTCCTGAGCCCGAGGTAGGCCAAGTTCAGACAGGTCCACATTTCTGCGCTGATGCAGTGACGCATCTGGCGGGCATTCTCACGGCCGAGGGCAAAGCAATTCCAGATCGAATCGGGGCTCTCGAAAGTGAGGTCGCCGGCCAATGTGTAGGAGTCGGCCAATGTGTAGTCGTCGTTGCCGAGCAATTCGAGACGGCCGCCGGGAGGCTGCCGGTTCAAGCTCATGTAGATCCGGCTCCAGCCGAAATAGATTTCCCGGATCGGCCGATCCACCAGAGTTTCCACCTGCCATCGAAGCAGGCGGCAGAGATACTCCGCCCGCTCAAAGTAACGGCCCATCCAATAGAGGCCCTCTGCGCTTCGCGAAAGCATTCTCAGTGTTTCTTTCCTCGCTCCCTCTTCTTGGGGTCCTCGTCATCTTGCGCTAAAACCCACAGGTCTTTGCCGCCTCCACCCTGACTGGAGTTCACCACCAGGCTGCCCCGGCGCAGGGCGACGCGGCAGAACGCACCGGGTACGATGCGAGTCTCACGGCCATGGAGCACGAATGGACGCAGATCAACGTGGCGCGGCTCGGCGCGGCCTTCGATCAGACAGGGCGCGCGGGAGAGAGCCAGTACGGGCTGCGAGATGTAGTCGGCCGGGTTGGCGTGCATCTGCTTGGCGTAGGTCTCTCGTTCCTCGGGTGTGGAGTGGGGGCCGACCAGCATGCCGTACCCCCCTGACTCGCCCACTCGCTTCACTACCAGATTCTCCAGATTGTCCAGGGTGTACTCGAGATCCTTCGGCCGTCGGCAGATATGGGTCTTCACATTGGCCAGAAGCGGCTCTTCACACAAGTAATAGCGGATCATGTCAGGCACATAGGCATAAACACTCTTGTCGTCAGCTACGCCCGTTCCAGGTGAGTTCACCAGGGCTACATTGCCAAGTTTGTAGGCGTGCAACAGCCCGGGTACGCCGAGCAGAGAGTCCGCTCGGAAGACGAGAGGATCGAGAAAATCGTCGTCCACACGCCGGTAGACCACATCGACACGCCGCAGACCTGCGCTGGTGCGCATGTAAACGAAACCGTTGTTGACCAGGAGGTCACGGCCTTCAACCAGTTCCGCACCGATCTCGCGAGCCAGGAACAGATGCTCATAGAAAGCGGAGTTGTAGACGCCGGGAGTCAGGAGCGCGATGCACGGGTCCGAGCGCCCACTCGGAGCCAGCTCTCGCAGGGTTTTGAGCAATATGCGTCCGTAGTGCTCAACCTCCTGTACACCGGTTTTGCGGTAGAGGCGTCGTAGACTTGCCTTCACCGCTTTGCGATTGGCGACCATATACGAAACACCCGAGGGCACCCGCAGGTTGTCCTCCAGCACCATGAAGCCGTCGTTGGTACGCACCAGGTCGGTACCACAAATGGCGACCCAGGCGCCGTGGGGAGCGGAGAAACCGTGCATCTCGATACGGTACTGGGGACAGCCACGCACTATTTCCACAGGGATGACACCATCGGCGATGATGCGCGCTTCGTTGTAGATATCCTCCAGAAAGCGGTTCAGGGCGCCGAGGCGTTGGGTCAGGCCCGCTTCAAGCTGTCGCCATTCGGCGTCTGAGAGAATCCGAGGCAGGCAGTCGATGGGGATGATGCGCTCGTCGGCTTCTTCGTCGCCGTAAACGGTAAAGGTGATGCCTTCGTTCAAGAACGAGCGCTTAATCCGTTCCTGGATGCTGACGAGTTCCTCGGCGGAAAGCCCTCTCAGTGTCTCGTAGAGAAGTCGACTATGTTCCCGGGGGACGCCGTCCGGCAAGAACATCTCGTCGTAGTTATCGGCATCCAGGTTGTAGTCATCGAAATCCATGGCAGTAACGCAACAGATGTATTCGGAAAATATCAGAATAATCGGTCAGACTGGCGGCCGCCCCCGGTGCCAGTCGGTCCGTTTTTGGAATTCCTTGCCCAAAGCGATCAGTGCAGCCTCGTTGTGAGGCCGCGAAACGAGTTGCAGCGCTGTCGGCAGGTTGTTGAGTCCGAATCCACATGGGATCGTCAGCGCCGGGAGCCCCGCCACGTTCCCCGCCGCTCCCAAATCAGTGTTCCCTTTGTCGGTTAACTTCAGGTTGCTGCTGCGCCGGGTCCCCGATACCTCCTCGATGAGTGGCGCGGTTTCCGCGGATGCCGGCTGCACGACAATGTCTACCTTCTCGAAGAACTCCTCAAGCTTCCCTTGCATCACACGACGAATCCGCATCGCTTTCAAGTAATCCGTCGCCGGGATACCGAGACCGCGCCGCAACCCCTTCTTTTGGCGGGGGTCAGGGTGGTTCTCGAATGCCTCGCTGCGGATGACGTCCTCGAACACCGATGCCGCCTCACAGGAAATCAGCGTTCGGGCAACGTCCCGATACGGCAGTTCCGGAAGCGAAGCAGCTTTCATCCGCGCGCCGGTGTCCCGTAAGACCTTGAGCGCTTCATGCAGCGCGGGGCGCGAATCCGGATGAGCCCATTCC
The DNA here is from genome assembly GCA_026713545.1 of Bryobacterales bacterium. Taxonomy (GTDB): domain Bacteria; phylum Acidobacteriota; class Terriglobia; order Bryobacterales; family UBA6623; genus JAPPLB01. Next base: position 40,795 of record JAPOOG010000131.1, read on the forward strand.
TCGAAATCCACTTCCGAATAGCAGACTCGCAGCATGGATACCGGCGGCGCCGGCTCGTCGACGTGAAAGCGCCGGCCCGACTGAGACGGATCATCTCCATCGGGTCCCGAGATCGCCTCGAGCACCAGTGCGCAATCTTCCGCCGTGCGGCACATCGGCCCGAGCTTGTCCATCGTCCACGAGAGCGCCATCGCGCCTGAGCGGCTCACCAAACCATATGTCGGCCGCAGGCCCGTGACTCCACAGTAAGAACAAGGGCCGACGATCGACCCCCACGTCTCGGACCCGATTGCGAAAGGCGCCATCGCCGCCGCGACAGCGCTGCCCGAACCACTCGACGACCCTCCAGCCCAATAATCAGGGTTCCATGGATTCCGACCGGGCCCATGCAGCGATTCCGTCGGGTGTTCGTATCCGCCGCCTCCGGCAAAGCGCACCATCGCCAACTTGGCCGTCAATACGCCGTGGGCATGAACCAGCTTGCGGACCACCGTGGCGTCAAAGTCGAATTGCTGGTCGCGAAATACTTCTGAGCCCCATGAGGTCACATAACCTCTCACAGCCAGCAGATCCTTCACCGCGAATGGGATGCCTTGCAAGGGTCCTTCCAGCCGGCCTTGCTGAAACAGCCGATCCGCCGCGTCCGCTTGAGACAGCGCCGTTTCTTCGGTGAGCCGCGCAACGGAGTTGAAGCGCGGACCCAATTCTCGAAGCCGCTTCAGATAGGCCTCGGTCAGTTCACGGCTCGTGAACGCGCGCTCGACAAGGCGGTGACCCAGTTCTGTGATCGTCGAGTAGAGTACGTCGTCGTCCATCTAGGCTTTGAAGGTGAAAGAGGGCTCCGTGCTTCGCGGGAGATCATGCTCGGCCAGTCCGGGATTGACGGAACAAGGCAGCGATGAGGCTTCACCCTGATCCTCGGCTCCTTCTTGCTTCTGCTGCGCCGCGGAGGCCGGCGCCGCGACAGCCGTCATTGCGGCGAACGTCTTGCCGAAGCGACGTCTTGAAGTCTTTTCCATCGTTGTTTCCCGATAATCCGGTTGCTTATGGCGACCGTAAGATACCACAATGGCTGCTCCTGGAAGATGTTACGGACCTATCTACTCGTGTTCCCTTTTCTCGTTCTCTATGTGGTCGTCGTTTCCGCTGTCTTTGTCCCCTTCACTTGGATCACGAAGAACATCAAGCCCATCTACCGTATGGCGCAGATCGGCGCCCACTCGGCTCTACGCCTCGCAGGAGTACGGCTGACATTGCTCCACCGCGAACACGCGTTCGCACCGGCCACGGCGGTCTTCGTCTGTAACCACGTCAGTAACCTCGACCCGCCCGCCCTGTTCGGCGCCTTGCCGCGGATCGTCGTCGTTCTGAAGGAATCCCTGGGCAGGATTCCCGTACTCGGCTACGTCATGGGTATGGGCGGCTTCATCTACGTCAACCGCTCGGACCGCGATTCCCGTCGCCGCGCCATGGAAGCCAGCGTCGCCAGCCTGTGCAAAGGAATCTCTCTGCTTGTTTTTCCCGAGGGCACTCGCAGCCCCGACGGCAAGCTCCTTCCATTTCGCCCCGGTCCGTTCTCGATGGCCATCGAAGCCCAAGTGCCTGTCGTGCCCATCACCGTGCACGGCAGTCACGGGCTGATGCCCAAAGGACGAAATTGGGTTCAGCCCGGCGAAGTCACCCTCAGCTTCCACGAACCCATCGTCACGGAGGGTCTGACCATCCAGGACCGCGTCGACCTGATGGAGCGCACGCGCTCCGTCATCGAGAAGGCGCTCGCGGAAACAGGCTCGTAGCAACCCCGAATTCTATCCGGATCTCTGCCGAACTCTTCCGGGAAGATAAAACGCCTCGCACGAAGCAGCCGGAGCGGGAGTTTCCAAGAGGCAAGGTCAGAGCCCTGTCTGCGCGGTGGGCGCCAGCGGGCTGGGGCGTCACCTGGAGCCGATTCGCGGACCGGACCGACGAAGACAGGAGCCAGAACCCGCCGCAAGTGTCAAGAACAATGCAAAGTAATGTCGCGGCGCGGCCCGGGTTCGGCTATGATGCCCTTGCCAGAACAGCCTGTAAGGAATGAAAAAAACCTGCTGCATCCCTGCTCTGCTGCTGGTTTTTACGAGTTTGTCTCTAGAGGCGCAGCCTCGCTCTGCGGAGACCCGCTTTCATGTCGGGACCTCAACTTTCTTTGAGGCAAGCCAGCACGTCACCACTGGTGCCTCCTACCGCTACTACTTCGGAAAACGTGGCTGGGCCGTCGAACCGGAGTATTCGTTTATAACCGAGGGAAGCCATCAGGACCACATGATGCTCATGAACCTAGTCAAGGATCTCACCCGACCTTCAAGGAAGGTCGTGCTTTACATGATCATGGGAGGCGGCATCAACTTCTATCGTTCGGCGTATCGCCGAACTGCTGTGCTAGGGCTGTGCTAGCAGGCCGTGTCTAAACAGCCGTTTTTCGCGAGTCTCAGGACGAGTTCGTGCGACGGGATTGAGCAAGGCGCGGTGGGTCGGATCAGCTGAGTCAGGCATTACGCGCTTCGGGCAGCTCCTCAAGCCGATTCCAGGC
>JAPOOG010000080.1 GCA_026713545.1 Bryobacterales bacterium
AGGCTCCCGCCTCGACTTGCCGTACCGCCCGCAACTTGAACTCCGCAGAAAACTTCCGTCTTGACAACGCCATAGCACCTCTCTCCGATCACTGTAAAAAGATGCTTAGCTACTTGTCTCATTTTTGGGGTCCACTCCGCTTCTCTTTTCTCAACATGGGTTCATCTTTCTTTCGCTGCAGTGAGAAGCAGCCCGGAGGGCGACGGGAGTGGCGGCGAACGGCGCTCGCCGTGAGGCCGAGCTTGAACGACGGACGGGAGCGGGGACACCGGCTCAGGGGCAATATGCCGCCCATGCCGCGCCATAGCCGCCCCATGACGCTCCACAACGTGCAGGAAAGCAGCGACCGGGCGGCGTGCGCGGCGGTCCGGGCGGGGGTTTCTGATTGTGCGTGCCTTGTGCACCCACGGCGAACACAACGGCCACAAAGTTCGTGATTCGTGATCCGTGTTTCGTGAAAAACATAAAGGCCGTGATTCGTGTCTCGTGTCTCGTGAAAACCTTACAGGCGGTGTTGCAGGCGCGGGCGGCTCGCACCTCGTCCTTCCGGCCCTCTCACGCACTTCGTCTCGCCACGTGGTGAAAAATGCAGGCTCATCGCCGGATGCACGTCCCTCGATGTTCGAAAACGCCCTGTCTCACATCTCTCGCCGAAGACCGGCTGATGCACGAAATGGCCGCCAGCGGGTCACGAGGAACGGAGAAAGAACGGCAAAGAACATGGCCAACGCGATGACTTCGAGAATCGGGAGGTACCACGGCCACGGTGCGAAGAAGAAGGGCGTTAGCGTACCGGTAGGCGGCCCGCAGAGATACATGTAGTTCGAGCCCAACAAGAAGTTGAAGACGGCGATCCCCGCTGCGAAGACGTTGAGGAAGACAAACGCTCGGAAGAGCCCGCCGAGCGCCGGGCGCATTCTCAATCCCCAGGTGGCGAACAGCACGCCCACGACGATGCCGGAATGCGAAATGAAATATTGAAAGAAGAGGTATTCCGGGAAACCTGCCTCAAGCCCCGGGGTGATCACGGCGTTTGACGAACCGATCAAACCCCAGAAATAGGCGATCTCGTAAGCCGTCTGATTACGAATGAGCAGGGCCGTGGCCGTCGCGAAGACCGCAACGCTGCAGGCATGGAGCGGCAGGGGGTTCTGCACGAAGCTGCTGAGACCGAACTCGTCGAGCCGGTAGGCCCAGTGGGCCGCTTCGTTGATCAGGAGCGCGCCGGCCAAGAGATAACTGATGGCCGCGGCGACCGCCTCGGAGGACGCCCTTCGCGCAACCACCGCGAACACCACCGGTAGCGCCAGGGTGAGCGCCATCGTGAAGATGTGCGTCGCGTCAAACGTCTGGAATCCGGCAGTAGCCATGAAGATTGAGGATCCTGTTAGTGGCGCGATCGCGAGTGCGTCGCCGGATCTATGAACCGCTGACGCCTACGACGCGGACTTTGCCCATGTCGTGTATCGCCCTCGGAGTCCTGAAGTTGTCTGACAGATTGATAACCGTGACGAGAATCGCTCTGGACAGATCAAGATGCGAATGCAGCAACTTCGGCAGACTACCATACTAGCCGGACCTTGCAGACCGGACGAATCGAACATGAATCACGCCGGTTCTCCCCCACGCGGACGAGCGCTATCGGAAGCGGTTGAAGAGTGAGAACACGATCGTCAACAGGACGCTCAGCACTGCGCAGGTGGCGATAGGGATATGGACAGTCGTGTTCTTTCCGCGATAGACGATGTCTCCGGGGAGACGCCCGAGGCGCGACAGTCCGAGTTTGGCCGCGAGCATCACCAGCAGGCCCGTGGCCGCGAAGACGACTCCGATCAAGATGAGCCAGCGGCCGAGCGACATGAAAACCTCGTCGGTTCCGTTGTAGCAGACCGGCGCGGAATCCGCTCAAGCCGGGCCTGCTGAAAGCGGGTCCGTTCCGTGAGCATGCCGCGAAGCCTGTTCTGCCGCAGTCATGAGGCCGTCTCGAAACCGGGATCCCGCAACGGACCCCCGGCCGGCAGCTTGGCGAGGCCTCGGCGAATATAAGATACTGCTTGCTATGACTACGCGCTCTCGAATCCTCTTGACCCTGGTGGCCCTGGTGGTCTTGGCCGCCGCCGCGCTTTCGCAGTCGGGCGAGAAACCCGTCAATTGGAAGGGGCTGCCCGAGCCGTTCCACACGCCGTCGGCGAACAATCGTCCCCAAGTGGTTGCCAAGCCGGAAGGCGCGGGCCTCGATGTACCGGCCGGGTTCAAGGTGGAAGAGTACATGGCCGGGTTCGACAACCGGCCGCGATTCATGTTGCTGGGGCCGAGCAACGAGATTCTGCTCACCGACAGCGGCGAGCGGCGCGAGCCGACGGGCGTGGTCTACGTGCTGCATGACGGTTCGAAAAAGAAGATCCTCGAAAACCTCGACCGGCCGTACGGCTTGACGTTTCATGAGGACTGGCTCTACGTCGCCGAAACGACGTCGGTGAAGCGCTACAAGTACGACGAGATGGCGATGGACGTGTCGACGCCCGGTGAAGAGATCATTCCCATGCGCGACTTTGGAAGAGGCCACTGGACGAGGACCCTGCTGTTCGACCGCGGCCACAATAAGCTGTATGTGACTATCGGTTCGGAGTCGAACATCGACTTGAACGAGCCTCCGGCCCGCGCGGCGTTGAACCGTTACAACCCGGATGGCAGCGGTCATGAGATCGTGGCGACCGGGCTGCGGAATATCATCGGCCTGCGCTGGCGACCGGGAAGCGATGATCTGTGGGCCGCGGTGCAGGAACGCGACGGCCTGGGTGATGACTTGGTGTCGGATTACCTGGTGCAGATCAAGGAAGGCGGCTTCTACGGATGGCCGTATGCGTATTCCGGGCCGTATGAGGAACCGCGGCACAAGGACGTCTCGCCCGAGATGGTGAAGAAGTCTCTCTACCCCGATGTGCTGCTGGGGGCGCACGTGGCGGTGCTCGACATTCTTTTCTACACCGGTAAGCAGTTCCCGGATCGGTACCAGGGCGGTCTCTTCCTCGCTTTTCACGGCTCGTGGAATCGGTCGAAGCGAGTGGGCTACAAGATTGCCTATATCCCGTTCAAGGACGGCAAGCCGACATCGGGTCCACAGGACTTCTTGACCGGTTGGCGGATCAGTCCGGAGGACCGGCGCGTCTGGGGCCGGCCCGTCGGACTGTTGCAGATGCCGGATGGCTCGATTCTCGTATCCGAAGACGGCGGCCGCAAGCTGTGGCGGGTCTCCTACGAGGGGTAGAGCGAGTTGCCCTTTGCCGTTTGCGCGTCAAGGATTGAAATTGGTCTGCGCAGTGTTGTTGTGCGCCTGCGGGCCGGCTCTGCCTGGTCAGGAACTGACGTTTTCACATCGCCTGCACTTTGTCGAAGCGAACACGACCTGCCTGGACTGCCACGCTCCGGCGAGGGAGAGTAAGGCCGCGGCCGACATCCTTGTCCCGACCGAAGACCAATGCGCCGTCTGCCACGAAGGCGGCGCTGCAACGCCGATCGACACTCCGGGTCTGAAGGTCTTCAAGACCAAGCCCCGGTCGTACCGCTTCAACCACGAGTTCCACCTGCGCCTGGGGAACGTAGCTCCGCTGATCGCCGCCGCCATTGACGGCGGGACGTATCTCGGCAAACCCGGCGGCGCAAGGAAGCATCTCGATACCGGGGATTCCTGCCAGGCGTGCCATCGGGGTGTTTGGGAGACCGATCTGGCAAACGAGGCTCACCTTCCGCTCATGTCGGACTGCCTGGTTTGCCACTCCGAGGTCGACAATCCGTTCAGTTGCGAGAAATGCCATCTCGGAGGGATCAACTTGCGCCCGGCGGACCACACTCGCGATTTCGTCGATCTCCATTCGACCGGAAAGATTTCTTACGACAAGCAGACCTGCCTGCCTTGCCATGGCCGCGACTTCGGTTGCATGGGGTGCCACTAGCGGATGTCTCCACCAGTGCATGTATATTGGGGCTAGACGGACGGCGATCGAGATGGAGCCGGAGCATCGTGCGAAGCTGCTCTAATGCGTAGCGCGCACGGTCAGGTTCCATCAAGTCTGCGGCTAATCGAATCGCGAACAGGATTGCCGACGTTGTTGGGTAGTGTCGGGCCGCGACACTCATCAGAGCCTGAAACCGGCGACAACGTTCCGCAGATAGATTTCTTTGCCGCCCTGCTACAATTACAAATTGTAGTTATAACTGGCCAATGAAGTTCGAGTGGGACGAGGCTAAAAACCAAGGCAACATCCGAAAGCATGGGGTCAGCTTCGAAATCGCCAAACGCATCTTCGAAGGACCCGTCTTGACGTGGCTCGACAATCGTATGGACTATGGAGAAGACCGCTGCATCAGCGTTGGCCTGGTGGAACACACGGCGCTCATCGTAGTGGTCCATACCGACCGCGGCGGCCGCACTCGCTTGATCTCCGCCCGTCCGGCGTCCCGCACGGAAAGGCAGGCTTACCATGAGCGGATACGATAAACCCCTCACACCCGGAGAGATCGGCGCAGTAGAGGACAAGAACATCGACTTCAGCGATATTCCGGAACTGGACAAGACCTTCTGGCAGCGTGCGGAACTCATCGAACCCGATCTCACCGAGCAGATCACTTTGCGCGTCAAGCGTTCCGTGCTTGCGTACTTCAAGGCGCCAGGAAAGGGCTACCAGACCCGGATGAATCGCGTCCTCGAAAGCTACGTGCGTGCGAGGCGCGAGTCCACATAGTAATGAAGCAATCGACCAAGCCTTGTATTCCGGATGCAGCACTGCTTCTGTCCCGGATTGTCGACTCCTTACAAGACCAGGGACTTCAGATTCAGAGGGGGCTTCTGGTTCCTCCTGATGCCGGGGACAACAGCAAGCTTGGTGCACTCGGCATGTGGGCAGTTAAACAAAAACCAGAGCAGAGTCGTCCCGGTCTCGAACGGAATGGGAGCCGATTGCTGTTGCATATCTGCGCGGGAGTAAGGGCCTGACAATGGGCATTACCGACAGCTTGACTGCCGGCACCGCCGTTCTGAACGGCGGCAGATTGCCGGCTCGCAAGCTCCGTCATTTCGAGCGGATTCCAGGCTTGTCACGGGCCGATATCTACTGAGCCACATAGCCGGGCCGTACTCCAACCGCCTCTTGAGCAGGATGTCATTAACGAGAAACGCAAGAAGCGCCGTGCTGCACGCGCTGTGGCTCATGCTCGTTCTGGCGCCGGCCGCGGCCGTCGCGAGTGACGACTGGAAACCGCCCCGGCGCTTGCTCAGCCGGGATCTTCCCGAGTGGCTGACGCTGGGTACCGAGTTGCGGCTGCGCTGGGAAGACCGGCGCGGCCTTCGCTTCGACCCGGAGAACAACGACGGCTATCTCGTTACGCGGTTCCGCATCAACCTGGGGGTCGAGCCGAGCCGTCATTTCGGGGTGTTCGTTCAGGCGCAGGATGCGCGGGGGGTGAAGCTTGACTCCTTTCGCCGGAACAACCAGCGGAATGTTTTCGATATCCGCCAGGGGTACATCCGGATCGGGGATGAGAACGGCTTGTGGGATTTGAAAGTCGGCCGCATGCGTATGAGCTTGGGCAACGAGCGCCTGCTCGGTCGGCGCGACTGGAGCAATACCTCTCCCGTCCACAACGTGGTCAAGCTGGCGGTGCACGACGGCGAGAACCGCTTGGATCTTTTCGCTTCCGGCAATGTGATCATTGACGACGGCGCGTTCGACAAGCACGTTGACGGCAACAACTATCACGGCGTCTACGGCTCGCTCGGGTCGCTCATCTCCGGCACGAAGATCGAGCCCTACCTTACGCAGCGCACATTGACGAGAGTGGTTGGCGAGGACGGTGCCGCCGGCGGCGCCACCATCTACACGGCCGGCGCACGGGCGCAGGGCAGCACCCCCGCAGGATGGGATTTCGAGATCGACTACGCGCGGCAGTTCGGGAGCTTCGCGAACGATGATGTGCGGGCATGGGTGACGACGTTGGTCGCGGGCTACACCTTCCAGGAGGCCGGGTGGAAGCCGCGGATTCACGGCGAGTTCAATTACGCGAGCGGCGATAAAGGGTTCGGTGACGGGGTGCGGGGAACGTACGAAACCTACTTTCACAGCTTCCACAAGCACTACGGAATCGCCGACCTGCTTGGGCGCAGCAACACCAGGAACTTCAAGTCCGGTTTCCATTTCAAGCCCAATGACAAGACGATGGTGCGCCTGGACCATCTGCTCATCTGGGTGGCCAGCCGCAACGACGCACAATACCGGCACTCGGGAGCCGTGCTTCTTCCGCGCGTGGAGGGCGGTGCGGCAAGCAGTTTTGTCGGGAACGAGTTTGACGCGCAGTTCGTGTACACGCTTTCGCCGGAATACCGGCTGGGGGGAGGGTTCGCACGGTTGTTCCCGGGGGTGTTTGTGGCGGAGACGACGCCGGCGGCGGACAGCTCGTTCGGGTACGTGTTCGTCGAGTTCACCTTGTAGCTGCGTGCCGGCAGCCGCGGTTGCGCGTCCGCGAGCAGTGACGATACGGTGAGTGCTTCATGTCGAAGACGGCCTTTGTTTTTCCCGGCCAAGGTTCGCAGAAACCCGGAATGGGTCGCGAGCTCGCCGAGGCTTTTCCGTCCGCACGCCGGGTTTTCCAGCAGGCCGATGACGCGCTAGGGTTTTCCATCTCACAATTGTGCTTCGAAGGGCCTGAGGAAGATCTCAAGCTCACCGAGAATACGCAGCCGGCGATTCTGACCTGCTCGGTCGCCGTACTGGCCATGCTCGAAGAACGGGGCATCAAGCCGGACTACGTCGCCGGTCATAGTCTGGGCGAGTACTCCGCTCTGGTCGCGGCGGGCTCGCTCGACTTCGCGGGTGCCGTGCGGCTTGTGAGAAAGCGCGGCGGCTACATGCAGGAAGCGGTCCCCGAGGGCGTGGGCGCGATGGCCGCGTTTGTGCTGCTGCCGCCGGAAAAGCTGGAAGGAATCCTGGCGGACGCCGCGCAGGGAGAGGTTGTCAGCGCCGCGAACCTGAACTCGCCGGCACAGGTTGTGATCGCGGGTAACGCGGGTGCCGTCGAGCGTGCGATGGAGCTCGCGAAGGGAGCCGGAGCGCGTAAGGTGGTTCGTCTTGCCGTGAGCGCTCCCTTTCATTGCGCCCTGATGAAGCCCGCCCAAGATCGGCTCGCAGCCGACTTGGATGCGACGGAGTTTCGCGGCCTGACGGTCCCGCTCATCAATAATTTCGCGGCGGCCGAAGTGCGTACTGCGGTGGAAGCGCGACAAGGTTTGAAAGACCAGGTGCCCAATCCGGTTCGCTGGGAACAGTCGATCCGTTATCTTGCATCGAAAGGAGTGGAGCGTTTCGTCGAAGTGGGACCGGGCAAAGTCCTTACCGGACTGCTGCGAGGCATTGACCGCTCACTGCGAGGATCGAACGTGGAGGACTTGAAAACTCTGGAAGCGCAAACACCATGAACAATCGAATTGCTTTCGTTACCGGCGCCAGCCAGGGAATCGGCCGCGCTTGTGCTCATGAACTCGCCCGAACCGGGGCGCGAGTGTTCGCTGCGGCCCGTCAACAGGACAAGCTCGCCGCTCTCGTGGACGAGATCCGTGCGGAAGGCGGACAGTGTGACGCCGTGGCGCTCGATGTGACCTCGCTCGAGTCGATTGACGAGGCGTTCGACAAGGTCAAGCCGGCGGGAACGGTGTCGATCCTGGTGAACAACGCCGGCGTCACCCAAGACGGGCTCGCGGTGCGCATGCCGGCGGAGCATTGGCGGAAAGTGCTCGACACGAACCTTACGGGCGGATTCGTCTGCATCCAGAAGGTCCTGCCGGGAATGATGAAGCAGCGCTGGGGCCGGATCATCAACGTCACGTCGGTGGTGGGCCTTTCCGGCAACGCGGGACAGGCGAATTACGTGTCGTCGAAGGCGGGCCTGATCGGGCTCACCAAGGCGCTGGCGCTCGAGGTGTCCTCCCGCAACATTACGGTCAACGCCGTCGCGCCGGGCTTCATCGAGACGCCGATGACGGACGTTCTCTCCGAAAAAGTACGCGAGCAGACGATGCAGCGCATTCCCTTGCGCCGCCTGGGCCGGCCTGCTGAAATCGCCAAGGCGGTCGGCTTTCTCGCCGGGGACGACGCGGCCTACATTACCGGCCACGTGCTGAATGTCAACGGCGGCATGTACATGTAGCCGGCCGGAAGCGGTCTCGCCGATTGTTCGAGCCTGCCTTTCTCACCACCTGGTAAGGCGAAGTGCGTGAGAGGGCCGTCGGGACGAGGCGCGCGCCGCTTGAAGCGGGCAGGCGCTGCGGCCTTATCGCATCCTTCGGCCCTCCCTCGGGTCACGAAACACGGACTTTACAGTTCCCCGGGCCGTCAGACATTTCTTCTGGAGCGAACCAGGCCCCGTCAATGGTTTTCACGAATCACGAGACACGAATCACGGCCTTTTTCTCGCGTGCTCCAGCCGTCGTGTGGTGAAAAATGCCGGCTGGGATTATTCCACGATGGGCAGCACGATGTGCGAAGGCTGCGCCTGCGTATGGTATACGGTCTGCTGCGCGATCTTGATTTCGTCGCCGGTTCCGAAGGGCTCCCCGGTATTCGGGTTGCGGTCGAACTGCGGGAAATGCGCGCTGGCGACCTGAACCCGGATGCGGTGGCCCTGCTGGAACTCGACGCTCGTTCCCACCAGGTCGATCTCGAACCGGTAGACCTTGCCGGGTTCGAGTAGCTCCGGCTCTTCGAGGCTCTTGTGGTAGCGCGCCCGCATGATGCCTTCGGCCATGTTGTAGGCCTTGCCGTCGGGGTAGACAGCGACGAGCTTCGCGACGAAATCGGTGTCCACGGCGTCGCTCGAAGCGTACAGAACGACCTTCACCGGCCCGGCGATGCGCACCGGCTCTTCGATGAAGTCCGACGTATAGACAAGGACATCCCGGCGGCTTTCGACTTCGTTCTGTTCTCGAGGCCCGGCCGGCGTGGGCGTGCCGCAGCAGTTGTTGCCGCCGACGCTGGGCACCGGGTGGTTGGGATCGTAGGTGTAGCGGTCGACCGGCTCGCTGCTGACCGGCTTGTCCCAGGTAAGAGTGCCGTTGCCGCGTTTGCTGTTGGCCTCGCCGTCGCTGTGGAAGTACATCTCGGTGTACTGGGTGCGCGCAATGGGGTATTCGTTCTCCCACATCCATTCGTTCGGGCCCATCGTGAAGAGCTTGACGGGCGGTTCTTGGTCGACGCCGTTCTGGATGCCCTTGAGCCAGTAGTCGTACCAGCGCAGTTGCACCGCGCTCGAGTCGACAGGGGCGGTCTCGCCGAAGTCGATGTCACCAGTAATTTGCGACGGGCCGTGACCCCACGGACCGATGATCAGGTTGCTGCCCTTGCGGGCGGTCTCGGTCTTGCCTTTCTTGCTCATGCCGGCGTAACCGCGGAGTGTCCCTTGGCTGAAGATGTCGAACCATCCGCCGAAAGTGTGGATGGGGATGCCGATCTTCTCGAAGACTTCCTCGACGTTGATCTTGCGCCAGTAGTCGTCGTAATCGGGATGGGCGAGCCAGTCTTTGTAGAACTGCGCGTTGCGGCCGACGAGCTTCTGCATGGTATTCAGCGGCATGTGCCAGAGGACCTTGTCGTAGCTGATGTTTTCGGGGCCGCCTGCGAGGTTGTGCGGGCCGACGTTCTGCATGATGCGCGATTCCTGCCGCACGGCGCCCCAGCCGAAATTGAACGAAAGACGCCAGCCGCCGTTGAGAGTGATCCAGTCGTGATAGAGGCTGGTCGAGGCGACGTTGGGAAAGATGGTGACCAGGCTCGGCGGGTCCGACATCGCGGCTCTCCACTGGACGTGCCCCAGGTAGGAGCCGCCCTGCATGCCGACTTTGCCGTTGGACCAGGGCTGCTTGGCGGCCCATTCGATGGTGTCGTAGCCGTCCTCGATATCGTTGCGGAACGGCTCCCACTTGCCCTCCGACTCATGGCGTCCGCGGGTGTCCTGGAAGACGTAGGCATAACCGCGCCGGGCGAAGTAGACGGCGCTGCGGTAGGAGCTCGGGTAGCGCTCGGTGCTGTAGGGCGTGCGCGAAACAAGCACGGGGTGTTTGCCTTCGCCGACCGGACGAAAGACGTCCGCATAGAGGATGACGCCGTCCCTCATGGGGACGGGGACGCGGTGTTGGACCGTGATGTCGTTTCGGGGCGGAACTTCTTCGGCGAACCGCCACTTTGATTCGTGATGATCGGCCGCGAGCGGCGCGATCATCACGGTCAGGAGAAGGATGGTAATGGCAAGTCGGGTCTTCATGGGTCAGTGGACTCCTTTGGGTGAACCTACAGATTCTAGCCTGTATTTCTCACCATGTGGCGAGATGAAGTGCGTGAGAGGGCCGTCAGGACGAGGCGCGAGCCGCTGGGCACGCGCAACATGGCCTGTAAGGTTTTTCACGAATCACGAGTCACGAAACACGAATCACGGCCTTTTCATCGTGTGCTTCCCCCCTCAGGTGATGAGAAATGCAGGCTGGCGCGTGGTCCATTGTTTCCGGATGTTGGTCTTGGCCTTCTTTCGAGTGGCGGGAACGGTAGGCCGCCGCGTTACTGCAAGTATTTCGATGGGATCTGATACTCGACACCGGCGTAGTGGAACTCCTCCGCCTGCGAGTAGTCGGTGTCTTGCGCGGCGATTTCGGCCAGCTTGCGAACGTTGATTTCGACGAGCTTGCCGACGGAAGCTTCGTCTACGTTGTCCAGCAGCGGCAAGCGCCGGCCGGTCGATTCGAGGCGGTCCTTGATGCGCATCGCCATCGAGTGATTGATGGTCTTGAGCGCCTGTGCCGCTCGCAGCTTCTTGTCGAAGGTCGAGCCGATGTCGAGAATCTTCGGCTGCGGCACGAACGTTGCGCTGCTTTCGGCCTCGCGGCGGCGCGGATCGAAAGGCTGCGCGTAGTAGTAGAGTTCCGGCGTGAAGTGCGTCTCCAGGCCGACCACTGCGAACGGCGGCTGATAGTTCGACATCGACGCGGCCCGGCGCGCGTCTTCGGCGGCCTGACCCACGTAGAAGCGGTCGAGCGCTTCTACATACTCGGCGTAGGGATTGGGGATGAACATCACCGTGGGTTTGTAGAGCCGGATGTAGAACAGAATGCGGTCGCGGAGTTCGGTGGGCGAGACGCCGCCGAGTTCACCGGCGCGGTAACCCAACGACTCGACTTCCTTGAAGCCGAGTATCTCTGCCGCCTTCTCGCTTTCATCGCGGGTGCGGCGAGCGGTTTCCTCCGGAGTGAGGCCCCAGGAGTCTTTGTCGTCGTTGGTGACCCGCACGAGGTATCCCGCCGCGCCGTCGTCGAGCATTTTTGCGATCGTGCCGCCTGCGGCGAGGATGTAGTCGCCGGCGTCGGCGGTCACGACCAGCACGGCCTTGTTCTCATCCGCCTCGGCCGGCAGTCCGAAACCGCTCAGAAAGAGCAGGGTCGCCGTCAGGAAAGCTGCTGCAGTGCGCTGTGAGAGAAGAGTCATTGGTCCACCGCGTTTGCCTGGAGGTAGTCGTTGAGTCCCGGCCAGGGATGCCACTCGTCAAGGTGGGAGAACATCTCGCCGTATTCGATGCCGTTCTCGCTGCCGACCTTGCGCGCCGCGTCGTACATCGACCATTCCTGCATGCGGGCATGGGCTTCGATGTCGGTCAAGTTTTCCAGCTCGGGGATTTCGAGTGCCTGGTCCTTGAGGAGTTGCCGCAGTCGGCGCCCCGTCGCGCCTCGTAGACGTACGTTGCGATGGAGCCAGTAGGATCGCGCCTTGCGCCTCACGTTGGACTCGTTCAGCTCGACGACGGCGTTCGGCTCATAGCCCTTGCCGTAGTCGAAACGTTGCGTGTAGAACTTGTAGGGCACCCGGTGCGGTTGGAACCCCAGCCTGCGATGTTCCGGGTGGACGTTCGCGAAGCCCGCCAGCCAGACGGCCTCGCCGACGGCCTTCGACACCTTGCGGTGGTCGGGATTGCGGTCGTAGTGCCCCCAGGGGAAGTAGGAGATCACCACATCCGGACGGTATTTTCGGATCAGCAGGATGATCTGGCCGCGGATCTCGTTGTGCGGCGTAGGGTCCATGTAGTCGTTGCGCCAGTTGAGGCTGATGACATCGGCGATGCCAAGGTTTTCGGTTGCCTCGCGCGCCTCGAACAGGTTGACCATGTCGTTGTGCGGATAGCCGTGAGGCCCGTCCTTCTCGTCGTTGGAAACGCGCAGGAAGTAGCCGGTCCAGCCGGCGTCGACCAGTTTTGTGATGAGTCCGGCCGGGCCGGATTCCCAACTGTGGTCGTCGTGGTGCGGGTGGATCACCAGGAAGGTTTTCGTGTGCCCCGGCGGAATGTCGACGATCGGCAGCTTGGCGGCGGCCGGGAGGGCCGTCAAGAGCAGCACCGCCGCGGTTACGGGAATTTTCATCGCTCGACCGCGTTTTCCTGGATGTAGTCGCTCAGGCCCGGTACGCCGTGCCACTCATCCATGAAGTAGAAGACTTCGGCGTACCGTACGCCGTTTTCCTCGCCGCGCTTGGCGGAGATCCAGTACATGAACATTTCCTGCATGCGCACGTGGGCCTGTTCGTCGCTCAGCCCGCCGAGTTCGGGAATCTTGAGACCCCTGGCGTCGAGCAGTTCGCGCGTCCTTTTGCCGGCGCCGGCGCTGACGCGAATCCTGTGCAGGCGGTACGACTTGGCCTTGCGGGCGACCTCGCCTTCGGTCAGCTCGTAGAAGATGTTCGGGTGGTAGCCGCGCCCGTAGTCGTTGCGGTGCGAATAGTACTTGTAGGGGACGCGGTGCGGCTCGAGACCGAGCTTCGCGTGATCCGATCGAACGCCGCCGAACTCCGAGAGCCACACGGCCGATCCGACGGCCCAGGCGACTTTGCGGTGGTCGGGGTTGCGGTCGTAGTTGCCCCACGGGTGATACGACATGACGACGTCGGGCCGCCGCTTGCGGATGAGCAGGACGATCTGATCGCGTAGCTCGATGTGTGGAATCGAGCTCATGTGATCGTTGCGCCAGTTGAGGCTGATGACCTCGTCGATACCCAGGTTCTTGGTGGCGACGAGGGTGTCTTCGTAGTTCGCGATGTCGTTGGCGCCCCAGCCGTGGCGCATGCCGCCGTCTTTTTCGTCGTTCGACACCCGGACGTAGATGCCCTTGTAGCCTGCGTCGATCATCTTGGCGATGAGCCCGCCGAATCCGTATTGCCAAGTGTGGTCGTCGTGATGGGGTTGGATCACCATCAAGGTCTTGCCGGGAGGGACCTTGCCTTGCGGGAGCGGGCCGGCCGCGGCGGAGTTCAGGGCTGCGGCGCATAGCAACGCCGGGCAAAGCAAGCTGAAGAGCCGCTCGAAGGGGCCGCGGCTGGCCGTGCACGGAGCGGCCGTCATTTTTCCACGAGCGGGAAGATCCGGTTTCATCGGCTACCTGCGTTGTCCTCGATGCGGCCGCTCAGGCCCGGCAGGTGGTCCCGCGCAGTGCGCCGGTAGAGCACGTCGTTATGATCCGATCCGTTCTCTCCGCTGCCCTGCTCGGAACTCAAGTACATATACCACTTTTTATGCGGTCGATGGATTCGCCGTCTCCCAGCCCGGTGAGCTGCGGTCTCGGCAGACGCCGCCGCCTGACGATGGATGTTGCGGAACTTCGTAAACCCGGTTGCGGCTGCCGATATGGGGAACAAGGTCTTTCGCAACGCGCCCCTTCTGATCCAGGCGCTGCCGGATGGCGTCGATCGGGTCGGGTGGATCGAGAGGATCATTCCGCGCTTCCCAGGCCTCGTCCAGCGTCACGTACTCTCCTTTCTCGATCTCGGCGCGCCCGCGGCGGATAGCCGCAAGTTCTGCTTTCGAAGCCGCTACGACCTGGACGCGTTTGTTCAGGTATGCGCGGAGCGCCTCACGGACGAGTTCCGAGCGCGTCCGCTGTTCTGCCTTCCTGGCCTTCTCGACCTGTTCAGCCATGGCTTCGGGGAGGGATATGGTGAATGTCCGCCGTGTTCTCATGGGGTCTCTGTATTATTTTGTATGACCGTTTCTTACATCGCAGCAGACGGATGGATCGTGTGGAGTCCTGCGGGACGGAACGGACCTTCCCGAATAGCCCGACGCCCGCTCGGCGCGCGCAGCGATAGTAAGTTCTCCCTCACGTCCCACCCCAGCCACAGCCGCTGTGGCTGGACGGACTTCCTGCCTTCGGGCCTGTCGCGAATCAACCTCGGCTAGGAGCGCGGTCGAGGCGATGTGCTCCCGCGCTTGATGAGCTTTCACTACGCCGTTTCATGTAAAATAGTTAATATAAACATTAACTTTATTTAATTTAACTTGAAATAAATTTTGATTCGAGCGATGATGGAGTGTGGCTGGTCGAGGCAGACTGCCGGCTTCGTGTCCGAGCTGCGGCAGCGGTCTGAGGGTGGTGAAGCTTGCGTGTTCCGAGTGTGGTACCTCGGTGCACGGCGGCTACCTGCTGCCTGCGCTGTCCCGCCTCGGGAGCGAAGACCAGCGGTTCGCCATCGCCTTCATTTTTTACAGCGGCAGCCTGAAGCGGATGGCGAAGCTCTACGGCGTCTCGTATCCGACCGTCCGCAACCGGCTGGACGATCTGATTGCGCGTCTGGAAGCGACTGTCGAGTCGCACGAGAACGACACGGCCCACAATGCCCATGGAGACGACATCGATGTTGGAGAAGACAACGAATAACGTGGCCGTCCCGCGACAGATGACCATCGCCCAGTGGCTCTTCAATCCGTTCGTCCGTATCGCCGGAGGTCAGGCCCTGGGGGTTGGGCTGGCCGTGATCTTCGTGAGCGCGCTGGCTGCCTCCGCGGGCGGCGTGCGCTTCGACGGTCTGCTCGATTTCCACTTGGGATCCAGCGTTGCGTTCCGCGTTGCGGTTGTGGAGGGCCTGGTGAACTGGTCTGTCATCACGGTGCTCCTGTGGCTGGTCTCGCTCCTGGTCGCCCCTCGGACCGTACGGCTCGTTGACATCGCCGGCACGCAGGCGTTGGCTCGTTGGCCGCTGCTACTGGCCGCACTTGCATGCATTCCGCCGGCGGTGCGTCAAGGCAACGAAAAGCTTGTCGCTGAAACTCTCGCGGGCCGGTTCGTGATGCCGCAGGCAGCGACGGTCGTCGCGGGACTGTTCGCCCTCGCCTGTGTGGTCTGGATGGTCTCCCTCATGTGGAAGGCGTTCTCGGTCTCATGCAGCCAGCGGGGAGGCCGAGCGGTCGCGATCTTCGTGGCGGCCCTCCTGGCGGGAGAGGCGGTGACGAAGTGGCTGCTGAGTCTGATGATCACCGTGGGATCGTCCTGAACGGCGGAGCGGAGTCGCACTCGGTCTGGTCGGGCGGATCGGAAGCCCGCGCTGGCCTGTCTTAGGCCGTCTTCTCGAACTCGTTCAGCACGGTGCCGATCTGTTCGCCAGATGGTGTGCGCCCTGGTGGATGTTTGCCCGGCGAGATCTGGCGGCTCCGAACACGGCGGCCGCGGGAGCGAATCCCCTATTGCCGTTGTAGCGGGTGGTACACTTGCGGAACGATGCGGTGTCGCTCGGCGTTGTTGGTTCTGCTGCTGATTCTCTTCGCGGGTGTCCCGGCGGCAGGCCAGGATGCCGGCAACATCCTCGTGGTGACGGCCAATTCGGGCGACTACCTGTTCGGGGCCGGCGGTACCCTGATCAAGTTCGTTCAAGAGGGCTATAGCGTCTACGTCGCCCAGATGGGCAACGACGAGAAGATCGCCCACGGGCTGACGCCCGCGCAGGCGCGTCTCGCGAACGTCGAAGACGGCAAGGACGCGGCCAAGCTGCTTGGCGTGAGCGACACCGTCTACATGGGGCACAAGAGCGGCGAATTCGGATATGTTTCTGCGACCGAGATTCGCAAGCAGCTCTTCGCGTTGATCCGGCATTACCGTCCCGGGAAACTGTTCATCCCCGACCCGTATGTGCACTATCTCGATGATCGCGACCAATACCATCTGGGGCGGATTGCCGAAGAATCCTGGGGTTACAGCAGCGGGGGCACGTTCTCGCCTGAACTGAAAAGGATGGGCCTGCAAGGCTATCAAGCGCCCGAAGTGTACTTTTATTCTCATCAGCGGCCCTACCGCCCAGGAGAGGGCGGCGAGAAGCGGGCCCGAATGGTGGCGTTCGACATCACCTCGACGGTCGAGCAGAAGATGAATTCGATCGAGTTGCTGCGCAACCGCAATCAGGTCTACGCCCGGACCGTGCGTGACCGGCTCGTTGCCGCGGGCCGGACGGCGGAGATGCTGAACCCCCTCGACGACAGGGCTGTCCGCAAGCTGGTCCGCAGCTATGTCGAGCAACTCGGGGCGACGATCGGCGCGAAGCATGGTTTCCGTTTCGGAGAGGAGTTCAACCACGCTGGACGCAATCCCGGTCTGCCCCCGCATGTCCTCGAGAAGGCGGTCCCGAAATGAACTTGGCGCGGATCGGACTCCTGGTCCTTCTGACGGCCGTATTCGTGGCGGCTCCTCCCCTGGCCGCGCAGGAAGGGGACGGGCCGGTGCTCGTGATTACCGCAGGCCCGCGGGACTATCTGTTCGGCGCCGGCGGCACGCTGGCCCGAATGATCGACGCGGGCCGCGAAGTGCATGTCCTTCAGTTCGGGAACCTGGAAAAAGACTCGGTGAACCTTGGGCCTGCCCGGACATCCTTGGTGAGCAATGAGGAGGCCCGCACCGCCGCGGAGATCCTGGGTGTCAAGGAAGTCATCAACCTGGGACACAAGAGCGGTGAACTGGCCTACATCTCGAGCAGCGAGATGCGAAACCAGGTGATGTCGATGGTGCGCTTCTACAAGCCCGAGACGATGTTCTTCCCCGACTGGTACGTCAACTACATCGATGACCAGGACAATTATCGGGTCGGACGCATGGCGGAAGAGGCTCCCTACGGCGGCGGAAACTACTTCCTGCAGGAGATGACGCACATCGGGGTCAAGGGCTATGCGGCCCGGTTCTACTACTTCTACTCGCCCTATCGGCCGTATCGGCCCGGCGAAGGGGGGAAGGGCCGGGCCAGCTTCAAGGGGGTCGACATTTCCTCGACGTTCGACAAGAAAGTCAAGGCCGTACTGGCGTTGCGAACGCCCAATTACCGATACGCCGCGGAAACGAAAGCTCGGCTGGAGTTGGCGGGAAGACCTTCCAGGCTGTTGACTCCGCTCGACGAGCTCGCCGTCGACAATCTCGTATCGGCATTCCTGACCGAGCTGGCCGCGGCCATCGGCGAACGGCATGGCCATGACCGCGGAGAGGAGTTCAACTTCCTCGGAAGAGGCCCCGCGATACCGCAGCACCTGCTGCAACGGGCTCGGCCCATCCCGCCCGAGCGCTAGCAGTCCGTGGTGAAACCCTGCATAGCACCGAGAGCGGCCCGCGTAGCGCCGTGAACGGCGCCGCGCCCGGCTGACAAGGCGCGACCATAGAGCATATTGGACATATTCGACCGAGGATCAACGCAGTTCAGCCGGCACGCATCGCTGCTTGAATGTAGCGGGGCTTTGGCCACGGGCGGTTAGCCTGCATGTCTCACCATGCGGCGAGACGAAGTGCCTGCCTGCTGCAGGCAGGCGTGAGAGGGCCGTTCTTTCTCAATCAAACCAGGCCCCCGCAAAGGTTTTCACTAATAACTAACCACTATCCACGGCCTTTAAGGTGTACCGGCCGTCAGAGATTTCTTCCTGGAGCGAACTAAGCCCCCGGCCAATGGTTTTCACGAATCACGAATCACGAGACACGAAACACGGCCTTCTATCCCTACGCCGCCACGGCGCCGTGCGGGTCGATCACGTACTTCCTCGCGGCGCCCTTGTCGAAGTCGGAGTAGCCCTGCGGTGCCTCGTCGAGTGAGATCATCGTGACATTGCAGGCCTCGGCGGGCGTCGCCTTTTCGTAAAGGATGGCCTGCATGAGCTGCCGGTGATACTTCATCACCGGGCATTGACCGGTCGTGAAGTGGTGCGACTTCGCCCAACCGAGACCGATGCGGATGCCGAGGTTGCCGATCTTGGCGTTGTCATCGACTCCGCCGGGGTCGCCCGTGACGTACAGGCCCGGGATGCCGACGCCGCCGCCCGCGCGGACGACATCCATCAGCGCGTTGAGCACCGTGGCGGGCCGCTCGACAACCGTGTCCTTGCCGTGGCCGCGCGCCTCGAACCCCACGCAGTCCACGCCGCAATCGACTTCGGGAACACCGACGATCTGCTCGATCTGCTCGGCGAGCGTCGCGCTTTCCCGCAGATCGATGGTTTCGCAGCCAAAGCTTTTCGCCTGGGCGAGCCGCTCGGGAATCAGATCGCCGACGATGACGCAGGCCGCGCCCAGAAGCTGGCAACCGTGGGCGCTTGCCAGTCCGACAGGGCCTCCGCCCGCGACGTAGGCGATCGTGCCCGGGCCCACGCCCGCGGTGACGGCCCCGTGGTAACCCGTGGGAAAGATATCGGAGAGCAGGGTCAGGTCTTTGATCTTCGCCATGGCCTGATCCCTGTCCGGGAACTTCAGCAGGTTGAAGTCGGCGTAGGGCACCATCACGTATTCCGCCTGTCCGCCGACCCAGCCGCCCATGTCGACGTAGCCGTACGCGGCGCCGGGACGGGCGGGGTTCACGTTCAGGCAGATGCCGGTCTTGCCTTCCTTGCAGTTGCGGCAGCGCCCGCAGGCGATATTGAACGGCACCGAGACGATGTCGCCAACGCCGACGAACTCGACGTCACTGCCGGCCTCGATCACCTCGCCTGTGATTTCGTGGCCGAGGATGAGGCCCGCGGGAGCGGTGGTGCGTCCGCGAACCATATGCTGGTCGCTGCCGCAGATATTCGTACAAACGATCTTCAGGATGACGCCGTGTTCACATTTGCGGTCGCCGAGCGCCAGCTTCGGATAGTCGATCGATTGAATCTCGACCTTTCCGGGGGCCATGTAGGCGACGCCTCGATTGGAAGCCATAAATCCTCCTCTGATGTCTTTGACCGGAAACCTAAGGGAAAATGTTCAGTATCCGTGCTGGTCTCTAGCCTGCATGTCTCACCACGCGGCGAGGCGAAGTGCGTGAGAGGGCCGTCAGAACGAGGCGTGAGCCGCTTGGCGAGCGCAGGTGTACTTTGACAGTACATCGAGCACGGCAAGCAAGCGCAACGAAGTCATGGCGGTCGTATCGCGTGCTTCGGCCGTCAGATGGTGAGATATGTAGGCTAGGATACCCCCCACGGGCGGGTACAGACAAGCCGTGAACGGACAAGGTTGGGCGGCGAACGAACAGCGGTCGGCGGCCCGTCTCTTGGATGGCGGGCCGGGCTGGCCGCTTGTGAGTGTTCACGGCCGCGGTCGATACAATTGAACGTTCACGGGACGCGGCAGGATCGTCCACAACGGGAGATGCAATGAATAGACGAGGTTTCATCGGCGCTGGCATGGCCGGCGGCATGTTGACGGGAGCCGCTGGGGCTGCTTCGCAGGCGCCGGCGCAATGGGGTGCTCACGAGGGTCCGCCTTTTCTGGAGCGCAATCAGTCCGGCAAGCCTCACAAGGGGAAGATGTTGGCGGTGATCCAGCCGCACAACGACGACGTGCCGTTGTTCGCCGCCGGGACCGTGCTGAAGCTGATCGACGAAGGCTATGAAGGCGTGCTGATTCGCGCTACCAACGACGATCACGCCGGCCGCGGCAGCACCTATGCCGAAGTGATCGCCAACAACGAGCAGGACAACTACGAGGTCGCGCGGCGTATGGGGTTGCGGCGGGTCTTCGATCTCGGCTATCAGAATCACCGCCTCGACGATGCGCACCCGATCGAGCTGCGCGCCCGGCTGATTTTCATCTTCCGCGCCTTGAAGGTGAACACGGTCGTTTGCTACGACCCGTGGGGTCACTACGAAGAGAATCCCGACCACTACGTGATCGCCAGCGCGGTCGAGGCGGCCTGCTGGATGTCCGGCGGACGCTGGGATTTCCCGGAGCACCGCCTCGCCGGCGTCGACCCGCATGGGGTCGGCGAGAAGTATTACTTCGCGCGCGGCCCGCAGTTGGTGAATCGCGTCGTCGACATCAGCTCGTATGTCGATCGCAAGGTTGATGTGAACATCGCCAACGATACGCAGGGGCCCGCGGGAGTCAACGGCTCACGTCTCCGGCACCGTCTGGCCGAGCAGGGCAGGAAACTTCCGGTTCTCGGTGACGATGACGACACGGCGAATCGCCAGTACATCAAGGAGTTCGTCCTTGATAACGATCGCCAATTGGGCCGTGAGTTCGGAGTGGATTACGCGGAGAAGTTCCACTATATCGGCCGGCGGGCATCGAAGCTTGACGGCTATATCGAACGCAACGCCGTGTCGATATAGCCTGCATGTCTCACCACGCGACGAGGCGAAGTGGGTGAGAGGGCCGTCAGGACGAGGCGCGAGCCGGGCGGAGGAAAAAGGCGCGCGCAGGCGTACTTGACGGTACGTTGAGCACGGCAAGCAAGCGCAGCGAAGTCATGGCGGTCGTATCGCGTGCTGCGACCGTCGGGTGGTGGGAAATGCAGGCTGGCACGGTGGAGCCGTGACGACTCCGGGCCGCCCGCAACGGCCCGGCTTGACCCTTGTTCTGCAGGGTGTTGTGATGATGGCGGAGGCTGCGGCATGAGTGAATTGACCGATCTGCCCGGAGACCTGAATCTGGCCTTCGCCGAGGAACTGTACGCGAGCTATCTGGTCGACCGGCAGTCGGTTTCCGAGCAATGGCGCAGCTATTTCGACTCTTTCGAGGCCGGGTCGAACGGAAGCGAAGCGCTGTCGTCCCACGCTTGGGCGCCTGGCCCAGGCTTCCATGCGCCCGGGTTGTTTCGCGCGGGAGCCAACGGTGCGGCTCTGCCGGCGGCCGTCGGCGATGAGCAAGCCGTCGGACCGCAGGATCGCGTTGACAAGTTGGTCTGGTCGCACCGCGTGCGCGGCCATATGATCGCGGCCATCGATCCGCTGGACTTGCCGCGGCCGGAGGCGCCGGAACTCGATCCCGCCTATCACGGCCTGAGCCCCGACGACTTCGGCCGGCCGGTTTCTCCGCAGACGCTGTCCGGCGGCGGCGCCACCACGGTCGGAGCGGTGTTCCGCCGCTTGCGGAACACCTACTGTCGCTCGATCGGCGTGCAGTTCATGCACATCGACGATGAGCAGGTGCGCGAGTGGTTGCAGCAGCGCATGGAGAACAGCGAGAACCGCCGCACGCTGAGCCGCAGCGAGCAGGTCCGTATCCTCACGAGCTTGACGGACGCGGTGATTTTCGAAGAGTTCATCCAGAAGAAGTTTGTCGGCGCGAAGAGTTTTTCTCTCGAGGGATCCGAGAGCCTGATCCCGCTGCTCGTCCTGGCGATCGAGCAGGCGGCGGCCGACGGCGTGGACGAGGTCGTGTTGGGCATGGCGCATCGCGGCAGGCTCAACGTGCTCGCGAACATCATGGGCAAGAGCCCGCAGCAGATTTTTCGTGAGTTCGCGGATGTCGACCCCCATTTGCACAGCGGCCGTGGCGACGTGAAGTACCACCTCGGGTTCAGCACGGACTGGCAAGCCGTCAACGGCAGCAACGTTCACATCTCGCTGTGCTTCAACCCCAGCCACCTCGAGTACGTCAATCCCGTTGCCTTGGGGCGCATGCGGGCCAAGCAGGACCGTCACAACGACTACAAGCGTGAGCACGGACTGGTCATCCTGATGCACGGCGACGCCGCGTTTGCGGGCGAGGGCATCGTTCAGGAAACCCTGAACCTCAGCGAGCTCGAAGCCTATACGGTCGGCGGCGCCATCCACGTGATCGTCAACAACCAGATCGGGTTTACGACACCGCCCGAACAGAACCGTTCCAGCATCTATTCGTCGGGGCTGGCGAAGATGCTGCGCATTCCGATCTTCCACGTCAATGGTGAGGACCCCGAAGCGGTGGCTCAGGTCATTCATCTGGCGATGGAGTTTCGCAGGACGTTCAAGCGCGATGTCGTGATCGACATGTACGGCTACCGGCGGCGCGGCCACAACGAGGGCGACGAGCCGTCGTTCACGCAACCGGTGCTCTACCGCGCCATTTCAAAGCGCAAGACCGTGCGTGAGGGTTACCTGGAACATTTGTTGACCATGAACGGCGTCAGCCGAGAGGAGGCGGACAGCATCGCGGAAGACCGGCGGCGGCATCTCGAAGAAGAGCTGTCGGCCGCCCGCAGCGACGATTTCGTTCATGGCGATCACCTCTACACGGGTTTCTGGAGCGGCTACCAGGGCGGATCGGAACCGCGGGAAGAAACCGAGACGGCGATAAAGAAAGACCGCCTGTCCGCGCTGCTTGAAAAACTGACCCGCCTCCCGGAAGATTTTCAGCCGGACCGCCGCATCAAGCGCCTGCTGCATCAGCGCCGCGAGATGGCGCAGGGCAAACGGCCGCTTGATTGGGCCGCGGCGGAGGCCCTGGCTTTGGCCGCGGTGGCGGTCGAGGGCTTCCGTGTTCGTCTCACCGGACAGGATGTCGAGCGCGGCACGTTCAGCCACCGGCACGCGGTCTTGCGCGACAAGGAGGACGGCCGCAAGTATGTAGCGTTGCAGTATCTGATGCGGGGCCAGGCGTCCGTTGACATTTCCAATAGCTCCTTGTCGGAAGCGGGAGTGCTTGGGTTCGAGTACGGCTACAGTCTCGATTGGCCCGACGGCCTTGTGATGTGGGAGGCCCAGTTCGGCGATTTCGTCAACGCCGCGCAAGTCATCATCGATCAGTTCATATCGAGCGCGGAGGATAAATGGAAGCGCCTGAGTGGGCTCGTGATGCTGTTGCCTCATGGGTTCGAGGGACAGGGGCCGGAGCACTCCAGCGCTCGGCTCGAACGGTTTCTGCAGCTCTCGGCCGAAGACAACATGCAGATCGCGTACCCGACGACGCCGGCGCAGTACTTCCACTTGCTGCGCAGGCAAGTGCTGCGTTCCTGGCGCAAGCCGCTCGTCGTGTTCACTCCGAAGAGCCTACTCCGCCATGCCGGCGCCGTGTCGTCGCTCCATGATCTGGCCGCGGGCCGCTTCGAACGCATCCTCGGAGAGCCTCGCGAGCAGTACGGCGGCGTCAAGCGTGTTCTGCTGTGCAGCGGCAAGATCTACTACGATTTGAAGGCGGCTCGTGAAGAGGCCGGCCGCGACGATGTCGCCATCATCCGCGTCGAGCAGCTTTACCCTCTGGCCGATCGCGTCATCCAGGAAGCGCTCGCCCCCTACGCGGAGGGCACGCCGGTCTGTTGGGTGCAGGAAGAGCCCGAGAACATGGGAGCGTACCGATATATGCGGGTCCGCTTCGGCGAGCGCCTGCTGGGCAGGTGGCCGTTCCAGGGCATTTGCCGGGCCGAGTCGGCCAGCCCCGCGACCGGTTCGGCGGCGAGCCACAGAATCGAGCAACGGCAGATCATCGCTGAAGCGCTGGGCGAGCCCGCGGTACCGATGTAGGCGGCAACGGACACGATCTTATGGCTGTCGAGCTGAAAGTTCCCCAATCCGGCGAGTCGATCACCGAGGTGCAGATCGGCGAATGGCGCAAGGCCGTCGGCGAACGCGTCGAGCGCGACGAAGTGCTTGTTGACATCGAGACCGACAAGGCCGCGATGGAGTTGCCTGCGCCCGTGAGCGGCGTGTTGGCGAAGATCGTCAAGGGTGCGGGCGAAGAGGCCGGGGTCGGCGAAGTGATCGCCCTGATCAACGAGGGAGCGGACGAGGCGGAGCCTCTCGAGCCCGATGCGACCTGGGACCGCAGTGGGATGCGTTATTTCTTCGCGCTCGCGGACGATGCGGAACCTCCTACACCCGGCAAGCCGGCTGAAGCCGGGTCTGAGCCGCCTCCGCCGGCCCCGGCCGGCTCGTCGCCGGCGGCGCCGCGTGTGATGCCCGCTGCGGAACGGGAGCTGGCGCAACGCGGCATCGAGGCGAAAGATGTGCAGGCGACCGGGCCGGGCGGCCGGTTGCTCAAGGAAGACGTTGTGCGCCATGCCGGGAAGCAGCCCGCATCGGCGCCGGCCGAGGCGCCTGCGCCGCTTGAAGCGCCCCCGCAACCCGCTCCCGCGGCGGTGCCTGAAGCGGAAGCTCGACCGGACGAAGAGATCGTCGCCATGAGTCCGATGCGCAAGGTGATTGCGCGGAACCTGGTCGCCGCCCAGCAGAACGCCGCATTGCTGACGACCTTCAACGAGGTGGACATGTCGGCGGTGATCGCTCTGCGCAAGAACCACCAGGAAGCGTTCACGGAGAAGTACGGCATCAAGCTCGGCTTCATGTCCTTCTTCGTGAAGGCCGCGGTCGAGGCCCTGAAGCTCATCCCCGCGGTGAACGCCGAGATCCGCGGAACCGACGTCGTCTACAAGAATCACTTCGACGTCGGCATCGCGGTCGGCGGCGGCAAGGGGCTTGTCGTGCCCGTCCTGCGCAACGCCGAGGCCATGGGCTTCGCGGAGATCGAGTTGGCCATCGCCGACTTCGCCCGCCGCGCCCAAGGCAACAAGATCGACTTGTCGGAACTCCAGGGCGGCACGTTTACGATCAGCAATGGCGGCATCTACGGGTCGATGCTTTCGACGCCGATTGTCAACGCTCCGCAAAGCGGCATCCTCGGGTTGCACGCCATCAAGGACCGTCCGATGGCCGTCGACGGGCAGGTGGTCGTGCGGCCCGTCATGTACCTCGCTCTCACCTACGATCACCGCATCGTCGACGGACGCGAGGCGGTGACCTTCCTCAAGCACGTCAAGGAAGTGATCGAAGAGCCCGTGCGCATCCTGATCGAGATCTAGCGGAGCGGAAGAAGGAAAAAGCGAGGATTCGCCCGGACCGGCAGGCAGGACGTCGATGGCCGCGTGAACCTGACTCGAATATGAACCTGGGCGAAAAAAAGAACTCCCGATGAAACGACATGATCTGCTGGTCATCGGCGCCGGTCCCGGTGGTTACGTCGCGGCGGTTCGCGCCGCGCAGCTTGGTCTCGGCGTCGCTTGCGTCGAGAAGGAGAAGGCTTTGGGAGGCACCTGCCTGCGTGTGGGGTGCATCCCCAGCAAGGCCATGCTCGAATCCAGCGAGCTCTATGCCGAAGCGCGTGACGGCATGGCGCGGCATGGCGTCGTTGTCGGGGATGTCGGGCTCGATCTCAAGAGGATGCTGAAGCGCAAGGAGCGCGTCATCAAGACCTCGACCAGCGGAGTCGACTACCTGTTCAAGAAGAACAGGATTACGCGCTATCTCGGCCATGCCCGGTTTACGGGCCGCGCGCGCGTGCTCGTTTCCGGAGACGGCCGGGAAACGGAAATCGAAGCGAAGAATATCATCGTCGCCACCGGGAGCAAGGCGGCGGCGCTGCCCGGCGTCGAGCTGGACGGTGACCGCATCGCCACCAGCACCGAGGCGTTGAGCTACGACGAAGTGCCCGCCCGCCTGGTGGTGATCGGAGCGGGGTACATCGGCCTCGAGATGGGTTCGGTATGGCTCCGGCTCGGCTCGCAGGTGACGGTGCTCGAATACCTCGACCGCATCCTGCCCGGCATGGACGCCGAGACGGCGCGGGAAGCCCACAAGATTTTCAGGAAGCAGGGCATGTTGTTCGAGTTGGGCAGCAAGGTCATCGGCGCGCGGGTTGAAGCGAACCGCGTGACGGTCGAACGCGCCGGCGCCGACGCCATAGAGTGCGACCGCGTGCTGGTCGCCGTCGGACGTATGCCGAACACCGACGGCCTCGGTCTCGATGCCATCGGGCTCGCAACCGACGAACGAGGGCGCATCCCGGTCGACGACCGCTTCGCCACCGCGGTCGAAGGCGTCTATGCGATCGGCGATGTGATCCGGGGCGCGATGCTGGCCCACAAGGCCGAGGAAGAAGGCGTCGCTTGCGTCGAGCGCATCGTCACGGGGTACGGCCACGTCAACTACGACGCGATCCCGGGAATCGTCTACACGCATCCCGAGGTGGCCTCCGTCGGACGGACCGAGGAAGAGTTGAAGGAGGCGGGCGTCGCGTACCGCAAGGGGACCTGCCCGTTCCGAGCGAATGGCCGCGCCCGTGCGCTCGGACAACTCGACGGCAAGGTGAAGATTCTTGCGGACGCCGGGACGGACCGCGTGCTCGGCGTTCATATCCTGGGACCGCGCGCCGGCGACCTGATCGCCGAGGCCGCCGTCGCGATCTCGTTCGGCGCCTCCAGCGAAGACATCGCCCGTTCCAGCCACGCCCATCCCACCCTTGCCGAAACCGTCAAGGAAGCCGCCCTCGATGTAGACGGCCGGGCGGTCAACATCTGATCTGAAACATTCCTTGATCAAGCGTCGTTGACATCCGTCCGGATGTTTCCTGGATGTATGATCCGCACGCGGGCGGAGAAAAAACTGATCTGCGTTACCTGCATTGCTCACCACGTGGCGAGGCGAAGTGCGTGAGAGGGCCCTCAGTATGCTCGCAGAACCGAGGGCCTAGGCGTTCAATCTCGCTGGCTGACTGCGACATTGCAGAAAGGATCCAGACTGTGTGAAAACTCACGGGCGGCTCTTGTGCCCGGTGGAAATACGATGGGGCATGGTACACATCGCAGGGCAGGGCCGCTCGCAACTGCTCCTTCTGCCGGACTCGATTGACGACTACGTGGGCCCGGAGAACCCGGTTCGATTCTTGGAAGTACGGCGGCCAGTGACTTGGGCCAACCCTGTGAACCGCTTCGGTGTTGAAAATCCTCAGTGCGACATTTTCGTGTCGACGACAAACGGGGCCCGATTCTCGATCTCTCACTTTCGAGGAACTTGCGACTCTGGTCATCAATCGCAAGCGGGTGCTTGCGGACACACGCACAGACAAGGGTGGGACTGACCGAGTAACACCCGTGAGTGCCCTTTCGATGTGTTGCGAGGAAACTACTGGCTTCTCAACGCGGTAATGGGCTCGATGCTAGACGCTCGCCGTGCTGGTAGATATGAGGCTAGCGCTGCAACTATCACTAGGAGCATCGTCGCAACAGTGATAGTAAGCGGGTCCGTCGCCTCCAGACCGAACAGGAGACCAGCGATCTGGCTTGACACCAAACGTGCCATGATAAGTGCCGCAGGCAGGCCAATCGCTAAGCCGATGCCAACCAACGTCAAGGCCTCTCGCATCACTAGCCACTCCACGCTTCTCCGCTGTGCGCCGAGCGCCACACGAATTCCGATCTCCCCGGTCCTTTGGGTAACGGAGAAAACTAGTAGGCCGTAGATTCCTACACAAGCCAGTAGGAGCGCCAGCCCTCCGAACAGGGTTATGAGCAACGCAACTAGGCGCTGCTGAACCAAGGCGGCGTCCATCTCTTCGTCAAGGGTGTGGGCCTCGATCATGGGGGTCGAGGGATCGGCCCGGGCAACTTCCTTACGGATAGTTGGTAGCAACGCTCCGACGCCGCCATCGGCACGGACGTGGAGCACCATCTGTCCACGACCCGTAGGGGTCTGTAAGAATGTCATGTAGATAACCGGCTGAGTGTTCCCTTGGGGATTCGTGTACCGGGAATCGCGGACAACACCCACAATCGAGAACGGCTCCGAGATTCTTGATTCTTGCCTCCGAGTAACGACGCAAGGCTTGCCGATCGGATTCTCTTCGGGGAAGACTTTCTGCACAAAGGTCTCATTGACGATGCAGACTGCCGATGCGTTTTCGCTGAGGTCTTGAGTACTGAAGTCGCGACCGGCAACCAGTTGAACTCCAACGGTCTCGAAGTAGTGCGGGTAGACCTTCAAGAGGGGAACCGTAAGCTCTTCACCTGAAGGCGTGAGAACTCCTAGTCTTGAGTACCCCCAGTGTCCGGTAGGAGCCGTCGGGCTCCCCTGAGCCATGCTTGCCGACCGAACCCCAGGAATCGCAGCCACATTCTGCATAATCCGTCGGTAGATTCGGTCGAGCCGCACGGTCGTTCCCGGAATCCTTCTCTGATCGCTTCCCTGCGGTTCCACCCGTGCTATCAGAACTTGGTCCCGTGACACTCCGTGGTCTTCGCCGCTCAACTTTAGCAAGCTGCGTACAAACAGACCGGCACCCACCATCAGGATGAGTGATAGCGATATTTGCACAGCGGCCAGCGTCCTTTGCGGGCCCAGTCTCTCAAGACCGTCGGTTGCCCCCCCCAGACTTCGAAGAGACCTTGCTAACCGGATCCGGCTGGCTCTCAAGGAGGGCGCTAGTCCAAACACGACCGCGGTGGAAACGGAGACCGCGAGCGTGAAGAGAAGAATCTTGGGATTCGGACTGAGATCCAGAACAATGGGCGTACGACCAACGGAGATGTACGCGACTAGCAGTTGGGTAGCCCAACCTGCCATCAGTACTCCGCCGACGCCACCAAGCACCGCCAGGATCATACTCTCCACCAGCAGTTGGCACACCAGGCGGCCACGGCGGGCTCCTAGCGCCAATCTAATGGAGAATTCAGGCTGTCGAGATGCAGCACGTGCTAGCAGCAGATTCGCGGTGTTAGCACAGGCGATCAACAGCACCAGCGCGACCACGACCATAAGGATGAACAGTGGTCTAGAGAATTGCCGCCGCAGTTCAGAGACTCCTGTTGCCGGGATAAACGTCAGATTCTGCGCCGTCGGGTTGTAACCATAATTTCGTTCCAGAGCCAGCAGTTCACCATCGTGGGTTAGCCGACTGTTCAGCAGGTCCAATGCCTGTCGGCGGCCGACGCCTGGTTTCACTCGGGCGATGGTCTGTACCCACATGCGAAAGATCACTGGATTCGCGAGGAAGTTCTCGAACGATGGCATGACAACGGGTTGCATCATCAAGGGCACAAAAACTTTGGGAGACTTGCCGATTTCGGCGCCGAAGAACCCTGGTGGCGTGACCCCGATCACCGTGAACGATGTGTCAAAAATCCGAATCGTGCGACCAATCACGTCTGGGTTGCGGGCGAAGCGCCGTCTCCAATACCCATGACTGATCATCGCGACGGGGTGCCCGCTCGGCACCCGGTCATCCTCAAGCGCAATAGCGCGGCCGACAACCGGGTTGACTCCAAGCAGGTTGAAATAGCTGCCGGATACGAGTTGGCCTTCGATCGCCGGTTCTGCGTTTCCGTCAATCGTGACGTTAAAGATCGCGTCCGAATACCCAGCCACGTCAACAACATCACTGTTCTCGCGCAGGAAACGATACTCTTCATAATGGAAACCGGGTTGGAACTCCGTCCCCTCCTGCCGCCCGACAACCAAGAGGCTCTCTGGTTCCCGTACCGGTAACATGCGCCACAAAGCCGCATCCATTAGCGTGAAGATTGCCGTGTTCGCGCCGATGCCCAAGCTCAGGGAGAGCGCAACCGCTGCTGTGAACCCTGGGCTCCTACGAAGGGCCCGAAGAGCGTAGGTGGAGTCCCTAAACAGACCCTCAACCAGTCTGACACCCCAAGATTGGCGCTCCTCCTTAACGTCGTTCGTTCGCCCCAGTCGCGCCCGCTCCCTAAGCGTCATTCCACCTTTAACCCGCTTCTCTATCGTTCTGTCCAAGTGCGATCTAAGCTTGTCGTCAGGGTCATCCTTCACAGGGCTGGAACGGAGTCCAGCACGGGCTCTGTTGAAGAGATCACCAACAAGGCCCCTTCCCCCTCCTCAAGTCCAGACTATCGACGAACGCGTCGATGAACCGAACCGGGTTCTCCGGGCTCACGTAGTCGTCAACCGAGTCCGGCAGAAGGAGCAGTTGCGAGCGGCCTTGCCCTGCGATGTGTACCATGCCCCCATCGTACCTCCACCGCGTAGATGCCCGCGTACGAGTTTTCACACAGTCTGGATCCTTTCTGCAACACTCACATGCCAGTACGATAAGTACTGGCTGTTCAACCTGTTGGCGAAAGAAATGTCCAAAACCGGCTTGCTTCATCGACCACTTCGCAGCATTTTCGTAAAGAAGTAGCCAGTCGCTTGACGGACCTTGGGTATCTCTCGAAACCCAAGGGCTTTTTTTCATGTTTAGATCCTAACGGACCTTTTTGCCCCTTCACGTCGCAGGCCTCAGAAACGATCGCCATGCCCTCCGTTCCTGAATCGCGTGCGGCGACCGGACTGGCGTTCCTCGAGTGCTGAGCGGCTCATTTCGCTCTAGTTAGCGGCTTGGACACGCGGCGCGAGGGTCCTGTACAAGCGCTGCATGGCGTTCACGGCCTGAGCGACCGCAGATGGCCAAGTCGTGTCGTCCACCCATCCACCCGGTACGGTGAAGCTGATTCGTGAGGCGCGCTTGTCGTCGAGACGCTGCCAGCAAAGTCGGGCTTCGAACTCGGCCTCGATTGCCTTGCGGTCGGCGTGAAGAGCGTCAAACAGGACTTTGTTTTCCTTGGCTTCAGGAGCGTCGATATACAGCTCTACTCGGACCTCATCTTGCAGGACCACGTAATTCCACCACTGCCCGTGCCTTCTCATACCGAGCCAGTTAAAGCGGTTCGCGGAGATCCTGGAGTGCAGGTCCGAGTTCTCGTTCGCGTGTGCGAGCAGCACTTGCCAAAATGCAAACCGCGCTTCGTGCCGGTCCGATTGGGCAAATGTTTCCGACGCATCGTCTTCCAGTTCGGCGATGGGCTCCGGCGCGGGGGGCGGTGGACCCCTGAAGTGAGACAAGCCGGTAAGCAGGTTTTCCCCATTTGCTGAAAAATGGTGGGCTGGGGAACGGCCCTCATAGTAAACTCTTCGTCGGCTGGCGAAGCGGAGGCGGGCTCTGCTGG
>JAPOOG010000129.1 GCA_026713545.1 Bryobacterales bacterium
AGACCTACAAGTCGAGCAGGGGCGAAAGCAGGCTATAGTGATCCGGCGGTTCCGCATGGAAGGGCCGTCGCTCAACGGATAAAAGGTACGCCGGGGATAACAGGCTGATCCGAGCAAAGAGTTCACATCGACGCTTGGGTTTGGCACCTCGATGTCGGCTCATCGCATCCTGGGGGTGAAGAAGCTCCCAAGGGTTGGGCTGTTCGCCCATTAAAGCGGTACGTGAGCTGGGTTCAGAACGTCGCGAGACAGTTCGGTCCCTATCTGTGGTGGGCGTAGG
The DNA here is from genome assembly GCA_026713545.1 of Bryobacterales bacterium. Taxonomy (GTDB): domain Bacteria; phylum Acidobacteriota; class Terriglobia; order Bryobacterales; family UBA6623; genus JAPPLB01. The sequence goes on from JAPOOG010000129.1 coordinate 281, forward strand.
AGATTTGAGGGGGGCTGCCTCTAGTACGAGAGGACCGAGGCGGACGAACCTCTTGTGATCCAGTTGTCACGCCAGTGGCATCGCTGGGTAGCGAAGTTCGGTCGAGATAAGCGCTGAAAGCATATAAGCGCGAAGCTCTTCCCAAGATGAGATCTCCCAAGCGCAAGCTAATAAGGGCACTCGAAGACGACGAGTTTGATAGGACGGATGTGTACGCGTGGTAACACGTTCAGCTAACCGTTACTAATCGCCCGTTCGGCTTGACCATAAAATTGACTCGGCACTGAGTTGACTCGGCACTGAGTCCTGTGGCATCAACGATTTCTGTGATGCCGCGACGTTCGCGCTCGACGCGATGACTCGCCCTACGGTATTCGGTTCACCGCTTTCGGGTGGTTCTAGCGAGGGGGCCACACCTGTTCCCATCCCGAACACAGTAGTTAAGCCCCTCAGCCCCGATGGTACTGCGCGGGCAACTGCGTGGGAGAGTAGGACGCCGCCCGATCTATCTCGAAAGGCCCCGGTCAATACCGGGGCCTTCTTCATTCCCGTTCCGGCCTTCATCTCTATCCACATGACGGCCGCAGCACGACCTCAGCCCTCCCTGCATCAGTAGTCAGTCGACTCGGATCAGTGGTCTGTGAAAACAGGCCAGGGGGTCGGAAGTGCAGGTTAATAGCCCTTGTGCTTGTCGACGACGTTAAGCAGAGGCAGATCTTCGGCGAAGCGCCGAATGTTCTCTTTGACCGTCCCCAGCATGCGCATGCGATCAAGATCAGATCGACCGGCGACGTGCGGTGTGATGATGGCGTTGTCGAACTTCCACAGTGCGTGACCCGTGGGCAGCGGTTCGGGGTCAGTGACATCGACTCCGGCGCCGGCCAGGCGCTTGCTGTCGAGGGCCTTCACGAGCGCATCCAGGTCGTATAGACCACCGCGGCTTACGGCGATGAAGTACGCGCCTCGCTTCATGTCCTCGAACTGGTCCGGACCGATCATCTTGTGGCTTTCGCGCGTCCACGGGGCTGCGACGAAAATGACGTCGGCTTTGGGAACCATCTCATCCAGGCGGTCCGGTTTGACGACTTCCTTGACGAATGGTGAATAGGGAAGATCCTCGGGATCGACGCCGATCACGGTCATGCCGTGGGCCCACGCCCGCAGGGCGATCTGCGCGCCGATGCCGCCCACACCGATGACAAGGGCTGTCTTCTGATTCAGTTCGATGCCGTCGTAGGGCCGCCCGCCCCACGTCTCGGTTTGACGGTCCGCGATGAACCTCGGGATGCGGCGCGTGAGCGTCAGCAGCATGGCCATGGCGTGATCGGCAATCTCGGGGCCCTGTACGATCTGGTTGTTGGTGAGGACGATGTCGCTGTCGCGTAGGTCGTCACCTCCGGAGCGGTGCAGTACGGTTTCGACGCCGGCGCTCAATGTTTGCACCCATTTGAGCTTCTTGCCGGCGCGGACCTGCTCGGGTTTGATGTAGCCGATTATGGCGTCGGCGTCCGCGATGTGGTCAATCACGTTGTCTCTGGTGACAGGAACGAGCTTCACTTTCGATGACACGGATTGCCAATCGGCAATGTCTTCCGCCGATCGGTTGAGAACAAGGATGGTCTTGGTCTGCGCTCCGAGTGTCCAGACGAAAGCAAACAGAATGAGAAGAGTTCGGGTCATCGGTTTTATTCTCCGCAAAGTCCACCAAGATTTTAACGCAGCGATGAGTACTGAGAGGACACGTGGCGTGATGAGATATCCGGGCCGCGCTTGCTAAGGTAACCGGGATCGGTCGGTTGGCGGCCAACTACACCGACAAGGGGCTGGAGATGAAGTTGACATTGCTTGGAACAGGAACACCGGCGCCGTTGATGCACCGCGCCGGATCGAGTTATCTCGTTCAGCACGACGGTGAGGCGCTGCTGTTCGATTGTGGTCCAGGCTCGGTGCGTCGGCTGCTACGAAAGGGCGTGGCGATGACCTCGGTGAGTCACCTGTTCCTGACGCACTTGCATTACGACCACTGCGTTGACTACGGCTACTTGGTGCTCAATCGATGGGATCAGGGTTCGGGCGGAATTCCCGAGTTGCAAGTCATCGCGCCTGTGCCGGCGGCGCGAATGACCGACCTGCTCTTCGGCAAGGACGGCGTCTACGGCCCGGATCTTGCGGGTCGCACGATGCACCCGGGCAGCCACTTCATCTACGAAATGCGCGGTGGCGTGCTGCCCCGCAGGCCGCCGGCCCCGCAGGTGATTCAGGTCAGCCACGGCGACGTCGTCGAACGTCAGAGTTGGAACGTGCAGGTGGCGGAGGTCGTCCATTGCCAGCCTTATCTGACTTGCCTTGCGTATCGGCTGAACACTTCGGACGGGTCGATCGTCTTCGGAGGTGATACTGCACCCGCATCGAGTCTGACCGAGTTGTCAACCGGAGCCGACGTTCTGCTTCACATGTGTCACATGATCAACGGACTGGTGGATGATCCGCGGATCACGGGCTGCTGCTCAGGGCATCTCGACGCTGCCCGCACCGCCAGGGACGCCGGCGTCAAGACGCTGATCCTCGTGCATATTACCGAGCAACTGGAGCAGCCCGGTGTGCGCGAACGAATCCTGCACGAAGCGGCGGAGGTCTTCGATGGGCAGATCATCTTTGGTGAGGATTTGATGGACGTGCCCTTGGGACGGATCGAGCCGGTGAAAATTCGCTAGCCTGCATTCTCAGGGCGTGCCGAGACGAAGTGTGCCGGACGGCCGGCAGGACGAGGCGCGCTCCGTAGCCACCCCGTAGAGACGGACATCCTACGGGAGCTTCGGCTTGGCATTCAGCAGCCGATGGTTTGAATACTCCGCCGCGGCGAGTTGGCCTCCCTCAACAGTAGAACTGTCCACGATACTGCCGGTCCCGTCTGCCTTGCCGTCGTTGAGCGAGAAGGTTCCCGTCCAGTTCCATCGCATGCGGAGTGCAGGGGGACGTCCTCGGGTTCGGGGTTCGGGTACGTCGCGTAGGGGGTGGCTTGCCCGCGCTCACCCGATCCTCATCCCGCCGGCTCGTCGTGTCACCCCGTCGACCGTAGTTGCGGCGGACATGTGGCCGATCACGTTGACCGCGGTGCGAAACGCATCCGGCACGCGGTCGATCCCCAGCAGAATGCCGAGCCCTGCGAGTGGCACGCCCACTACGTCGAGAGCCGGTGCCATCGAAACGATGCTGGAGCTGGGAACCGGTGCGACCGTCATTGATGCGAGGAAGATCGCCAGCACTGCTGCCGCGATCAGTCCCGCGTCGAGCGGTACCCCGTACATGGCGGCGAGAAAGACCAGCGACGTGCTCTGAAACAGTGCGCTGCCCGGGCGGTTGATCGACGCTGCCAGCGGCAGGACCAGCGAGAAACTGCTCTTCGAAAGGCCCAGCTTCTCCGCCTCCCTCAGCATCATCGGTAGCGTTCCCACCGATGTCGTCGTGGTGAAGCCCACCGTGTAGGTGCCCACCGTCGCGCGCATGAACCGCCCCGGGGCCACGCCCCCCAGGATCCAGACTAGGGGCAGGAGCACGAGACCTTTCAGGAGGAAGAGACCCAGGACGGTGGCGCCGATAAAGACGGCAAGGTTCTGCAGCATCGCCATCCCGGTCTGTGCGACCACCGGAGCTGCAAGACCGAAGACGCCCACGGGCGCCGTCCACAGGATCCAGGTCATGAGCTTGATGAGCGCGTCCCCGAGCGTCTCGGCGAAGGACGTTAGCGTCTCCTGTTTCTCCTTCGGCAGCGTCGTCGTTGCCGCAGCAAGGAGGACGATGAAGATGAGGAGCGGGAGAAGGGATCCGTCAGCGGCGGCCTGGATCGGATTCCGGGGGACGAGGTTGACGAGAAAATCGACCACATCTGGTGCCGCGGTGTCCAAATCAGCCACGCTCGTGGGGGGCGGTATGGGAGCCGTGAAGGTCAGGGCGAATGTCATCACACCCATCCCGATCAGGATCGCGGGCAGGGTCGTAACCCAGAAGATGCCCAACGCAAGGCCCCCCTGCCGGCCCAGCTTGCGCAGGTTCCCGATCCGCGCCACCCCGACGAACACCACTGCCGCGACCAGCGGGATGACGACCATCTGGATCGCACGCAGGAAGATCTGACCGAGCGGTTCGACAGCCTCGGAAGCCCGCAGGAGCGCCGGAGATCCGGTGGCCGAGGCGGCGACTCCGAGCCCTAGCCCGAGTGCCAGCCCGATGAGAATGGCGCTTGTATTCACGGTGCGCCCGCCCGCTCACTCACCGGCGGCAGCGCCCTCCTCGGCGACTGAACACCGCTCACCAACGGCAGATCGATGCTCATCGCGCCCAGATCCACCGTCAGCACCGTCCCCGGATCCGTGTGCACCGTGAAGTAGTTGCCACTCGCGAAGATCATCAGACCGATAGGGGAGCCAGCCGGGATCACTTGGTCCTCGGGTTGTAGGGCCAACTCCAGATCGAAGAACTCGACAGGCGTGAGGTCTGTGCCGGAACGCGGACTCGAGATCTTGTCTGCACCGGCGTTGGTCGGGTAGGCCCAGCCCTGGGTGATGATGTTGTCGCTGTTGGTCCAGTGGCGTGACGCCAGCCAAACGGACAGGTTTGCCGCGGGTGACTCGGTGGCTACGCGCACGAGCAACTTGGCCACGTCCGAGTGATGGACATCCTTCTGGAGCTCTGATGTCTCGTACAGAATCCGCTGGTTCGACCACTTCGCCGCGAGTTGGACGCCCTCAAAAGCATGGTTGTCCACAATTGCAGGATAATCCGACCTCTGCGCCTTGTTCAGGGAGCCTTCATCGGGACAATGATGTTGCGGAGTAGGCCGATGTCTTCGATCTCGACTTCCATGACGTCGCCGGCTTGCATTTCATTGCGCTTGCCCGGCAGGACGGGAGGAGCCACCGTCCCGGTGTAGATCACGTCGCCGGGCAGAAGCGTCATGTAGCGGCTGATGTAGCTGACAAGCTGCAGGACGTCGTTCCTCATGTACTTGGTGCGGCCATGCGCCACGACGTCGCCGTTCAGCCGAACCTCGATGTAGAGATCACGCCAGTCGACACCCTCGGCAATCACGGGGCCGAGGCAGGCCCAGGTGTCGGTTCCTTTGGAGATGAGGCGCGTGGGCTCTTTGAGTTGCGCAAGTTCCTTGTACCAGGTGTTCTCGCTGAAGTCGTTCCCGACGCTGTAGCCGAAGATGTGTTCTTCGGCATCCTCGACGGAGATGTGCCGGCCCTTCTTCCCGATGATGATGACAAGCTCGCCCTCGAAGTTCAGGTTCATCGCCTCCGGCGGAAGTTCGACCCCGCCCTCGTGCCGGTTCAGCGACGTGGGCATCTTTGCGAAGAACCGCGGATGTCGCACGTGCAGTGGCGGACCCTCGGGAAGATTGGAGTTCAGGGCGACACCGAGCACCTTCGATACCCTCATCGGATCGAGCGGGATCTCTAGCCGTACGTCCGAAAGCGGGAAGGTCTTGCCGGTGGGACGAGCACCCAGGAGAAAGTCCCCATCCAATTCGCGAACCGTCCCGCCCTCGAGGATGCCGTAGGAGACAGAGCCCCCTTGTGAGAAGCGCACGTAGCGGGTGATGCCGGACTGCGCTCGGAGGACAACTTGCGTTAGGCCGAGAAGCACCAGCGTGGTCAGGATTCGGTGGGTAGCTCTGTTCATTCGCTGTATCCCGGGGTCGTTCTTTATGTCCAGTTTACACGGTGAGGGGCGGCAGCCATTGCGGGGCCTCTCGGATTCTCAGGCTTTGGTTTGCGCAATCCGGTAAAGGTGGCCGTAAGTCCGGATGATGAGACTGCTATCGGCTAAAGCAGGCGTGGCCATGCACATTTCGTTGAGGGAATTCTTGCCAAGGACCTTGAAGTCGGGGCCGGCTTTGATCACATAGGTATCTCCGCTTTCGCTGAGGCAGAAGATCTTCCCGTTGTAGGCCCAGGGGGAACTGGTGAAATTGCCGCTGCCGGTTTCGATGCGGCGCTTGCCATAGATTTCTTCGCCGGTGACGGCGTCGTGGCAGGTGAAGAAGCCGCGATCGAACAAGATGTAGAGGCGTCCGTCGTAGAGGACGGGCGTAGGGTGATACGGGCCGCCTTGGGGGAGGCTCCAGGCGAGGTATTCGTTGCTGGTGGTACCGGCGGCGGGGGTGATGTCGCCGCTTGCTCCGGGGCGAACGGCGTAAACCGGGCGGGTGGGGGTGACGTGGAAACCGGAGGTGACATAGAGCAACTCGCCGACGGAGAACGGTGTGGGCAGTGAGATGCCCGACATGCCTCGGATTTCCCACAGTAGCTTGCCGTCCAGATCATAGGAGCGAACCTTGTTACGTCCGGAGGTGACAATTTCGGTGCGTTTCTGGTTCCGCCAGACATAGGGGGTGGCCCAGGTCGTGGGCTCGTCGCGGTCAACTCGCCAGATCTCTTTGCCGGTGAGCTTGTCGAGCGCCAGCAGGTAGGATTGTTGTTCGTTGTCGTTTTGGATGTAAAGGCGGCCTTCGTGAACAATGGGAGAGGATGCCGTTCCGTAACCGTAGCGCGTCTCGACGCCCGGCCAGAGTTTGGACCAGAGGATCTTGCCATTCATGTCAAGGCAATAGGTGCCGAGGTCCCCGATGTGGGCGTAGATACGCTCGCCGTCGGTAGCGGGCGTTTCTGACGCGTAGGTGTTCTTGCGATGGCGCGGCACCTTGGGAACGCCGCGATGGATAGCGGTTTCCCAGCGGGGGTTGCCTGTCGCGAAGTCGATCGAATAGACGCTCCAGGTGTATTCGTAGGTTGATATCGGAAGGGACTCTCCGCCTGCATAGAAACCTCCGGGGGGTTGTTCGTCACCTTTGGAGCTGATGGATGTGTTGAGGAAGATCTGGTCGTCCCAAACGATGGGCGAAGACCAGCCTTTGCCAGGGATGGGTGTCTTCCAGGCGACATTCTTGGTGGTGCTCCAGATTTCGGGCAGGCCGGGGTTGTCGGGGACCGCTCCGGGGGAATTGCCACGGAAGTGTGTCCAGCGGCCTGCTTGCGCGGTGCTCGCGGCCAGGGCGGTGAGGAAGAGGCGGCGGCTGAGGGGCATGTGATTTAGTTTCTCGCAAAGGCGCCTGGGCTGCAAAGGAAAACCGGGGCCGGGTGGCTCATCGTTGGGGCTCCGCTTGCGTGCGATAATTTCGCTTTCCCGATACGGAGTGATCTATGGGTGAACTGGTTGCTGTTTCTCGATCTGGAGATGTGGCGGTGGTGACCGTTCAGAATCCCCCGGTGAATGCGTTGAGCCCGGGGGTGCCGGAGGGTATTGAGGCGGCTGTGAACGACGCGGCGGCGGATGATACGGTGCGGGCGATGGTATTGATCGGCGATGGACGTACATTCATCGCGGGTGCGGATATTCGGGAGTTCGCAAAGATTCGTTCGGGACAGAGGGAGCGCGGCGAAGGGATCCATCCGTTGCTGTTCACGCTTGAGGATTGTCCCAAGCCGGTGGTCGCGGCGATTCATGGGACGGCTTTTGGCGGGGGCTTGGAGGTAGCGTTGGCTTGCCATTACCGCGTGGCGCTCGCATCGGCGCAGGTTGGGCAGCCCGAAGTGAAATTGGGGATTCTGCCGGGCGCTGGCGGGACTTTGCGTCTGCCTCGGCTGGCGGGGGTGGCGAAGGCGGCGGAGATGTGCGCGATCGGAGATCCGATCACTGCTCAGGATGCGCTTGATCATCACATATTGGACCGTATCGTCGAAGGTGACAGTCGTGAGTCGTTGCTGGCGGGTACGCTGGCTTTCGCGGCCGAGTTGATTGCAGATGGCGCGAAGACGCCTCGCGTTCGCGACAACGACGAGCGGTTGGGTGACATGGCGGCGAATGCGCCGATCTTTGCAACAGTGCGTGCTCTGGCGCACCAAAAAAGGCGGGAGCAGATGGCGCCCCGAAAATCGATTGATTCGGTGGAAGCCGCGACGAAGATGCCGTTTGAGGAAGCGCGGGTTTTGACGGCGAAATTGTTCATGGAGTGTTTGCACTCGCCGCAGTCGGAGGCGTTGATACATGTGTTCTTCGGCGAGCGCGAGGTGCGGAAGATACCCGATGTGCCGTCCGATACGCGGCCGCGGAAGATCGCCAAGGCGGCGATTGTCGGTGCGGGGACGATGGGCGGCGGGATCGCGATGAACTACGCCAACGCTGGGATTCCGGTGTGGCTCAAGGAAGTGTCCGAGCAAGCGATGGAGAGGGGATTGGCTCGCATTCGGTCGAACTACGACCATTCGGTGAAGAGGGGACGCTTCACACCTGAGTTCGTGCGTGAGCGGATGGATCTGATTCAACCGACGATGAGCTACGAGGAGTTTGCTGACGCCGACATCGTGGTGGAAGCCGTGTTCGAAAACATGGAGTTGAAGAAGACCGTCTTCCGCGAGTTGGATGAGGCGACGAAGCCGGAGGCGATTCTGGCTACGAACACTTCGACTCTCGACGTGGATGAGATTGCTTCGGTGACGGCGGATCCGACTCGGGTCATCGGAACCCACTTTTTTTCGCCGGCGAATGTGATGCGGCTACTGGAGGTGGTGCGTGGAAAAGAGACGGCCAAGGATGTGATCGCTACGGCCATGCAACTCGGGCGGCGGATGAAGAAGGTGGGTGTCTTGGTGGGGAACTGCCATGGGTTCGTGGGGAATCGTATGTTCGGGCCATACATGCGCGAGGCACAGTTTCTCGTCGAGGAGGGGGCGAACATCGTCGACGTGGATCAAGCCTTGGAGGACTTCGGGATGGCGATGGGGCCGTTGGCGGTTGGAGACCTCGCGGGGATCGACGTCGCGTGGCGGATTCGCCAGGAGGACAGACATGAGCAGCCAGAGGGAGTCCGCCAACCGTTAGCCGAAGACGCTCTGTATGAGATGGGTCGTTATGGGCAGAAGACCGGAGCGGGTTGGTACCGGTATGGAGAGAATCGCAAGCGGACTTCCGACCCGAAGGTGCAGACAGTCATTACAGACATGGCCTCAGGAGCCGGGCTTGAGCAGAGGACGGTCGGCGCGGAGGAGATTGTCGACCGCGCGATCTATACCCTGGTGAACGAAGGAGCGCGGATTCTGGAAGAAGGAATTGCGTTGCGGCCGGTGGATATCGACATTGTGTATTTGTACGGATACGGATTCCCGGCATACAAGGGCGGGCCGATGTGGTATGCGGATTGGGTCGGTTTGCAGAGGGTGTACGAGCGGATTCTGGAGTTCGAGGCGCAACATGGACATTGGTGGAAACCGGCGCCGTTGCTGTCGCGGTTGGCGGCTGAAGGCAAGACGTTCTCGGGCTGGCAGCGGGAGCGCTCCTGAAGACGCCGATGCGGAAAACTTCTCAGCTTGGAGAGGAACCGCTCGCGGTTTGCCGGCTCGGATTGGCGACGCGCGGCAATACGCTTCTGCGGGTTGAGGATGTCGAGCATGCGGTCGAAAGCGGCGTCAACTATCTGAATTGGTGTGGCAAGCCGGATGGGTTGTCGAAGGCGGTTGCGGGGATGGGCGAGCGCCGCAAGGATGTCGTGCTTGCCGTGCAGTTCAAAGCGAGCGGCGGGGACGAGGCGGCACGCGAGTTTGACTGGATCCTGGAGCAGACCAGGTCGGACTACCTGGATGTGGCAACGTTCTACTACGTCGAGTCGGAGAGGGAGTGGGAGCAGATCGTCGGTCCGGGCGGTGCTTGGCAGATCTTGGCGCGGCTGAAGCGGGAGGGCGCGCTGAAGATGATCGGACTGACCAGTCATCAGCGGAAGTTGGCCGCCCGGTGGGTGAAGGTGACGGATCCTGAGACAGGGCAATGGCGGCTTGACATGTTGATGGTTCGCTACAACGCAGCCCACCGGGGCGCCGAGAGTGACGTGTTTCCTGTGACGGACGCCTTGGGAACCCCTGTGGTAACGTTCACCGGGTTGCGATGGAAGGACTTGATGGGCGCGACGCCCGATGATCCAGCCGGGTTTGCGCCGCCGCTCCCGCCGGACTGCTATCGGTTTTGTTTGGCTCACGATTCAGTGGCTGTGGCATTGGCCGCGCCCGCGAATCGGGAGGAGTTGGTAGAGGATCTCGCCGTTTTGGATGATTGGGGTCCGCTTGGCAAAGAGGCGATGGAGTCCATCCGGCGACATGGCGACCGGGTGCGGAAACATGCCCGGGAATTCTGGTAAGCACTTGATACACTGACGAAAAGGTTGCCGGGGTTCAGAAACCTTTCGGGTTTGTGGTCGTCTGTTCTGTTTGTGGCCGGAGCCCCTTCGGCGGAACACTAAAGCGTCTCTATGGCAGTTCTTACGGCAGAAGAAAAGAGGACGAGTCAGCACCTCAAGGAGCAGGGTATCGTAATCCGGACCCAGGACTTGTGGAAGACCTATGTAATGGGTGATCAGGAGATTCACGCGGTTTCGGGCGTGGATGTCGAGATCAACAAGGGCGAGTACGTAGCGATCATGGGGCCGTCCGGCTCCGGTAAGTCGACGTTGATGAACCTGATAGGGTGCCTCGACACACCGACCCGGGGCGAATACTACATCGCGGGGCGGCTGGTCAGCCATATGAATGACGATGACTTGGCGTTGATTCGCAACAGGGAGATCGGATTTGTCTTCCAGACGTTCAACTTGCTGCCGCGGTTAACGGCGTTGCAGAACGTCGAGCTGCCGATGATCTATGCGGGGAAGCCCCCGGAACAGCGGATCAAAGCAGCTCAGAATGCGCTGGGATTGGTGGATTTGTTGGATCGGATGTACCACAAGCCCAACGAACTCTCCGGCGGTCAGCGGCAGAGAGTAGCGATTGCCCGTGCACTGGTGAATGATCCCTCGATTCTGTTGGCTGACGAACCGACGGGCAACCTTGACACTGCGACCGGCGCTGAAATCATGACTTTATTCGAAGAGTTGCATCACCGCGGCAATACCATCATTGTTGTAACACACGAACTTGCCGTCGCCACACACGCCCGTCGCGTCATCCACATCCGTGACGGCCAAGTCGAGAAGGACGAGAAGATCAAGTAGAGTACGCTGTTGTCTGAGATGACGAGACGGCGTTCTGACCTCGGACGCGAACTCGATCCGGTCGTGTCCATAGGTTCCACCGTTACACTGGGGCGGGGCATGGGTGGTCTTGTTCAGATCGGAAAACCGGATGCGCCTAGGGCAAAGCCGCTGGTTCCGATGTATGACGGTCCGCACCCGGGGCCGGCGGGGAGGCGTCCGTCATGGCTGAGAGCACCGGCGCCGGTGGGTGAGAACTATCGGCGGTTGAAGCAACTCGTCACCGATCTCGACCTCCATACGGTGTGCGAAAGCGCGGCGTGTCCGAATGTGGGCGATTGCTGGAATCGGCGCACGGCGACGTTTATGATTCTGGGAAATGTCTGTACGCGTCGCTGTGGGTTTTGCGCCGTACAGAAGGGCGCGCCGCTGGATGTTGACTACGACGAGCCCCGTCGCGTGGCGGAAGCGGTAGCGGCGCTCGGTTTGCGCTATGCGGTGGTGACGAGCGTGAACCGTGACGACCGTAAGGATGGCGGTGCGGAGTTGTTCGCGCTGACGATCGAGGCGATTCGCAAGCGGGTTCCAGAATGCCGGGTGGAAGTGCTGGTGCCGGACTTCATGGGCTCGCATCAGGCGTTGGAGACGGTGCTGGCAGCCCGTCCGGACGTGCTCAACCACAATGTCGAGACCGTCCCGAGGTTGTACTTCGATGTTCGTCGGGGATCGGATTATGAACGCTCGCTTGACATCTTGCGTCACGCCAAGCGCACGGCGCCGGAGATTCCCGCAAAGTCGGGGATGATGCTGGGACTGGGAGAGACCGAAGAGGAAGTCATCGACGTGATGCGCGACCTGCACGCGCATCAGGTTGACATCGTGACGCTGGGCCAGTACCTGCGGCCTTCGCGGGACCATGTCGCGATCCATCGCTACTATGCACCGCAAGAGTTCTTAGCCTTGAAACGCGTCGGCGAGCAGATCGGCTTCCGCCACGTGGAAGCGGGGCCGTTGGTGCGCAGTTCCTATCACGCGGATGCTTGTTTGTGATTCCTGACCACGCTGACTACTCACGCCCGATCTTCAAGAGATCCGTCAGCGTGTAGTCGCTATAAGACAGGTTCGAGACCAAGCCGTTTGCCTGCATTTCTCAGTGCGTGGCGAAACGAAGTGTGTGAGAGGACCGTCTGCATGAGGCGCGATCCGCTTGGTGCTTGAACAGTACATCGAGCACGGCAAGCGAGCGTTGCGAAGGAAAAGCGAAGTCATGGCGGTCGTATCGAGTGCTTCGGCCGTCAGTTGGGAAGAAATGCAGGTTAGACTTCGGTGCGCAAGGGTGAGCCGAATAACGAGAGCTCCAGCGGATTTCGTTCTTGGCTGCCACAGGGCTGCAACTACCACGACCCCGGCCCTATTTCCCTTCAGCAGCCCAGGCTTTCATGGTCCCGATATTCCGGACGAGGATGTCTCGTTGGAGGCCGCTGCGATTGCTGAGATAGACGGCCATGTCGGAATCGTAGGCTTCGGGGGATTCGGGTCCTTGATCGCCGCTGATTTCGATCCATCCATCCAGGATTCTGCGGAGTTTCTGTAGGGTTTCCTGGCGAGCCGGATCGGCTGCTAGGTTGGTGAGCTCGTGGCGGTCGGATTCGAGATCGTAGAGTTCCTCTTCGGGGCGGGGAACGCTGAAGAGGCGTTCCTGGTGAGGGTTGAGTTCCCCTTCCGCGTGCATCTCGCGGATGGTTTTGATGACAGCTTTTCCGTCTTTGTAGCGGTTGGGCTGGAGGTGCGGCCGCTGGGGAAGGTAGTTGCGGATGTACTTGTAACGGTCGGTTCTCACGCTGCGAAGGTATTCCACGGTTTCGTCACAGCGGTCACGGGCCGAGACGACGTAGTCTCGTGGCATCACGTTCGGTCCGAAGAGCGGACGGCCCTGCATGGGTTCGGGGACGGGAACACCGGCGAAGTCGAGGGTCGTGGCGGCAATGTCGATGTGGGCGACGAGGTCGTCGCGTGTGGAGTCCGCCGGGACTTGTCCTGGGGCACGCACGATGAGTGGGATCTTGATGCCTTCTTCGTAAAGGAACTGCTTGCCGCGGGCATGACTGACGCCATGGTCCGTAAAGAAGATGACGACGGTGTTTTCGGCTGCGCCCTCGTCTTCGAGGCGTTTGAGGAGGAGGCCGACCTCCCAGTCGACATGCTCTATGGATTCGAGGTACTGCGCCCAGTCCTCTCGGATGACAGGGTGATCAGGGTAGTAGGGCGGCAGTGTCACGTCGGCCGGATCGATGCCGTTGGTGTGGACGTCCTCGCGCGGTTCCAATGTTTGCTGGTTGCGGAGCTTGCCGCCGCGGAGTTGAACTTGGGCGAAGAAGGGTTGGCCAGCCGCGCGCGCGGACCAGTCGCTGCCATCGTAGAGGTCCTCGCGGTAGAAGAAATTGTAGTCGGTTTTCCCTACTGCAAGATCCGCCGAGCCGGTCTCGGTGAATCGGCCATTGGTCACGAAGTAACCCGCCTCTTTGAGAAGTTCGGGAACGAGCCGCACGTCGGCGGCAAGGTGATTCTTGATCTCTCCTCGGGCGCTTCGGTGATGGTGGGCGCCGATCCTGGTTTGGTACATGCCGGTGATCAGCGCGGATCGCGCCGGCGAGCAGACCGGGGCGGTAACGAAGGCGCTCGAAAAAGTCGCGCCTTCGGTTGCGAGACGGTCTACGTTGGGGGTCTTGGCGAGCGTTTCGCCGTAAGGGCCGTAGTGGTCTGATTGGTCCTCGACGACAATCCAGAGGATGTTGGGCCGCGGCTGGTTGCTGGAGCAGGCGGTGGCGATGAGCAGGAGAGCGGTCACTGCGACGAGAGGGAATCGGGTGGCTTTTCTGGTGATGGTCATTGGTTTTTGCGTCAGTTTAGGGGTGGTTTGGGCCGCGGGCAAGTGGTCGAGGGAGTCGTCTTGGTCGTCGAGCAGAAAAAACGATAGGCGAGGCGTTTACACTACTGACGAGCATGTCGTTGTTTGGTGAAGAAGCGCAGCCGCGACTGCTGGTGCGCTGGTTGCCGGCGGGTCGCAGGGAGTGGCTGCTGGAGGCGGCGGCTCTGGGCATCGTTCTGTTTTGGTTTTACTATCTGACGGCCCATTGGGACGCGCTGCCGGAGCGAGTGTCTTCGGGGTTCGACTGGAAGGGTGCGCCGCGGGGAAGTGCGCCGAAGTCGTTCCTCTGGATCCTGCCCGCCGTGAGCTTGGTGGTGTATGTGGTCATGACAGTGCCGAGCCGGTTTCCGCACCGCGGCAACTTTCCCGTGCAGGTTGCCGGGTCGAACGCGCCGCGGCTTTACGCGATGGCCCGTTGGATGCTCAATGTGATCAAGCTTCAAGTGACGGCAACAATGGGCTACATCCTATGGAAAATGGTGCAGACGGGACTTGAGAATGCGGCCGGGCTGAATCCTTGGGTGATGGGTGTGCTCCTTGTGGCTGTGATGGGAACGGCTGTTTATGGGGCATGGTCGATGCGCCGGATGGAGTGAGGTCCAGGACCGGCTGCCTTCGCTCATGCGCGCAAGTGCACTATGGGGGCAGGGCTGCACTCGCGCACGCGAGAGGCTTGCTGGTGCGACCCCTTCCAGAGCGGGGCCTTTTGTGGCTGCTAGCCTGCATGTCTCACCACGAGGCGAGGTGAAGTGCGTGAGAGGGCCGTCAGGACGAGGCGCGAGCCGGGCGGAGGAAAAAGGCGCGCGCGGGTGTACTGGACCGTACGTCGAGCACGGCAAGCAAGCGTTGAGAAGGAAAAGCGAAGTCATGGTGGTCGTATTGCATACTTCGTCCGTCGGGTGGTGAGAAATGCAGGTCAGGGCAGGGCACGGCTCAGGAAGAAGTTGATGAAGCGCTCGGACTGGACATCAACGGCGGCTCGGATTGTCGGGCCGGCAGGCTGGGCCGCGCGTTTGCGGCGGTCGGCGACGAGCATGCCCGCGGTGAGGTGTCCTTCCGTTTCGACGTCGGCTCGGAAAGATTCGAGCGTGACGAAGCTGCGGTCGATTGCGACGCCGACGGCGAGCGGGTCGTGCAGCGGACAGCCGCTGAGGCCGCGTCGTTGGAGACTCACCTCGAAGTATTTGCTTGAAACGTCGGTGATGAACTCCGCGACGCGGTCACGGCGGTCACGGGTGCTTGCTTCGAGGGCTGCCGGGGTAAGCAGGGTGCGTGTGGTCACGTCGAGTCCGATGACCGCGATGGGAGTTCCGCTCCGGATGACTCGCGAGGCGGCGTCCGGGTCGGCATAAAAGTTGAACTCGGCCGTTTCGGTGACGTTGCCGATGCCGTTCACGGCGCCGCCCATGACGATGACTTCCTGCACTTGTGAGAAGGCCGCGGGATTCGATTCGAGCGCCAGGGCAATATTGGTGAGCGGCCCGAGAGCGATGATCGAAATTTCACCGGGACTTTCGCTGAGCAGACTGAGGATCAACTCTACGGCGCTCGTGCCGACCGGCGAGAGAGTGGGCCGGGGGTAGCGTGGGCCGCCCCCCGCGTTGGTTAGGACTGCGATGTCGCCGAGTCCATCTTCTCCGTGAACGTGCCGGGCAGCGAGCGGTTCTCGCACAATCGGCCAGGCGGCGCCGCACGCGACTGGCGGGGGTTCGGGGAGGTCAAGGACTTCGAGTATTTGGAGCGCGTTGCGGGTCGCGTCCTCTAGTGGGACGTTGCCGCTTACGGTGGTGATGGCTTCGACTTTCAACTCGGGTGAGTTGAAAGCCAGAATGAGTGCCAGGGCGTCGTCGATACCGGGGTCGGTATCGATGATGACTCGTCGATCCTGCATCTATTCGAGGTTGCCGCCGGGAAGGATGCGCTCGGCATCGAGATAGGGCCGCAGGGCTTGCGGAATGACGACGGTCCCGTCTTTCTGCTGATGGTTTTCGATGATCGCCACCCAGGTTCGTCCGATGGCTAGGCCGCTGCCGTTGAGTGTGTGAACGAGTTGTGATTTCCCTTTCTTCACGGCCGGGTCGCGATAGCGGATCTTCGCACGGCGGGACTGAAAGCTCTCGAAGTTGCTGCAGGATGAGATTTCCTTGAACTCGTTCATGCCGGGGAGCCAGACTTCGATGTCATACGTCTTGGCGCTTGAAAAGCCGAGATCGCCGGTGGCGAGAACAACTGTTCGATAAGGTAGATCTAGCCGGTCGAGGATGTCCTCGGCATCGCGGGTGAGTGATTCGAGTTCGTCATAGCTGTTCTCGGGGAGAACGAACTTGACCAGCTCGATCTTTTGGAATTGGTGCTGGCGGATGATGCCGCGCACGTCGCGTCCGTACGAGCCGGCTTCGCTGCGGAAGCACGGCGTAAACGCCGTAAGCTTGATGGGCAGGCGGTTGATGTCGATGGTGTTGTCGCCCAACAGGTTCGTCAGAGGCACTTCCGCGGTGGGAACGAGCCAGTAGTCGGTGTTCTCCAGCTTGAACAGGTCTTCGGCGAACTTGGGCAGTTGTCCGGTGCCGAAGAGGCTCGCGGAGTTTACGACGAACGGCGGCAGGACTTCGGTATAGCCGTGCTCGCGGGTGTGAACGTCGAGCATGAAGTTCATCAAGGCGCGCTCGAGCTTGGCGCCGGCGTTCCAGTAGACGGCAAAGCGCGCGCCGGTGATCTTGGCGGCTTGCTCGAAGTTAAGGATGCCGAGCTCGGGCGCGAGGTTCCAGTGGGCCTGCGGCTCGAAGTCGAAGTCGCGTTGCTTGCCAGCTCGGCGGGCCTCCTCGTTGTCCGCCTCGCCTCCAACGGGCACAGACTCGTGCGGGAGGTTCGGCACGCCGTGCAGGATTTCGGCGAGTGCTTGATCGAGAGCCTTGACGTTGTCTTCGAGATCCTTGATTTGTCGGCCGATTTCTCGGCTTTTCCGCATCGGTTCGTCGGCGTCTTCGCCGGCGCGTTTGGCTTTGGCGACTTCCGCACTCAGAGCGTTGCGCCGTGCCTTCAAGTTCTCGATCTCGGTGACTGCGGTGCGGCGTTGTTGATCTACTTCCTGAAAACACCCGAGGGTTGCGGCGGCGCCTCGCGCCTGCAGTCGTTCCTGGACGTGGTCGAAGTTTTTCCGCAGGAAGCTGAGATCCAACATGAGATTTCCCAGTGTAGCCGGATCGATTCATCGAAGCTTCGTGGACGTTCCGAATGTCCGAAGCTCGGACGGGTCTGCTTCGGAGGGTTGCCTTGCGGCCTTGGCTTCTGAGGCTGTACGGCCTGTGGCCGACTCTCGCTCTTGCCAAGAGCCCCGCTGCTGAGCGTGCGGCGATCTACTTCCTCGAGAAACCACGGCCAAAGCGACAACGGCAAGTTGCGCTATCGTTTTATTCAATGCCCAGCGTTGATCAGGCTCTCTCTGACATTCCTTTCGATCGGCCTGCCGAAGCCCGGCGCTCGTTCGAACGGATCGCCGCGCGATCAACTTCGGAAGATTTGGACAGGCTCGCCAAGCTCCTGCGCGATTCTCCCGACCCCGACGCGGGCCTCTCGGGTGTCGATCGATTGACAATGGCCTCCGGCGAGACGGCTGATCTCTTCAGCGCCGAAAAACGACTCAGCGCCGCCATCCGCCTCTTCTCGCACAGCAGCTACCTTACGGAAACTCTTCTGCGGAGCCCCGAGTTGCTTTCTTGGTACCTCGATGACCCGCAGCAGCAGCGTCTTCGCAGCACGCCTGAGTTGCGGACTGAACTGGGTTGGCTTTCGCCGCTGGCGGATGAGGAATCCGTAGCCCTCACTTTGGCTCGCTTCAAACGAATGCAGCTCCTACGTATCGCCGCCCGTGACGTGCTTGACTCGGCGATGTTGCCCGAGGTCGCCTTGGAGCTTTCCAATCTTGCGGACAGCATCCTCCAGGGCGCTTTGGAATATATGGTCCAGAAGATGACTGCCCGTTTCGGTCGGCCGCTCTCGCCTGCCGATCACGGGCCTATCGAGTCCGAGATCGTTGTTCTCGCTCTCGGCAAGCACGGCGGCCGCGAACTGAATTACAGCTCGGACATCGACCTGATGTTCCTCTTTACCGATGAAGGGGAGACGTCGGGGCCGATTGTCATCACCAATAAAGAGTTCTTTACCCAGGTGGCGAATGGTTTGACGGATCTGGTTTCCCGTATCACGCCCGAAGGAATCTGCTATCGGGTTGACCTGCGCCTGCGTCCTGAAGGGAGCGTCGGAGAAGTTGTGGTTCCTCTTCGCAGCGCCATCGACTACTACCACCGGCGCGCCCGTGATTGGGAACTGCAGATGCTGATCAAGGCGCGTCCCGCCGCCGGCTCGGCCGCTCTCGGAACGTTGTTTCTCGACTCTGTTCGGCCCTTGATCTACCAGACTTCGACAGACTTCTCGATGATCGAACGCATCTCCGAGACTCGGGACCGCATTCAGGAAAAGCTCCGCAGACGCTCGCGAGGAGGGACGGACGTCAAGCTTGCCCGCGGAGGGATTCGCGACATTGAGTTTATGGTGCAGTGCCTGCAGCGGCTTCATGGCGGACGTGACGCTTGGCTCAGAAGCAGCGGCACACTCTTTGCTCTTCACCGGCTCCTCGAAAAAGGCTATCTCTCGATGCCCGATTACGCACAACTCTCCGCGGCCTACCAGTTCCTCCGCATCCTCGAGCATCGATTGCAACTCGAAGATAATCGTCAGACTCATACGCTTCCTCGCGGCGCCCGCAAGCGTGAAGTTCTCTCGAACAAGATGCGTGATTTGATCTCGCCGCACATGAGCCGGGAATCGATGGAGTTGCAGATGCGGCTCCATTTCGATCAGGTCACTGAGATTTATGAGCGTGTCATCCATTCCCAGGAGCCGACTGCGATCGATTCACCCTTGTTGCACCAACCAGTGGACGAAAGTGAGGACCTGCCTGTGCTGGCGCCTCCAATCCTGCATAAGCAGATTCTCGACGTCGAGAGGCATGCACCCGCCCTCGCCGAGGCCGTCCGCTCACTGCCGATCCTTTGGGGAAGCAGGCGCATGGAGCTTCTGTTGAACAGGCTCGTTTCGATGCCTTCGCTGTGTGCCGAAATCGAAAATTCGAAACCGCTGCTTGCGTGTGTGGCCGACCTGTTTGAACACAGCCCATATCTGGCGGAACACTTGATCTCTCGTCCCGAAGACATCAAACGCCTGAAAGCTGTCGCGGAATCTCCTTCTGAGGAAAACCCTTCTTTGTTTGATCACGCCAAGGCAGAGGTCCGTGAAGAGTTGGAGGCCCAAAGCGGCCTGAGCGGGAAATCCGATTGCCTGAGACGCTTCTACCGCCATGAAATGTTGCGCATTCTGGCTGGCAGCATCTATGGCCGCCGCCCCATTTTCCATTCCCTGGGAGACACAAGCCGCCTCGCCGACTGGGTCATCCAATCCGCCTATCGCCTTGCCGTCGACGAAGTGTTCCCAAACGCACCCCCCGCGCCCGAAGACCCTTCCATGCAGGTCATTGCCATGGGACGCCTGGGAATGAGGGAGTTCGATTTGGGATCGGACGCCGACATTGTCTTCTTCTTGGATGACGGCGCCGCAGGCGATCACGACCGCTGGACGCAAGTCGCCGAACGGCTCATCGAGATCATCTCGACCTACACCCGCGAGGGCTTTATCTTCGCCGTCGATACCCGTTTAAGGCCCATGGGCCGAGACGGAGAATTGGTGCAGATTGCCTCTCGTTATAAGCGCTACTTCGCGGAAATCGCCGAGCCTTGGGAAGCCGTCACCTACATGAAAGCCCGCACCGTTGCCGGTAACATCCCCCGTGGTACCAAGTCGCTCAACGAGCTGCAGGATATCGGTTGGCATCGCTGGGGGATGGATACGGAACTCGCCCGCCTGCTGGTCGAAATGCGGGAACGCATCGAACGGGAGCAGGGTGCTTCTCACCCGATCAAATCCGGCCCCGGAGGCTATTACGATCTTGATTTCATCCTGATGTATCTTCGATTGAAAGCCGCAGGTGTCTTCTTCGAGTCCTTGAACACTCCGGAACGGATCGCCGTCATCCATTCCACCGGGGGCTTGGATGCGGCCGAAGCTGAGGAATTCTACGCCAACGCCGTCTTCTTTCGCGCCGTTGACCACGCTTGCCGCGTCATGACCGGCCACTCCACGAGCAGGATCCCCACCGACCGAGCTCATCGCGCTATTGTCCAGGAGTTGCTTGCGCGCTGGAGCCAGACTCCGGCGGACGGCAAGTCGCTGCCGGAACTGATCTACGAGGTGCAGCTCAAGACGCGCCGCTTGTTCGGGAAAATTCTCCGGCATGGCCGCTGAAGCCCGTCCTAGCAGACGAAAAAATTCGCCATCAACCGGGAGATGTAGTCTCTCGAATGAGAAGGCCCCGACGAGAGGAGCCGACTGATCTGCGGTCACCGTCTTTCCCTGACATCCTCAACGGAGCGTTTGGCGGAAGTCGAGCAAATCGGGCGGCTACGGTAGGAGCGGTCTACGCTACCTGCCGCGGGGCTCAGCCTCGGGACCGTCTGCAACGGACTTCACGAGTACGGCGGTCACGTTGTCAGGCGCCCCTTTCGACAAGGTCGCTTTGATCAGTGCTGCGCAGCGTGATTGAAGCGAGCCTGGTTGCTCCAGAATCTCGATCAGTGCTTTCTCTCCAGTGACGCCGTGCAATCCATCGGAGCACAGCAGCAAAGTATCCCCGGGAAGAAAATCGATCTCTTGCGCCGCCACCTCGAGATGATCTTCGGTGCCGACCGCCTTGGTCAGCACGTGGCGGTAGGGATGAACGCGAAGCTGTTCCTCTGAAAGACCCAGTTCCCTGCCGATGTCGTTTACCCAGGAATCATCGGTCGTTACGCAAAACAACTCTCCACCCGTCCACAAGTAGCAGCGGCTGTCGCCGACGTTGACCAGAAAGGCTTTCGAGGACCGCGCCAGAACGGCGACGAGGGTCGTTCCCATGCCTTCGTATTCCGGGTTCTGCCCGGCTTCTCGGCGGATGTTGTCGTTGGCTAGCCGGACCGCTCTTTCGAGCGAATCAGCGGTTGCGTCTGGCCCATGTTGGGCTGTTTCGGCTGTCAATGTTTCGATCGCGATGCGCGACGCCGTTTCTCCCGCTTGCGCGCCGCCCATGCCGTCCGCGACCGCGAAGAGGCCCTGCTCGGGGTTCGCAACAAAACAATCTTCGTTGTGGGACCGAACCAGTCCGACATCAGACATGCCGTAGCAATCAATCATGGTTTCGACCGTGGACGGCGACCGGAACTTGGAGCGGCGCAGGAATGATCATCCGTTATTCTTGCTGATCACATGCCCAAGAGCACTGCCCTGAAACATCCTCCTGATCAAGCGGCGTCGACACCGCTCCGGATGTTTCCCGCTTGTATGATCCGCACGCGGGCGGAGAAAAAACTAACCTGCATGTCTCACCACGCGGCGAGAAGAAGTGCGTGAGAAAGACGTCATGACGATGCGCGCGCCGCTTGGCGCGCGGAGGTGTAGCGGCCATATTGCCTCCTTCGGCCCTCGGCTCAAGAAACATGAAACACGAATCACGGCCTGTAAGGTTTTTCAAGAAACACGAGACACGGCCTTTTCCTCGCGTGCTTCGGCCATCAGGCGGTGAGACATGCAGGTCACGTTCGACGCATGGAATGAACGGCCCCGGTAGGGGGAAGCGGCCTACGGTCGTCGATCGGCACTGTTGCAGAAGCACAGCATAGTTTGCCATACAGTCGACCCGGCGCATGCGCCCCATCACGGCTTGCTGATCGAGACTGCGACATCTTTCTCTTATGCCGTATCGGATGCGCTCGTGACACGGGCTGCATGTCCGCCCACCGTCAGCGAACGATCAGGCCCGGATGCATCCCGGCGAACGATGCTGAATCCCAGACACGCGCCCATCCTCGGCGAGAAAACCGGGCTTGTGAGTGTTCCGATCTCGTGGCCTTCCGCCAGTACAGCCGACCCGGAAGACGGGGGCACTGCCGTATCGATCTCCACCCGCACGAGTTGCCGCCTTACCTTTCCCCGCGCGCGTACCCGTTCGACGATCTCCTGGCCCAGATAACAGCCCTTTGCAAACGAAACCGGGCCCATTTGCCCGGACTCCTGCGGAAGGGTCGTATCGAAGAAGTCTTGCGTATGCCTGACAACTCCATTTTCCACTCGCACCGCCTGGGCATCCTCGGGTGAGGCGGGAGCCACGCCCGCCGCTTCCAGCCTCCGGATCAATTCGCTTTCCTCTCCAGCCTCCGCGAGAAGCCAACAACCCGGCTGACCCGTCGCCGAGGTTGCCACGACCGTCACTCCGCTGGAGGCTAGATGGTGCTCACCCGACTCTGGCGCCGCTCCGACCTGCTTCGCGACGATCGCCGTTGCCTGCGGGCCTTCAACTGCCACCGCCGCCATCGAGTCCGTCACGTCTTCGAGAGTGACGTCGTCCATGATGATGTACTTCTCGAGATGCTCGGCGAGGCTCTGCCGGGTTTCGGGTTCCGTGTCCAGAAGAGTCGAATCTTCGAACGCCCAAATCCGCGTGTCAGCCAGGATGTGGCCGTGAGCATTGAGAAAGTACGCCCTCACTCCTTCTCCGGGCTTGAGATCCTCCACGGCGTTGCTCGACATCGCGTGCAATAGCCTCAGACGGTCCTCGCCGGTCGCTCGAATCCGACCGCGCCGGGGAAGACCGATCCACGCGGCGCCTTCGCGCAGCGCCTGATAACTTGACATCGCTAGCTGTGCAGGGTTCGCAGGTATGCGCCGAGAAGCAGGATCATCAGCCCTGAGATGAATGCTCCGAATGCAAGGCGCGGACGTTTGGCGTCCTTTTTGGGGTCGCCGCTTGGCGGGGTCGATAACACGAACAGCATCGCGAACACGTGGAGAGCAAGAAGAAACTTCACCCCGAACGCCATGTGGTAGGCCGTGTTAACTCCCGAAGATACGACTTGGTAGAAGTTGTAGCTTCCTGATACGACCAACAACACGATCGACGTTAACGCCCAAGGCTTCAACTGCGCCGCGATTCCCTCGCGGAGCTTGGCTTGCTCATCTTCGCCCAGTGCGTTCGTCGCCGGATAAAGAACGAAACGGGAGTACGCGAAACCGCCCACTACGATTGCGGCCGCAAGAATATGACTCCAACGTAAAATGACGTCGATCATGGCGAAACCTCAAGTCGTCCCCGATGGGTGGGCGAATAACGAACGAACAGGGTAGCTCGAAGGGACTTGATATTATACCGGCAATGATTCACGAAGTACTGCCGGTAGGGCCGTTGCAGTGCAACTGTTCAATCCTCGGAGACGAAGACACACGAACGGCGCTCGTCGTTGACCCCGGTGATGAGTTGGAGAAGCTCCAGAAGATTCTCGACCGCCATCAACTCAAAGTCGAAGGCATCATCATCACCCATGCCCATGCTGACCATGTGGGAGCTGCTGCCGAACTTCGCCGCCGCACCGGCGCGCCCGTCTACATGAATGAGAACGACCTGTGGATACGGGATTACCTGGACGTTCAGGCCGCGCTGCTGAACATGAGGCCGTCCGAGAAACCCGAAATTGATGTCATGGTCCGCGACGCTGACACCGTGAAGCTCGCCGACACCAACCTCATTGTGCTTCACACTCCCGGTCACACACAGGGCAGCATCAGCCTCCACCTCCCATCCGAGGAAAAGTTGATCGCCGGAGATACTCTGTTTCGTGACAGCATCGGACGCACTGACTTGCCGGGTGGCGACTCGCGTGCCATTCTCGTCTCCATTCGCGACAAGCTCCTCACTCTCCACGACGAGACGATTGTCATCCCCGGCCACGGCCCAGAGACCACCATCGGTCATGAACGCGAATTCAACTATTTCCTGAAGGACCTCTGATCAAAAGTTTTACTTTCCGGTGTCGGCCTTCGTCTGGAGGCGACGTCGGAGAAAATGAAGTGGGAGGTTACGAGATGATGGTGGATAAGCCTCAATGGAGCACCCTCCGGCGACCGTTCTGCCGGTCGCGGCCGAGTGTCGGAATCTGAAGTTTGTGTTTGGAAACGATTCAGGTTCACTCAGTGTGCCCGGGGATTGCTAGCAATACGCCTCGGCGCATTCCTTCCCGGCGGTCTCGAACCTTGTTGAACGCCCGATGGGATATGCTGTATTCGGTGGGTTTGTTGGCGGCGACTCCCCCAACGGCATGAGTAAAGCGTACGTGCGTCTCGTTTGGGTCGTCGTGCTTCTCCTGGGAGCAAAGTCGCTTCTTGCTGAGGGCAGGGAACTCCCCTTGGCTGGTCAGACGGCCAACTCGAGCGGCAGCAACACCGGCAGCCGCTCCGTGGCCGGTACGGATGACATCCCGAAAGCCGGACCCGAAGCGAATGCGGCCCCCGGTTCTCCCTCCACCGTACCTGCCGGAGAACCGAAAGAGTCCGCTTCAAGAGATCGTACGGACCTCAACCTTCTCGGAGACGTGGATACGAGCTCCGGCGAAAGCCGCCGCAATGAGAACGTCCAAATCACGCTGATTGACAACAACGTTCTCAAGGAATTGAACCGCCGTATGGGGATCACGGCGACCGTTGTAAAGGCGTTCGAGGTAGAACGCGGCTATTTTGGAGCGGAATTCGGAGGCCCCCCGACATCTTTGTTGCATTTGGATGATTCGAAGGTTTCCCGTGTACGCGGCACTCTTTACGAGTCCCACAACAACAGTATCTTTTCGGCGCGTTCCTTCTTCCAGGTTGGTGATGTCAAACCGGCGCGGACGAACGACTACGGCTTTCAATTCGGAGTGCCCCTCTGGAACGGTGGTGACATCTTCTTCGACGGCAGCCGGCAGAGCATCCGCGGCAACGTCAACGGCAACGTCCTGGTCCTGGCGCCCCATGAGAGGGTGCCGCTCGCTCGGGATCCGGCGACGCGAGCGTTCGTTCAGCGGATTATCGGCGCCTTCCCCGCTGAGCTTCCCAACCGCACCGACATCGACTCTCGAGCTCTCAACACCAACGCCTCGCAGGTGATCGACAACGATGCGATCGGAGCGCGCCTCGATCAAGCCTGGAAGGAGAAAGACCGGCTTTCTTTTGGATACAACTTCAAGACCCAAGAAGTAGACGCGTTTCAACTCGTGGATGGGCAGAACCCCGATACCACGACGCGATCGCATGATGCTCGCGTCACTTGGAACCACGCCTGGTCCGCCGCAACAATGATGGACATCTCGGCGGGATTCAACCGGGTTACCTCGCTGATCGTTCCTGATGAATCCAATCTCGGCCCGATGATCTATACGTCGCGGATTTTGGAGACGATCGGCGCCAGCTCCAGCATTCCGATCGATCGGGCTCAGAATCGATTCCGGTATGCCGGTCGCGTCAGACATACGCGGGGCCGGCACAATCTGACAGCAGGTTTTGACGTCTTGCGTGCGCAGGTGAACGGTGTCGAGAGTTCGTCCCACTTGGGGGTTTTTTCTTTCCGCAACGACTTCATGGACGAATCAGGCCAGGCGCGCGACGCCATCACGAATCTTCGCCTCGGCACTCCGAGTTACTACTTGCGCGGCCTGGGCAACACCCACCGAGGATTTCGCTACTGGGATCTTCAGTACTTTGTCGGCGATGACTGGCGGGTGAACTCCGATCTGACTCTGCACTTCGGCATTCGCTATCAGCCGCTGACGAGTCCGGTCGAGGTCAATGGCCTGAGTGAACTTCCTTATGATTGCGACTGCAACAACGTGGCTCCGAGATTCGGTTTCGCCTATCGCCTCGGTGACCAGTGGGGAGCGATTCGTGGAGCCTATGGGGTCCATTTCGG
Organism: Bryobacterales bacterium; assembly: GCA_026713545.1. Classification (GTDB taxonomy): domain Bacteria; phylum Acidobacteriota; class Terriglobia; order Bryobacterales; family UBA6623; genus JAPPLB01. Next base: position 26,084 of record JAPOOG010000129.1, read on the forward strand.
TGAAGTCTTCCCGGCGACGTTCGGGCAGTCCCGGTTCAACCCACCGGGTAATCTCCGTCTGCGGCTTCCCGCTCCCGACCTGATCAACCCACTGGCGGGTGTGAACGTGGATCCCACCGACCCGGACGCGAGAGCTTCATTGTTCGTCATCTCTCCCGACCTCGCGGTGCCGTACTCTTATCAGTACAACTTCAGTTGGGAATTGAGCCCGACGAGCCAGTGGACTCTTCAACTGGGTTACGTGGGAAGTCGCTCTCACCGCCTGGTCAGCATGTGGCCCACCAATCGAGCACATCCGGTCCCCGGGATTCCGCTTCTCACGAGCACGGTGAACCAGCGCCGGGGCAACCCCAAATACTTTGAGAACCGCACCATCCTCAACGGCTCACGAGCCTACTTCGACGCGGCGCGGATCACCCTGACCGCCCGTCGCTGGCAAGGACTCAGTTTGGAAACCTCCTACTGGTTCAGCAAAGCCTTGGACCTGGGGGCAAACTACTCCAGCACGGGGGGTAGCAGAGACAGCTTTCGCGGACGCAGCCAATTCGAGTACGACGTGCACGGCGACGTCAAGGCCGTGAGCGACTTTCATCAATCGCATGCTTTCCTGGGGCGCTTGGGCTATCAGACTCCAGCTTTGACGGCAGCAAACGGCGTGCTGAAAAAGATGTTCGGAAGATGGGAGATGTTCTCCGTCGTCCTTCTCAAATCGGGCACTCCTTTTTCCTTGTCGAGCGGTTCAGATGGCCCTGGTTTCGGTAACGTGGACGGCACGAGCGGTGACCGGGTCCATATCCTCGATCCCTCCATTCTCGGACGCAGTATCAATCATCCTGATACCTCCACCGAACGACTCCCTCGCTCCGCCTTCGCCTTTATCCAACCCGGTGAGAGATCAGGCAACATCGGTCGAAATACCTTCCGCAACGACGGTATCAGTAATGTCAACTTCGCGATCACGCGCAACTGGAAGGTCGCCGCGGAGAAAACCCTCTCCTTCCGGGCAGAGTCGATCAACTTCTTCAATACGCCCCAGTTTGCCTCGCCCAGCTACCAGCTCACGGCGCCGAGCTTTGGTGAGATCACCAATACCCTCAACGACGGTCGAACGTTTCGGTTTCTGCTGCGCTTCTCTTTCTGATCGCAGCGTTTGGGCGGGTCTCCTGTCCGCTTTCTTGTTCCTTCCTGCCTGTCCTGGCCTGTATTTCTCACCATCCGGCGGCCGAAGTGCGTGAGAGGGCCGTCAGGACCAGGCGCGAGCCGCTTGGCGCGCGAAGCTGTAGCCGGCCTGATCGCCTCCTTCGGCCCTAGCCTGCATTTCTCACCACGAGGCGAGGTGAAGTGCGTGAGAGGGCCGTCAGGACGAGGCGCGAGCCGCTTGTCGCGCACAGGTGTACTTGAGCAGTACATCGAGCACGGCAAGCAAGCGCAACGAAGAGTCATGGCGGTCGTATCGCGTGCTCCGGCCGTCATGTGGTGAGAAATGCAGGCTAGGGTCGCGAAACACGAATCACGGCCTTTCCGGTTCACCGGCCATCAGACATTTCTTTCTGGAGCGAACCAGGCCCGCCAATGGTTTTCACGAAACACGAATCACGGCCTTTCCCCGCAGGTGACTCGTACTACTCGTCCAAGGCTGCCAGCAATTCCCGCACAACCTTTTCGCCGTCTCCGAACAGCATCAGCGTATTGTCGGCCGCGAAGAGTCGGTTGGGGATGCCGGCGAATCCGGGGCTGAGGCTGCGCTTGATAATCATCACCGTCTGAGCCTTGTCCACGTCAAGAATCGGCATGCCGGCAATCGGGCTGTTCGGATCATCTCGTGCGGCGGGGTTCACCACATCATTCGCGCCGAGGACGATCACGACGTCTGTCTGCGCAAATGTGGGATTGATCTGGTCCATATCGAAGAGTTCGTCGTAGGGGACATCGGCCTCGGCCAGAAGGACGTTCATGTGTCCCGGCATGCGTCCGGCAACCGGATGAATGCCATAGCGGATGCGCGTTCCGTTCTTCTGGAGCCTTCGGGCGAGGTCGCGGACCGCGTGTTGCGCCTGCGCTACGGCCATTCCATAGCCGGGGACGATAGTGACACTGCGGGCTGCCTCCAGAATAAGGGCGGCTTCATCGGCGGAAGCGCTTTTGACGCGCCCTTGATAGACGTCGTCTGTCGACGAGCCGATGGAGTCACCCAGATTTCCCGACAATACGTCCCAGAGTGACCGGTTCATGGCGCGGCACATGATCTCGGTCAGAATAAAGCCCGAGGCGCCGACGAGCGATCCGCTGATGATCAGGACGTTGTTGCTGAGGACGAAACCCGTCGAGGCCGCTGCAAGTCCGGACGCCGAGTTCAGAAGAGCGATGACGACGGGCATGTCGGCGCCGCCGACCGGCACGGTGAAGAGCACACCGTACAGTGCCGCTACGGAGATGAGGGTCCAAAAAACCCAAAGAGCCTCAGGATCAAGGGCGTAATAGATGCCTGATCCCAGGGCCCCGGCTATGCAGACAAAGTTGATCGTATGCAGGACGCCGCCTCGCGGCTGCATCGACAGCATGCCTTGCAGCTTTGCCCAGGCAATCACGCTGCCGGTCAGAGTCGCCGCCCCGATAATGGCGCTGGCCACGCCGGCGGTATACATCTGGATGCGGGAGACATCGCCGATCATCGCCGGGGAAAGAACGGCTGCCGCCGCCACCAAAGCCGAAGCCCCTCCCCCGAACCCGTTGAAAAGGGCTACCAGTTCCGGCATGGCGGTGAGAGGAACCTTGAGTGCGGCGACTACCCCGACCACTGAGCCGATGGCGATGCCCACGAGAATGAGTTCGAAGCTGACGATTTGCCGGACCAGTAATGTAGCGGCGACGGCGATGAGCATCCCCGTGGCGCCGAGCAAATTCCCGCGGAGAGCGGTACGGGGAGACGTGAGCCCCTTGAGACCCAGGATGAATAGGACCGAGGCCGCTAGATAGGCGGCATTGACGAGGTTTTGCTGCACGATGGCTCGGTCCTCTTCTAGTTCTTCCTCTTGAACATCGACAGCATGCGGTGAGTGACCAGGAATCCTCCAACCACGTTGATCGTCGCGAGGATCAACGCACCCAGACCGATGTAGGCCGCCATTTCATCCTTTCCTGCGCCCGCAGCCACGAGCGCGCCTACGACCGAGATCCCCGAGATTGCGTTCGAACCCGACATCAGCGGAGTGTGCAAAGTCGGAGGGATTTTCGTGATGATCTCGAAGCCGATGACGACGGCTAAAACGAAGATCGTGACGGAAATAATGAGCGTTTCCAAAACTAGTCTCCTTGTCCTGAGGCTTTGAGGACGGCTGAATGCACGATACGGCCCTGGTGTGTGACCAGCGTGCCTTTGATAATCTCGTCCTCCAGGTCCAACGTGAGATCGCCGCCCTTGACGAGCAAGTCGACGAAGTTTGCAATGTTGTTCGAATACATCTGGCTGGCATGGTAGGCGGCCCGCGACGGGAGATTGACCGGCCCCACGATGGTTGCGCCTTGATGCCCGACGGTTTCTCCCGCACGGGTCAGTTCGCAGTTTCCTCCCTTTTCGGCCGCCAGGTCGATGACGACCGCTCCCGGCCGTAAGCGCTCTGTCATGTCGGTGGTAATCAGAATCGGAGCGCGCTTTCCGGGAACGGCGGCGGTCGTGATGACGACATCGGCCGAGGCCAGACGCTCGGCGAGCAGCTCCCTTTGGCGCCGATGAAATTCCTCGGACTGAGCCGCGGCGTAGCCGCCTTGACCTTCCGCTTCGGCCTCGATCTCGAGTTCGACGAACCTCGCGCCGAGGCTTTCGACCTCTTCCTTGACAACGGGCCGGATGTCGTAGGCCTCGACCAAAGCTCCAAGACGGCGGGCGGTTGCGATCGCCTGCAGCCCGGCCACGCCGGCGCCCAGCACGAAGACTTTCGCGGGAGTGATCGTGCCGGCCGCGGTGATTTGCATCGGGAACATCTTCGGCGAGTGTTCTGCGCCGAGCAGGACGGCCTCATAGCCCGCGATGCTCGCCATCGAGCTGAGGGCGTCCATGCTCTGGGCCCGCGTGATGCGGGGAACGAGTTCCATCGCGAAAGCCGTGACGCCTCGGCTTGCCAGGGCTTGCATCGTTTCCGGTTCGGCGAGTGGTTCGAGGAATCCGATCAGGATCGCTCCTTTCTTGAGCCGGTCGAGTTCCTCGGATGGGAAGTCGGCGAATGCGCCCGGACCGCGAACCGTCAGTAACAAATTGGTTTCCGAGAGGAGAGCGCCGCGGTCGGTTTCTACCCTCGCCCCCGCTTTTTCATACTCGCTGTCGGCATGAAGCGAGGCCTCGCCCGCGCCGGATTCCACCATGACGTCCAGGCCGGACTGCGACAGAGCAGTGACGTTGCGGGGAATGAGAGCGACACGCTTTTCACCGGGGAAACTCTCTTTGATGACTGCTGCGATCATGAGTGGTTTTGCTGAACCGTCGGCACCGGTGAAAAAACTCCGCCGCACCCGTCAATCCAGAGGCTGAGCCCCTGCGACGGCGCTTTTCTCTTGTTTGTAGAGACCTGGAATCCACGGACTTCAGGGATTCCGTTGCGACCCCTGATTGTCGACACTCGTAACGGAATCGGACCGCATCATGACTGCCGGTGTTTTTTCGTTGCGCTCCAGGCTGTCCCTTCTCCTTGCGCCTCCATCGAGGACAGAAGATACCATTCTACCTTGTCGGAGGGTCTGAACTGCAGGCTGGCAGTCCGTGGTAAAAGTCCCGTGGTACGAAGGAAAAAGCGCGGCGGGCTCCTGCTCATCCTCGGCGCGAAGTGAGGAGGATGGCGATCCGGGTGATCTCCTCCTCGCGAAGGAAAAGCGAACGACAAAGCCGACGAGCTTAGGCGGTCGTCTGCGTGGTCGCGCTCGCCGGCAAGCTCAGTACCGCCGTTGGAACAAAAAAAACGTCCGTCGCCCAAAGGGTTACGCGCCGCTTTCGGCCGACGAAGAAAAAAGGCCCAGAGGGTGCAGCGCCGTGTTCCTCGAACGACCAGGCGTTACTTCATCGGCCCCCGGCGCGTAACGCCGCCCGCGTGACTTTTACCACGGACTGCTAAGCCCCTCGAAGGCAATGCAAGGAGTGCAACCTATAATCAGGATGTAACTTGGCTGGCCTGTATTTCTCACCACGTGATGAGAAATGCAGCGCAGGGTGTTCCCGCCGTCGAATGTTCCTCTGGCTCGGGCGGTGGATCATCGCCTCCTGAGCGATCACTGGGGACCCGGCGCAGGTTCCGTTGGACGGAATGATAAATCAGAACGATCGCAGCAGGCTTCTCATGGAAGCGCTCGGGGAGCGGATTCTGGTCCTCGACGGCGCAATGGGAACCGCCATCCAGCAGCGGGATCTCGCGGCGTCGGACTTCGGCGGGGCTGCGTATGAGGGCAGCAATGACCATCTGGTCCTGACGCGCCCCGACGTGATTCTCGACATTCACCGGGGCTACCTCGATGCCGGTTCTGACATCATCGAGACGAATTCTTTCAACGGCACCGCCGGTGACCTCAGAGACTTCGGGCTCGCTGACTTGGCCTGCGAGATCAATCATACGGCGGCGAAGCTCGCGCGGCAGGCCGCCGACGAAGCCTCGACGACAGGCAAACCCCGCTTCGTTGCAGGGTCGATGGGGCCGACCACCAAGGCGATGACCGTCACCGGCGGCATTACCTTCGAGGATCTGAAAAGGGACTACCACGACCAGGCCTTGGCCCTCGTCGAGGGAGGTGCTGATCTGCTGTTGCTCGAGACCTGCCAGGATACGCGCAACGTCAAGGCGGGCCTGTTGGGCATCCGGCAAGTGTTCGAAGCGTTGGGCCGTAAGACGCCGGTGATGGTTTCCGGCACGATTGAACCGATGGGGACGATGCTGGCGGGGCAGCCGGCCGATGCCTTTGTCGCGTCGCTTGCGCACGTCGACCTTCTCTCGATCGGACTGAATTGCGCGACGGGTCCCGAGTTCATGACGGACCATCTGCGCACGATGCACGAGATGGCGCGGACGGGAGTGTCATGTTATCCGAATGCCGGCCTACCGGATGAGGAGGGCAGGTACCTGGAAACGCCGGAGTCGCTGACCGCGTCGCTCGAGCGGTTCGTCAAGAACGGTTGGCTGAATCTGATCGGCGGCTGTTGCGGCACGACCCCTGACCACCTGCGGGCCATCGCGCAGATGGTCGATGGCAAGCAACCGCGTCGCTACCGCGGCCCCCGGCGGACGTATTACTCCGGCATCGAGCTGGTCGAGGCTGCTGAAGACAACCGTCCGTTGCTCGTTGGAGAGCGCACCAACGAGGTGGGATCCCGCGCTTTCAAGCGGCTGATCACGAACGAACAGTACGAGGAGGCGTCGGAAATCGGTCGCAAGCAGGTCAGGAACGGCGCTCAGATCATCGACATCAACCTCGAGAATCCCGACCGCGACGAGTTGGACGACATCGACCGCTTCTACCGAAAAATCATCCATAAGGTGAAAGCGCCGTTGATGATCGACACGACGAATGCCCAGGCGGTCGAGCGGGCGCTGACTTGGTGCCTCGGGAAGAGCATCATCAACTCCATCAACTTCGAGGACGGCGAAGAGCGGTTCAACCAGGTTCTGCCGCTTGTCAGGAACTACGGTGCTGCGGTCATCATCGGCTCGATTGACGAGGATAAGGAACAGGCGCAGGCGATCACGCGCGAGCGAAAGCTGGCCATAGCGAAGCGCGCTCACCAGTTGTGCGCGTCGACCTGGGAGATAGCTGCCGAGGATCTCATTTTCGATCCCCTTGTCTTCCCGTGCGCGACGGGCGACGAAAACTACATCGGCAGCGCGGTTGAGACCATCGAGGCCGTTCGGTTGATCAAGCGGCACCTCCCGCAATCGAAGACAGTGCTCGGGGTGAGCAACGTCAGCTTCGGACTCCCCGCGGCGGCGCGCGAAGTGGTCAACTCGGTGTTTCTCTATCACGCCACCAAAGCCGGGCTCGATCTCGCGATCGTCAATACCGAGAAGCTGGAGCGCTACGCGGCCATACCGGACGGCGAGAAGCGGCTGGCCGAAGATCTGCTTTGGAATAGCCCCCCTGAAGGTTCCGGCGCGCCGCGGGACTACCGCGAGCAGTCCCCGGAGATGAAGGCGGAGATCAATCGCCGCCACATCGCGAAGATCACCGAGCACTTCCGTGGGTCGAAAGGGCGTGTCAAGCAAGTTGCCGCCAACCTGCCTCTTGATGAACGCTTGGCGAACTACATCATTGAAGGGACCAGGAAAGGCCTGATCGACGACCTTGAAAAGAAACGTCGGGATGGGGTCGCGCCGCTAGATATCATCAACGGCCCTTTGATGGACGGCATGAAGGAGGTCGGCCGCCTCTTCAACAACAACGAGTTGATTGTGGCTGAGGTCCTGCAGTCCGCCGAGGCGATGAAAGCGGCCGTCAGCCACTTGGAGCCGTACATGGAGCGCGTCGAGGGGATCGGAAAAGGAAAGGTGATCCTCGCCACCGTCAAGGGCGATGTACACGATATCGGCAAGAATCTGGTCGACATCATCCTGACGAACAACGGTTTCGAAGTGATCAACCTCGGGATCAAGGTGCCGCCCGAAGAGTTGATCAAGGCCTTCCACGAGCATTCGCCGGACGTCATCGGCCTCTCCGGGCTGCTGGTCAAGAGCGCCCAGCAAATGGTCAATACGGCGGGCGATCTCCGCGACGCGGGTGTGACCGTGCCCATGTTGGTAGGCGGCGCGGCGCTGAGCGGCAGTTTCACGAGGCGTAAGATCGCGCCCTCCTATCAATCAGCCGTTTGCTACGCCAAAGACGCCATGAGCGGGCTCAGCCTGATGAGCCGCCTGATGGATCCCCTCGATCGTTCTGCGGTATTCGACGAACACGCTCCTAGCGGAGAGGACCTGCGGTCTCCTCGCCCGGAAACGCCGCTGATCTCTCTGCGGCGCAGCTCGCGCTCGCGCCTGGACGTGCCGGCTCTCGCCGCTCCCTACCGCCGGCGCATGAAGCTCGATGTGACTCGGCTCGATGAGGTTTGGTCCTATCTCAATCCCCGGATGCTTTACTCACGGCATATGGGATTCCGGGGTGACTTTGAAAAAAAGCTCGCCGAGCGTGATCCCAAGGCTCTGAAGTTGCGCGAGCTCATGGAAGACGTTAAAGACGAGGCCCGCGGCTTCCTCAAAGTACGAGCCCTGTGGCAGTTCTTCGATGCGGAATCCGAAGGGAATACGATTCGTATCTTCAGCAATGACGGAATGGGTCTTTTCGGCGAGTTCTGCTTTCCTCGCCAGCGAAGAGACGACGGTTTGTCGCTCGCGGATTTCGTGGTTCCCTCCTCGAACGGCGTCCGAGACACGATTGCGGCATTCGTCGTGAGCGCGGGAGAGGGCATTCGCCAACGGGCGGAGCAATACAAGGAAAACGGCGAATATCTCAAGTCGCACGCCATACAAGCCCTGGCGATCGAGACCGCCGAGGCCGCCGCGGAATGGCTGCACCGCCGTATTCGAGAGGACTGGGGCTTTGCCGACCCGCCGGAGATGACGATGCTCGATCGGTTCAAATCGAAATACCGCGGCCGCCGTTACAGCTTCGGCTACGCCGCCTGCCCCAACCTCGATGACCAGAAGGTGCTCTTCGATCTGTTGCGCCCGGAAGACATCAGCGTCCGGCTCACCGAGGGCTGCATGATGGACCCGGAAGCCAGTGTCAGCGCCCTCGTCTTCCAACACCCTGACTGCATCTACTTTGACGTGAACAGTTAATCTGCATTTTCCATCACGGGATGAGACGAAGTGTGTGAGAGGGCCGGCAGGACCAGACGCGCGTCGCTTGGCGCCGGCAACACGGCTTGTAAGGGTTTTCACGAAGCACGGCCTTGATCGAGCTCAGCTTCCGCGAAAGTCGAAGCACAGCAATCGGGGCGGATCGCCGTCCAGGCTTTTCGTGTTCTGACTCACGTACAGCAGGCCCCGGCTGAGCACGGGCAAGGCCCAGGATTCTCGTGCCTTGACGAGCCACGTGCGCGAGAGTTCCCGGTAGCCGTCCGGGCTGAGGTCGAGCCAGAGCAAGTGTCCCCACTCGCCCAGGGCAAGGAAGCGGTCATCGACCGGCATGAGCCATCCCCGGAAGGTGCTCATGGTGACCTCTCTGGTCCGGCCGCCCGTCGTGACCGTTTCTTTCCACTCCGGCTCGACGCGCCAGACCTGCTCGCCGTTGCGCAGGCGGATGCAGGACAAGCCCGCGTCGGGTTCGTTGCGGCCGTCGAACCCATAGAGATAGCCGTCCTTGTGAACGGCGGTCGTGAAATGCAGGTCGAAGTCGAAGTTGGTCCACAGAACTTCTCGTGACAGGTCGGGGAGGATGTCGAGCAGGACCGCGCCGGTCTTGTAGGAAGCCGAGATCAGGACCTGGTTCCCGATCACCGTCGGCGTCGAGGCGTTGACGGATTCGTAACTGCGGCTTCGCCACGGATAGCTGAAATCCACCTTTCCTTTCGCGGGATCGATGGACAGGAGGCCGCCCGTCGGAGGTCGGCTGTCTCCTCCGGCGAACACGAATACGCGGCGCTTGCCATGGATCACGGCCGGGACCGGAGAAGCGTAGCTCGGTCCCCATTCTTCGCCCGCTCCCCAGACCATCTTGCCGGTCATCTTGTCGAAGGCGGCCACGGTGGGTCCGCCGGGCGCGCCGACGTTGATGATGAGCAGATCCCCTTCCACCAGAGGCGTATTGGAGATTCCGAAGAAGTCCTGAGGCGCCTTGAACTCCTCGGCGATGTTGCGCTTCCAAAGGAGTTCGCCGGTCTTCAATTCCAGAGCATGCAGTTGCGCCAGGGCTCCGTAGGTGTAGACGCGGTCGCCGTCGATCACCGGGCTGGCCCGCGGACCATTGTTGTAGCCGTAGCGATCCCGGTAGTCGGTCGGGTACTCGAACTGCCAGTAGAGGTCGCCGCTTTCCGGATGCAGGCACTCCACGCGTTCGACGTTGCCGACCCGATGCAGGTAGACGAGATACTCGCCTTGAATGGCGGGCGAAGTGTAGGAGGTTCCCTTCCGCAGCGCCCAGGCCAGTTTGGGCTGTGTGTCGTCGAGTTCTTCCAGCAGATGAGTTTCTGTGGATACCGCGTTGTGGGTCGGGCCGAGAAACGACACCCAATCGTGTGTGACGGCGTCAGGGTGGAGCGGCTTGGGCTCGGCGTAAAGCTGAATATCGGGATGAATCCTGGGTTGAGGCGGCGCCTTTCCGCTCGAGCCTTGGAATTCGGGTGGTGCGGGATCGACGAAGACCTTGGGGGCGGGTTGCCCCTTGTCGGCGGCCCGCGTTCCCGCCGGGTTGCAGGAAACCGGCAGCACGGCCATGACGGCGACGATCAGTAGCTCCGGTGATCGTTTCATGGGCGCATCTGTTCGGTTTCTCTATTCTCCGGAATGGTGTTGAGAGTAGTCTACCGGCTCCCGGAAGTCGCGGCCCGCATGGCTGGTAAGTCCGGGCCGTTGCTGTGATTGCAGAAGCGTTTCACTGATTGTTGCAGCAGTTTCCGCATGACTGCTCTGGCCGGGTCTTCGGCTGTCAGGTGCTGCGAAATGCAGGGCGATCCCTATTGCGAACCCAGCGCCACGATCACGTCGAACTCGTTCTCCGTCAGCGGCTGCACCGAGAGGCGGCTTTGGCGCACCAGCGCGATGTTTTCAAGACCCTTCGTTTCCTTGACCTGTTGCAGCGTGACCGGGCGCTTCAACGCCTTGACCGGCTTGAGATCGACGACCGACCAGCGTTCGTCTTCGGTCGTGGGGTCCTGATAGTGTTCTTTGATGACCCGTGCGACGCCGACGATGCACTTGCCTTCGTTCGAGTGGTAATAGAGGGCGAGATCACCCTTCTTCATGGCGCGGAGGTTGTTGCGCGCCTGGTAGTTGCGCACGCCGTCCCAGTAGGTCCAGCCGTCTTGGACGAAGTCGTCCCAGGAGTATTTGAAAGGCTCGGATTTCACGAGCCAGTAGTTCCTTTCCTTCGCGGTTGCCATGGAAGAAAGGATAGCGGACGGCGCCGGATCAGACCCTTTCCGGCAGTCGAAAGTCCTTGTGGTAGTTGCGGGTGAGCATCCGGTTGGCCTGCTCGTCCGACTCGAAGGTCTCTGAGTTGGGGTCGAAGTTCAGTTCGCGTCCCAGGCGATAGGAGGCGTTCGCCAAGTGACAGAATGCGTTCGAGATATGGATGTCCTCGATCTCGGCGTTGAGCATGTCGTGTTTGCCGGCGCGGACGGCGTCGAACCAGTTGCTGAACTGGGTCCGGTCGATCGGACGGAAGCTCTTCGGGGGCTCCTGCGGGGCCTTGAAGTCCGGTTCGGGCTCCTTGCTGTCGCCCAGGTAGACCTTGAATTCGCCGCCCGGATCGATCTCCATATGGCCCTTCGTGCCGTAGAAGTGCCAGCGGCGCGGCTCGCCGGTGTAGACTCCCCGGATCTCGCCCACCAGGACTGTGCCGTCCGCGTACGTGTAGGTCGAGGTCATCGTGTTCGGCGTCTCGGCCTGATCGCGGTAGCCGAAACGGCCGCCGACGGCTTGAACTCGGGTCGGAAGACCTTTGTCCTTGCCGAGGCCCCAGCAGCAGATGTCGACCGAATGGCTGCCGTTGTTGCCCATTTCGCCGTTGCCGAAGTCCCAGAACCAGTGCCAGTTGTAGTGGACCAGATTGCCGTGGTACGGCTGGTCGGGCGCCGGGCCGCGCCAGAGGTCCCAGTGCAGCGAACTGGGCGGCGTCTCGGGCTTCTTGAAGCCGATGGGCGGGCGATGGCTGGGGAGCAGCCACCGCGTCATGTAGATGTCGCCGATCAGGCCGTCGTGGATGAGCTGGATGGCGTGCTGGAAGTTCGGATGCGAGCGCCGTTGCGTGCCGCCGCTCACGATCCGTTTGTACTTGCGCGCGGCGTCCACGAGCAGGCGGCCTTCGCGCAGGTTGTGCGAGATCGGTTTTTCCACGTAGGCATGCTTACCCGCTTGGCAGGCAAGGATGCCGGCCACCGCGTGCCAATGGTTGCAGCACGTGATGATAACGGCGTCGATCGAGGAGTCGTCCATGATGCGCCGCAGGTCGGGCTCTTGTTGCGGCGACTTGCCCGTGCGAGCCTCCAACTCGCCGGCGCGTTCGCGCATGCGGTTCTCATCCGGATCGCACACGGTAGCCACTTCGATGCCATCGAGTTCAGCGACCGTCTTCATCACGCTGCCGCCTCGGCCGCCCATGCCGATGACGGCGACCCGCAGGCGGTCGCTCGCCCCGGCCCAGCTTTGCGATGTGCCGAGCAGGGACGCGGCTCCGAGAGCGGCGGAGGAGGTGAGGAAGGTGCGGCGTTCGATGGTTTTCATGAGGACCTCACTTGAGACGTTAGAGAATCTTTGGGTGGGTTGTCAATACTTGGTTGCGGCTCGGGCGCCGTGCGCCGGGCGGTCGGGCGAAATGGTTTACAATACCCGCAGGAAACGGTGATTAGCCTGCATGTCTCACCACGCGGAGAGGTGAAGTGCGTGAGAGGGCCGTCAGGACGAGGCGCGAGCCGCTTGGCGCGCGCAGGCGTACTTGACGGTACGTCGAGCATGGCAAGCAAGCGTTGCGAAGGAAGAGCGAAGTCATGGCGGTCGTATCGCGTGCTTCGACCGTCGTGTGGTGAGAAATGCAGGTTAGCCGGCGGGAAAAGGAGCTAGTGATGGAAAGACGGACCTTCGTTAAGAGTGCGGCGGGCGCGGTGGCCGCGCAGGGAATGGCGTTTGCGGCCAGCAGCCGCGTACTGGGCGCTAATGACAGAATTCGCGTGGCGGTGCTTGGAGTCAACGGGCGCGGAAAGAGCCACATCGCCGGCTTCGAAGCGTTGGATAACGTCGAGGTCGTGACGCTCGTCGACCCCGACCGCAAGATCGCCGAACAGCGCGCTGCTGGCTTTGAAGGCAGATACGGCCGCAAGCCCGCGATCGAACAGGACCTCCGCCGGGTGCTCGACGACCAGAGTATCGATTGCATCGGCATCGCCACGCCCAACCATTGGCACGCCCTCGCGGCGATTTGGGGCTGTCAGGCCGGCAAGGACGTTTACGTCGAGAAGCCCGGTGCGCACAGCATCTATGAGGGCCGGCAGTTGGTTGCCGCGGCGAAGAAGTACAACCGCATCGTGCAGCACGGTGTGCAGCTTCGCAGCTCAGTGGCGATGCGCGAGGGCATTCAACTTCTGCGCGACGGCATTATCGGCGATATCTATCTCGGCCGCGCCTGTATCTTCAAGTGGCGTCCGAGCGTTGGCAAGAGGCCGAGTGCAGCCGCGCCCGCGCATATCGATTGGAACATGTGGCAGGGGCCCGCCGAAGAGCGCGAGTTCTCGACCCGCTATGTCCACTACAACTGGCACTGGCATTGGGACTACGGCAACGGCGACATCGGCAACCAGGGCATCCACGAGACCGACCTGATGCTGTGGGGCCTCGGCGTCGGGCTCCCCGACGAAGTGATGGCGATGGGCGGCAAGTTCCTCTGGGACGACGACAAGGAAACCCCCGAGACGATGACCGCGTTGCTCAAGTGGAAGAAGGAAAACATCATGTGCGAGATTGCCGTCCGTCCCTGGAGCAGCAACTACGAAGACGGCGTCCGCGTCGGCAACATCTTCTATGGCTCGAAGGGCTTCATGCTGATGCGCACGTACAACAGCTACGAAGTGTACTTCGGCGCCAACCGCGATCCGGGCCCCAAGGGCGACTTCGGCGGCGATCACTACGCGAACTTCATCAAGGCGGTTCGCAGCCGCAAGACCTCTGATCAGCACGGACCGGTCGAGACGGCCCACACCTCGTCAAGCGTGGCGCACATCGCCAACATCGCTCTGTTGGCAAATCGGAAGCTCGACTTCGATCCCGAGACGGAGCGCTTCGTCAATGACGACGAGGCGAACTCCTACCTGCGAAGGAAGGCCTCCCGCAAGGGATTCGAGGTGCCGGAGAACGTATAGCTCCCACCCCCAAGCCGACTTCAGACCCCGGCCGTCGAGCGGTCGGGGTCTTGTCGTATCCGGGAAAGCCCGTACATCAGTTCCGAAGGACCGTCCTGTCGGTATCGGCCTTGTTACCGGCATCCGTCGGGTGGCCTTCAATGCAGGAAATCACACTCGACAATCCCTAGAAACCCGGCCTGTCGGAAGATCGGATCGAGCGGGTGGACCACATGACGGCGGGCTACATCGAAGAGAAGAAGATCGGGGGCACAGTATGGAACGTAAGCATGTTTCTCTTGTTCCAGTAGCCTTCCAGGGTCCTGGGCCGGCCTTCCGGGGGGCCGCAGTGAGATTTCAGGTGTGGGCGTAGGCTTTCTTGAGCGTCGGCAAGGTCTTGATCGTCTTGCCGGCCTTTTGCTCGGCTCGGCGCAACTCATGGAGTTTTTGCAGGTTGAGCCAGAATTCTGCACCGGTGCCGAAGAAGTGGGCTAGGCGCAGGGCCGTATCCCCGGTGATGGACCGCCGTCCGTTCAGAATCTCGGTGATGCGGTTCGTAGGCACTTTGAGTTGGCGCGCAAGCGCGGCGGCGCTCATGTTGAGTTCTTGCAGCTCTTCGGCGAGATGTTCGCCGGGATGGATCGCGGGCGCGGCCCTAGCGGTTCTCCTGGTGATAATCAACCATCTCTACATTCTCGTGTCCGGGGATCCTTGAGGCCATTCGAAGAAAAATGCCATTGGTCGTTGATGCGGATGCTGTATTGTCCCTGGCGGTCACCCTTGAGCACTTCGAAACGGTTGCCGGGCAGTGCAGCAAGGTCTTGAAGATTGGCTGCCGCTTCAAGTCGGTCGATCTTCCGCCGTGAAGACTGTTCGATGCCGGCGTCTTTCGCCCGCACACCGAAAAAAAAGGATACAAGCCGACGCATGGCGCGTGCAGCTTGGCGGGGAAGCCCCTCGCAATATGCGGATCGCACCATGCCGGATCGTGAGGCCTGAGCGCGTAAATCGAGAATGCCGCCAAGGCCGGACCTCACCACAATGTCTAACCTGCATGTCTCACCACGTGGCGAGGCGAAGCGTGTGAGAGGGCCGTCAGGACAAGGCGCGAGCCACCCCCGCCGGCAAGACGGCCTGTAAGGTTTTGTACGAATCAATGCATCTTGGTACTGAAGCCCTTCAGTCTTTTTTTTCTGCCCCGGCCGGATTAGCATGAGGACAGCGAGGCTGACGATCGACTTGCCGTCGGCGCGGCGCTCGCTGTCGAGGCTGCCCCACACGACGGCAACACGGCCTTCAGGTTTTTTGCGAATCACGAGTCACGAGACACGAATCACGGCTTTTACGGTTCAACGGCCGTCAGACATTTCTTCTGGAGCGAACGAGGCCTCCACCAATGGTTTTCACGAATCACGAGACACGAAACACGGCTTTTATCGCCGCCCGGACCGCCGTGCACGCCGCCCGGTCGCTGCTTTCCTGCGCGTTGTGGCGCGGCATGGGGCGGCTATGGCGCGGCATGGGCGGCATATTGTCCCCGAGCCGGTGTCCGCGCGTCGTTCACCGCCGCTCCCGCCGCCCTCCGGGCTCCTTCCGCTGTGAGAACGCAGGATGAATCCATGCTGAGAAAGAGGAACGTTCTGGATTGCTTTGACATCACGATCGGCCGGGCCGAGTGAATCGAGTAGAGTAGAGCAAGTGCCATGAATGAGAAAACACGCCGTTGGGACGGTCGATTCGCGGGTCTTGCTTTTGTCCTTCTCCTGCCGAACCTGTCAGCGCAAACATTCGTCGAGGAGACGTACGCGGACTTTGCCGACGGCAAGCTCGATGCCGCCGGGCAGAACCTCTACGTCAGCCGGGACGGTGCGGTTCGGACGATCCACCGGTTCGATCTGAATCAGGACGGATTCATTGATCTCGTTTTCAACAACACGCATGATCGGCGTGCGTTCATCCCCGCCACAAGCGCGACGGTTTCAAGCGGCGGCAAGATTTCGGAAACGACCGTTGCCGTCGAAGGCAGCCGGCAGACGGTGATCGCCGACCTGAACCGTGACGGTTACTTGGATTTGGTCTTCTGCCCGAACGCCTCGGGCGTGCAGACCCGGAGACGCTTCCTCACGCTGGCCTACGGCGGCCCCGACGGATGGCCGCCGCAACGAACGACCGGGTTGCTGCCGGTCCACGATGCCCGCAAGGTCGCGGTAACGGACCTCAACGCCGACGAGTGGCCCGACATCGTCACGCTGAACTCGAAAGCCTGGCTTCCCGGGCAGCCGTCCGGGGGGCCGATCCTGCGCGTGTATTGGGGAAGCGGGGACGGGTTCCTTCTGACGCGCCGGCTCGATATGCAGGTCGAGGGCGCTCTGGACATCGCGGCGGCCGACATCGACCAGGACGGCGTGGGCGACTTGGCGGTGCTGACCGGGCAAGAGCGGATCGTCATCCTGTGGGGCGGGGGATTGGAGGGAGTCGATGGCCGCTTCGAGCGCGAAGTTTTGACTCTCCCGGGCTCCGGCGCGGGGGCCCTTGCCGCCGCGGACGCCTCGGGAGACGGGCGCCCGGACCTCGTTGTCGGATCGAGCGAAGGACAGGTCTACCTGTTCCGGCGCGGAGGTGAGCGTGGGTCCTCTACGGCTCAGGTCGTGCCGGGTTTTCCGGCGTCTCACGTCGCGGTTGGCGAGGTGGATGGCGACAACCGGCCCGAGATCGTCCTCACCCATTTAGAGCAGAACCGGGCCGGCGGCGGCGAGGCTTCAGGTGCCGCCGCGCAGTCGGGAGCCTCTGTGCGCGTCCTGTGGGGAGCGGACGGCTGGGACCGCACGCGTGCGACGGCGCTGGATGTGCCCTACGCCACCGCCACCGCCATCGGAGATCTTGACGACGACGGTCAAGCCGATCTGGCGATCGCAGTTCATCAAAATGACGAAACGTACCGCGCCATGTCGTCCGTCTTGCTGGGTCAAGGGGGACGTGGATTCCGGCGGCTGTCGGGGCCTTCCACCGAAGGCGCCATGCACGTCGCCATCGCTCCGAAAACACCGCGCCATCCCGCTCGGGCGGTTTTCGCGAACAGTCTTGGAGGCACCGTCGGCGAGCGGATCAAGTCGCAGGTCTTCTGGGGATCGGCCGCCGGCTTCAGCGACGACAACCAATGGATGTTCGACATGCGCAGCGGCTATGAGCACAGCGCCGCCGACCTCAACGCAGATGGTCATGTCGACCTGCTGGTGCTCAACTCCGGGCATGCGGGTGCGGCCGCCGCGAATGACCCGACACTCGGCGCGAATATTTTCTGGGGCGCCGCCGAAGGCTTTGATCCCGCAACGAGCACGACGGTTCTGAATGAGCCCGGACTCGGCTCGACGAACATCGCCGATCTCAACCGCGACGGTTACCTCGACATCACGCTCGGCTCCTTCGACGTTGATGCGCCGCTCGTTATTTACTACGGATCGTCCGGAGGTTATTCGCGGGACCGCCGAGAGACGGTGTCTTCCCCTGGGCGGTCCGTCGAAGGCGTAATCGCTGATTTCAATGGAGATCACTGGCTCGACATCGCGGTGGTGTCATTCACGGTTCATCGAGTGCGCATTTTTTGGGGCGGCCCGGAGGGCTTCGACGAATCACGCCAAGGTCACGTCGACATGCCGTCTCCCATCGGACTCGAGACGGCCGATCTCAATGGCGACGGCCGGCTCGACCTGATCGTAGCCAGCTATCAGGATCCTCTCGCCCACCACCACGACACCGGCATGATGATCTTCTGGGGGCAGGAGCAAGGGTTTCATTCGGCGAGCTCGCAGTGGTTGCCGGGGTTCACACCCATCAGCCCGGTGGTCGCCGATTTCGACGCCGACGGCTTCCTGGATATCTTCTCGCCGCACTATCACTCCGACCTGACTCGCGAGTTGCTGCCCAACTACATCTATTGGGGATCGAAGAACGGCTTCGCCGCGCGCAACCGGGCAGCGCTGATCTGCAATTCGGCGGACGATGCCCTGGCGGCCGACTTCGACAAGGATGGTGCTCTCGACATTGCGCTCGCCTGCCACACGAGCGACGGAGACCATACGACGCACTCGAAGGTCTTCTACAACGACGGCCGGCGTTTCGAGAACCCGCGTGTGGAGAAGCTGCTGACATACGGGCCTCACTGGATGGGCTCTCAGGATATGGGCCACATAGCGCACCGCCGCTGGGAGCAGACCTACGAGTCATCGGTCTTCGAATGGGATGGAGGCGCCACGCGGGGACGCCTGACGTCCGACGCGGATACGCCGGCCGGCGCCGGGTTATCCTTCGAGGTCCGCAGCGCCGGCGATGCAGAAAAACTTGCGGAGCGTCCCTGGCGCAGACTTGCCGGAGAGTCATTTCAGCTTGAGAGCGCCGATCGTGTCCTTCAGTATCGGGCGGCCTTCCACTCGCCTAACGGCGACTCGTTCGCCACGCTGAGGCGGGTTGAGATACGGCTCACTCCTTGAGGAGTGCGTTTCCGGTCGCGCGTTGACAGTCCGTGGTGAAACCGTGCGTGGCACCGAGAGCGGCGAGGCGCCCGGATGACAAGGCGCGGCCATGGAGCATATTGGACCTATTCGACCGAGGAGCAACGCAGTTCAGCCGGGATGCATCGTCGCTTGAATGTAGCGGGGTTTTTGCCACGGGCTGTTAAAGTTGTTTTGGAGAAAAAGATGTCCAAACAAAACCCCGCCTATCTGGTTGCCAGTTCGTTCATGCAGGAAGGCCACGGGTCGCTCGAGCCGTACGGTCGCGCCGTCCATCCGCTCCTGGAAAAAGTCGGCGGTGAACTCCTCGTGGCGGGCGCCGCAGATCAATTCATGGACTTTTACGAAGGAGCTTGGCATGAAGGCGCACGCTTCACGCTCTTCAGGTTTCCGTCAATGGAGGCTCTGAGGAAATTCTGGTATTCGCCTGAATATCAGAAAATCAAGCATCTTCGCACTGATGTCATTCCGCCCAATTTTACGTTTGCTGTGGAGGGTTTTGATCCGGCTGAATGGGAAGCTTCCCATGAATCCGAATAGACCTATGCACCTCGGCGCTCTCGCTCCATGACCCGAATCACCCCGGTAGGACGCTGGAGCTGACGATGAACTTCCGCGATTCCTCGTAAGAGATTCGACCCAGGCGGTTGACTGGTGAGAAGCCGCGCGGTTTCTTTGCGGTCGACAAGACCTGTACTTTGGGCGTACCCTGCAAGGATGCTGTTCCCGATGCTCACACGAATTCGGTCCTCTTGTTTCCTCTGCCTTGGACTCATGCTGGCGGCTTGTGCGAACCCCCTGCCCGATAAAGCTGTCTATCTGGGCCCGGAAAGGGACCGGGCGGACCTCTTCCTGCATGACGACCTTCTGGTGGCCCGATCGGAGGGCGTGGCCGTCACGCCGGCGACGATCCGGAAACACCCCGGCAATCCGGTGCTTGTGCATGACAAGCCGTGGGAGAAGGGCATGCTGAACTACACCTGCGTCCTGCACGACGTGGACGAGGGCGTGTACAAGATGTGGTACCAGATGGTGACCGCATCGACCGATGGGACACGCTACAGCGCCTGCCACTATGCCGTTTCCCAAGACGGCCTGCACTGGGAGAAGCCCGCCGTCGGCTTGGTCGCGCACGACGGCTCTACGGACAACAATATCCTTTTCGTCGAATCGGAGAACGTCAACGGCACGCCCTCGTACTGGGTCATCAAGGACTATGCCGACCCCGACCCCGCGCGCCGCTACAAGATGATGCGCCACAGTTGGGATTTCCAGGGCCGCGCGGCGCAATTGGGATGGTCGGCCGATGGCGTCCGCTGGACCTTCTCTGAGTTCGGCAATCTGCCGGGGTCGATCGATTCCCAGAATGTCTTCTTTTGGGACCGCCAAGCCGGCAGGTATGTCGGCTACTTCCGCAGCCATGTCGGCGGGTTGCGGAGCGTCGCACGGGCCACGAGCCCGGACCTCTTCCGTTGGTCGCGCCTGACGACGATCCATAGTCCTGACGAAAATGACCCGCCAACCTGGCATCTCTATACGCCGGGTATCTGGAAGCTTTCCTTGGCGCGGCAGGCTTATGTGATGGTGACGACCGGTTTCGACGAAAAAAGCCACGAAGCCTACGGACAACTGGGAGTCAGCCGTGACGGCATCGGCTGGCATCGTTTCCGGGAGCCGTTTCTGTCGCTGGGCGGAGCGAACGACTGGGACGGCGGAGCCATCTACACCATCGCCTCGGAAACCACGATTGACGGGCGCACCGCCGTTTTCTATCACGGCAGCAACACCCCGGCCCACAGCAGGGATGGGAGGCGCGGCATCGGGGTCGCCTTCCTCGATCCCGGCGGTTTTGTCGGCCGCACAGCCGGGCAGGAAGGCTATCTGATCACTCACCCCCTCCAGATCGCCGACGATCGCAGCCGATTCTACCTGCTCGCTGACGTAGCGCCGGAAGGCTCGATCGGCGCCGAACTTCTCACCACAGACGAAGTGGTTCTCGATGGCTTCTCGCGGCATGACTCCAACGCCATCGAAGGGCAAGGCGACGCACTGGCAATCCGGTGGCGACGCGAAGAGAGCCTCAAGCAACATCTGCGTGAAGGACCGGTCCGGCTGAAACTCTACCTGGAAAACGCCACGGTTTACGGACTCCGGGCAATGCGGCCTCGAACCGACTGACCGGCCGGGGGCATCCTCGGGGTCTCATCAGCACCGCCTTGGTCAAGAGAAATGCTGGCGGCCGCTCCCGCGGAGTCCCTCGTGGGACATTACGGTAGACTTGGAGCCATGGGGCGCCACCACGAAGTCGTTGAAACTCGGGGCCATCTCGTTGATTCGCATGTGATGGAGAAGATGTTCGACACGATCCTCTCCCGCGACGGTGCTTTTGAAGTAGAGGAGTTCCAAATCGGCCGCACGAACGTTGACGAATCGTACATGCGGATGCGCGTGGAAGCCCCCAGCGAAGAGGCCATGGCCGCGCTGGTCGAAGCTCTCATCGACATGGGCTGCGGCACGATTCACGGAGACGACGCCACGCTGCGCACTGCCGAGCGTGACTGCTGCGCTCCACTGGATTTCTACTCGACGACGAACCACCGCACGCAGGTTCGTCTTGCCGGGAAATGGGTCGACGTCGCCAGGCAGCGTATGGACGCTGCGATTGTCGTTGCCCCGGACGGCGGGGCGTATTGTTCCCGGTTGCGAGATCTCCACGCGAGCGACCAGGTTGTCTGCGGACATGATGGCATTCGAGTCTTGCCGGAATCCAAGGAACGCAACCGGCTGGCATTCGCCTTCATGTCGCAGGGTGTCTCGTCGGAACGCCAGGTTGAAACAGCGGTCAAGCAGACAGCGGCGCTCATCAGGCAGAACAAGCAGGAAGGGAAGCGCGTGCTGGTTGTTGCCGGACCGGTGGTTGTTCACACGGGGGCGCAAACCGCTCTCGCCTCCCTGATTCGCAGAGGATTCATTGATGCGATTCTGGCGGGCAATGCGCTCGGAGTCCACGATGCGGAGGCCGCGCTACTGGGAACGTCGCTAGGTATCCGTCTCGCCGACGGACGCCAAGCCGAGCATGGGCACCGAAATCATATGCGGGCCATCAACACCATTTACCATGCGGGCGGCATCCGGCAGGCGGTCGAGAATGGAAGCATCAACAGCGGCATTTTCTACGAGTGCATTAAGAACGACGTGCCCTTCGTTCTCGCAGGTAGTCTTCGAGACGACGGCCCCCTCCCGGATACCGTCACCGACATGAATGATGCGCAGGATGCCTACGCCGCGCAACTCGTCGGTGCGGGCCTCGTGGTCTGTCTGGGTTCGATGCTGCATTCGATCGCTACCGGCAACATGATGCCCTCATGGGTCAAGCTGATTTGCGTTGATATCAATCCTGCTGTTGTCACGAAAGTTTCCGATCGCGGGACCGGCCAGGCGATCGGCGTCGTTACCGATGTCGGCCTGTTCTTGCACCTGCTGGATCGCGCTCTGAGCCAATCCTGAATGTCCCGTGTTCCGGAAACGGCGCCGCCGAGGGACGCAGCTGTCCCCTTGCAAAAAAAATCCCCGGACGAGACGCATGCCGGGATTGTGCGGTCGGCGGGTGTGGTGAGCGGCGCGGTTTTCTTGAGCCGCATTACCGGCTTGGTGCGCGAAGTGGTGTTTGCGCGTTTTTTCGGTGCGGGCATGGTCTACGACGCGTTCGTGGCCGCGTACCGCATACCCAACCTCTTGCGGGACCTTCTCGCGGAAGGCGCCCTCTCGGCGGCGTTTGTCACGACATTCTCGCAGTCTCTTTCGCAAGGCGGACAGGACATGGCATACCGCCTGTCCAACCGCCTTGCAAGCTTGCTGGTCCCCGTCATTTTGCTGATTTGCCTGCTGGGGGCCTGGTTCGCACCAGCGATTGTCGACTCGATGTTTCCGGGGTTCGGCGAGGTCGAGGGCAAGCGCGATCTGACTGTCCTGCTGACCCGGATCATGATACCTTTCCTGCTGTTCATGGCGCTGGCCGCGAAAGCCATGGGAGTGTTGAATACGAAAGGGCGGTTCGGAATACCCGCGCTCGCGTCGGCCTTTGCGAATGTCACTTCGATCGTCTGCGGTTTGACGCTGGCGTTCGTCGTGGGACCAAGATTCGATCTGGAACCCATCGCGGGCATGGCGATCGGTGTTCTGATCGGAGGCATGGCGCAGTACGCGGTGCAGTGGCCCAGTCTGCGGCAAATCGGGCTGCGCTTTCGTCCTGACTTTCGTTACAACGACCCTGGGATTCGCCAGGTCCTGCGCCTCATGGGCCCCGCCATTTTGGGAGCGTCCGCCGTGCAGGTGAACGTCGTTGTCAACAGCATTTTTGCGTCGCAGATTACAGACGCGGCTGGCACAGTGGTCGATGGTCCGGTTTCATGGTTGGGGTACGCCTTTCGGCTCATGCAACTCCCGCTGGGGCTCTTTGGTGTGGCCGTGGCTTCGGCCACGCTGCCATCGATCTCGCGTAGCGCAGGGGCGGGACAGATCGACGAGTTCCGAGAGACTCTCGCGAACTCGCTCGGCTTGGTGTTTCTGATGACGATTCCCTCGGCGGTGGGCCTTGCGGTGCTCAGCCGGTCCGTCGTGGGAGTGGTGTATCAGCACGGCGCTTTTACGGCTGAAGACACCGAGCAGACGGCGATCGCGCTTTCGCTGTATTGCGTCGGGCTGGCGGGTTATGCGGCAATCAAGGTCCTCACGCCGGCCTTCTACGCGCTCGACGACGTGCACGTCCCGGCGCTGACGAGCTTGGCTTCCATCTTCATCAACTACCTGCTGAATTGGACCTTCGTACGCGTGCTGGGCTGGGGGCACGGCGGCCTGGCGTTCTCGACATCAACCGTTGCTTTCTTCAATTTTTTTGTGTTGTTCTGGTTCATGCGGAATCGAATCGGTGGTATCCATGGCCGCAGGCTGCTGTCGAGCATCACTTTCATTGGACTGGCCGCCGGTTTGATGTGTGCGGCTTGCGCCACGTCGTCTTTCCTCGTTCATCAGGCTTTTGGGGCGTCGTTCCTCGGCAGACTCCTTGATTTGGCCGTTTCGATCCCACTTGGCGCCAGTATCCTGTTCGGCGCTTGCCGTCTATTTCGGGTTTCCGAGCTGGAGGTCGCCGGCCAAGCAATCCGTGCACGTCTCGCCCGCCGTACGACGTCCCGGACGGGTTCTTCATCCGAGGCGTTATGATAGAAGGCGCTTTGTCCCGGGTCCGTCATGCATCCTGATCTGCCTCGTGTTCGGCAACTGCAAGAACTCGACAATCGGATTCGCGAACTCGACGCTGAGATCAGTCGCCTTCCCAAGTACATTGCCCGGATTGAAAGCCAGCTCGAATCCCACAAGAAGGCTCTCCAAGCCGACAAAAATGCGCTAGAGGAAAACCGCAGGTCGCATCGGCATCTGGAGGGCAGGGTTTCCGATTTCCAGCAGAAGGTCTCCCATCTGCGAGTACAGATGGGAGAGGCGAAAACAAACGAGCAGTTCCGCGCTTTCCAACATGAGATCGAGTTCCTTGAGGGAGAGATTCTCAAGGTCGAGGACCGCATTCTCGACAAAATGGTCGAATCCGAGTCCCTCGAACAGAACGTCGCAAAAGCCGAAACGGCTCTCGGAGAAGAGAGCGAGAAAGTCGCCGCCGAGGTGGCGAAAGTGAAAGAGCGAGTGGCCGAGGACGAAAAGGAGGCGACTTCCAAGCGTGCGCGTCGTAAAGAACTGACACTGGCGATCTCGGAAAACGTCCTTCGCACGTACAGCCACACCCACAAGACGCGCGGCGGAGTTGCCGTTGCCCCGGCCGACGCGCAGCACTGCCTGGCTTGCCACGTTCTTCTCAGGCCTCAACTCAGCCAGATTCTTCGTAGCAACGACGAAATCGTGACCTGCGAATCCTGCGGCCGGATTCTCTATTACCAACCCCCTGCCGGCGCCGAGCCGGATACCTCCGGCGACTCTTCCCTGGAGGCCAACCCACTCTCGGAGGAAGGCGGCAAAGCGGTTTCTTCCGTACACTGAAGGTTGCTCCCGACTGTGCTCGCTGGCTTCTGGAAGAGTTCCGTCAGACCAGAGGGGACACTTATTGACGACTGAATGCAGATGGCTTGGTCTGCCGGCTGATCTGTAGGGTAGAAAAGGGACTGAACAGCCCGGAGACCGCGAAAATGATGGAGATAATTCTGTACCGTCTGCCTTGGTTGATCCCAGGTATTCTTACTCTTCTTGCTCTGTTTGTATTGATCGGTGGGATTGACTGGACTTGCTGGGCATCAAGGCGGCGGTCCTGATGTAATCCCGTGCTAAAGCAAAACATGCAGCCCTTCTTGACGTTCATTCTGCTTGGCATGAAGACATGCGCTGGAAAGAGACTCTCAGGTATGTCCATCACCCCGGCGGCCTCTTATTCGATCAGGATTTCGATGGGTACATGGTCAAACTGGATGTGGAAGAAGCTAGGAGAAAACGCTATCAACGCCGTCAATTTGCACTGATCGACAGCCCCGGCCACCGTTGATCGAGGTTCCGTTCATTCTCTGCGGCGTGGGGAGTTGCTTAATGCACAGATTCGTCTTATGGGCGAATGGGTGCTGCCGTACTCCATCGGCAACACTCGATCGCATCGAGAGCGCCCCTCGCTATGTGCTCGGTTTTTGGGGCCGGCTCAGTGTCGTCTTGGGTCCGCCTCTTCGCTCCTAGATCTACAACCAAGTCTCCTCCCGATGCCGCAACGCGCCCTTACAGATCTGAGCGAAGAAGAGCGCTTCTTTTTCGACACGGTCCGGCGCTTCTCTCTCGACCGCGTCGGCCCGCATGTCCGGGAAATGGACGAAAAAGGCCGCTTCCGTCCCGAACTCATTCAGGAGTTCTTCGAATTGGGCTTGATGGGAATCGAGGTTCCCGAGGAATTCGGCGGACAGGGAGGCTCATTCTTCACGACGGTGCTGGCCGTAGAAGCGCTTGCCACGGTCGATCCATCGGCTGCGGTAATTGTCGATGTCCAAAATACTCTTGTCACGAACGCCCTTGCTCATTGGGCTTCAGACGAGCAGAAGCGTCGCTATCTCACGAAGCTGATGCGGGACACTGTCGGCGCCTATGCCCTTTCCGAGGCCGGCTCGGGCAGCGATGCCTTCGCAATGGCAACCACTGCGCATGATCGGGGAGACCACTACGAAATCAGCGGCCGCAAGCTCTGGACAACCAACGCCCAGGAAGCCGGTTTGTTCATACTGTTCGCGAACCTGAACCCCGAAGCGGGCCACCGCGGCATTACCGCGTTCCTCGTCGAGCCCGGTTTTCCCGGTTTCTCTGTCGGCAGGAAGGAGGACAAGCTGGGCATCCGCGCATCGTCAACTTGCGAGCTGATCCTCGACGCCTGCCGTGTCCCGAAAGAGAATCTGTTCGGTGAAGTAGGCAGGGGCTACAAGATCGCCATTGAAACTCTGAACGAAGGCCGGATCGGAATCGGGGCGCAGGCTCTGGGCATAGCCGAGGCAGCGCTCGACCACGCTCTTCGCTACGCGCGGGAGCGCAAGCAGTTCGGGCAGCCCATCGTGGAGTTCCAGGGCCTTCAGTTTCAGCTCGCGCAGATGGCATCCGACATCGAAGCAGCCCGGTTGCTCGTCTACAATGCCGCTCGACTCAAGGATGCCGGCAGACCCTTTCTCACTGAAGCCGCCATGGCTAAGCTGACAGCTTCGGAAACCGCTGTCCGCGTTGCCGCGCAGGCCGTTGACATCTTCGGAGGCGTAGGGTTCACGAAGGAGTATCCGGTTGAGAAGCTCTACCGCGACTCCAAGATCTGCACCATCTACGAAGGGACAAGCAACATGCAGTTGCAAACGATCGCGAAGCGGCTCATCTCCGGCGGAACCAAGGTTCTTCCGACCTAGACATTATGGAGTGACCTGTCCAACCGCGAGATGCGCGGGTTACGCTTACGAGCAAGAAGCACGATGCGCAGAGCCGCATCGAGGAGGACAGGTTACTCCATAATGTCTAGCCTGCATTTCTCACCACGTGGCGAGGTGAAGTGCGTGAGAGGGCCGCCAGAACGAGGCGCGAGCCGCTTGGCGCGCGCAGGCGTACTTGACCGTACGTCGAGCACGGCAAGCAAGCGCAACGAAGTCATGGCGGTCGTATCGCGTGCTTCGACCGTCGGGTGGTGAGATATGCAGGCTAGAGCAGATCGTCGCGTTTCCCCGCCTCCAACTCCTTCACAAGATCCGAGACGCGCTGAGCCTGTTGCCGCGAGCAGACCAGCAATGCATCCGGAGTATCCACGACGATGAGATCCTTCACGCCGACCAATGCTGCGAGCTTGCCTGGAGCCTCGACATAGTTGCCGTGGGAGTCGATTTCATGTATCGGAGTCCGGCCGACGCTTCTTTGGCCTTTTTCGCGCAGTAGCTGGTAGACGGCTTCCCAACTCCCCATGTCGTTCCAACCAAAATCCGGACAGGCGAATCCGTGGACATTCTTGGCGTGCTCCAACACGCCGTAGTCGATGGATTGGTTGTCGCAATCGCCGTAGTGACGCCGCAGCGATGCCGTGAACCCGCGCGACGCCAGCGGAGCCAAACGTGACAAGGCCTCGGCCGTCTGAGGCATGAATTGCGCAATAGCGGCCGTAATCGCACCCGCCCGCCACACAAACATGCCGGCATTCCAAAAGTAGTTGCCCTCCTGGACGAAACGCCTCGCCTTGGCTGACGGGGGCTTCTCTTCGAACTGTACGACCGGGAATAGATCCGCTGTCCCGGCTTTGACCCCTGACGGGAATCGAATGTATCCGTAGGCGGTTTCGGGACCTCGCGGCGGAATGCCCAATACAATCAGCCTCTCCTCATTCGCGGCCCGCACGGCTCGTTGCAGCACTTTCCGAAACTCGGTCTCCCCGTTGATAAAGTGATCCGAAGGAAATACCCCCATAACGGCGTCCGGGTCTCGCTGCAGTAGAAGCCTTGCAGCGAGCCCGATCGCAGGCCCTGTATTTCTTGGCGCAGGCTCAGCGATCACCTGCCTGCGGGGTACATCCGGGAGTTCGCCCAGAACCTTTTTGAAAAGCGCCTCGCTCGTCAGCACCCACAAACGTTCGGGGGGAACGAGCCCCTTCATCCGCTCCGTGGTCAGTCGAAGCAACGACCGGTCGCCCACCACGGAGAGCAGTTGCTTGGGCAGAGCGCGGCGGCTCCGCGGCCAGAACCGCGTGCCCCGTCCACCCGCCAGAATGACGCCGTGAAAGTGCGAGAGGTCCCGCGTGGACGTCATGGAGCGTCCAGCGCGTGTGCGTGGATCAGATTGAAAGTGCGCCGCCAGCGGGTTTTGCCGAAGAAATTCAACAAAATGTCCGTAAGGTGCGTGAGTGAGATGCCGGTATCCTGGAGCCGTTCCGTGGGTGCATCGTAGGACCAGTAGATCAACAGCGGTTTGCCGATGATGTTTTCGCGGGGAACGAATCCCCAGTAGCGGCTGTCGAGCGACTGATCACGATTGTCGCCCATGGCGAAATAGTTGTTCGGTGGCACAACGATTTCGTTCCGTACGGCGTTCTGCCGGAGCATCTCCAGCGCGCGCTCGGGAATCGGCGTGTTGGGTTGTCCCGGGAAGTTGTCCCGGTATTGGTCGATGTAGGCCGTTCTGTGAATCACATACGGCTCGTCGACGGTTTGCCCGTTCAAAATAAGCTTCTTGTCAACCAGTCGAAGACGATCGCCCGGCAGGCCCACTACCCGCTTGACGAACGTCTGAGAAAGGTCCATCGGATAGCGGAAGACGATGATGTCGCCACGTTGTACGTCCTGGTAGGGCAGCAGATACTCATCGATCGAACCGTGAGGAGAATAGGCCAGCTTGTCGACCAGCAAGTGGTCGCCGATAAGCAGCGAGTCTTCCATCGATCCCGTGGGGATTACGAAAGCCTGCACGAGCGTCGTCGTGCCGAACAGGAGCAGGATGATCGTTACGGTCCACTCGGCGATGACACCGCGATGCGGAATGTCACGCGCCGCAGTTTTTTCCTCAGGGATTTCTGTGCTCTTGTGCTTGTTATCCGTTGACTGTGCCTTCACATCGACCTCGTAACCAGAGACCCATTGTAGCCAAACAGTCCGCTTTGTCCCACTCTTGCGTTTCACGGGTCGCAGCTTGCATCGGACTACTCACACGAGCTCTCTTATCAACTGAAGGACGTCCGGTGGACGGCTATTCGCCTTGACCTCGGAGGATCTACAGCGAGCGCTCTCGCCTGCTGATGGTTCACCGTTCGTCTACGCATCGGATCGTGGTATTCCGTGCAACGACAGGCTCTTGTTGGAACTGGGTCGCGGCCAAAAATCGTGATCAGAGCACACAAGGGTAAGGACAGGAATTCTCCGAGTATTCTTTGATGCAACCAAAGATCATGGGAAGGCCCCCGACATGGCGCCGGGCGGAGATGGACTGCTTGTCAATGGCTCGAATCAACCTGAAAACCTCGTTATCTGTTTTTTTACGGATGGGTACTGGACTGTCCGCGGAGCGGCCGGACGATCATGGTGCGAACGAGAGGACTCGAACCTCCACGGGTTGCCCCACTGGAACCTAAATCCAGCGCGTCTGCCAATTCCGCCACGTTCGCATCGCCACGATGATCCATATTCTAGCCAGCGTTTCTCACCACGTGGCGAGCTGAAGTGCGTGAGATGGCCGTCAGGACGAGGCGCGAGACGGGCGGAGGAAAAAGGCGCGTGCAGGCGTACTTGACAGTACGTCGAGCACGGCGAGCAAGCGTTGCGAAGGAAAAGCGAAGTCATGGTGGTCGTGTCGCGTTCTTCGGCCATCGGGTGGTGAGAAATGCAGGTCAGCTTCACGGCAGTCCGGGCCTCCCCGGGACGGAGCCAGGATTGGAGACCCGATTGATGAATCACTTGCGGCGCTTCGTGAATCTGGACCTTGCTCGATCGTGAACGCCAAGAAAATAGCCGGTCAGTGCCTCGTCTGTGAGCTACCAATTGCCATGTTTGTAGCGTTTATGCCAGTCAACTCCCTGCCAGGTCCGCATTTTGACGGGTGTTACACGAACAAGCCACCTGGGCTCCTGCATCGTCGGCTCGAGGTAGGAGGGCCCATGTTCTCCGAGATAGCGGATGGACATCCGCCGTGCGATCTCGACCCATTTTCCGCCGATGTTCGGCTCTTCGACAATCTCAGCCACGCCCTTCACCAGGACCCGTCGATTGAAGCGAGTCGATTCGTCAATGCAAAGAAAGCAACGCTTATCGCGTTGCAAGTGCCGTGCCCAGGCCGACTTCGCCCGAGGCACGATAAAGAACACCCCATCGCGGAACTCGAACCAGCAAGGCACAACATACGGCCAGCCATCCTCGTCTAGGCAGCCCAGCCGACAGAATTGCCCCTCGTCGAGAAAAGCATTGATCTCCTCCACGGAGAGCCTGCCGATCTTGCCTCGCCATTCTTCCTCTTGTTCCGCCATCACACCCTACGCTCGACCTTTCAAGTATGCTTGCCTCAGTTCGTCGCGCCGCAGTGTCTATCCTGACAGTGGGCAGACAAACGGGCATGGCCGATCATCAATCTGGTTTTAGAGAACACGCGCGCCGCCATGGGTTGATTACTACCGCGACTTCAGGACAAACATACGGCATGTCGTAAGTCGTGTCAAATCAAAGGGGTGAGAGGAATGTATCATAACTTTCGACTTGCGGGGCGCGCAGGAGCGACCGAGATGAGGTGGACACACTGGTTCGCGTTCCGGCTCATAGGATGAGAATCTGGAGTTTGCACCCGCAATATCTCGACGCGCGCGGGCTCGTGGCGTTGTGGCGGGAGGCCCTGCTGGCGCAGGCCGTGCTGCGGGGTGCAACGCGCGGCTATCGCCAACACCCCCAGCTTGTGCGGTTCCGCCGCCGTCCATCGCCCACGGGCGCCATCGCGGAATACTTGCGAGCCGTGTGCGTAGAGGCACTAGCCCGCAGCTACCGTTTTAACCATCACCTCATCGGCTCGGAGGGCATGGCCGGCAGGATGTCCGTTACTCGCGGGCAGCTTGAACACGAGTGGGCTCATCTGCAGGCGAAGCTCAGGAATCGCGACCCGGAACGGATAGTACGACTCGAGACGGTCTCATCTCCCGTTCCCCACCCGCTGTTTCAAGTCGTTCCTGGAGATGTCGAGGCATGGGAGAAGGCCGGCTCTATCCGGAATTCCTGAAAGTCGAACAGGCTCATCCCTGGCCTCGATGTCTTCGGCCTTGAGTTCAAGAGCAAAGCCGATCGAATGTGAGTCGTCCTCGGTCTGAATGCCGTCCTTGCCCCCTGTGCTCTGGATGTTCGGTGACATCGGTGGTGAGTTCCAGCGCAATGCCTTCTTGCTAATCTGACCGGGCTCGGGATTCCGGACAACTGATCCCGCAACTGGTCGTAAGAGCAGCCCGGCGCTTACGTCGTGAAAACTACTATGCCCATCGACTCTCACTGCGAGTTGGCTGTCTTGAGGCGACGTTCGGTCGGCCATGTCGCGGATCTTGTGAACGGAAACATAGACTAAGTTTTCGTAGACCTGAGCGGCGCTCACGTCCAGGAATAGCACCTTGTCGTCGACTTCTGCAATTCCTTGTCAAGGCGGATGGTCATCTTCGGTGAGATTCCCGAGAGGCCATTGGCACCGTCGAAAAGCGAATTGCGATTGCCCCCAAGCTTCTTGGCTGCTTCTGTCACGCCAATCCCCACCGGCTCAAGGAAGTCGTGACTCACGGACTGGTCCGGATGAGCAGGGGTTTTCATCAGCAGATCATGGTCCGGTTTCAGTGGCAATCTCGGGTAGAAAGCGAGTGCCCGAAACGGTCGTCCCTTTTTCTGCCGCGCTGGCTACAGCACAGTCCTGCCGTTCCTGATGTACGCTGATGAACGTGGTGGTTGACCGTTGCATGGTGAGAGCGCTTGATGGATGGCGTCGCATCCCTGCACTTACGCTCGTGTGCGCCGTCACGGTGCTCGTGGCATGTAACGACACAACGGCGGTCGAGGTCGGTACTCCTTCCCAGGGTCATCTCACCTTCAATCGGGACATCGCGCCGATCATCTTTGAAAACTGTGCGGGCTGTCACCGTCCTGGCGAAGCTGGCCCTTTCAGCCTGTTGAGCTACGCGGACGTGAGCAGGCGGACGCAGCAGATAGTAGCCGTGACACAGAGCCGGTTCATGCCGCCCTGGCTGCCCGAACCCGGCGATGATGATTTCGCCGATGATCGGCGGCTGAACGACAGCCAAGTGACGGCGATCCAACAGTGGGCTCAGCAAGGGGCCATCGAAGGCGATCCGGCGGACTTGCCGCTCCTTCCCACGTGGACCGAGGGCTGGCAGATCGGCGAGCCGGACCTGGTCGTTCAAATGCCCGAGCCGTACACGCTTGCAGCGGAAGGGTTGGACGTCTTTCGCAATTTCAGCATCCCCATTCCGCTTGAAGCAACCCGCTACGTGCGAGGGCTCGAGTTTCGTCCCGGTAATCCCAAGATTGTCCATCACGCCAGCATTCTGATCGACAAAACAGAGCGCTCGCGGGAAAGGGAGAAAGAAGACCCTGAGCCGGGCTTCACCAGCCGCATGCTTCTGGACGAGATTTTCTCTCCGGACGGTCATTGGTTGAGTTGGACGCCTGGGAAACAGCCTGTCTTGGAGCCGGAGGACATGTCCTGGCGTCTTGAGAAAGGCAGCAGTCTGGTTCTCGAGCTGCACATGTTGCCAACGGGGAAACCCGAGAGAATTCAAGCCTCTGTCGGTCTGTTTTTCACAAGCCAGCCCCCGAAGAAAATCCCAGTCAATTTGCGCCTGGGGTCACAAACGATTGATATTCCTCCCGGCAAGAAGATTTACATCGTCAAAGACTCTTACGTTCTGCCTGCGGATGTGGAAGTGTTGAAAGTATATCCGCATGCGCACTACCTCGGGAAAGAGATGAAGGGCTACGTTGAGCTTCCTGACGGCACGAAGAAATCGCTGATCTACATCAAGGAATGGGACTTCAATTGGCAGGACGAATACCGCTACGCCGAGCCGTTCTTTCTCCCGAAAGGCGCAAGCGTATCCATGGAGTTCACATACGACAACTCAAACGCGAATGTACGCAACCCAAACCATCCTCCCCGCCGTGTTGTTCAAGGTTGGCTTTCGTCGAATGAAATGGGCGATCTGTGGCTACAAGTGCTGCCGTGGCAGCAGCAGGATCTGGCAACCTTGCGGCGTGATTTCCGACGCAAGGAGTTGATTGATCTCATCGCAGGCTACGAGAAGAAACTGCAGGAGACACCAGGAGATTATGAGAAACACAACCTGATCGGAAACTACTATCTGGAGCTTGGACAGGCTGCAAAGGCACGGACATACTTCGAGCGGGCGGTGAGCATCGAGCCGAACTATGCGGACGGTCATTACAACCTGGGGGTTCTGTTTGAAGCAGAAGGCCTCCTCGCTCGTGCCGTGCAACGATATCGAAGGGCGGTTCAGTCGCAGCCCGGTCACGTACAGGCCCGCAACAATTTGGGGAACCTGCTCCTCTCGCAAGGCAAACGCGAGGAAGCGTTGCAGCACTATCAGCGCGTGCTCCAGGAGAGTCCGGACTTTGCGGAGGCGCTCAACAATATGGGAAATGTTCTTCAGATCAACGGGCAGACTCACGAAGCCATGAACCACTACCGGCGGGCCCTGAAGATCAAGCCGGACTATCCCGAGGCTCACAACAACCTCGGGAACGTGCTGTCATCGCAAGGGCGTTTCGACAGCGCGGTGCAGCATTATCGCCAAGCACTCCGTCTCAACCCGGAGTTTGCTGAAGCTCACAACAACCTGGGCAGCGTGCTGGGTAATCAAGGCAAACTCACTGAAGCACTGCAGTCTTTTCGCCGTGCAGTCGAGGAGGATCCCGACTACGCAGAAGCACATAGAAACCTGGGAATCGCCTTGCAAGCGTTGGGAAGATTGGAGGAGGCCAAGAGGCACTTCCGCTTGGCTGAGTCCGCAGGACGCTGAAGGGTGTGTTCCGACTGGCTCTCGGACTAACCTTTTCCCGCCAACGGGACCAGTACCTAAGTCAGGCTTGGGACTGCCAGCGGAACGCTGTCTGTGAACCCGGATATCTCCCGCGCGTACTCACCCGGGCCGATTGAGAAAACGCTTCGAGAACTCGACCGGCTGGGGGTTGACGAGTGCCCGCAAGTGGAACGAAACCTCATCGAATGCCGCAGGCCCGGCCATTGTTTACGCCTCTCCGAAAGCCTCGCGAAAAAGGTCTGCTGTGTGTTCGGTAGGACGGTTGGGAAGATCGACCGGCGTCATCCAATCTTCAGGAA
The DNA here is from genome assembly GCA_026713545.1 of Bryobacterales bacterium. Lineage (GTDB taxonomy): Bacteria > Acidobacteriota > Terriglobia > Bryobacterales > UBA6623 > JAPPLB01. The sequence continues at coordinate 59,975 of JAPOOG010000129.1, forward strand.
CATCGTCCAGCTTCACTGGCTTGCCGTCATTCTCCAGAATGGAGCGAAAGCCGGCCAGAAAAACGTCGCTCTTATGCTCGATCTGATCGAAACTTTGGGGCATCTCCCCGTACAGGGCCATCCGCTGAAACGCCCAGATCGTCGGCGCCCAGGCTGCAGTGCGGTTGAACGGATACTCCACGCCCGTACGGATGGGGAAACCTTCTCCGCCGTATGTTTCGCGCGTGTGAATGCGCATCGTGCCCCATGATCCGCCCACCTCGTGCAGAGTGCCGTAGAAGGTACGACCGCCCGCATCCTTGTGCTCGAAGGTCACAACGCCGGGAGGGTTGTGCCAACTCTTCGCCTGGTAGGCCACTGAAATCACTGGATTTCCCGCTTCGCAAATTGCCCGGCAGCACATATAGACTCCGTGGATGCCATGCGTCGGATAGTCATCGAACGAATTCGTGGCGCTGTAGCAGATGACCTCTTTGTCCTCAGCCCATTTGCGGGCCCGTGTGATGGCCTCGGTGTGCTCGTGCGCTGACGGACACAGAATCGCCGCGCCGTGCTTCTTCGCAAGATCGATGATTCGTCGGGCCTTCCCGCGCGAGTTGGAGAACGGCCGGTTGATCAGATTCGGTATACCCGCTTTCAGATAGGGCTCGTGCAGGATGTGGTTCCATGGATGGTTGTAATAGCCGCCCGAGATAACTGCGTCCACCTTGCCGACCATGTCGTCGAAGTTCCTGACCGGCTCACAGTCATACTTCTTTGCGAAGGCTTCCGACTTGTCCCGTTCGATTTCCCAGCAGTGTGTGATGCGCATACCCGTGAGCGGCATTTGTTCCTTCTGATCCGCTCGAGGATTCATGAAGGGAGCCCAGATCGCATTGAGATGGGAGTACTCGACGACATTCAGACAGCCGACGCGAATCGGTTGGCTGAAGTTTCGCCGCTGAGCTTGCGCCGCTGCTGCGCCCGTGGCGACTGAAGCGCCGGCGAGAGTGCCTTGCCGTAAAAACCGCCTCCGGTCCAACACAGAGTTCGATGTCATGATTCGCCTCCTGATAAGTCTTACCACGGTAACCGAACTGCGACGGAAAATGTCGACTCCGCCGCCAGTTGTTGCACCACGGGCAGCGATCGCATCCCGTTCGGCAGTGAGACGGCTAGAATGCACGTAGTGAGTCATCTTGAGGCGGCGGACCTGGGCCAAACTGTCCGCCATACACCGGAGCAGACGCGTGTTGTCTACTCGACGGCCAGTTTCTTGTTGTTGGGATCACTAACCGCTCTGTTGGGGGTCTTGCTTCCGCTGTGGTTCCTGAGTCTTTCCATCGACACGACTGACCTGGGTCGATGTTTTCTCGTGTTCAACCTGGGGATCCTTGGTGGTACGATCGGCTATGCTCGAGCGCTGGTGAACCGGCGAGCCGCTGTCCGCAGCTTTCTGGTCAGTTCGGGCTTGCTGGCTGCGTCGGCATTGATCGGCTTGGGCGTAGCTCCGCATCCGATCTGGCTCCTGCCGCCACTGTTCGCTCTTGGAGTTGCGGTCGGAGCTCTCGCCACAGGTGCTTCATGGCTCATCTCCGGTGCCCTGTTGCAGGGACGCGCTCCGGAGGTGTTGAACCTGGCCGGTGTGGCGTTCGGGACGGGAACCATCGGGGTTTGTGTCCTGGCTTGGGTCCTGCACGGCCAATTTCACTGGTCAGTGACCGTGCAGCTTCTGGCAGTGGCGCCATTCACGTTGTCTTGGTGCGTGTTAAGGAGCAAAGCGTTCCGCTACATGACGCTGTCGGCTCCCCCCATGCGGATGACTTGGCGGGAGGCAGCTAGCCCGATGGCCATCCTTCTGGCGCTGTCTCTATTTTTGCAATCGGCCAACCAATGGGCGATGGGCGGCTGGCTGGCGCTCTACCTTCCCCGCAAGTTCGGTATAACAACCTCCGTGTCGCTAATGGTGCTTGCCTTGTTCTGGCTGGGATTGACCTGTGGACGGGCTTGGGCGACGCGGTTGCCACCGGTCGAAGAGCGGATGCGGAATCTCGCTTGGGCCACGCTGGCGGCCGTCATCGGCTGTATCTTCCTGTTGAAGACGGTGGAAACCTCGGGAACCATCGCCGGCGCGCTGCTGCTCGGTACGTCGATTGGGTTGATTTACCCTTTGACGCTGGACCTGGTCGGAAGCCGCTACCGGTACTACCACCCCGAACTTCTCAACGGCTTCCTTTCGCTATCACTCATGGCAGGGATGTTGGCGCCATGGCTGATCGCGCAGTTGGCTGAGCCTCTGGGAATCGAAATCATCATCTGGCTGACACTGGGAAACTCCCTTCTGGTCTACGTATTATTGGCCGCCGTCTTTGTGGAATCTCGTTTCACGGCGCACCCGCAACGACCAGCGTAACCCGTCTCATCATGGAAACCCGCAGCCCCGCCTACGTCGCTGTTCTGGCCGTCATCGCCGGTTCGATTCTCATGGTGGGATCGCTCATGAAACCTGCCGAATTGGAGCCTGAACCCGCCGTACTACCCACGCAGGCCGACAGCGCCCGGCTGCAGCGTATAGCTCAGCGACGCTCGCTCGAGGACATGGCGGAGTACTTTGCGGAAACGGCTTCGAATGCCGCAGAGCATCTGGTCCATCTGGAACACGTCGGACAAACAGGGATTGTGTGGGACGACGAGGGAACGGTCATTACGTCGAATACGGCGGACCCTTTGCCTTCTGCATTGCAAGTTCGCGGGATGCGGGGAACGACTTACCAAGTGGCCGCTCCGCCGGTGCCACCTGAATCGCCCGCTGTGACATTACTCGCTTCCGAAGATCTCAACATGGACTCGGTGGTGCACATCCCGGCGATGTTGATGGACCGCGGTAAATGGCTCGTGCTCGCCTGGTTGAACAGCTCACTGGAGAGCGCCTTCGCTCCAGTGCTTTATCTCGGATTTCGGTCGATTCAATGTGGCGGTCGCCCTGCCCGGGAGGTGTCGTTGAGCATGATGCCGGAGAGCGAAATGGCCGGAGCCGGCCTGTTCGATCTGGGTGGCCGTCTGATCGGTGTCGTCGCGTTATGCGACGACCGATACGTTGCTCTGCTGCCGGAGTCCGTCGATGAGACGTTGGTATGGAACCGCGGTTTTCCCGGCCGCCTGCTTGCGCGGTACGGACTGCGTGTCGCAAGCCTTACGGATAGAGAGAAACAGTATTTCGGCGGTGATGAAGAAGTGCTTATCCGGGAGCTATGGCGCGGTTTCCCGGCGGAGACGTCCGGTTTGCTGCCGGGAGACCTGATCGTCTCGTTCGATGGTCGTCCGGTTACCAGACCGGACGATTTACAACCGCTTGTCCTGCCGGTGGCCCGGCAACTGCTGGAACTGGTGGTCCGGCGCGGCAGGCGTCGCGTTACCTTCGTGCTCCCGGCGCAGGCGAATCCGGATACCTCGATGGCAACGTCACCCCAATCGGGATTGATCTTTGCAGACGAGGCTAATGGCTTCGTTGTTCAGAGCGTGCTTGAAGGCAGTGCGGCAGCAACAGCCGGAATTCGAGCCGGGGACCGATTGCTCACTGTGGACGGCTCACCCGTGCGCACTGCGGCGGAGGCGCGCCGCATCCTTTCGTCTGCAAAGAGTAACGGACGGTTCGTGGTTGTAGAACGGGACAGAAAGCGGTGGGGAGCGCTACTGGACTAGATGAATGAGCTTTCCTCACTCGGACTGATTCTTCTGCTGGCTCTGCTGGCTGGGCATCTTGTCCAATTCCTGCGGATCCCTGAGGTCACCGGGTATCTGCTCGCCGGTGTCGCATTGGGACCATCGGTGCTGGGTTGGGTCAGCCACGAAAATCTGCAAGCCCTGAATGTCCTCAGCGAAGTGGCTTTGGGACTCATTCTTTTTTCCGTCGGGTCGGTCTTCCACTATGCCCGGTTCGTTCGATACGGTCACCGGATCTTTTACCTGACGGTTGTCGAGTCATTGGCAGCGGCCTTGCTGGTTGCGTTGGGCACCGTGATCGCCGGTCACTCGTGGCAGGTTGCGGGGCTGTTGGGAGCCATTGCGATCGCGACCGCTCCGGCCTCGACGCTCATGGTATTGCGGGAATGCAACAGCAAGGGCCCTCTCAGCGATACGCTCCTAGGCATCATCGCGGTCAACAACATCCTGTGTCTGGCAGCCTATAGTCTGGTGGCGGCCTGCATCGATCTGGCAGCGGGATGGGGCAATTCCGGGGCGTTAATAGACACCTTTTATGGATCCATCTATCCGCTCATCTGGCAGTTGATCGGCTCCGTGGCTCTCGGGTTTCTTGTGGGACTGTTGTTGGCCGGCTGGGCCACGAAGGTCAACGAACAGGGCGAGATGTTGATGCTGCTGGCCGGAAGCGTCCTGCTGTGCGTGGGTGTCGCCCGTATCCTGGAGCTTTCTGCCTTGATTGCTTCTCTCGCGGTGGGAGGCACCATGGTGAATCTGTCGGCGCGCAGCCGGGGGCTGTTCCACACGCTCTCCCGGACGGATCCGCCTTTCTACGCAATCTTTTTTGTCATTGCCGGCGCCGACCTCGACGTTTCTCTCGTACCTTCGATGGGGATTTTGGGGGCCTATTACCTGGTGGCCCGGGCGGCCGGCAAGTTTTGGGGCGCTCGCTTTGCGGCTCGTCGGCTGGGACTCGAGGACGTCGTCCAAAGGCTGCTGGGCTTTGGCCTGATGGCGCAGGCCGGCTTGGCAGTGGGCTTGGTGTTGGTGATCGATCGACGCTTTCCTGACCACGCGGAGATCGTCTCTACGGTGGTGCTGTCTGCGGTCGTGATCTATGAGATGTTCGGGCCGATCAGCACCCGATTCGCAGTGATGCGGAGCGGCGAGGCGCGCCCTGATCAACCCGAGCCGGCAAGCCTGATTGACTAGGGCCTGTAAACACTCATCAACCTGAAGAGTCTATACTTTGCGGATCGAGCTCGCCTCGGCCCCTGCGAGAGCATGGAGCCCCCTCGACTCAACGCCATCCTGGAAATGGACTTCGATGGAATCAACACTGCGATCAACTACCAAGACGATTTCACGAGCGGCTTATCGGTGCGGCGCCATACTGTCCGAAGCTGCGGCTGGGGAAACAATTCCATCACCGTGTCTTCCCGGTCAACGAAAGCCATCCTGTTCCTGAATTGTGAAGTGGTACAACTCTTGGAGCGGGTCAAACTGAAACCACAGGACAAACAGAATCGCATCACGAATCCCTGCGTTTCTTGTGACGCGGTCAAGCTCAGTTACCGACTAGGCGCCAAGTCAGGTAGGCTAAGCTCCACCGCGGGAAGAGGATTTCGAAATGAGAAACGATAAGCTGCTTTCAGAAGAACGACTTGGGTGGAAGGCCTCCGAGGTTACACGGCGCGCTTTGATGGCGGGGGCGGCAGGTGTCACGGGGCTTACTTGCCTGAGCGACATATCCCTGGCTTATTGCCAAGCGGCGGCGGGGACGAAACGCAGCGGGTCGCCGAAGGCCGACCGTCCGCGCAGCCGGATGAAGATCAGCTCGGTGAAAGTGACGCGCGTGGCGTCGCCAGACCGGCCGATCATGAACTCCACCACGGCTCACGCCACCCACTTTGTCCGGACCATTACCGAGATCGAAACGTCCGACGGACACCGCGGTATCTCCGAGGTCGGTCGCCGCCATGCTGAGAACATCGAGGCCGCCCGCCCCCTTCTTCTGGGCCGCGATCCGTTCGAGCTTGAGTATTTCCGCCGGAATATCGAAGACTACGAGGCCTTTGCGGCTGTTGAGATCGCCTGCCTCGATCTGATCGGGCGCGCTCTGAATCACCGCGTCTGCGACTTGATCGGCGGCGCCTACCGCGAGGCTGCGCCTTATTCAGCGTACGTCTTCTTCATTCTGCCAACCGAGGACGAAGCAGGTATGATCACGTCCGAAGCGGGCGCGCAGCAATTCGTTGACTTCAACAAGAACGAAGGGTTTCGGTCGTGCAAGTTCAAAGGCGGCGTCCTGACGCCGGATGAGGAGATCGAGGCGCTCCGCATCATGCGCCGGCAAGTGCCCGACGCCAAACTCCGCATTGATCCCAACGCAGCCTGGAGCATTCTAACCTCCAAGCGCGTAGCCAAAGAGGTTGAGCCTCTCGGCATGGAATATCTCGAGGATCCCACGCGAGGGCAGGAAGGTATGGCCGAGGTGCGAAGGCACACCTCCATTCCGCTCGGAACCAACATGTGCGTCACGCGTCCCGAGCATATCGGGCCGGCCTACCGCAAAGGCGCGGTCGACCTCGTGCTGCTGGACGTGCACCACATGGGCGGCTTGAACAATGCTCGCTATTGGGCTTCCACCTGCGAAGCGCTCGGCTGGGGTTGCTCGGGCCATAGCAACAACCACCTCGGTATCTCGATGGCGACGCTCACGCACATGAACTGTGCAATCTCGCATATCACCTACGACGCCGATACACACTATCCGTGGACCGCTCCCGACCAGGACATCATCCGGGGCGGCAAGCTCCCCTTCCACGACGGCAAGGTGGCGCTGCCCGAAGCTCCCGGACTGGGTGTTGAGATCGACCGCGATCAGATGGCCAAGCTGGAAGAGAACATGCCCCGCGTTCAGTCTCGGGACGCGCTGGTTGACCGCTGGAATCCCAACTACCGGCGCAAGCAAGGCCAATGGTTCCGGTTCTGAGCGGGTCGTACAGAAGTAATGGAGCGGAGACAACCTGTTCAGGTTCCTCAGATGGCAGCCCAGGGTCGCAAGCGCCCACGCGTTACCGAACCCGTTGCTGCCGTCGTCGAGGGCGAGTCAGTGGGGGACGTGCTGCTCTATCACGGGCGCTCGTATCGGATCGTCGAGGTGTACGATAGGGGGGTGTTCGGCAAGGCCCTGGGCGTCTACGAACCGGGCACGGCGTGAGGGCGTGGCGGCCCCGGTGACGTCTGTATTGATGTTGGGGAAGTAGAGCCGCGCATTCCGGCTGCTTCGGAAACTGCTCTACTTCACTGACGGTCTACCCTCTTGTATGGCCCCGGGAATCCTTTAGTCTCGAGATAATCCTCCATCTTCGTGTACGCTTTGTCGCGGGTAGGGCCCAGCGTGATTTCCGGATGGTGTTCCCCGTCGAAGTAAACTTCTGTGCTGTACCGATGCGGACGCGGGAACAAGTCAACATGCACAGTTTTTCTGATGATGTTCATTTCCCCTGTTCCCACTTTGTCCTAGACTCCGAAGTGATGCCGAAAGTGGTAACAACGTGCCGCTTAGTCTTCTAAGCGCTTGACATAAAAAGACTTACGAATAATAGGTGGCTCCTCAGGTAGGACTCGAACCTACAACCCTCCGGTTAACAGCCGGATGCTCTACCAATTGAGCTACTGAGGAGTAGCGCGGCGGGACGATGGTTTTTTTATGCTCGCAGACGGATATAGGCTTGTCAAACCAGGCGCCGGGGCGCCATCGGGCTGACGGATGTGTAGCGATGAGTGTGGCTTACCTGCCTGAGCTGGCTGTTGTGAGAAGGTCGGTTGCCGCTTACTGCCGTTACAAAGGCAGGCTAGGCCGTCTCGTTCTCACCGCCCTCGACAAGCCGGTGCTCGAGGTAGAGCCTCTCGCAGTCGGGCTTGCAGAAGATGAGAACCTCTCCCCGAACCTCGGCTTCCCAATAGCCGCTGGGGATCACTAGGCCGCAGCAGGCACAGTAGGTCATCGACTGGTCGTACCACGCCGCGTTCTTATCGATCCAGTGCCCCATGCTTCTCCGAAAAGCTATTCCTTCACCGTTCGTATCCGTAGGATGTACGGGCCGCAGCGGCTGAGATCAGCCCCTGGCGGACATCATCTTCGATCTGTTCGGCCGTGCGCTCGCTTGGAGAGCCATAGCCGCCCCCGCCCGGCGACAGGATGGCGACCTCATCATCTTCTTTCAGGACGATCCGCGTGAACTTCGTCGCGGACACGGTCCCATACACCTCCGAGAAAGTACGGAACCTGCTGTCGCCTTTCTTCTTGACCAGCAACCCGCCTGCCGCTCCGTGTCCCGCCCCGAAGAGTCCCCACGGATAAGTGCGGGTCCGGTCGAGCAGCGCGCTGACGGTGATCTCAGGACCCACGACCCGCAGAACCCGCTTGCTGCCGAGCCCCCCGCGGAACTTGCCGTCTCCACCCGAGTCGGTCCGCAGGCTGTACTCCAGTGTCAAGAAGGGGTACTTCGTCTCCAAGACTTCCGCCGGCGTGTTGCGGCAATTTCCGTTCACTGGACACATCACCGAGTTGCCGTCGTGAAGGGCCGTGGCGCCCCAGCCGCCGCCGTCAAAGTGATAGTTCGTATAGTATTCGCCCGTTTCCGGGTGCGCTCCGCCAAACAGGAAGTTGCACGCCGTGCCGGCTTCGGCTGCCGCCGCCCTTTCGGGAACCGCTTGGCTGAGCGCCGCCATGACGACGTTTTGCAGATGCGGGTGTGTTTCGGTATTCCCCCCAACCGAGGGGCCCGGGTGCCGAACGTTCACCACGGTGCCGGGATTCGTGATCAGGCGAATCGGCCGATAACACCCGGAGTTCACGGGGATGTCTTTGTTGGTCACATGAAGCACGGCGCTGTAGGTCGCCGCCGCCGTGACGACGAAAGTTGCGTTGACGGGGCCCGAGGCCTGCGCATCGGAATCCGTCCAGTCCGCAATGATCTCGTCATCCTTGACAATTAGTTTCAGCCGCATCCAGACGGGCTGGTCCGTGACGCCGTCGTCCTCCATGCAATCCTGGAAGCGATACACGCCGTTGGGGATTTCCTGGATTTCCGACCGCATCCATCGCTCCGAGTAGTCCAGCAACTGGTCTCCGGCCGCCGCGAACAGTTCCGCGCCGTAGCGCTCAAGCAATTCATGCATCCGCGTTTCCGCGATGTTGAGTGAGCCGATCATGGCGTGCAGGTCGCCCCAACTGGTCTTCGGCGTACGGTGATTCGTCAGGATGATTCTCCAGACATCCTTGACATACTCACCGCGCTGCATGATCTTGACAGGCGGCAGTCGCAGCCCTTCCTGGTAGACCTCGGTCGCGTCAGAGGCGAAAGACCCCGGCGCCATTCCGCCGATCTCGCCGATGTGGGCGATGTTGCCGACAAAACATTGCAGTTCGCCTCCGTGGAACACCGGCTTGAGAACCATGTGCTCGGGCATGTGGCACTGGCCGCGGTAGGGGTCATTGTGGATGACGACATCGCCGGGCTCGAAGGAATCGAGACCCAACTCTTCGATCGTCCATTTGACGGCGTATTGTGCCGATCCGAGCATCGTGGGACAGAACTCGGCCTGTCCGATCATCTCCGCTCGCGTGTTGAAGATGACGCACGAAAAATCAAGCCCTTCGTTGAAGATCGGTGAGTAGCTTGTGCGCATCATCGCCGTGCCCATTTCGCGGCAGGCGTTGATGAGTGCGTTGTTGATGACGCTCAGCGTAACGCTGTCGATATTCTCCATAGACTGTCCTCCCCAAGCTAGACGTCCATCGTGATGACTCCATGGGCATCGACGCTGAGACGATCGCCAGGGTGTGCGAGGATCATCGAATCCGCTTCTTCCACCAGAGCCGGGCCTTCCCAGGTAAACCCTGCCCGTAAGTCTTCGCGGCGATAGACGGGGCAAGCCACGAAACCCTGTTCCTTGAAGTAGACTTGACGTGTTTCTCTCGGCCGGGGTTCGCCGCTGGTCGCTACCGCCTTGAGCTGCGGATTGTCTGTGCGTCCCACTACTTTCACGTTGAACCGAATCAGCTCGATCACTTCGTAACCGATCGAATAACCATAGAAGCGCTCATGGAGCCGGTGGAATTCCTCGAACGCCTCGTCTAAGCTCCCCGCGGTGATCTCGCCGTCCTCGACCCTGACATCGTGCTCATAGTTCTGACCCGCGTAACGCATGCTGATCGTCCGTTCCATTTCGGGGTCTCCAAAGAATCCTTCGTCATGAATCTCTCGCACAGCTTCGCTAACCAGCTCGTCGAAGTGCTTCCTGACAACGTCTACGTCGACACGGTCAGAACGAAAATGCTTGCTCCACACCTTGTCGACTTGAAAATCGGCGATCAATGAGCCGAAGGCGGAACACAAGCCCGGGTAGAGCGGTACCACGATCCTTTTCATCCCGACACGTCCGACGATGCCGCTCGCGTGGAGCGGGCCGGCGCCCCCGAAAGCCACCAACGTGAAATCCCGTGCGTCCAGTCCGCGGTCGATAGAGGCGACGCGGATCGCATTCGCCATGTTCTCGTTCGCCATCTCAATAACGGCTTGCGCCGTCTCCTCGACAGTCATGCCGAGCGTCGCGCCAAGTTCCGCCAGTTTCTGATGCGCCTTGTCAGTGTTCAGCCTCATTTTTCCCGCGAGGAAGTAGTTCGGGTTGAGCCGGCCCAACACCAGGTTCGCGTCGGTGACCGTTACGTCCTTGCCGCCCTGGTCGTAGCAAACGGGTCCGGGGTCTGCTCCGGCGCTTTGCGGGCCGACGCGCAGGAAGCCCCCTTTGTCGATCCAGGCGATGCTGCCTCCGCCTGCGCCGATCGTCGTGAGATCGACGAACGGCGCCGCGACCGGGAGTCCCCACTCGATCTGGTAGTCCGTGTTGTACGCAATCTGCCCCTTCCGCACGACTCCGACGTCGCAACTCGTGCCGCCCATGTCGAGTGTGACGAGGTTCTCATGATCCGCCAACTCCCCGAAAAAGCGCCCCCCGATGATCCCGCCGCTCAATCCCGACAAAACCACGCCAACGGGCTCGTTTTCAGCAACCTCCGCCGTGGCGCGGCCTCCGTTCGACTTCATCACCGACCAGGGACACGAGATGCCCATGCTCTCGAAGCTCTTGCGAACACTGCCGACATAGCGCTGTAGCGTCGGCTTGACAAAGGCATCCGCGAGTACCGTGCTCCCGCGCTCGTACTCCCTCCAGATCGGAGCTACTCGATAGGAGAGCGACACGGGCAGATCTTGGAAGCGGCCTGTTAGATACTCCTGAATGCGCTGTTCATGCTTTGGGTTCAAGTGAGAGAACAGGAGGCACACTGCGACGGCAGTGTTGGGACGGTCTGTTCCGTTCAGACGCTCCTCAATACGTTCCGACAATCTGACCAGCTCCTGGTCGGTCAAGGCGACAAGTACTTCGCCCTTGTGGTTGATGCGCTCATCGACTTCGAGACAGTCGATGCGTTCGGCCAAAGGCTTCGGCTTGGTCCACTCGAGGGAGTAGTGATAGCGCCGATTGATGCGCTGAATGAAGGGAACGTCGCGAAATCCCTTCGTGGTCACGAACAGAACACGCGCTCCCTCGCGTTGCAGCAGGGCGTTAGTAGCTACGGTGGTCCCGAGGATCAATGACGAGAAAGCCTCGGGGGGAAGTTGCGACTCGCGGATCACTCCGATCAGCGCTTCTTCCGGATGGTGCGGAGAAGACGGCCATTTGGCAACCACTAGGTCACCGGTCGTTTCATCCAGCGCAACGAGATCGGTGAACGTTCCGCCCGTGTCAATTCCGCATCGGAACTGTGTAGGGAGGCTCATCACTGGTCTGGAAAGATCTGACGTTGCGCCCGTTGGGCTCCTAAGGGCTGGAGGCGCTTCAGCGAACACTCCGCGGGAAGTACGAATATTATACGCGCGGCTTCACCTGGCTAACGGATGCAGATTCGAGCCCCGCTCGCAGCTTGCTCCAATACCGTCGTTACAGTGCGGCGTTCAACACGCTTTCCTCGGTGGCCTCGCCCGTGCTCAACCGTGCAACGATGCGGCCTTTCTTCATCACCAGCAGGCGCGTGGTCATCGCAAGGAGTTCGGGAATCTCGGACGACACAAGCAGGATGGCTGCATCGCCTCGTGCAAGATCGGCGATGATGCGGTAGATCTCGCTCTTGGCCCCGACGTCGATGCCGGCAGTCGGTTCGTCAAGCAGGAAGATTCGCGCCGGTGTGCTGAGCCATTTCGCAAGAGCAACCTTCTGCTGGTTCCCGCCGCTCAGGCTACTGACCGTCTGTCGGCGCCCGGCCGCCCGCACATCCGTCTTGCGCATCATCTCGACAACGAACTCGGCTTCGCTTCGCAGCTTGAGGATGCCCCGGTTGGCGAACCGCCTGATCACTGCCAACGTGATGTTCTCGCCCACGCTGCGGCAGGCCACCACACCTTCCCCCTGTCGGTCTTCTGACAAGTACGCGATCCCTTGTGTGAGCGCCTCCCTCGGAGACGTGATCCTCACCACTTTCCCGTTGACCAGGATGCGCCCGGCTTCTATGGGGTCCGAGCCGATGATCGACTTGCAAACCTCGGTCCGCCCCGAGCCGACCAGTCCGGCCAACCCGACGATTTCACCCGCATGCAAAGTGAAACTGACATCTTCGAAAGCGCCGGAACGACTCAGATGCTCCACCCGCAAGAGTTCTCGGCCCTTCTCCGCCGGCTTGTCAGGGAACTGCTCCGTCCACTGCCGGCCCACCATCTTGCCGACCAGGAATGTTCGATCCACCTGATCGTCGAGTTCGTAAACTCCCACGAGCCGTCCATCGCGGAGCACGCTCACGCGATCCGCAATCGCAAAGATCTCGTCCAGGCGGTGGGAGATGTAAAGAACCGTCTTGCCGTCGGCCCTCAGAGCGCTGATGATCTTGAATAGAGTTTCCATCTCCCCTGGCCCCAGCACGGCCGAAGGTTCATCCATGATGAGGACCTTGGCCGAGATCGACAGAGCACGCGCAATCTCGGTGACCCGCCTCTCGCCCGCCCCGATCTCCTTGACCGGACGGCGTGGATCGAGGTCGAAATCGAGATACTTCAATAGCGCCCGCGCCTCTTCGAAAAGCCGCTTCCAATCGACGAGACCCCACGGGTTGCGGGGCTCACGGCCGAGAAAGATGTTCTCGGCTATTGTCAGTTCGGGGACCAACGTGAACTGCTGATGAACCACTGACACCCCCGAATCCATGGCCTGCAGTGGGTTGTCGAACTGCGCCGGTCGGCCGTCGAGGTACAGTTCACCTCGGTCAGGCCGAAGCGCCCCGCCAATGATCTTCATCAGCGTGGACTTGCCCGCGCCGTTTTCCCCCAGCACGGCATGCACCTCCCCGGCGTTGGCGGAGAAGTGTACGCGATCGAGAGCTCTTGTTCCGCCGAAATCCTTGACGATGTCTCGCGCCTCCAGCACGGGAGGTAACGATGGCGATGCTCGCGTCAAACGCGACCAGTCTAGCCTGATTTCTCACCTCGCCGTGTGGTGAGAAATGCAGGCTAGCAATCGCATCGCACACTCCTGCGTGATCTCCAACCACACTCGGAGCAGGCGCCTTCAAGTGCGGGGATGTGTTGGAAGATCAGGACCGGACTTCACTGAAGCGTCTGGTCCCTTGCCTCAAGAGCCCTGTTGAGATTCCGTGCTGCTTCGTCGTAGTCAGGGTCAAGCTGAACAGCTCGGGAAAAGTACTCAATCGCGCCAGCCAAGTCTCCTTGTGATCCGATGACACTGCCGAGATTGTTGTGTGCCTCTGCGTACTTTGGTCTGATCTTGATCGCTTGTCGGTAGTGCCGAGCCGCTTCATGACTCTGCCCTAGAGCAGCCAGAACGTTCCCAAGGTTGTTGTGTGCCGCGGCCGACTCCGGATTTAGCTGCAACGCCGCCCGGTAATGGCGCATCGCTTCGGTGAAGCGGCCGAGCGAAGCCATCGCATTCCCAAGGTTGATGTGGGCGTCACCATAGTCCGGTTTTGCTTGCAAAGCCCGTTGAAAATGGGGGATTGCCTCGCGGGGCCTGCCTTGGGCGTCGAGCAGGGTTGCCAGGTTGTATTGGGCGTACGGGAAGCCCGGCTCGATTCGCACCGACGTGCGGAAGTGCTGCAGAGCCTTTGGGGGATGTCCGAGACGCAGATAAGCGTCTCCGAGGATGTTGTGAGTCTCGTATTCGTCCGGATGGATCGTGAGTCGTTTCTCATATCCCGCGATGTCTCCGATGAGTGCTTTGTGCGCCGTGTCTCTCTGCAGCATCGTCAAGTCTGTTCTTCTCCGGGTAACGGCCTGAAACCAGAGGTCTCCCATTTCTTCGAATGTTCGCCAGCCATAGAACACCCGTTGGGGCGGGGAAGAGGGGTTCTGGGGATTATCAGCAGAATTGTCATAGCTGAACCGCATCCGGATCATGCTTCCCTTCGGCAGGAAAACCGGATCTTTATAGCGATATTCATCCTGCCAATTAAAGTCCCACTGATTGATCTTGAGCAACCATTTCTTGGTGTCATCAGGCAGAATGGCGTACGAGATCATTTCTTTGCCGAGGTAGTGAGCATGGGGATAGACGTTGAGGACATCGACGTCTACCGGCAGGAGGTATTGATCCTCGATAACGTAGTCCCTCTCGCCCGGCGCAATATCCATCGTCGTCGATCCCATCCTGATGATGCTCGCCTTCCTGTCCGGCGGCTGATCGGTAAAAAAGAGACCGACCGAAGCCTGTATGGTTTCGGGTTTACCAGTGGGCAACATGTGCAACTCCAGGACAAAGTCGACTCCTTTATCCAACGTCCACGACATGTCGGCAGGTCGTAGCACCGGCTGCTTGCCGGGCGTCCAGCCCAGCCAATGCCCCTCCGGATCAAAGATCTCGCTTTCCCCTAGCAGCATGCTGCCGGAAAAGCCCGGCTCGGGGTCCTGCTCGTCACGGCGTCGGGAATGGCCCGTTCGGTCGAGCGAAATCCGCGCGTGGTGAACGATGCGGGCATTGCCGGGCCGGAATTCCAGGCCGCGAACGTAACGAGTAGCCGGAATCGAGACAGGAATGGTGAAGTTGCGAAAGACATCCTGTCCCTCAGCCGGAAGGGTAAAGGGCTCCGGCATCGCTAGCTCAAGGTCGGGCTCGCCGAGTTGCCAGCCTTCGACCCATACGGGCAGAGCAGGCAGGTCTTGCGGGTCTCCTTCAGGCTTCCCCTGTTCGATCCAGTTCGATACCAGCGAGATCTGCTCCTGTGTGAGCCTTCGTTCTTCTGCGAACTCCCCATAGCCGTGTTCTGGAAGCCACGGAGGCATGTAGCCACCTCCGGTGACAGCTAGGATCAACTCTGCGCGTCTCTTTACTTCGTCGTAGTTGAGGAGAGGAAAGGGGCCGGCTTCTCCCGGTCGATGGCAATGGGAACAGTTCTCGAAAATGATCGGGGCGACGTGTTCGTTGAATGTTATCGGTTTACCAGACGGAGACCGTGCTTCCGGAGAAGCCGGTGGGCTGCCGCAACTCACCGTGGATGCCGCCAAAAGCAGGACAAACATCACGACAGCCGGGAAGGAGCTGAGGTGCATGGCTGGCAGGTTACGTCATTGGAGACGGCGTGAATGCTACGGTCAAGAAGCTGGATGAAGTTGCTGGTCTCGCTGACGATGTTAGAAAGCGTAACATTTTTTTGATGGATCTTTATGACGCGCGTCTACTCCCCCTCCCCGTTCAGATGGCCGCCGAACATCTGATAGCTGAAAGGAAGATTTGCGGATAAAGATGGCAGCGGTGCGCCGGCTCCCCAGGCACTTCCAGCGAGCCGTTGTTGCCGGCAGCCGAACGACTGTCAGGGATGGGCTTTCCGTTGTCGGTTAGACGCCCAGTTCGAGGCGGCGGCCACCCTGAACCAAGGGCTGCTGAACGCACGGGGACTTGACCTCCAAGCGCCCTCAAAGCTAGACTAGACTCAATAAAGGCGTGACCTGCCCTGTACGAGGTTGGCTCGCATGAGCGGAATAGTGTCAATGAGGACGAAGGGCAAAGGACGGCGTTCTGGCGGGTCCCACTGCTGCCGACTGGATGCGGCTCGTGGGTCCCGAACTTTCGCATGCGTAGGCAGCCCTTCCGTCCTGCCGATGCTCGAAGCTGAACCTCGTAGGATTGCCATTCTCCAAATTCAAAGCTCCATTATCGTCGTTGCTGTATCAAGCCCCGGCTGAGGGCTTCTGACAAGATTCAGAGGCCACCAACCGGGGCGAGACACACCGGTCGGTGGCCTTTTTTGTATTCAGGACCACCTGCGAGGGCCCGCGGGTGTCGGGCGGAGACGGCGGCCCGGCGCCGGGAATCGGGAACAAAGAGCACGATCGAATGAACAAAACCGAGAAGTCAATCCGAAACAGGGGTTAAGAACAGCCATGTCCTCGTTGATGTCAGGTTCCCAAATCTTGCTTGAAAGCCTCGCGCGCGAAGGCGTCGAGATGATATTCGGGTATCCCGGCGGTGTTACCCTGCCGATTTACGATGTCCTCTATGATCACCCGATACGGCATGTGCTCGTAAGGCACGAGGAGAACGCCTCTTTCGCTGCCGAAGGCTACGCGCGAGCTACCGGCAGGGTCGGTGTTTGTATGGCGACCTCCGGCCCAGGTGCCACGAACCTCACCACCGGTCTCGTCGACGCTCTCATGGATTCCATCCCGATCGTTGCCATCACTGGCCAGGTGCCCGAGCACTTGATTGGACGAGATGCGTTCCAGGAGGCCGATACTTTCGGCATCACACGCGCCGCCACCAAGCACAACTACCTCGTCAAGCAAATCGACGAGATCCCCCAGGTCATCCACGAGGCGTTCCATATAGCCGGTGCCGGACGCCCGGGGCCGGTGCTGGTCGACATCACCAAGAATGTCCTGCAAGGCAAGACCGGTTATCATCCCGCCGCAGTATTGCGGCCCCTGCGAGGATTCCACGTTCGGCTTGATCCCGACGATGAGGAGATCGAAGCCGCCCTGCAATTCCTATGGGCGTCGGAGCGGCCCTATATCTATGCCGGCGGCGGCGTGATCTCGTCGGCAGCGTCCGATGAACTGCGTGAGTTCGCTGAGCTGCTCGAAGCTCCTTTGGCCCACACCGTCATGGGTCTGGGTGCCCTGCCCAGCAACCATCCAAACTTCATCAGCATGTTGGGTATGCACGGCAGCTATGCCGCCAACATGGGCATCACGGAAACTGATGCGCTGATCGGGCTCGGTGTGCGCTTTGACGACCGCGTGACGGGGCGTCTCGATGCCTTTGCTCCCAAGGCGCGTGTGCTGCACGTCGATATCGATCCGGCGGAAATCAACAAGAACCGCCGAGCCGATTTGGGTATCGTCGGCGACGTTAAACAAGTCCTGCAGAAGTTGAACAACCGCTTGCGAGAGACGAAGGAGTCCCTCGGAACCCACAATCGCCAGAAGCGCGCGGTATGGAGAGCGCGGATCGAAGGCTGGAAGCGCGAACATCCTTTCGCTGAAGTCTACGACGATAACGAAATCAAGCCGCAGTACCTCATGAAGAAGCTTGATGAAGCTTCCGGCGGGGAGGCGATAGTCTCGGTTGACGTCGGCCAACATCAGATGTGGGCGGCGCAGTACATCCGCTTCAACCGCCCGCGGTTGTGGGTCAATTCCGGCGGTCTCGGTGCGATGGGCTTCGGTCTTCCCGCTGCGATGGGTGCCCAGTTCGGCAACCCCGGCAAGCTCGTGATGGCCGTTGTCGGCGACGGTGGTTTCATGATGAGCCTGCCGGAACTCGCCACCATCTCCAGCCACAAGCTGCCGGTCAAGATCATCGTCATGAACAACGGCTGGCTTGGCATGGTCCGCCAGTGGCAGGAACTGTTCTATAACGGCCGTTATTCCGAGGTAGCCATGGATGCTTTCCCGAACTGTGAGCTGCTCGCGGCCGCCTTCGGCATCAGAGGCCGCTCGGTTGACAACCCCGCCGAACTCGAAACCGGCCTCGCCGAAGCGCTCGCTGAACCCGGTCCCTTCCTGCTCAATGTGAATGTCACACGGGAAGAGAACGTCTACCCGATGGTGCCCGCCGGCGGCGCTGTTAACGAAATGATTCTGGGACCGCCCAAGCCGGTCGCCGTGGGGGACTGATCATGCAACAGCTCATCTCACTGCTCGTGGAGAACAAACCCGGTGCCCTCATGCGTGTCGCCGGCGTGTTGACGTCCCGTGGCTACAACATCGACAGCTTGACGGTCGCGAAGACGCTTGATCCCACGCTCTCGAACATGACCATCGTCGTCAACGTCGAGTCATCGACGCACGACGAGGAGCTGCTCATCAAGCAGATCAAGCGGCTGGTGGACGTTGTCGAAGTGGTCGATCTCACTGATTCCCAGGCTGTCACACGCGAGCTGGCTCTCATCAAGGTCAAGGTCTCTCCCGACATGCGCCCTGCTCTTCTCAAGGAGGCTGATATCTTCCGGGCCCGCGTCGTCGACGCCGCCTCCACGTCGTATACCCTCGAAGTCACCGGCGCCGGCGAAAAGCTCGACGCGCTGATCGGTCTCTTGCACAACTACGGCGAAGTCGAAATGATTCGCTCCGGCGCCATGGCCATGGGACGCTCTCCCAAGGTCGATCATCGCGAAGCCTTCGCCGAGGCTTCGCGCGTGTCGGATAAAGTTCGCGAAACGGTCAAGATATAGCCTCTTTGCGCTCAATCTCAAACTTCCAGAGGAAACCAATCAAGATGGCAACGATTTATTACGAAAAAGATGGCAGCCTCGATCCGCTGCTCGACAAAACAGTGGCGATCATCGGCTACGGCAGCCAGGGACATGCCCACGCACTGAACTTGAAGGATAGCGGCATCAATGTTGTCGTCGGCCTTTACGAAGGAAGCAAGTCCTGGCCGCAGGCCGAAGCCGCCGGCCTCGAGGTCATGACCACTGCCGACGCCTCCAAGGCTGCCGATGCCGTCATGATTCTCGTCTCCGATCACATTCAAGGCGATCTCTACCGCAACGAAGTTGCCCCCAATCTCAGCGACGGCGACACCGTCATGTTCGCCCATGGCTTCAATATCCACTTCAAGGAAATCGAGCCCGGCCCGAACCTCGATGTTTCCATGATCGCGCCCAAGGCCCCCGGCCATCGCGTCCGCGAGTTGTTTACCGAAGGTGTCGGTGTCCCTGGTCTTCTGGCGATTCATCAGGACGCCAGCGGCAAGGCCAAGGAGAACGGCCTCGCCTACGCCTTGGCGCTCGGTTGCCTCAAAGCCGGCGTCATCGAGACGACCTTCAGGGAAGAGACGGAAAGCGACCTCTTTGGTGAGCAGTCTGTCCTCTGTGGCGGCTGCTCCGAGTTGATTCGCGCCGGCTTCGAGACGCTCGTCGAGGCTGGGTACGCGCCGGAGATCGCCTACTTCGAGTGCCTTCACGAGTTGAAGATGATTGTCGACCTGATCCAGGAAGGAGGCCTCAACTACATGCGGTATTCCGTCAGCGACACCGCTGAGTACGGCGACTATACGTCAGGTCCCCGCGTCATCGATGCCCATGTGCGGGAGACCATGAAGAGCATTCTGGCCGATGTCCAGTCCGGCAAGTTCGCCAGGGAGTGGATGGATGAGAACCGCGCCGGCCGTCAGAAGTTTCTTGCCATGCGCAAGGCGCAACAGACCCAACCGATCGAGGAGGTGGGCGGACGTCTGCGCGAGATGATGAGCTTTTTGAAGAGGAAAAAAGAGGCGCCGCAAAGCTAGGGGCTGTAACAAATGGAAACCGCACCAGACGCAGTTCATCGCGTTGTTTGCTCGCAGGCTTTATCGGCGGCTCGCGGCGGACTGCTCCCGATGGTTGATCTTCCATTCTCGTTTCGGTGACTGTGACCGAGGCGTTTTCACCGCCCCAAATGCCCGAGCCGCAAGACAATGAGAATCTTCACCTACGACACCACGCTGCGCGACGGCACTCAGGGAGAAAACATCTCCTTCTCGGTCGACGACAAGTTGATGATTGCCGAGAAGCTCGACGAGCTCGGAATCGACTACATCGAGGGCGGCTGGCCGGGTTCGAACCCCCGCGACAAGGACTTCTTCGCGCGTGCCCGAGACCTGGAGTTCAAGCACGCGCGTCTTGCCGCATTCGGCTCGACGCGCTACCCGCGCAACACGGTAAAGGCCGACCCCAACGTCAACGCGCTCCTGGAAGCTGAAACCCCCGTCGTCACGATCTTTGGCAAGAGTTGGCGTTTGCACACCGAACGCGCCCTTGGCGTGACCGAAGAACAGAATCTGGCTATGATCTCCGAGACCGTCGGACACATCAAACAACAGGGCAGGGAAGTCATCTTCGACGCTGAGCATTTCTTCGACGGCTACGAAGCGAGTGCCGACTTCGCACTGCGTACCCTCGAGGCCGCTCAGGAAGCTGGCGCCGACGTTCTCGTCCTCTGTGACACCAACGGAGGTACGGTCACGAATCGGCTCGGAGAGATATTCGCCGAAGTTCGCAATCGTTTCGACGGCGTCATCGGTATCCACACCCACAACGACTCCGAGTTGGCCGTCGCCAACGCCATCACGGCAGTCGAGTTGGGCGCGACGCACGTTCAGGGGACGGCCAACGGCTACGGCGAGCGCTGTGGCAATGCCAACCTGTGTTCGATCATCCCGGTGCTCGAGTTGAAACTCGGTCACTCCACTGTGGGCCGCGAAAAATTGAAGCACCTTACTGCCACGGCGAATTTCGTCAGTGAGACCGCCAACCTTTCTCTGCCCAACGATTGCGCCTTCGTTGGCCGTAGCGCCTTCGCCCACAAGGGCGGCATCCACGTCAGTGCCGTCCTCAAAGAAGTCTCCACCTACGAGCATGTCGAACCCGAAACGATCGGCAACCAGCGTCGTGTCCTCGTGAGCGACCTTTCCGGACGCAGCAACATCACGTACAAGCTCACCGAGAAGGGGCTCGACAAGCGATTGGACGCCGCCGCGCGCCGCCAATTGCTCGACCGCATCAAGCATCTCGAGTTTGAGGGCTACGAGCTCGAGTCCGCCGAGGGCACCTTCGAATTGCTCGTTCGCGAAGTCCTGCAGCCCGATCATTTCTTCTTCGAGCTTGAGCGGATGCGTGTCACCGACGAGCGTGAGGGAAGTCGCCGCACGAATTGCCACGTTGAGATGAGTGTCAAGACCCGAGACGGTGTCTGCACGGCGGACGTCTCCGCCTCCGGCCCCTTCGACGCCATGGCGCAGTGCCTGCGCAAATGCCTTTCGCACAGCTATCCCGCCGTGGCAGACATCCGTCTCGTCGACTACAAAGTCCGTGTTCTCGAACCGAATCGCGGCACCGCCGCCAAGGTGCGCGTTCTCATCGAGTGGAGCGACCACAAGCGCAACTGGACCACCGTCGGCGTATCCGACGATGTCCTCGAAGCCAGTTGGAATGCCCTCGTCGATTCCATCCGCCTCGAGTTGCTCCGCCTCGCTGAAACCGACAAGTCCCTCAGCGAAGCAGTAGCCGATTACTCCTGGGGCGTCTGACCTGCTTTGCTCACCACGTGGCGAGGTGAAGTGCGTGAGAAGGCCCCCACGACGAGGCGCGACCCGCTGGGCGCGTTAGCAAAACGGCTTGTGAGGTTCACCGGCCGTGAGACATTTCTTTCGAGAGCGAACCGGGCCGTCACCAATGGTTTTCACTCATAACTAACCACTAACAACTAAAAACTAACCAGACCTTTA
Source organism: Bryobacterales bacterium (assembly GCA_026713545.1). GTDB lineage: Bacteria > Acidobacteriota > Terriglobia > Bryobacterales > UBA6623 > JAPPLB01. The sequence goes on from JAPOOG010000129.1 coordinate 81,434, forward strand.
GCGTGGAGTGAAGCGCTGTACGCGGAGAGTAACGATCTCGGCGGCGTAGACACTGCCGTGCGGGTCGACCGCCAAGTGATGGACGACGTCGAATCGGCCGGGGGCGCGGCCGTGACGGCCGATGGCGCCGAGGATTTTGCCGCTGTCCGGGTTGAGCTTCAGTACACGGTCGTTGTATCCGTCAGCCATGAACAAAAAACCGTCGTCGCTCATCGCGAATCCGAACGGCGACCCCACATGCTTCCACTGTTCGAGGAACTTGCCGTCGGCATCGAAAATCTGGATCCGGAAGTTCTCGCGATCAGCGACATAGACGCGGCCGGCCTTGTCGGTGATGATGCCGTGCGGGGTGTTGAACTCGCCTTGATCGACTCCTTTCTTGCCCCACTCGCCGAGGTAATCGCCGTCCTTGCTGTATTTGACAACACGCGAGTTTCCGTAGCCGTCGGCTATATACACGTCGCCGTTGGCGCCGAAAGCCACGTCGGTAGGCCGATCGAAGCGCTCTTTTGCAAGGTCGGGCTGGCCGCGGCGGCCCAGCACCATCAGCACGCGGCCCTGTGGACTGAGCTTGACGACGATGTGAGACCCTGAATCGGCCGCCCAGAGGTTGCCTTCGGGGTCGATGCGCAGACCGTGCGGCGAATCGAATAGGCCTTTGCCGAAGGAACGCAACAGCTTCCCCTCACGGCTGAAAACCATGATCGGCTCCTCGCCGCGATGGAAGACATGGATGTTGCCGTCATCATCGACGGCCGCCGCGGAGACCTCCGCAAAGTGTGTCCCCGAGGGCAGGCTCGGCCAGTCGGCATCGACCCGGTATCCCAGGTCCGGTGCCTCCGTGGCCATCAGCGCCGCCAGCAGGCCCAGCGTCCCGGCAATCGCCGCAAGAAGCCGTCGCATTCGCATATCTCCCAGGGGATGATGTCCCCGAGGTCATGCTATCGTGCGCCGGTCTCAGCGGCAACCATGCCTGTTGATATCGACGGCTGGCCGCAGTCGCTCTCCAGGCGGAATCCGGGCCGGATCTCCTGTCGCTTAGCCTGCATTTCTTAGTGCGCGGCGAGGTGAAGTGTGTGAGAGGGCCGTCAGGACGAGGCGCGAGCCGCCCGCGCCAGCAACACGGCCCTGTAAGGTTTCACGAAACACGGCCATTTCGACATTTCTTCTGGAGCGAACCAGTCCTCCGCCCATGGTTTTCACGAACCACGAACCACGCATAACGGCCTTTTTGTCGCGTGCTTCGGCCATCGGGTAGTGAGAAAGGCAGGTTAGATGTATTTCACTCCGCGGATGGTCTTGCCCGCTTCGTCGTAGGAGTGGCGGCGTGCTGACCACCGTGCGGCCCCATATTCTCCCAGGTCCACTTCGCCCGCCATTGAGTTGCTGCTGACCTTGCCCATGAATGCGAAGTGGATGCCCGCTCCTTCCAACGGTTGCGCGCTGCGGAACTGGATTTCAGCACCCTCGATCCAACCCTTCAGGTCTCCTTGCGTGGTTTCGCCGACGTGTGTGCCGAGCAGGCTTCCGCCGTCTTGTTCGAATACGAAGCGATGCTTCGCCGTCATGCTGACGAATAGCATCTCGACGTCCCACTGGCCGCTGACGTCGGTCTCCGGAGCGGCCGCTTTGGAATTGGGTGACCCATTGCGTGGGCTGGTAAGGGCGCGATGAATCTCGGCGGCCACGATACCCGCTTCGCCGGGTTGTAGCTGCCAGGGCATCACCGTGGCGGAACTGTCGGCAGGGTGGCGGCGGTCGCCCGTGCTCCCTGCCAGCACGATCCGTGGGTCGCCGGCGTAGAGTTTTTGGTAGAGTTCATCGCCGGAGATCCCCATTTTCCTGCCGTCCCAGCGGATCGCCAGTCGAGGAGAACGATTCGAGAGCCCTCGAGGCTGGAGGACTTCGGTCGTGACTCCGGGAACGTCCTCGACTTTCGAAGCAATCTCGTCGAGCCAACTCTCCCAAGTCTTCCACTCGGCGTCATGGTCACGGCGCACCCACATTTCGACGGCCGCGAGCAGCCCCATGATGTCTTCCTTGCCTACTTTCATCGGCCGTCCGAAGGCGTGGTGCGGAGCACTGTTGAGCCAGGCAGCCTGAATGAGGTCTTTGCGGCCGATCAACAAGCCTGAACTCTGCGGGCCTGACAGCGCTTTCCCGCCGCTGTAGGCGACGAGATCGGCGCCTCGTTCCAGGTGGACATTCGGGATCGTGAGAGCTTCCGCGGCCGCGTCCAGCAGCACCGGAACATCATGTTCATGAGCGATCGCGGCCACCTCCTTCAAACCGAGAGGCCCCCGGTCCCTGGGCGAACCAACCACCATCGCCATCGCTGTGCGGTCATTGATCGCCATGCGCATCTCCTCTTCGTTGGCGACGCTGATGATCTTCGGACCGACCATGCGAACCGACTGGTCATAGATGTTGCGTGAGTAGCTCGGCACAATGACTTCGCTCTTGAGGCCGCCGAGATTGGGCAGACGATGGATCTTTTCGGGGTCGCCGCCGGCCAGGCAAGCGGCGGTGGCGTGCGCCAGGGCCGCTGCGCATCCGCAGGTGACGATCGCTGATTCGGCGCCCGTCAGTTCCGCGAGGCGCTTGCCGACCGCCTCCATCAACTCGTCGATCTGCACGAAGTTCCGTGACGCCTGCTGCATCGCCTGCCGGCACTCCGGCAGCATGAGCGATCCGCTGAGCATCGTGAACACGCCCTTTGCATTGATCACCGGCCTGACGCCGATGGACTGATACATGTCTCTGCCGAAGGACATGGCCGGGGCAGAGGTTGCGTTGGGGACGCCGCCGGCCGCGGCAAGAGCGGCGCCGCTTCGAAACAGCGCTCGACGGCTTATGTTCTTGGTTTTGAAAGATGACGACGCTTTTGTTTGAGACATGAGGCAACCTCTCTTCGATCCAGGTGGGCGGTTGTCAGGCTGGCTGTTGGGTTTGACCGTACATTGAGCACGCCAAGCAAGCGCAACGAAGTCATGGCGGTCTTTTCGCGTGCTTCGGCCGCTAGGTGGTGAGAAATATTAGGAGGAAGTCCTCAGACCGACAAGCAGGACAATGAATCGTCACGTCAACTTGACTCGAACGTGAACCTTGGCAGCGAAGAAAAAAACTGGCGAGGCTCCGCCTCCGACCAACAAGCAGGATAACTGATCGCCGCGAGAACTTGACTCGAACGTGAACCTTGGCAGCGAAGAAAAAAACTAGCACAACGAGGCCAGGCGCAGGCGATCAGCAAGTCCATTCCAACAACGAGTGAAGGGACACGATGAACGAAGGACGTAAGGAAAATTTTTGCTGATCCTCCGTTACCGCAAGCTCTCGAAAGCCGGATTCCGAGACCCGAGGCTGACGAAAGGTGATCGTCCTTCAGCGCATGACCGGACAGCCTCTTGGCAAGGAGATGCTTGTCGATTGCCGCCTTGTACCCGCGCTTAGCTCGCGTTGTCGTTCTTGCGGCCGCCCTGAGTGACCGGGAGAAGGACTTTGAGTTGCTGGCGTGCAATCCGCGCCCACGGACTGGTCGAATCGAGTCGAAGATACTCCTGCCAGTGTTTGGCTGCTCGCATCGCATCGCCTCTTCTCTCGAAGACCAGGGCCAGATTGTAGTGGGCGTCCGCGTAATCGGGCTGCAGCCGCAAAGCATGCTGGTAGTGATGGATCGCCTCGTCGAAACGGTCGAGCTCCTCGCAGACGTTTCCGAGGTTGAAGTGCGCCAGCGGATAGTCGGGTGACGAGTTGAGCGCTTGTCGATAGCAGCGCTCGGCATGCTCCAGCTCGCCGCGGCGGTAGCTTAAGGTTGCGATGTTCACCCACGACCCGGCGGCGTCGGGATTCAGCGCTAGCGCCTGTCGATAGGCTTCGATGGCCTCGTTGTCGTCGGCTCCCTGCTCCTCCAGATCGAGTCCGCGTCGGAACCAGTACTCCGCCTCCTGCAGCCGGACCGCGAGTGGCTTTCCGGCGCTGTAAGGGAGCGTCTCAGCCGACTGCTGCTCCTCGAAGTCGAGAAGCATCTGCCCGGTGAGCGCCTCCATCTTTCCGTCGGGCAGCTTGACGGTCACGCGGCGCCCTTCCGAAGCAATCTTGAGTTGCAATAGTGGCCGCTCGACGCCGGGCAACATGCGCGACAGCGACAACAGAGAGTTCCTGATGCGGTTCGCCGGGACGCGGTCCTGTCTGAGGCGCTGCAAAACTCTCAGCGCGAGAAGATCCAGGAAGCCGAACTTGGGAGGGGATTCATAAAGACCGTTGCGCTCGAACGAGCGCAAGCGGTTTTCACGGATCTTCAGGATCCGTCTTACCTGAGACCGTGAGTAGGCCCCCGAGGGTGGTGCTGCCCCCACGGGTCAATTCTAGCGCAGGTTGGATGATTTTGCACCCTTTGGGGTCGTCCCGATCGTCACGAAATCCACGTGGGTAATGCGGATCGGCTGCTGGCCAATCAGGTTTTTGAGAGAGGATCAGGCGATGCCCCGAAAACCCCTGCAACATGCCGGCATCTGTGTTGCCCTCCCTACGTCAGAAGTCCCATCTCATTGCAAAACAGGCCGGTGCTAGTCTGGTGAGGATGTCCGCGTCGTTCACTGCTCAGGACGAGCGCTTCATGCGGCTCGCGCTCGCCGAAGCCCATGAAGCAGAGCGCTCGGGAGAAGTTCCGGTGGGCGCCGTCGTCGTCAAGCAACGTGAGATCGTCGGCACTGGAGCGAATCGGCCGATTGCAACCGGCGATCCGACCGCGCACGCCGAGGTCCAGGCGTTGCGGGCAGCGGCGCGAACGCTCGGCAACTACCGGCTGCCGGAAACGACGCTCTACGTCACGCTTGAACCCTGCTCGATGTGTGCCGGAGCGCTGGTCGCGGCGCGTGTCTCGCGGCTCGTCTTCGCAACCCGTGATCTGCGCTTCGGGGCCGTCCGGAGCAAGTTCCGCTTGGCCGACTCGGAACTGCTCAACCATCAGGTCGAAATTGCGGAAGGTCTGCTCGCCGACGAGTGCCTTCCCCTTCTGCAGCGGTTCTTTCGGAGCCGCCGCTGAAGCGAACCGGCGCAGGACGGCCGAAGTGAAACTTATCGTGGGAGGTTGGCCCAAATCAGACATGGTCGCCCTTAAGCGCGGCAATCCACTGACCTGCAACATCCCCCGGATCAAGCGGCCTTGACGCCGGTCCGGGTGTTTCCCGCTTGAACGATCCGCACGCGGGCGGCGAAAAACTAAAAGAGAAAAAAGGCGCTCAGGCGTACTTGCCAAATCGCCTCCTTCACCCCTCGGGTCACAAAACACGGCCTTTCCGGTCCACTGGCCGTCAGACATTTCTTCTGGAGCGAACCAGGCCCCGCCAAGGGTTTTCACGAATCACGAGACACGAAACACGAATCACGGCTTTTTGATGCCTTTTGGTACTGAAGCCCTTCAGTCTTTTTTTTCCGCCCCGGCCTGCTTAGCATGACGATAGAGAGGCGGAAATCCTGTCCCGCCCTTCTCACCAAGTGGCGAGGCGAAGCCAGTGTGGGTCACGAATCACGAGACACGGCCGGTACGGTTCACCGGCCGCCAGAGATGTCTCCCTGGAGCGGACCAGGCCCACGTCCATGGTTCTTACAAATCACGGCTTTTCTGTTTTTCACGATCCACGAATCACGAAACACGACTGTACTGTCTTGGTTCCCTGCCCACGATTTCCCGCCATTTCCCACTATTTCCCAGGTCCCCCCCCCAAAAAAAAATCAAGTGCCCCCGCGCACGGCGGCAGCCGGGTCAGCGGTTTCATGGATGCATCGAGTCGCCGCGCAAGCGCCCCTGGCCTGCCTGTCCCGCCGGCTGGCGAGGCGAAGTACGTCCGGGTCACGAAACACGGCCTTTCCGGTCCACTGTCCGTCAGACATTTCTTCTGGAACGAACCAGGCCCACGCCCATGGTTTTCACGAATCACGAGACACGAAACACGAATCACGGCCTTTCTATCGTGTGCTTCGGCCGTCGGGTGGGGAGAAATGTAGGCTAGGATATGTCCATGCTTAGAACGGCAAGTTGGTTTCTCATCATCACAACAGGGGTCTGCTTCGGCCAGCAGCCCACTGCCAAAGAGATGCCCCAGGAGATGGTCTGGGTCAGCCGCCAGGGTGACATTCTTGAAAGGGTCGGCGCGGTCCAGAATTCCATCTTCTTCCCTGAGCTGTCGCCGGATGAGAAACACATCGCTGTTTCATCCCGCAACGGCGAGGTCAACGACCGCGATGTTTGGATCCACGAGATCGCCACAGGGCAGAAAAAGCGGATCACGCAAGTCCGCGGCAACGACAACTTCCCGCTGTGGAGCCCGGACGGACGTTCGATTGTCTTCACGAGTAGCCGCGTCCCCCGTTATGACCTCTTCCGCATCAAGATCCATCCGCTCGAAGCGCCGGTGCGCATCCTCGAAGCTGCGGGTACATCGGAGTACCCCCGCGATATTGCAACCAACGGCGAGTTCGTGATCTACACCAAGCGCGAGGACGACGGACGGACGCTCTGGAAGCTTGATCTGGACAGCGGCGCCGTCTCGTCGTTTATTCCCAAGCAGCCTGGAGTTTGGGCCGATGGGGGCAAGTTCTCACCTGACGGGACGTACTTCGCTTACTCCTCGAACGAAGCCGGTCTGTGGGAGGTGTTCGTTTGTGAGACAGCGAACCCGGCAAAAAAGTGGAAGGTGTCACGCGAACTGGCCAGCGGCTGGGCCGGCGGAGGGGGACAGCCTCGCTGGCGCGGGGACGGCAAGGAGCTCTTCTACATCATGGGCCAGGATACGATCGTTTCTGTCCCCGTCGAGACGGAGGGTGGTTTCAGCCATGGCGACGCCAAGAAGCTTTTTACGTTTTCGAGTACGCGCGGCAACTTCCAGGACGAAGCCCCCTGGCTGCACAAGTACGATGTCACTTCGGACGGCCAACGTTTTATCTTCGTCCGGCGTGTGAATCGTCCCTAGTCTCGTCTTCCCGCGGACAATGCCTGGCAGCCCGGCAGTTCTCGATGTGGCTATGGGCGGAGGGGCCGCTGCGCCTGGGGCGAGGCATAGCGGAGCGCGTTCACCGGGCCGTCGATGCTGCCGGTGACTTCGGTATGGGAATCAAGCTGTCTCGCTTGGGCTGAATGGCTCGTTCTCCCATGCTGGCCGGGCAAGTGCGGACTCGGAGAGAGACCGGAAGACAAGCGCCGCAAGCGACCGCTGGCTACGGGGACTCATCCGGGTCGGAGAGTTCGATTTCGAGCTGCAAGGCCGGTCCCGTTTTCGGCGGACGAAATCCCAGCGGAGTCTATTCCTGATACTTCCTCACTTTATGAGGACCTGAAGCCTCATATCATGATTGCAGGCTTGGCCAAGCCGCACGCAGAGTACATGGTATCGTCAGTGTCCGGACGAGTACATCGAGGACAGGGAGGGCGCCTGCGGCGAGTTGTTCGATCTCTCTCTTTAACTGAAATGTCAGACTTCCGGACAGAAACCCGTCAGCCTCGCGGACGTTGCGCGAACCGCCGGGCCGGCGGATGGTTCCCGGCGTATGATCCCGTTCAAATCAAAAGGAGTATTGCGTATTCGATGTCTTTTTCTGGGGGGCAATGCGGTGAGGCATTCACACGCCACCGTGCCTTCCTCGCCAATAAGCTCAGACTCTTTCTGGTGATGCTATTGAGTTCTTGTTGGGCTGCATGGGCTGGTGACGTGCATCTGGCTTCGCGCTTGGTTGCCGAGGGATTGGACCTTGCTAGGCAGGGACGGATGACTGAGGCGGCGACAAAATTCCGGGCGGCCGCGGAGGCTGATCCGAACAACGTAAACGCCTACAACAACCTCGGCGTCATCCTGCGAAGACAGAAGGATTTCGAGGGCGCTGTGGAGGCCTTTCAGGCGGCTCTGCGGATCCGCTCGAGAGAAGCTCGCATTCACAGCAATCTGGCGACAGCCCTACGGGGCTTGGGTCGGCTTGACGAGGCGGTGGCGTCGATGAAAAACGCCTCTTCGTTTGATCCGAACAACCCCACGATTCGCCGCAATCTCGGACTCTTGCTCTGGCAGACCGGAGACGAACAAGAGGCTGAGAAGGAATTGCGGGCCGCGGCGCAACTGGGCCCCGGCAGCGCCGAAGTGCATCGGATCTTGGCCTCGCTGTTGGCAGGAAGTCAACGCAGCCGGGAGGCCATGGAGGAATACCGTACGGCGCTGAGTCTGGATCCCCGGCAGCCTGCTGTGTATTACGAGCTGGGCCGGTTGTATGAGGCCCAGGGTGACCTGGAACACGCCGCACCGGAATACCGATCGGCTGTGGAGATTGATGCAGGCTATTTCGAAGCGTATCAGGCTCTCGGAAGCGCTTTGCTTCAGCTCGGCGACACGGCCGCCGCTGCGACCGCACTTGGCCGCGCCGTCGAACTGCAACCTTCCTCGGGCGAGTCTCGACGTGATTTGGGTATCGCTTTGTACAGACAAGGGAACCTGGAGCAAGCTGTCGCAGAATTACGCCGGGCTACGGAACTGCTGCCCGACGACAGCTCCAGTCATCACAACCTGGCCCGAGCACTCCGAAAAGCGGGGCGGACACAGGAGGCGGCAGTAGCGCTGAACGCAACCCGCCGACTGAATCAAAGGGCGAATGATGCCATTCGCGCCAAGGGTTACAACAATGATGGCGTGGAGCTTCTGCAGATCGGCCGGGTAGAAGAAGCGACGATGAAACTTCAGTACGCCTTGCAGCTCAACCCTCAATACGCCGACGCCCATTACAATTTCGGCCGAGCACTTCTCGTGAGCAACAAGCTGGACGAAGCCATCTCGGAGTTCCGCCTCGCTCTGCGATTGAAGCCGGACGACGCCGATACCTGTTATTACCTTGGGCGCGCACTGTTGGCTCAGGGTCAGACGGCAGAGGCGATTGACGCTCTCGAACAAGCAATAGGGTTGAGGTCAAGTGACGCCGCGGCTCACAACGTGCTGGCCGTAGCGCTCGCGAAGACAAATCGATTGCAGCGAGCGATCAACGAATTGCGCATCGCGCTTGGATTGGAACCGAACAATCCGTTATTCCGCGAGAACCTGGTTTGCCTGGAGCAACGCCGCCCGGGCTGTGTCCTCACTCCTTAGACGGTTCTTCCACAATCAGAATTTGATTGGCTTCCACGTCTTCCAGACGCTGGACGATTCCGCTCGGCCAGGTGATCTCGATCACCTTGAGACCACGGTCTTTGCCTAAGCCGAAATGTACCCTCTTGTCACTCGCCGAGAGGTAACTTGCAGCGGTTGAGACCGCCCGGTACTGTGTCAATCCCGACTCTCCGACGACCCGAACCCGGGCGCCGATTCCGTCCCGGTTACTGGCTGAGCCCACGGTCTTGATCAAGATCCAGTTCCCCTCGCCGCCGTGGTTGTGCAGTAGAAGGGGCTGCCCGTCGTTGATGTTCACGACCACATCGACAAAACCGTCGTTGTCGAAATCTCCGAATGCAGCTCCTCGCGCGGCACGCGAAACCTCGAACACGGCTCCACTATGGTTAGAGACATCCTCGAATCGCGCCTTTACATTTCTCATCATCAAGAGTGGCTGCAAATAAGAGATCTGAGGCGAATCGATGGACACGGTATCCAGCACGTGTCCTTGAGCCACGAAAAGGTCCTTCCAACCGTCGTTGTCGTAGTCGATGAACTTCGTGCCCCACCCGCTGTAAGGCATGCTGATACCGGAAATGCCGGCTTGGTCGGAGGTGTCCTCCAGGTCGCCCTGTACGTTTTTGAAGAGTACATAGCCTTCCAGGGAGAGCGCATTCAGAAAGACATCGGGCCAGCCGTCATTCGTGTAGTCCTCGAAGTCGACCCCCATACCCGCGAACGCCCGGCCATCGCTGTTATATGCCAGACCAACCTCCAATGCGACTTCGTTGAACGTCCCGTCACCGTTATTGTGGTAGAGCTGTTGGGCGACCGAGTCGTTCGCGACGAGAATGTCCGGCCAGCCGTCTTGGTTGTAATCGTTGAATGCTACTCCTAAACCCTTGCCGGGATGGGCGGCGATTCCCGCTTGTTTGCTGACTTCTGCAAACGTTCCATCGCCCTGATTGTGGTAGAGCAGATGCGTCACAGCCTGAAAAGTATTCGGATGGCAATATCCCCTCTTCTTGACAACCTGCGGTCCGCACCAGGGGTTATTGTCGAAGTCCCAATCAAGGTAGCGGGCCACGAACAGATCGAGGTGACCGTCGCGGTCGTAATCCAGGAAGACGCCGCCGACGGACCAACCGCCGCCCGCCACTCCGGCGAGAACGGTCGTATCCTTGAAAGCGCCATTGCCTTCGTTGTGATAAAGCAGGTTGCCTCCGAAATTTGTGACGAATAAGTCGGGTTTTCCGTCGTTGTCATAGTCGCCTGTCGCGACGCCCATGCCATAGCCTTTCCCTTGCAGGTTCGAACGATCCGTCACGTCGACGAACGTTCCATCTCCTGCATTCCGATAAAGGCGATTCCACGAGCGTGGATCGGACTTGTCCGGCTCTTCCTCTTTAGGCATCGGGTCCTTGAGAGCCGCGCCATTCACGAAGAACAGATCCAGAAAACCGTCTTGGTCATAATCCAGCCACGCAACTCCGGCGCCCATCGTTCCAATGAGATACTTTTGAGGCGTATGGGATGACTCGTGGCGGAATCGGATGCCGGCCTCAGCGGCTACGTCGGAGAATGTCGGGCGTGAGAGAGTTTCCTCCGCCTTGGCCGACTTCCATTGAACAACATCCAGAGCTGCTGGACCGGCTGTGATCAACAAGGCGCTGACGATCAGCTTTCTCATTTGCAGACAGCCTGACGCTGCAACGCCTGCCTCGTCACGAGTTGCACGAAGACCTCGTTTTGCCCCGTTCGGCGCCGGTTCAATGGGCACGTCCCCACGAGTGTATGCCTGTGCCCTGTAGAGGTGCAATGGGAAATGGCCGCCGCTTGATAGACAGCGGTCGATGGCCGCTTCCCTCCTGAAGGCCGGGATCTCCAGGTCATCCTCAGATCCTTGACGTGTCTTCGGAGCCGTGCTGAAACTGCAAGTCGGGATCGTTGATCTACACCATCAGGATCAGGGCGCTTTTGCCACTCTCTCCCGACTCTCCTTCGTCTGCCGCAACTGTCTTTACCCCCCCAAGTGTTCTCGCAGACTATGTTTTCAAGGTAAAATCGGGACCGGCATGGTGGGCTGCTCCATGGTCAGCAGTCCTTATGCTTGCTCACCAATGCAGCACTGCGAGCACAGGCGGTGAAGAAAAAGAAAGGACGCAGGCCCCGTTTATCCCGCCCCGCCGCTTCTCCCGCGGGAATCGCTCCGGGTCCGACACTGGGCCCTTGGAAGAAAGGTCTGTTCGCCGTCATCACGACCCTGAGCTTTTTTCTTCTCCTTGAGCTGCTGCTGGCGATCGTTGGCGTCAAATCTGTCTTGTATGAGCAAGATCCGTTTGTCGGCTTTGCCGCCAACATCCCTTTGTTTAAAGAAGAGGGCGAGACGGCGAATGATTCCTATCTGGTCACTAACCCCAACAAACGAAGGTGGTTCAACCTCCAAAGGTTTCCCAAGAGGAAGGCGCCGGGAGTCTATCGCATTTTCAGCCTGGGCGGCTCGACCACCTACGGCCGTCCTTATGACGACAGCGCCTCGTTCAGCGGTTGGCTGCGAGAGCTGCTGGCGCCGGCAGACCCGAGCCGGACATGGGAAGTTATCAATGCCGGAGGCATCAGCTATGCCAGCTACCGCGTCGCGGTGGTCATGGAAGAGTTGATCCAATACGAACCGGATCTGTTCATCATTTATGCGGGTCACAACGAGTTCCTGGAGCGGCGCACCTACCGCACCTTATTCGAGGCGCCGAGACCGCTCACTGCCGTCAGCGGACTGCTATCCCGCACACGAATTTATGCGGCCGGAAATAAAATCTTGACCTCCGTGTCGCGCAACCGGCACAGCACGGCGCCGGGAGCGGAGCTGAAGAGCGAAGTGGATACGATGCTGGCGAACTCGGTCGGGCCGCAGGACTACACCCGTGACGACGCTTATCGGGAGATTGTTCTCGCACACTACCGATTCAACCTTAACCGCATGATCGACATGGCGCGGTCTGCCGGTGCAAAGGTCGTGCTGGTCATTCCGGCGGCTAACTTGAAAGACTGCTCACCTTTCAAAAGCGAGCATTCCCCGGGATTGAGCGACCAAGACATCGTACGCTTTGAAAGCTTGATGGCCCGTGCGAAGACCATGCGGGAGCAAGTTCGGTTGGAACTCTCGCTGAGCGCCCTCGAACAGGCGCAAGCGATGGATGATCGATACGCCGACTTGCAGTATCAAAAGGGGCTCGTCCTTTACGACCTTGGAAGATATGCGGAAGCGAAGGAAGCTTTTTATCGAGCCGTGGATGAAGACATTTGCCCGCTGCGCGCCCTGACAGCGGTCCAGGAGATGATCCGTGAGACGGCGTTGCAGAGGGAAGTCCCCTTGCTCGATTTTGCCGCTGAGATCGAAGAGCAGTCCGACCATGGCATTCCAGGGTCCGATCACTTTCTCGATCATGTGCATCTCGCAATCGAGGGCTACCGATTGCTGGCGCTCCGGCTGATCGACACCCTGGCGGAACGGGATGTGGTGCGGCTTGCGGAGTCCTGGAGTCCGGAAGCGATCGAAGAAGTGACGCGCACGGTGGAGGGAAAGCTTGATCAGCGAGCCCACGGCGCTGCTTTGCGAAACCTAGCGAAAGTGTTTGACTGGGCCGGAAAGCTGGGAGAGGCCGAAAGACTGGCCCGGAAGGCGGCGGAACTCGTCGGCGAAGATGCCGCGACCCATCACCTGCTGGGCCGCAACGCGGAAGGCCGCGGGCAATGGGAGGAAGCCATCCGGCATTATCGTCGGGCGCTGGACCTCGATCCTGCTCATGCGGAGGCCAGCAGCAGCCTGGGCATGGCCCTGGCGGTAGAGGGACAGAACAGCGAGGCCATTCGGCACTTCCGGGAAGCGCTTCGCATCCGTCCGGATCATCCCGGAACACTCAGTAACCTCGGCGCCGCACTGATGGCTCAAGGCAAGGCGGAAGAAGCGATCCGTCATTATCGGCAGGCGTTACGGCTCGATCCCAGGCATGCCGAAGCCCACAACAACCTCGGCTTGGCCCTTGCGGCTATCGGCAGGCGTAATGAGGCGATGGGGCACTATCAAACGGCCGTAGAGATCAACCCGGGTTACACCGAAGGACGCAGTAACTTAGGCGCAGCCCTCATCAAGGAAGGTTCGCTCGACGAAGCGATCCGTCATCTGGGAGAGGCTGTGCGTGTCGATCCCGACTATGCGAAAGCGCACGGTAATCTCGGGATCGCTCTCTCGTCCCAGGGTAGAGTGGACGAGGCGATTCACCACTATCGGCAGGCCTTGCGCATCAGCCCTGACTCTGCGGAAGCGCACTACAACCTGGGAATCGCCCTGATGTCCAAGGGCGAACAGGACAAGGCGATTCGTCATTATCGTGAAGCCGTGCGGCTCCACCCTGACTACGCCGAGGCCCACGGCAACCTGGGTACCGCGCTTCTGTCCACGGGCCGAGCGGCGCAAGCGCTGCGGCACCTGCGCCGCGCCGTGGACATCGAACCCCACTCAGCCCCGGCGCACTACAACCTCGGCCTGGGCCTGGCAATGATGGGACGAAGCGAAGAGGCCCTGGCGCATCTCCGGGAGGCAACCCGACTGCAACCCGACTGGCCGGCCCCTCTCCACCGGACGGCTTGGATACTTGCTACGGACCGGTCGGCCGCCGTGCGAGACGGCGGAGCGGCCCTGCGGCTTGCCAGGCATGCGGTCGAGCTGAGCGGGTACCGAGATCCCGCGGCGTTGGACACCCTGGCGGCCGCCTGCGCCGAAGTGCGCGATTTCGAGAGCGCCGTGAAATTCGCCGAACGAGCTCTACGGCTGTACGCTGCCGGCGGCGCAGCCGAAAAGGCGGCCTCCCTTCGAGCGCGGCTCGAAGGCTATCGGCAAGAAAAACCCTACCGGCAGGGACTTTGACAGTTGAGCCGCTTCGACAATAGCAGGCTCGACCAGGCCGCCGAGAGCTTCGATCGCGTATAAGTAATGACCCCGGCGGGACATCTCAGTCCGCCGCCGGGGCCGTCAAGACTATACGACGCTCAGAAGAGCACTTTGAGCGCGATCTGGATGATGCGGGGGTCACCTGCTCCTTCGATCCTGCCGAATCGACTGGTCTGGCGCTGGTTGTTCCTCGGATTGCCAAAGTTCGGCCGGTTGAAGGTATTGAAGAACTCGCCGCGCAACTGCAGCCGCACGCTCTCCCGGACCGGAATCATCTTCATGACCGCCATGTCGAGGCTGAAAAGCCCCGGCCCCCGTAACAGATTCCGCGCGGCGTTGCCGAACGTGCCCAACGCGTTCGGCATAAATGCGGCGGTGTTGAAGTATCTGGCCAACAATTCGTTCCGCGGCCGTCCGGTGTCGAGCTCCGCGGCCTGACCAGTCAGGTCGGCGTAGTCGCGGTTGATCCCGCTGAGGGAGTTGTCCCTCCCGGAGACGATCGAAAACGGCCGACCGCTCTGGAACGTCCAGATCCCCGAGTGCTGCCAGCCGCCCAATATATGCCGCACGAAACCGCTGCTGTTGTTCAGCCGCGGCAAATCCCACACGTACGACGTCACGAAGCGGTGCGCCACGTCGTGGTCAGACAGCCCCCGGTTCAGACGGCGATTAAAAGGAACCGCCAGTGAGCCGGATTGCCCCGGTGTCGGGTCACCTGACTGCTCGTCGATCGACTTCGACCAGGTATAGTTCGCCTGCACCGACAGACTCGTCAACCGGCGCTCCACCTCGAGCTGCAGACCGTGGTAGCTCGTGGTGCCCTGCGAGCGCGCCGTCAGATTCTGCCCAAACTGCGATAAGGGCCTGCGCTGCTGGGTGTTGCCCACCGTCGACTCCCCGGGAGTATATACGGCAAGGTTGGTGTCGACACTGTAGGGCACCCGCCGTCCCATGTTCCCGATATAACTGATGCGCCCCAACAGGTTCTGCACCATCTCGCGTTCTATCGTGAGGTTCCAGATCTCCTGGTAGGCATTGCGAAAGTTGGGATCGAAGGTGCCCACCCGCCCCAAGGGAGGGAAGAACTCCGCATCTTGCGGCGGAGTGAATGGCGCGAATGACGCGGGAAACGGATTGGGCCGGTCGGCGTAAGGATCCTCGAACCGGGCCCCGTTCACCGTCACCTGGGGACTGAACGGCGGACCGTTGACAAAACCGTTGTACAGCACCGTTTGCAGCGGATTGAAGAACACGCCCAGGCCACCACGAATCACCGTCTGCGAACCGCCGGGGCGCCAGGCGAAGCCAAAGCGAGGCGCAAGCGTCTTGTAGTGCGCTTTGAAACCGCCCTCGGGGCAACCCGGATCCCCGGCGCTCAGATAGCCCTCCGGGGCGTTCGGAAAGCGTGTCGACTGCTGCCCCGCCCGGATGCACTGGACGCGCCCGATCTCGTCGGTGAACGGCAAGATGGGATCCCATCGTAACCCGAAGTTCAGGGTCAGGTTGGATGTGGCGCGCCAGCGGTCCTGAAAGAAGAACCCCATACGATAGCCTGTCAGGTCCTTGTACTCGCCTCCGCCTTGCTGGAAACGAAAGGCGTCGCCCAGCATGAAGTCCGCCATGGCATAGTCCGAAGCGCTTCCGTTGAATGTGAAGATCCCCATCGTCCGAAAGTCGTTCCGGATCGTGTTCTTGTGGCGCATCATCTCGCCCCCGAACTTCATCTCGTGCTTGCCGCGAATGTACGTTGCCTTGTCGGAGAAATGCTGATTGTTGTCATCAATGATGAAGGGCCAGGTCGGCCGCACCCGGAAGAAGCCCGGAACGTCGATGTACATCCCCGCGGGTTTCTGGATCGCAATGTCCTTCACGCCGGCAATCTGGTAGTTGATGGGGTATTCGAAGCCGTCCCAGTCGTCGGCGCGCGCCCGTGAAGTGTACGTGAACGTGGCCTCGTTCAAAAGTGTCGGCGAGAAAGTGTAGGTGTCACTGACCGTGAAACTGTTGTTGGGCTGCAGGTCCCTCCGCGTCAGGGGCTGCGCAATGTCATTCGGGTCGGCATTGAGCGGAACTTTCTTGAGCCAGCGAAAGTATCTGGCGAAGAAGTGGTGCTTGCCGGCATTGTAATCGCCCCGTAAGGTGTACTCATTGATGTCGGAATTGTTGGGCTCGCCCGCGAAACGCTCCCCGTTCGGCGTTGACGGCGTGGGGATGAACTCGAGGAAATTCAACGTCACCGGGCTGAATCGGCTGAGGGGGATCTGGTTGTTCGTGAAGGGCTCTCCGGTCAAGGGATCGTTCACGGAGCGGGGCGCGGCTGAGAAATCTCCCTGCCGCTGCGGCCCGGTGGGGAGAAACTGCCGGCCGACGCGCGGGTCGCTGCGCAGGCTGGTGTCCTGGTAGGAGGCGAAAAAGAACAGCTTGTCCTTGACGATCGGTCCGCCCAGTGTGGCGCCGAACTGATTCCGTCTCAACGAATCTCTCGATCTGGCGAAGAAGTTCCGGGCGTTGAGCACCTCGTTGCGAACGAACCAGAAGCCGGCGCCGTGAAACTCGTTCGTGCCCCCCTTGGTGACGACGTTCACGACCGCCCCCGTGGCATTGGCGAATTCCGCGCTGAAGTTGCTCCGCTGCACGCTGAACTCCTGCACCGCGTCGGGGTTGGGGAACTTGCCGCTCAGGTTTCGGTAGGCGTTCGTGTTGAAGCCGCCGTCCATCAGAAAAAAGACACCGTTCGAGCGGCTCCCATTGACAGCGAAGGCAATACCTTCGCTGTTGCCGGACCGATCCGCTGTCTGAATCACACCTGGCTGCAGGCGCATGAATTCCGTCATCGTGCGGCCATTGAGTGGAAGCTGCACCATGCGCTCTTCATCGACCAGCCCCTGTAGGGTCCCTGTTTGGGTGTTGACGAGTGGGGCCGCTCCCGTCACCGTGATCGATTCGGTGACCTGTCCGACCTCCAGTTGAACGTCTACGGTCAGTGTCTCGCTCACGGTGAGAGTGAGGCCCTCCCGCACGGAGCGTTGGAACCCCTCTTGCTCGACTTCCAAGCGGTATTCTCCGACCGGAAGCAAAGGAATGGAGTAAGCGCCGTCGGGGCCGCTCTGTTGTGTCCTTTGCTGTGCTGTTTGGACGTTAGTGGTAGTGATGGTCGCGCCGGGCACTGCTGCGCCGCTCGCGTCCGTGATCGTCCCGACGATACTTGCCGTGGACTGTGCTGCCACCGGAACTTGCAACATTCCGAGGGCGGCGGATATCAGGATGGCGGCGCCTGTGGCGCCGCGCGTGAACCTGTCGTATCTGCTCATGGTTCCCTCGTTTCTCAGGCATGTTCGCTTGGCTTGACATATGCTTGTGGCACAGCCTGTGTCATGAGCGATACCACAACGACCCCTGACTTGTCAAGGGCCCTGTGCCGGCTTGTCGGAGCAATGGGAGAAGTTCCCCTGGTGAGCCAAGGAGAACGTTCCTTTTCGGCTCGAAGTACTGAAGCCCTTCAGTCTTGTTTTTTACGCGCCGGCCTGCTTAGCATGAGGACAGCGAGGCGGGAATCCTGGAGTTTCACTTACCGTCGGGCTGCGCACGCTGTGGCGGCTGCCGCCCTCCGTGAGCCGCGGGCATCCTGGTCCCCGCGGAGAAAAAAGCGGAGCAAAGGATCGATGAGGTGAGATCACGCCCATGCGTCTCCGAAGAAGGCTGCGTTTTTCCCCACGTGGGGAGGCGAAGTGCGTGAGAGGGCCGTCAGGACGAGGCGCGAGCCGCTGGGCGCGCACAACACGGCCTTTACGGTTCGCCGGCCCTCAGAGATTTCTTTCTGGAGCGAACCAAGCCCCCGCCAAAGGTTTTCACTAATAAATAACTAACCACTAACCACGGCCTTTTTATCGCGTGCTTCGGCCGTCGGGTGGTGAGAAATGTGGGTTAATTCGTTCTCGCCACGACTTCGTCCAGCGCTTCCTCGGCGGATCTGAACATTTGCTCCAGAATTTTCTTGTGTTGTGCCTTCAAGCGCTCGACGAATTGCCACAGGGAAGTCGTAATTTCAGCGACTACTGCCTCCCGTTCCGCAAGGGAGAGAGTGCGGTCGTTTTGATATTCATATTTGTCGATCGTGAAATTGGCAATATCCCATATGTTTTCTCCGATGACATCGAAGTTGACTGCGCTCTTCATCGGTATGGTGCTGGGTGTCTCCGTTTCCTCCTGATCGCCTCTGGCGCTGGTCTTTCCGGTGATGGCTTCGATGGCCGCGTTCCGTGATTTGTAAATCGAGAGAATCTTGTCAAAGCCGCTTACTGTGACAATATCGTGGATCGAATCAGAGAGGTTACAGATGCCGAAGGCCTTGCCGGGCTGGCTGAACTGCTTGGCAATGATCAGACAAATGCGAAGGCCCGCACTGCTGATGAAGCCCAATTGCGCACAGTCCAGAATCAAGGCCTTCTCTTCGGGCTCTATGCCGAACTCCAAGTTGTTCTGGAATGCGATGTGGTTGCTCCCGTCGATACGACCGACAGGCATGGCAATGAGAATTCCTTTTCTCCGGCTCCATTTAATTTGTGGAAGCATGGCTTTACTCCATTTGAATTCGAATTGATTGAGGGTCATTCACCCGTCCGTCAACCGGACGGTGTTCGAGCGTCGGCGGAGGGCGAACACCATCAACGATGAGGGTTTGGAAAACGACTGAAGGAATGAGAGGTGCTGCTCGCGTAGGGTTTAGCGACCTGTGGGATGGCACGATGGCTCGACAACTTCGAACCGATCGGTTTCCCGGTTGCTGATTCTAACCTTCCGGTCGCCATTGCCCGGATCCTGGCTTCAGGCTTTCCTGCCGACGCACGTACTGCGTCCTCGGGGGGAACGGCCACATATTATCATGATTCCCCGATTTCCTCGTAGACGTTTCGAACGGCAGGCTGGTTGAAGGTCGGGATTTCCTGTCATACCCCAGGTCCTTGAACGCCCCTCGGAGCCGCGCTGAAACAATAAGCCGAGATTATCCATCCTGACTCTCGCGCTTGCGGAGTTACTGGCGATTTGCAGCCGGAATGTCGCGAGCTAAACGCAAACCGTTCCAGCGGTATCGACGGCCGGGGCGCTCGCCGTGACGCAGGGCAGGATGTAGCAGGTCGGCCATGTCGGCGTAACCACCGCCGCGCATGACGCGCTGGCCCGCCTCGGTCGGTGATTCTCGGCCGTCCGCCGGATCGTAGAAATAGCCTCTGAGCAGGCTCGACGTCCATTCCCATACGTTGCCGTACATGTCGTGAAAGCCCCAGCGGTTCGGCTCTTTCTCGCCGACGGGATGGGTCGAGTAGGTGTCGATCTTGAGGAAGTCCGCGTCAGGAGAGGACTCTCCCGAGTTCTCTCGGTACCATGCATGGCGCGCCATCTCGAAGCGCTGGAACAGATCGTCGCCGGAGCGCGCGGCGTACTCCCACTCCGCCTCGGTCGGCAACCGGAACCCGCCGGCCGCCACCCTCTCGTTCAGCCTGCGCACGAACTCCTGCGCATCATGCCAGGAGACTCGTTCGACCGGCAGCTTGCCGGAGGTGTTGTGCTCACTGGGGTTGGTTCCCATCACCGCTTCCCAGTCGTTCTGAGTGACCTCGAACTTGCCCAGGTAGAACGGCTTGATCGACACCGTATGGACCGGCTGCGAGCTCTCGAATTCCTCGCTTCCGATGTCGAACTCCCCGCCGGGAGATAGACGCATGACCATGCCCGTGCCCGCAACCGTCACCTCCAGAGGCAAGCCCGTCACCGCATCGAATTCCTTGCCGACGATCTCGAAGCCGGGCAGCTCCGGCGCCAGCCGCCGCTCGCAGAAAGCGATCCGCGCCAGCGCCTCCGCGTCTCCGGGCCGTTGCCGTAGCGCTTCTTCGAACAGGTCCTTGGCGGCAGCCCAATCCTGCTTGGCGACAAGGCTCTCGGCCCGCTCCATCGTTCGGCGAAACTCGCCGAGACGCGCTACGGCCTGGTGGATCGGGTCATTGGAACGATCGCCCTGAAAAGCCTGAATCTGTTGCGGCTTGGTCAGTGAATGGGAATTGTGGCAGTCAAGGCAATCCGCCGTGCGCTTCGTGGAGGGACACCCCTGGTTGTGGCACGTCGAGCAAAGCCCGTCAGCCGCCTTGCCGCGGGGGATGCGGTCTGGGCTGACCTCGTTGCGCTCGTTCGCGATGTGCGCCGCACTGGGGCCGTGGCAGGTTTGGCAGTTGATTCCGGCTTCGAGGTGCCCCGAGATCTGCCACTCGAGGACCGACACTACATGGCAGCGCGAGCACACGCCCGCTTGGCCAAGGTTCGATTGTGCCGAAGCGGAAATGACGCATAGCGCCAGCAGGATGCTGACCGGCGCGAGCCGATCGAAACCGTGCGGCCGATTCACGCCCGGAACTCGCGGTCGAGCCAGCGGTAGTGCGGCGGCAGCCATTCCGGCCCCATCGCGTCGGCGACCTTGCGGGCAGCTTTGAGAGTGCTCTGTTCCTCTCTGTCCAACGTCAACGACCGCTGGAGCGCCTGATAGTTGTCCTCGACCATGTAGTCTTCGAACATTCCCGGCATTGCGGACGTCATGAACGGACGCGTGTACACGAATCGAAGCGCGGCTTGGCACAGCGTTTCGTCCGGCATGCGTTTGAGGCTCTTCGTCAACTCGGCGACCAGGGCGGGTGGCAGCGGACGATGCGTGTTGCGGTACAACCGCATGTTGTGGTTCTCCGGCTTCGTTCCCGGGTTCGCCAGCGGATCGAGGTTCACGATCGAACCTGCCGACAGCGGCTTGATCGCAATCAGGCCCACGCCCTTCTTTCGCGCCGCGGGAATGAAGTCCGTATAGCCCGTGCGCGCGTGAATGAAGTTATACGGAAACATCACGTAGTCGAGGTCTTCGAACTCCTCGAGTGCGCTCATCATGATCGCTTCGCTGTGCGTCGAGATACCGATGGTGCGCAGCTTGCCCGCCTTCTTGGCCTTGCGGAGAACGTCCCAATCTTCGAGGTCCTTCATCCGCACCTTCTCGCCGGCGGCCAAGTAGATGCGATAGAGATCGACATGGCCGTAAAGCTTGGCGGCGTGGTCGATGTTTTCGCCGACGAACATCGGGAACTGCCGGCAGATCGAAACGAGCACCTTGTCCCGGCGCGGCCTGACCAAGCGTGCGAGCGGCTCCCATTGGCCGTTGTTTTCGTAGGTGTCGACCATGTTGACGCCGAGATCGAAGGACCGCGCAAGTTGGCGGTCACGGCGCTCCTGACCCTCGGGATTCAATACCCGGCTGTGCTTCGCTTTCACCTTGTAGGCCGGGTCGCAATGCGAACCGAATGACAGCAGCGATACATGGAGGTCGCTGTTTCCAAGTTGCCGGTACAACATGCCGCCGCGGCGGAATTCCCGAACGGGCTTGATGGCGGCTCCCGGCAGTGTGGGAGCAACGGCCATGGCGGCGGAAGCGGCGAGAAAACCGCGGCGGGACAGACAGGTCTTCATGTCGAGAATTGTACCATCGCCAAACCGGTTTTCGAACGACTCTCGTCATATCGTTCTCGCTGTGCATGCTTCGAGAATCAGCCCATCAAAATAGTGATCGGGTCGACCTATGGAGTCGGAGCAGCTAGCGGCCGACGATAAGTTCGTGGTTACAATCGGGGATCGGAGATTTTCCATGCGCATATTTCTTTCGTCTTTGTTCCTGCTTGGCTCGCTTGCCGCAGCGGACTTCGAGCTGCTCATCCGCAGCGCCCGTGTCGTCGATGGCACCGGCAATCCTTGGTTTCTCGCCGATGTCGGCGTCAACAACGGCAAGATCGCCGCTGTCGGCAGCCTCACCGGCAAGACCGCTGATACGGTGATCGACGCCGACCGTCGTGTTTTGACGCCGGGCTTCATCGATGTCCACGCGCATATCGAGGGCCGTGCCTATCGCCCGGGCATCGTCGACTATCCGGACGCGTTCAACTACACGATGGACGGCAAGACGACCATGATTACCGGCAACTGCGGTTCGTCGAAGATCGACCTCGAGATGTGGTTCGCCGATCTGGAAAGTAGCGGGTTGGGACTGAACCTCATGACCCTCATCGGGCACAACTCCGTCCGCCAGGAAGTGATGGGGGCTGCCAGGCGCGCCGCCGCGCCGGATGAGTTGCAGAAGATGAAAGACATCGTTGCGCGGTCGATGAAGACAGGTGCCGTGGGGTTGTCGACCGGTCTGATCTACATCCCTGGTACGTACGCCGACACGGATGAGGTTGTCGCACTAGCCAAGGTCGCGGGCGAGCATGGCGGTGTCTATGCCACGCACATGCGCAACGAGGGCGCCGAGGTGTTGGCGGCGATCCGCGAAGCGGCCTATATCGGCGAGCAGGCGGGCATGCCCGTTCAGATCTCTCATTTCAAAATCAGCAACAAGCATCACTGGGGCGGCAGCGACAAGTCGATCGCGCTCGTCGAGGAGTACCGTCGTAAAGGCGTGGACATCGTGGTCGACCAGTATCCCTACAACCGATCGAGCACCGGTGTGCGCACTACGCTGCCGGCATGGGCGCTGGCGGACAGCCAGGAAGCCATCCGAGGCCGCTTGCGCAACCCCGAAACGCGCGCCAGGATCATCGAGGGTATGAAAGAGATACTCGACAAGAAGGGTTTCGGCGATTACTCCTACGCCACGGTCGCTTCTTGTGATTGGGAGCCCGAACTGGCCGGGAAAACGATCAGCGAAGTAAACCGGCTGCGCGGCCGTGCAGCCACGATCGACAATGAGATCACGACGATCCTTGAACTTGTGGAAAAAGGTCGCGTGCCGATGGTCTTCCACTCGATGAGCGACGAGGATGTCGAGCGCATCATGCGGTATCCGAACACCGCCATCTCTAGCGACGGGTATATCTTGAAGTTCGGTGAGGGCGTCCCGCACCCGCGCTCCTACGGGACCTACGCCCGAGCCTTTGCGGAGTACGTCCGGAAGCGCAAGGTGCTGACTCTGGAGGACGCTGTCCGCAAGGCGACCTCGCTTCCCGCGCGTACGTTCAAGCTGAACGACCGCGGACTCGTCCGGGAAGGCTACGCCGCCGACTTGGTGCTTTTTGATCCGAACAAGGTCCAGGACAACGCCACGTTCAGGGAGCCTCACCAATATTCGAGCGGCTTCGACTACGTGATTGTGAATGGAGTCCCTGTCGTCGCTGAAGGCAAGCGGACAAACGAACGCCCCGGCAGAGTCCTCCGCCACTGAACCTGGCCCGTCGAGGCAGCCTGCATGTCTCACCACGCGGCGAGGTGAAGTGCGTGAGAGGGCCGTCAGGACGAGGCGCGAGCCGGGCGGAGGAAAAAGGCGCGCGCAGGCGTACTTGCCAAATCGCTTCCTTCATCCCTCGAGTCACGAAACACGGCCTCTCCGGTTCTCCGGCCATCAGACATTTCTTCTGGAGCGAACTGGCCTGAAACATCCCCCTGTCCAGGCGAGGTAGCCATCTGTTCGGATGTTTCCCGCTTGAACGATCCGCGCACGGGCGGCGAAAAACTAAAAACTGAAAGAGGAAAAACGAACCTGAAACATCGTCCGGATCAAGCGGCCTTGACGCCGATCCGGATGTTTCTTGCTCGAATGATCCGCATCGCGTAGCTAGGCCCCCGCCCATGGTTTTCACGAATCACGAGACACGAAACACGAATCACGGCCTTTTTTCGCGTGCTGCTGCCGCCGGGTGGTGAGAAATGCAGGTTAGGTCATTCAGGAAAGAAAACCATTCAGTTTCCGTTTCGTATCTTGCGGAGCCTGATGGTGCAACTCCCCCAGCCTCCTTTGGATCGCTCTTGCGGGTTCCATCGGTTCCGTCTTCGTGGCATCGACCGAGTTCGGCGGTCTCTCTGAGGGCGGTTCGCTACGGCAAAGACGCACGCCGCAATCGGATCTCGGAGTGACGTTTCGAGGAGAAACGGTGAAATTTCAGGTCAGGTTCTGCGCCGAGGCCGCTGTTTTCCACTCTCTGGTGGACGCGCCTCGTTGACCCGCAGCACTTTGTCGTCAATCGGTGCGCGGTTGAATCGTTTGATCGCCGCTTTGACGTCTTCGTCGGTCGCGGCTTCGACGAAAGCGAAACCTTTCGACTCCTGCGTCTCGAAGTCGCGGATTACCTTGACCTCGTCGAACACGATTCCTTCCGTGTTCAGCCAACTCTTGATCTCGTCGGCGGTGACCCACGCCGGAAGGTTCCCGAAGAAAACGGTTCTACCCATGACCGACTCGTTCCTGGGTATTCGTTATTGAGCCCGTGGCTATTATTTCAGCACTGGAGATCCGAGGCAATGCATTTTTGCTCTGTTGCCGGCGCAATGTGAGAAGTTCCCCTAGTGAGCCAGGGAGAACATTCCCCTCCGGCTGGGCGGAGAGAAAAAGTACTGAAGCCCTCCAGTCTTTTCCCCCCCACCCCGGCCGGCATCGCATGACGACAGAAAGACGGCAATCATGCCTTGCGTTTCTCACCAACTGGCGAGGCTAATTCCGTGTGGTTCACGAAACACGAGACGCGAATCACGGCTTTTTACGAATCACAGTCTTTACGGTTCACCGGCCGTCCGACATTTCTTTTGGAGCAAACCAGGCCGCCGCCAACGGTTTTCGAGAGACACGAGACACGAAACGATGCATTTGGGTACTGAAGCCCTTCAGTCTTTTTTTTTCGTCCCGGCCTGCTTAGCATGAGGACAGCGAGGCGGGAATCCCAGCCTGCATTCCTCACCGCGTGACGAGGCGAAGCGTGTGAGAGGGTCGTCAGGATGAGGCGCGAGCCGCCCGCGCCAGCAACACGGCCTTTAAGGTTTTTCGCAAATCAGGGGTTGCGAATCATGGCTTCTATGTTTTTCACGAGACACGGGTCACGAAACACGAATCACGGCCTTTGTGGCCGTTCGGTTCGCCGTGGGTGCGCGAGGGTGGACCCACCAGAAACCGCCGTCCGGACCGCTACGACCGCCGGCAAGCCACTGTTTTCCAGTTCACCATTGTTCACTATTGTTCGCCATTGTTCAGCAAAAAAATATTGCCCTGCGCCAGTGTCCTTGCCCCGTCGGCCGTTCTCGGTCGGCCTCGCGGCAAGCGCCGTTCGGCGCAGCTCCCGTCGCCCTCCCGGCTCGTTCCGCTGCGTCGGACGCCGAATGAACCCATGTCGAGAAAGGTGAAGTTTCTATATTGCGTTGACATGTTTTTCTGCTCCGTTTCTTCTCATCACAAAAGGGTTGTTGCCGTTCCAGCCGAGCTGGGTACGATGATGCTGACTGATCTCATCTGTTATGGTCGCTGCCGATGAAACGGAGTCTCTTTTTCCTTCTTGGTGTGTCGCTGTCGGCCTGCAGCGCCGAAAGCTGGCAATCCGTTGATTTCGAGTCCCTGCCCATTACGATTCTCGGCGCCAAACTCATCGACGGTACTGGCGCAGATCCGATCGAGGATTCCGTCGTCGTCGTAGAGGGGACCCGCATCCGAGCCGTGGGCTCACGCGCCGATACCCCTGTCCCCAAGGGCGGCGAGATCATCGACGGCAGGGGCAAGACTGTCATGCCTGGTCTGATCGAGCTGCATGCCCACTACTTCGGCGGCCGCAACGAGATGGAGCGTCTGCTGCGTGCTCAATTGCGTTTCGGCGTTACGACTTCACGCAGCATCGGAACGGATCAGGAAGCGCATCTCGCTGTTGTCGCCGACGTG
This sequence comes from Bryobacterales bacterium, assembly GCA_026713545.1. GTDB lineage: Bacteria > Acidobacteriota > Terriglobia > Bryobacterales > UBA6623 > JAPPLB01. The sequence goes on from JAPOOG010000129.1 coordinate 107,220, forward strand.
CGAGCGGGCAAGGTCCCCGCGCCGCGTCTGTACACCGCGGGCCTCGGTTTCACCCATCCCGACGGTCACCCGGTACAAGTGTCATTCGTCCGGCGCCCGCAAACAGAGCACGAAGCCCGAGCAGGTGTTGCGGAACTCGCGGCTCGGAAAGTCGACTTCATCAAGATGTGGGTCGATTCGAAGAACGGCACGCTGCCGAAGATCACTCCTGAAATGCGGCGGGTCATTGTCGGGGCAGCAGCCAGGCATCATGTCCCGGTCGTCGCTCATGTCTTCGACCTCGCCGACTTGGAACAGCTTGTCGATATCGGCGTCCGTCAATTCCTGCACACCGTTCGCGCCACCGAGGAGATCAGCGACGAGCTGCTCGCCCGCCTTAAGGCCGAAGGGGTCGGATTTACACCCACCTTAACCGTCGCGGAGCGCTTGTGGTATTTCCCTGAAAACCCGGGCGTTCTGAAAGACCCCGAGCTGCGAACATTGCTGGATCCGTCGTTCCTGGCGGACATCGAGAAGGTGGAAACACGGCAGAAGCTGCTCGCCGACCCCGGCATCCCGCGGCTCAAGGACGAATACTCCCGGGCCGAACGCTTCGTTAAGAAGCTCGCCGACCACGGTATACGCCTCGGGGTCGGCTCCGACAGCGGAGCGGGCGGTATCCCGACCGGTTGGGGAACGCACCATGAAATGCAGCTTTTCGTCAAGGCCGGTCTGACGCCGATGCAGACCCTGCTGGCGGCCACCGGTGAAGCCGCCGCATTGCTATCCGATGGCGAGCCATCCTTTGGCTCGGTCGAGTCAGGCAAGGCTGCGGACCTGTTGATCCTGAATGCCGATCCGCTCGACGATATCGCCAATACACGCAAGATTCACCGAGTCATGCAGGCTGGCAGGTGGCTCGACCGTCAGGGAGCCCTGTCGCAATGACCAAACGACGGCCCGGCAGTCTCATGCTTTCGATGCTACTGTTGTCGGCTGCATCGCGCCCCGCTTTCCGGCGCGCCCGCTGTGACTGCTGCTTGTGGACCTCCGAGCCCTCTGGAAGGATACGGTTATCTCCGGTGCGATGATGGGAGAGGAGATGACGGTTCTACGTTGGCGCTGGGTCCTCGTGGGTGCCGCATTGGCGGCGTGTTGTGCCGCTGAGACGACGGCGCAGCCTGCGGACCACTTCACATCTCGGCGGGAGGCCATGGTCAGCAGACAGATCGAGAGTCGCGATATTCGCTCTCATTCCGTGTTGAGGGTGATGCGCAAGGTGCCTCGGCACCTGTTCGTGCCCGAGAATCTCGAAGAAGCCGCTTACTTTGACCAGCCCCTGCCGATCGGCCGTGGGCAGACGATCTCTCAGCCTTATATCGTTGCGTTCATGACAGAGCAGCTCGACCTGAAGCCGGAACACAAGATCCTGGAAATCGGTACCGGCTCGGGCTATCAAGCGGCGGTTCTGGCGGAACTCGTCGAGCAGGTGTTCACGATCGAGATCGTTGCGGAACTCGGCAGGCGGGCTGAGCGAACGTTGACGGAACTGGGCTATGAGAATATTCAGGTCCGCATCGGCAACGGTTATTCGGGATGGCCCGAGGTAGCTCCCTTCGATCGCATCCTTCTGACCGCGGCGCCCGAGGAGATTCCGGATGCTCTTGTCGAGCAACTTGTCCCGGGAGGCCGGCTCGTGGCGCCCGTCGGGCCCGTTTATGGAGTGCAGGAGATCATCGTGCTTGACAAGGGCCGGGATGGGAGGACGCGACGCCGGTCGGTGCTGCCGGTGCGCTTCGTGCCGATGGTCGGCGCACCGGAGGCCGCGCTGAGGTGAGTCCTCTGAAATGCAATGGGTGCCCCCAATACGGCGCATCCGTTCGAAGATCACCTTGGACGAGAGGCGCGCTCCGGCTTCGTGCCGGAAGAGGCGTGTCATGGTGCAGGTTTCAACTGCGCTGTGTAATCCTGGAAGACTCCGTCGGCCGTGTCGAATCACGGCGTCTTTCCGCAAGGGTTTGATCGCAGGCGGGTTCGAGTTTCGAAATGAAGGTTTGGCAGGTTAACGAGTATTGCGATCCCTCCGGGATGACGTTCGCCGAGGTTCCGGTGCCGGAGCCCGCAAAGGGGCAGATTCTCATCCGCAACTACGCCGTGGGGGTTAACTTCTTCGATTCGCTCCTTATCCAGGGGAAGTATCAGGTGAAACCGACGTTTCCATTTACGCCGGGAGGAGAGACTGCAGGCGTCGTGGAAGCCGTTGGAGAGGGTGTCACTGATTTCGCGGTGGGCGATCGAGTGTTGGCCAGCTCGTATAGCGGCGGATATTCGGAGTACTCGATCGCCAAGTCGTGGCGCGCTTCTCGCATGCCGGAAGGTATGAGCTATGCCGAAGCCGCCGGCTTCATGGTGGTGTATCAGACGTCATATTTCGGACTGTGGGATCGAGGGGTGCTTTGTCCAAAGGAGTCATTGCTCGTGCACGCCGGGGCGAGCGGTGTTGGCATGGCTGCGATTCAACTCGGAAAAGACCTGGGCGCGCGTGTGATTGCCACGGCCGGCAGCACCGAGAAGCGAGAGTTCTGCCGTCAACAAGGGGCGGATTACGTCCTCGACTATGGCCGGGAAAGCTGGGTCGATGAGGTCAAAGAGGTGACCTGCGGCAAGGGTGCGGACGTCATCTACGACCCGGTGGGCGGCGAGGTTTTCGAGCGTTCGACCAAGTGTATTGCCCCGCGAGGCCGGTTGCTCGTAGTGGGATTCGCCAGTGGAACGATCCCGAGAGTCGCCTGCAACCGGATTTTGCTCAAGAATATCTCGATCGTAGGCGTTTTTTGGGGCCGCCAAGTCGAAGAGAATCACGACTACGTGCAGCGAACGCAACTGCGGCTGAACGAACTCTACGAGCAGGGCAAGGTCCGTCCGGTCGTGTCGAAAACGTATCCCCTGGCGGAAGCGCCCCGGGCCCTGGCGGATATCGTCGAGCGGCGCGTTATCGGCAAGGTCGCATTGACGGTCGACTGACTTGGCGGTCGGGATCGATGACGATGCCGACGGCGGTGTTTGCTTGACGCCTGATGACTCGTAGAAGTGCGTCGAAGCAGCCCTGCACGGGGACATTTGTGGCCGTGACACCCGGACATCCTGCTTGCCACGGCTGTTGGTTGGAATGCTCGGCTCAGCGTTGTGTAGACTTGTGCCCGAAATGGGTGACACCGGGCGGCTTTCTCGCACGTCTTATTGATTGAGATGAAACCTTGGCAATTTGTACTCGTCGGCATTCTGGGCGCGGGCATTCTCGGCTGGGCCACGCTGGGAATCAGTATCTGGAAGAGCGCTCGCCTTGAGGGCTCTGTCAAGCAAGTGCGTACCCTCGCAATGGATGAACGAAGTTCTGTCGCAATCGTTGACTTCGAAGCAGAAAATCCTTCAAGCATCGAGATGATGATCGGCGACAGAACCTTGCACATCGTCAATCAGCAGGGCATTCCGTATGAAGGCCGTACTTTGGGAGTGGTGGACATCAAAGGGCTCTTTGAGTACTTTCCTGCTCTGGGCTCGATGGAAAACGAACCCCTTGTCAAACGTGTCCGAGTTTCGTCGGGTGAGAAAGTTGCGGGCATGGTTGCAGCGAGATTCGAGATACCTAAGCACGAACTGGACCTGCGGCGCGAAATTACGCTTCAGATCAACGATATCGATGGTGGCGTATCAGCACTGCGGTTGGAATCGTCATCCCTGCCGTCAAGTCAGTAGATGCATTATGGAGCACTTTCTGTTTTCTGCGTAGTTCTCACTCTGATGACTCTCATCGTTACCGCTCGGACGTCAAGCCTGGGATAGGCTCCGATCTCAGAAACAGCTTGTCTGTCACGCTCTTTTGGAGATGCACAGGTGAATGAGTATGCATTTCACTGACCGCGGCTCAGGCGGCTTGGCCGGGCAGATAACGGAGCCCATCCGTGAAGCGCTTAGCCAATTGCTGAACAGGTTTCGCTCGCCTAACGAGGTCGAGATTCGAGTGCTAGACTGTACTCCGCCCGGCTGCGATGCCGGTTTCACACTCTGATGCGCCGTCGTCGTTTTTTGACCAATGCTGCCTTGCTCTGCGCCGGCAGGGCAACAGCGAATCTCTCGTCCCAACTCGGCAACGCCGCACCCGCACGTTTGCAGATCATGTCGGTCGACGCCTTTCCCGTGCAGCTCTGGGCTGACCGCGACCCGCGATCCGTTCCCTCGTTCAAGTCCGACTTTGACCCGGCCCGCTGGCGCTATCGGGGGCCGTTCGCGCAACTCGGCAGCGCTATTGTCGTAATCATCCGCACGGACCAGGGCATCACCGGATTCGGTCTCGGTGCCGGCGGCAGCGTCGCGGTGGAGATCATCCATGGTCATCTACGTCACCTGCTGGTTGGCGCGAACGCACGTAATGTCGAGTTGCTCTGGGACCAGATGTACACGTCCGCGAATGCCTACGGGCGCCGTGGCGTTTTTGTGATGGCTTTGAGCGGCGTCGACAATGCGCTGTGGGACATCCTCGGCAAACAGGCGGGTCAACCGGTCTACCGTCTGCTCGGCGGGACGAACAAGGAACGAATCGCCTCCTATGCGACGGGCTTCAACTTGGAGAAGGCGCTCGACAATGGTTTCCGTCATTTCAAGATTCCGATTCGCGATGGCCTGTCCGAAGGCGAGGCCGGCAAGCTCCGCGTCGTTGAATTGCTGACGAAGGCCCGAGAGACCATTGGGCTCGAAAAATCGCTCATGATCGATTGCGGCTCGCGTTGGGACGAGGTCGACTACACGATCGAGATGGCGAGGCGGCTTGAAGAAGTGAACCTCTTCTGGATCGAGGAGCCGCTCTCCCCGGATAACGTCCCCGGCTATGCTGAGCTGGTGCGGGAAGTGAAAAGCGCGAAGATCGCCAGCGGCGAGCATGAATATACGCGCTTCGGTTTTGCCGATCTCATCCGGCACAAGGCGGTCGAGATCGTTCAGCCCGATGTAAGCTGGTGCGGCGGCGTCACGTCGCTGCGGCGGATCGCTGCTATGGCGGCGGAGCACCACTTGGAATTCATCCCGCATCGTGGCGGCAGTCTCTATGGACTGCCTCTGGCGCTGTCTTCGCCGCATTGCCGCTGGGCGGAAAGCTTCGGCACCGGTGACAACGGCACGGAATTGATGGAGGCCATGACAGCCACATTCGAAAACGGTTTCTACAGGCCGTCGGAGAAGCCGGGTTTCGGAACCGAAGTAACGGAACAACTTGTCAAGAAGCATGCCTTGACCTGAGACTTGTTCAGCTCAGAGATGAACCCATGACGACATCAAGAACTGTGCGACAAAGCGCTTTCTTTCTGATTGCGACGCTTTATTGCTGGGGCTGCGGAGAGCCTGAATCCTCTGCCCCTGAAACGTCTGTTCCCGAGGTCCGTTACGTCGGCGTCAACGAGTTGACCGGCGGGGCGAACGCCGTGATCGCCTCAGGGGCAGCGCTCGCACATACGGCTCAGTTTTTTCCGATCGACAGTGATGATGCCGGCGAGCAGACGGACGAGGTGCTCGATAGCATCGACAAGGCGCTAGAAGCAGTGGGAAGCTCGCTTCAACAAGTTGTGAAACTGAACGTCTACGTTTCTGGTTCGGATGTAGTTGAGCCCGTCAAGGCTGTCATCGTCGAGAGATTCGGCGAAGGCGCCCGGCCGGCCGTCTGCTTAGCCGAAAGCGCATTGATGAACACCTCGGCGCTCGTCGCAATGGACGCCGTAGCAACCGCGTCAGAAGATCCTGGAGCCGGGGTCGTCGCCCTCCGCAACAGCTCTGCTCTGGCCGAAAAGGGGGGCGCACATCATGTTGGGGTGCTCCCCACCGGTACGCGCGTTTACGTTGCCGGGCGCGCCGCCCGCAAGGATACGGTCGCCGAAGCCACTCACGCAACGATGCTGGAGATCAAAGACACGCTGGCATTTCTGGGGCTCGGGATCGAACACATCGTTCACGTCAAGAGTTTCATGAAGCCGATCTCTGAGATGGGCGGCGCTGAAGACCAGCTCATCAAGTTCTTTGACGGCAAAGCGCCGCCGATGGCCTTTATCGAATGGACGAACAACAACCCCATTGAGATCGAAGTGATCGCAACCTCTCCCAACGGGTTGCAGTCCATGCCAATCGAATATCTGTCGCCCCCTGGTGAGCGTGTCTCCCCGGTGTTCAGTCGCATCGCCAGGGTCTACCACCCCACTACGATCTATATCTCTGGTCTTTGGGGTAGCGAAGGAGCTGACGGCGTCGAGCAGATCCATGAGATCTTCGCATCGATGAAAGAAATCCTCAGCGAGACGGGTACTGACCTCGACCACCTTGCCAAGGCGACCTACTATCCGGTGAACGACGACCTGAGCAGGCAACTCAACGAGATCCGTCCGAAATACTATGCCCCCCAGCGGCCGCCCGCCGCATCAAAGGCGCTCGTTGTGGGGAGCGGCTTTGCGGGGCGTACGATCACGTTGGACATGATTGCCGTCCCCTCGCGCTGATAGCGGGTCTGTCAGGGAATGACCCTCGGGTCACGAGAAAATGCAGGTCAGGATGACGGCGCCGCAGCCGTCTCTGTGGGTGTAACCAGGAGCGGTTCGAGCACTTCGAGCACGTTCAACGCCATACGCTCGTTGCCCTCCGCTGTCGGGTGTAAGCCATCGTCCTGCATCAGGTGCGGGACGCCGCCTACTCCCTCCATCAAGAACGGCAGAAAAGGGAGCTTCAACTCCTCGGCAAGGTCGGCAAAAGCCTGCTCGAAAGACTCGCGGTACTCCGCGCCGTAGTTCGGCGGCAGTTTCATCCCCGAGAGGATGACCTGTGCTCCGCCCTTCTGCAGCTCGGTGATCATCCGGCGGAGATTGGACTTCATGCGATCGATCGCCAACACGCGGAGCCCATCGTTCCCTCCGAACGCGACGATCACAAAATCGGGTTTCCACGACGTGACGATCTCGATCCGCGCGAGACCCATGTCAGTGGTGTCGCCGCTGACCCCTTCGTTGATGACGTGATAGGCATAGCCGCGTTTGTCGAGTTCCCGTCGCAAGAAATCGGGGTAGCTGCTTCCCGTGCCCACCCCGAAACCGGCGGTCAAGCTGTCACCGAAAGCGACGATGACCCCTTGTCGGACTGGAGTGGTATCGCGGCCTTGTGGAGGTCCTCCCGGTGGCTGTCCGGCTGACTCGCTGCCCGTTTGAGGGGAATCGCATCCGAGCAGGAGCAACGAAACGATGATCAGGAAGGTACGGCGCACTTGCTGCAATAATAATCTTTCGCGACGCCGCTATGTCGATTGACAAGCCGATACTGGAGGTTCGAGGGTTGCTGAAGAGCATCCATAGCGGCACCCACCGAGTGGACATCCTTCGGGGCATCAGCTTTGCTGTCGAACGAGGTCAATTCGTTGCGGTCATGGGGCCTTCGGGGAGCGGCAAGAGCACCCTGCTGGGCCTTCTCGCGGGGCTCGATACCCCTTCAGCCGGGAAGGTCGTTCTTGACGGACAGGAGATCCAGGATCTCGCCGAAGACGATATGGCCGTATTGCGTGGGCGCAAGATTGGCTTTGTTTTCCAGTCCTACCAACTGGTTCCCACGCTGACCGCGGAAGAGAATGTGTTGTTGCCGTTGGACTTGGCCGGGGACGGTTTCGCGGGCGCTGAGCGAGCTCGTGGACTGTTGGAACGAGTCGGCCTCGCCGACCGTTTCGACCACTATCCTGTGCAGCTTTCCGGGGGTGAGCAACAACGTGTGGCGCTCGCCCGAGCCTTCGTCGGCCGGCCCCCACTCATATTGGCTGACGAGCCCACGGGCAATCTCGACAGTGCGAACGGTAAACACGTGCTCGACATACTGGACGAGTTGAACCGCTCCGAGGGCACAACCCTCGTGCTCGTCACGCACAACCGAGAGTTGGCCGCACGCGCTGATCGTCTGGTCACTCTTCACGACGGGCGCATTGCCTCCGATGAATCGCTCGTCTGACGCCTGCCCAGGCAATCTGAAATGACCGTCCCTTTCCCCTGGAAGACTGCTTTTCGTCTTGCTTGGCGCGACGCAAGGACATCCCCTGGCAAGTTCTTCTTTATCGCGCTCGCAGTGGCGATGGGTGTCGGAGCCCTCGCCGGAGTTCGCGGTTTCAGCGGGGCGTTCCGCACGATGCTGCTGCGCGATGCTCGAACGCTCATGGCGGCTGATCTGGCTGTTCGTGAATTTCACATGGCGACCGAGGAGGAGGAAGCGATTCTCTCGAGCCTCAACGAGCGCGGCGTCGAGAGCACTTGGGTGACCGAAACCGTGTCGGCCATGTCGTCTGAGGCGTCCGGGCGGCCTTTTCTGGTGGTGGTCAAGGTGGTTGACCCCGGAAAGTATCCGTTCTACGGCAAGATTGAACTGGACCCACCGGGTCCTCTGAACGGAGCCTTGACCGAGGATACGGTAACCGCGTCGCCAGACTTGCTCTTTCGTCTCGGTATAGAAATCGGCGATGAAGTTCGGCTGGGAGACGGGACGTTTCGTGTTGCTGCAGTCGTTCGGGTTGAGCCCGACCGCATGACCGGATCATTCAATGTCGGTCCGCGCATGATGCTCAGCCGGGAAGCGCTTGACCGCAGTGGTCTCATTCGTCCAGGCAGCCGTGCGTCGCAGCGCTATCTGTTCAAGCTGCCGCCCGAGGGAATCTCGATTGAAAAGGCGCGCAAGGAATTGCGGGCTGTTTTCGAGGGCGCCTACATTACGGATTATCGCGAAACTCACCCGACGATTCGCCGCGGGTTGGACCGCGCGACGAACTTCCTCAGTCTGGTCAGCCTCGTTGCTCTCATCGTGGGTGCGCTCGGCGTTGCGATGGCGATGTATTCGCATCTGCAACAGAAGCTCGATACGATTGCGATCTTCAAGTGCATCGGAGCACGTTCTTCGCAGGTCATACGCATCTTCATGGTGCAGACGATCGCCCTGGGGTTGGCGGGGAGTTTGGCCGGGGTTCTGTTCGGGTGGCTGATCCAGGTCGGGTTTCCATCGTTCCTGCCCGATTACATACCGGTTCCGGCAGGGCTGGAATGGCAGCCGGTTGTGGCTGTCCAAGCCTTGGCGATCGGAGTGTTGACGACGCTGCTGTTTACGCTCCCGACGCTGCTTGGGGTGCGCGAGATCCGCCCTGCGATTCTCTTTCGGCGGGATATGGAACCGCCCGACGCCCGAGCAAAACGTGGGACCGTGCTCCGGGTTGGGTTACTGATTGTCGCTTTGATGATAGCGGTTGCCGCTTGGTTGAGCGAGTCGCTCGAAGTCGGCGCGTGGTTCGCGGGTGGGCTGCTTGTCGGTCTACTGGCGCTCAACCTCGTCGCGCGGCTGCTGATGCGTTTTCTCAAGGCCGTCCCCCGCTTGTTGCCGCACAAGTTGTCGCCTTCGTGGCGGCATGGCGTAGCGAATCTACATCGCCCCGGGGTCCATGCCAACGTTGTGCTAGTCGCTCTCGGCATTGGAGTGATGTTTACGTTGACGGTGTATATCTTGCAGGCCTCGGTCGTCGGTCAACTTGCCCTCAGTGCACCACCGGACATGCCCAACCTCTTCATGACGAATATTACCCACACCGATCGGGATGAACTGGAGGAATGGATCACGCATCATCCGGGCGTCGAAGGCGAGGTCGACCTCGTGCCCTCGATGGCGGCGCGGCTCGTGTCGATCGATGGATTGCCGCTGGAGCAAGTCTACGACCGCAGACGAGGCCGCACCTACCGCGCAACGCGCAACCTGACGTGGCGACTGGAGAAACCCGATTATCTGGAAGTCATCGAGGGTAGCTGGTGGGAGGGAACTCCCGAGGAGTTTCTCGTCTCCGCACGCGAGTCGACGGCCAAGATGCTCGGCATCCAAGTCGGCTCGGAGCTCGAGTGGATAGTTGGGAGCGGGCCGGTGCGCGCCAAGGTTGTGGCGTTGCATCGCGCCGAAGCGATCCGCCCCGGTTCACGCTTCGGATTTATTCTTTCCCCCAATGCATTGAGTGACGTACCGTCCGTCATCTACGGTTCGGCTCGTGTCGCGCCCGAGCAAGCACCTGAGCTGCAGCGGGTCGCCTTTGAGAAATTCCCCAGCGTGACCATCATCAGCATCGCAGACGTATTGCGAATCGTTCAGGAAATCGTGGATCAAATCGCACTGGTCATCCGATTCGTTTCGGCGTTCACCATCTTGGCGGGGATCGTGATCCTGGCATCCAGCGTGATTGCGACAAGGCTGCGGCGAGTGCGCGAGACGGCCATTCTCAAGACTCTCGGAGCGACTCGGGCGCGCGTGACAAGCATCTTCTCGGTGGAGTTCCTGATTCTGGGGCTGAGTGCGGGCCTGATGGGCAGTTTGTTGGCAACGGTTTTTACCGGCTTGCTCCTGGAACAATTGCTCGATGTGCGCTTCGAGTTTGATCCTTGGCCTCACTTGGCTGCGATTACCGGTACGGCCGTTCTCGCCAACCTCGCCGGCTGGCTGGCCAGTTTTCAAATCCTGGGAAAGAAGCCGCTCGCCGTTCTGCGAGGGGAGTGAAACCCGGCTAGTTTTTCCTCCGCCCGTGCGCGGATCTTTCAAGCTGAAAACATCTGGGCCGGTATCAACGCCGCTTGATCAGGAGGATGTTTCAGGTCAGTTGTGGGCTTTTTGTGCCTCTCCCAAGCGCTTGTCGATCGGCACGAATTCGCGCTCTTCGGGACCGAGGTAGACTTGACGGGGCCGGGCAATACGGCGTTCCGGGTCGAGCATCAACTCTTCCCAATGCGCCAGCCAACCGGACGTTCGAGGAATCGCGAATAGCACGGTGAACATCTCGGGTCGAAAGCCCATCGCCTCATAAATAATGCCTGAATAGAAATCGACGTTCGGGTACAGTTTCCGCTTGACGAAGTAGTCGTCTTCGAGAGCGATGCGCTCGAGTTCCTTCGCGAGATCGATCTTCGGACTCCGGCCCGTCACCTCGAAGACTTCGTCGGCCACTTGACGGATGATCCGGGCGCGCGGGTCGTAGCTCTTGTAGACGCGGTGCCCAAACCCCATCAGGCGCACTTCGCCCGCCTTGACGCGGTTAATGAACTCAGGAATGTTCTTAGCCGAGCCGATCTCATCCAGCATCTGTAAGACGGCCTCGTTCGCACCGCCATGCAAAGGCCCGTAGAGTGCGCCCGATGCCGCCGCCGTCGCTACATAGGGATCGGAGTTCGCGCTGGAAACGGTACGCATCGTGCTCGTGCTGCAGTTCTGCTCATGATCGGCATGCAGGATGAACAGCACGTCGAGGGCCTTGGCGAGCACCGGACTCGACTTGTAGCGTAGCTCAGTACGCTTCCAGAGCATGTTCATGAAGTTCTCTGTATAGGTCAAGTCATTGTCGGGGTAGGCGTACGGTAGTCCCAGGCTGTGCCGAAAAGCGTATGCCGCCAGAGTAGGTATCTTGCTGATCAGCCGCAGTTGTTGCAACCTTCGGTTCGAACGGCTCTCGATACGCTTCGCGTCGGGGTAGAACGTCGACAGCGCGGCCACGGAACTGACCAGTATCCCCATCGGGTGCGCATCGTAGAGAAAACCGTCGACGAATTTCTTGATGTTTTCGTGAACCATCGTGTGATGGTTGATTTCTTCGTTCCAGTTGCGCAATTCCGAGGTGGTCGGCAACTCACCGTGCAGCAGCAGATAGGCTACCTCGGTGTACATGCAATTTTCAGCCAGGCTTTCGATAGGAAAACCGTGATATCGCAGAATGCCTTTCTCACCATCGATGTATGTGATCCGGCTGGTGCAAGACGCAGTGTTCGTATAGCCCGGATCGTAGGACAACATCCCGAACTCGTTCGAGTCTTCCTTGATCTGGCGAAGATCCATCGCCCGGATCGTGGCATTCTGGATCGGCGCTTCGTAGTCTTTTGATGTCCGCGAGTCGGTGATTTTCAGTGTCGGCTCGTCCAAGAGGTCCTCCAGCTGACGGGGCACTGTGGGAGCAGGTCCGTAGGTGGAATGAGCAGCATAGCAGATTCAAACAATACGGGAGGCCGTGGCGCTGATCGGCAACCCTCAGCCCAATTGTGTTTTGCCGCCGTCGATCAAGATCGTTTCTGCGGTAATCGCGGTGGCATCCGCGGCAAGAAACAAACAGACTTTTGCTACTTCTTCGACCGTGGAGATGCGTCGCAGCGGCGTGACCTTCGGACCTTCCTCGAAAGTTGAATCCGGCCAGCCGGCGAAGCGCGTACGTACGAGACCGGGTGCAATTGCGTTGACGCGAACTTCCGGGGCAAAAACCCGCGCCAAAGACTTCGTCATGTTCACCATCGCCGCTTTCGATGCCGCATAGACGATCGAACTGCCTGTCGCATGCCACGCCGATGCGGAGGTGTTGTTGATAATCGATGCCCCCGGTTGCCTTCGTAGAAGGGGAGCTGCCGCCCTTGAGCAATAGAATGCGCCACGGAGGTTGGTGTTCAGCGTGCGTTCCCAGATCTCGTCGGTGAGCTCTTCCAATTGATGGTGAGGAGTGACTTTACTCCACCCGGCATTGTTCACGAGAGTGTCCAAGCGGCCCCAGCGTTCGTCGACGGCTTGCATCATCGAACGCGCCTCGGCGTCCTGTGAGACGTCGGCTTGATGGGTGACCGCGTCACCTCCGAAGTCCCGGATCTTCGCCACGACCTCTTCTGCCTCGGCCTTGGAAACCCTGTAGTTGACGAGGACCTTCGCCCCTTCCGCCGCGAAAAGTTCCGCAATCGCCTGGCCCATGCCCGTGCCGGCCCCCGTGACGATCGCTACGCGCCCCTCAAGCTTCATGCCTGACTCTCTTTTTCCCATGCGCGCTTGAGGAAGGCCGCTCCCTCGAAAGCGATGTCATCCATTGATTCCGCCAAGTCCCGCCAAATCGCCGTCGCCGCGGCTAGTTGAGGAATCGTCCCATTGAACGACTCGATCGTGAGCCAACCATCGTAGCCGATCTGTCGCAAGGTCCCGAGAACCGAAGTCCAGTCCACGTGCCCCGTGCCGGGCACGCCTCGATCATTCTCACAGGCATGGACGTGCTTGAGCCTTGAGCCGCACATCTGGTATCCCTGCGGGATGCTTTTCTCTTCGATGTTCGAATGAAACGTGTCGAAGAGGATGCCGATCCGCGGACTGCCGATTTCGTCGACAAAGCGTACCGTGTCTTCGGCCGTGTTCAGAAAATACGTTTCGAAGCGGTTCAAGGGCTCGATCGCAAGTTCAGCGCCGGCGTCCTGCAAAGCAGTATCGAGCTGCCGATGGAAGTCAACGCCCCACTTCCATTCGTCGTCGTTTCGGCGGCGTCCCGGCAAATGGCCCACCGGAGAATAGGTCGGCCCTGCGATCAACTGCACACCGGCCTCGCCTGCGGTGGCGACCACCTGCTTCCAATGCTCGAGGCTCTCCGCGCGAACGGCCGCGTCCTCGCTGATGGGATTCTTACCCGGCGGATTGACGGAACAGAACGTGCATTCAAGGTCAGAGTCGCTCAGCACCCGCTTGAGCACGGCTACATCTACGTCCTTTGCATCGAAGACAGGGATCTCGATCCCGTCGAGGCCCGCTTGCTTGATCTTGTCCAGGGGGATCGAGGAGTCGAATGCCCCAGACCAGATCATCGTGTTTACACCGAACTTCATCGCAGCGCCCATTATAGAATCCCACCGTCATGGTGCGGCGATGAGCAGATCTGCGATTCGGTGCTATGGACGACGGCCGATGATCTGCACCGTCAACTCCCGTTCCTAGCCATGAGGGCAAAAGAGGACACTGAACCGCTGTCTTGATAAGAGAACCAGGCTCGACGAGGCCTCCGCTTGAAATATTTCATGCGCCGGGTTGCTCATCCGGTCTGCAGGGCACTGTGATAGCATTGCCTTACATCCGGCTAAGTCGGTCATTCGTTCTCTTTGACGTTCAACAATGCCGGTTTGCCCGTGGTGACACGGAGTTGGATGCGTCGGCGTTTGCGGATCTTGCTTGGGTGCCGAGTTGGTTTCGGGGGAAGGGAAGCACGGCCGCAATGGTTCTTTCGATGAAGAGGGTTGAGGCAATCATTCAACCTTTCAAGCTCGATGGCGTGCGTGCTGCTCTGAGCGAGATCGGCATCTATGGCATGACGATCTACGACATTCGTGGTCATGGCCGTCAGAAAGGGCACAAGGGAATCTACCGCGGGCAGGAATACGAGATTGATTTGCTGCCCAAGGTGAAGCTCGAGACGGTCGTAATGGACGAGCGTGTAGAAGAGGTGGTCGATGCGATTGTCACGGCGGCTCGGACAGGTAGGATCGGAGATGGCAAAGTCTTTGTCTGCCCGACGCAGGAAGCGGTTCGGATCCGCAACCATGAAACGGGCGGAGACGCTCTCTAGAGGAGCGGATCACATTGCCGGATTCGATATCCCTGGCAATGCGCGGATGGGATCTGAAGAAGAAGCGGTTCTTTTCCGATAATAACGGCCTCGCCTACGTGTCAGCTCGCAGTGGTGAAGTTGACCGTATCGTCGCGCGCAGCTTCTCAGAGTGTTTCCCCGAAGCCGAGAAAGACGACATCGCTGCTGTTGCTGTGGGTGGTTACGGCCGGTCACAGCTTTTCCCCCATTCAGATGTCGACCTCCTGATACTCTTCAGCGACGATCGTCTCGTTGCGCAGTCGGAGGGAGCGCTTGCTAGGCTGCTGGCGGGTCTGTGGGATGCCAAGCTCCGGGTATCGCATTCGGTGCGGACGCCCAAGGATTGCACGACCATCACTCCGGAAAACGCCGAACTCAACATCAGCCTGCTCGATAGCCGTTTCCTCGCCGGCGACCGGGATCTTTTTGGGCTGTTCCATGACCAACAGTTGCCGCAGTTCTATCTACGCGAGCAGAGTGCCTTGCTGAGAAACCTCGTCGAATTGAGTCAGGCTCGCCACCAGCGGCATGGCAAGACGATCTACCATCTGGAGCCTGATATCAAGGAGTGCCCCGGTGGGCTTCGCGACTTTCATTTGGCATGTTGGATTTCGCAACTCGTCAACGTTACTCAGGATCACGTGCCGCTGAGCGAGGAGCATCTGCCGAACAAGGATGGCACGGAGTGGACGCAAGCAAAGCGCTTTTTGTTCTCTGTACGCTGCTACCTGCACTACTTCGTAGGACGCGACAACAACAATCTCACGTTTGAGATGCAGGACCGTGTCTCTCAGTCAGCCTTGGCCAAGCCGTTTCTGAAGGTGCACCGCACAGAAGACTGGATGCGTGACTACTTCCGTCACGTCCGTGCTGTTTCTCGACTGGCAGCTCAAATGATGGAGGTGGCGGCTGTTTCGCGTCGAACCCTGCTGACGCGCGTGAGGGACCGTTCATCACGGCTCTCGCATGTCTACTTTCCGGTATCGCGTGGCCGAATTTATCTTCGGCACAGTCAAGCCCTCAAAGACCGTCCCGAGCTTGTTTTCGAACTGTTCCGCTGGGTTTCACGACACGGGTTGCCGCTCGCGGCTGAAACGGAGCGCAGGATCAAGGAGGCTCTTCCGGGTATTGAGGCCTATGCCCGTTCGCGAGCCGACGTATGGCCCATGCTTGCAGCGATCCTTAAGCTGCGCCACGCCTACCGCGCGCTCACCGCCATGCACGAGACAGGCGTTTTGTTTGCACTCTTTCCGGAGTTCAAACTCATCGACTGTCTCGTCATCCGTGACTTCTATCATCGCTATACCGTGGATGAGCATGTGTTCCGTGCGGTGCGCCACATCCATGAATTACGAGAGGGCAAGGACGAGAACCTTCGCGATTACGGCAGTCTATTGGTCGAATTGGCGCATCCTGAGCGCCTCTTTTTCGCCGTTCTGTTCCACGATGTAGGTAAGGGCGTGCCGGGCCCGGACCATTCGCAACGGAGCATCGAGCTGACCGATCGCGCTATGGAGCGTATAGGCATGGAGGACGCCGGACGGGAAACCGTGCGATTCCTGATCCGGCACCACTTGACCATGTCGGCGTTCATGCGAGGACGTGACGTGAGTGATCCCGAAACGATCCATGAGTTGGCTGACATTGTGGGCACGACTGATCGCTTGAAGGCATTAACCCTCGTCACTTTCGCCGACATCCGCTCGCTGAACCCCTCGGCCATGACTCCCTGGCGAAGAGAATTGCTCTGGCAACTTTATGTCGCCACGTACAACCGTCTTACCGGTGATGTGGAGGATCTTCGCATCCGTCCGGGGGCCTCACAGACTTATCTGGCTCCCCCCGCATCAGCCGGCGAGCGCAAGGACGTAGATGAGTTTTTGGAGGGCTTCCCTGAACGCTATCTCCGAACCCGTACTCCGGAAAAGATTCGTTCGCATTTTAAGCTCAGCCGGAGTCTCGCCGAACAGGATTCCGCCGTCAGCGTGACGGCAAACGGGTCGTTCTACGAAGTCGCTGTCATAACTAAGGACCGGCCGAATCTGTTTGCCTCGTTGTGCGGTGGATTGGCGGCTTTTGGAGTTAGCATTGAGAAGGCGGAAGCATTCTCGAATGCATACGGCCTCGTTCTGGACACGTTCATCGTTGTGGATTCCAACCACCGCTTGGACGTGAGCCCGGACGCGTCCTTGCAATTGGCCCGCACGCTAAGGAAAGTCGCAGAGGACCGGGTTGAGGTGAAGGATCTGCTGCAGGCCCGCGAGCCCGTGTTTCGTACCGCGGCGAGGACCTGGATCAAGCCCCGCGTGAGCATCGACAATCAAACGTCGCAACGAGCCACGGTGATTCATGTCACTGCACAGGACCGAATCGGCTTGCTGTACGACTTGGCTCGAACGATCTCTTCCGGCGGTTTCGATATCGAGGTCGTTCTGATCGACACGCAGGGCCGCAAGGCGATGGACGTGTTCTACGCAACTGGTCCCGATGGGAAGCTTGCGCCGATGGAAGGCGAACGTTTGCGTGACGAGATGCTGGCGGCGTGCGGAGTGCGTGTATCCGAAAAAGCCGGTTAGGCGCCAGTCAGGCCGCTGGCCGGTTGATTTGAGAATCCACTCATTGCCGCGCAGAGCCGCTCCATGTTCGGCACACTCTGCTTGACGTTGCCGAGTTCCTGTTCCAGTACGAAGACATGATCCGTCCGGAGTTCGGAGAGTGCAGCCGGCAGATCGATGGAGTTCGACAAAAAACGAGTATGGCAAAGGGCTTACCGTGTATCGTGACCAGGATAGAGCCGCCTTTGTCGCAGTGGACCTGAGTTCAAGACACCCGACTTTGAACCTGCTTGCCGTAACACCATCTCTCCGCCAACAGGTCCTAGGCCGCGACTGCTATCTTCTTTTTGAAGCTTAGGGCCGCTGTATCGCTGTCACGATCGACGATGACGACATCGTCCTCGCCGAAATCACCGTTGAGGATGGCCAACGCCAACGGATCTTGGATGAGCCTCTGGATCGAGCGCTTCAGCGGACGAGCACCGAATCTCTCGTCATAGCCGTCGGTGAGCAGCAGATCCTTGGCGGATTCGGTGACCTCGACGCGGATCTTCTTGTCTTCGAGAAGCTTCAGCAGATAACCGAGCTGCAGCTCGACGATTTTGCCCAGATGCTCTCTCGCCAGGCTGTTGAAGACGATGATGTCGTCAATGCGGTTGAGGAACTCCGGCCGGAAAGTCCGGCTCAGCTCAGCCATCAACCGGGTGCGGATCGCCTGATTCTGATCACGGCCGTCGTGTGTCAGCGAAAACCCGATCTTCGCCGTTTGCAAGTCGCTGGATCCGACGTTCGAAGTCATGATGATGACGGTGTTGTTGAAGTTGACCGTGCGTCCTTTGCCGTCCGTAAGGCGGCCGTCGTCGAGCACCTGCAACAGGACGTTGAACACATCCGGGTGCGCCTTCTCGATCTCGTCGAGCAACACGACGGAGTACGGCTTTCGCCGAACGTGCTCGGTCAACTGCCCGCCCTCTTCGTAGCCGACATACCCCGGAGGCGCGCCGATCATACGCGAGACGGCGTGCTTTTCCATGTACTCGGACATGTCGACGCGGACCATTGCCTTCTCATCGTCGAACAGGAACTCGGCCAGCGCCCGCGCCAACTCGGTCTTGCCGACCCCCGTCGGCCCCAGGAAAACAAAAGTGCCGATGGGTTGGTTCGGATCGCTGAGGCCGGCCCGATTCCGCCGGATGGCGTTAGAAACAAGAGAGACCGCTTCGTCCTGGCCGATGACGCGATCGCGCAGGCGATCTTCCATGTGGACGAGCTTCTGAACCTCGCCCTCCAGCATGCGGGCGACAGGGATGCCGGTCCACTTCGCGACGATCTTCGCAATGTCTTCCTCGTTGACTTCGCCGCGTAGCAGACTGCTGTCGGTCTGCTGCTGTTCGAGTTGTGCGGCGGCCTGCTCCATTTCTTTCTCGACGGCCGTCCTTTCGCCGTAGCGAATCTCGGCCGCGCGCTGGAGGTCGCCCTTGCGGCTGCTTTCCTCTTCTTCATTGCGGAGAGTCTCGTGTTTTTCTTTCAGCACTTTGACGCGATCGATGAGCTGCTTCTCCGACTGCCATCGCTCACGAAGATTCATCCCTTGCGAGCGCAGATCCTCCAGTTCGCTTTCGATCGTGTGGAGACGTTCCTTCGAGGAACGGTCCGTCTCCTTCTGGAGCGCCTGCTTTTCGATCTCGAGTTGCATCACGCGGCGCTCGATTTGGTCGACCTCCACCGGAACGGAATCGATTTGCATGCGCAAGGCCGCTCCCGCTTCGTCAATGAGGTCGATGGCCTTGTCCGGTAGAAAGCGGTCGCTGATGTAGCGATGCGACAACGTCGCGGCGGCGATGATCGCCGGATCGGTGTATCGCACGCTGTGGTGGATCTCATACGTTTCCTTGAGGCCGCGCAGGATGGCGATCGCGTCCGCTACATCCGGCTCCTGCACCATCACGGTCTGAAAGCGCCGTTCGAGCGCGGCGTCCTTCTCGACGTACTTGCGGTGCTCGTTGAGAGTCGTCGCGCCGATGCAACGCAGCACGCCGCGCGCCAAGGCCGGCTTGAGCATGTTGGCGGCGTCGATCGAGCCCTCGGCGGCTCCGGCCCCGACAAGCGTATGCAGCTCATCGATGAAACAGATGATCCTGCCGTCGGACTCTTCAATCTCCTTGAGAACGGCCTTCAGGCGGTCCTCGACCTCGCCGCGGAACTTGGTTCCCGCGACCATCGCCGACAGGTCGAGCGAGACCAGCCTCTTATTCTTGAGCGTCTCGGGAACATCCCCCTTGATGATCCGCAGGGCCAGACCTTCTACGATCGCGGTCTTGCCGACACCCGGCTCGCCGATGAGCACCGGGTTGTTCTTCGTCCTTCGGGAGAGGACTTGAATGACACGCCGAATCTCTTCATCACGACCGATGACGGGGTCGAGCCTGCTTTGGCGGGCCGCCTCGGTCAAATCGACGGCATAGCGCTCGAGCGCCTGATACTTGGCCTCGGGGTTTTGGTCGGTGATGCGCTGCGTGCCGCGGATCGTGACCAAAGCCTGCAAGATCGGCTCATGCGCGGCGCCCATCTTGTTGAGCAACCGCCCTGCCGGATCGTGCTTCAGCGCGGACATCGCGAGAAGCAAGTGCTCGGTCGAGACGTACTCGTCCTTGAAACGCGCGGTTTCCTTATGCGCTTTCTGGAACACCTCGTTCAGCGGCGGGGCCAAATGGGAGCCGCCCTCCGCGCCGCTGACCTGCGGTATCTCTTCCAGCAGTCCGCGGGCTTCCTGTGCGACAGCAGCGGGCTGAATGCCGCACTTCGACAGCACGGACTGCACGACGCCTTCTTCTTGCTCTACCAGCGTGATGAGCAGATGCGCCGGGTGAATTTGCTGCTGATTCGATGCAGCGGCGAGCTCCTGCGCCTGTTGCACGGCCTCCTGGGCCTTCTGCGTGAACTTGTCGAAGCGAATCATATGCATTCCTCTGGGTTGCCATCGAAAGGAGCCCGCTGTGGGGAAGCAGGCCGGGAACGGGTCATGTCGTGCAGGTCACTGCGCCCTTGGCCGCGGTGGGTTCTTCGCGAGAAACCTGACGGGCGGGGCGCCGCCGGGACGACCCGCCCGCTGGCATTCACATCAACCGATCTTGACCACCTTCGCCTTCTTCGGTTTGGCCGCGATCTTCGGGATCTCCACCTTCAGCACCCCGTTGTCGTACTTGGCCGCAATCTTGTCGGTTGCGGCGCTGTCCGGGAGCGTGAAGCTCCGCTCGAACGAGCCGTAGACCCGCTCGAGCCGATGGAAGTTCTCGTCTTCGCTCTCTTTCTCGAACTTCCGCTTGCCTGAGACGACAAGAACGTTGTCCTCGACTCTCACGGAAAGGTCTTTCTCGTCCACGCCCGGCAAGTCCGCCTTCACGAGGATCTTGCCGTCGTCCTCGCTGATGTCCACGCTGGGGCTCCAAGCACCTTCGCGAGGACCGCTACGGATGGGGGCAAAAGCCGTGTCAAACCAGCGGTCGATGTCATCGAACCAGGGCGTCATACCGCGATGTGTGTGTTTGATCAGATTCATCAGGCACCTCCTTGGGATCAATGTAACTCTACATAAATAATAAAATATAAGTCATATGTTGTCAAGTATGGATCAGGAAGTATATTTCGTTTGAAATCAGAGACATGGATAGATCTTAGTCGATTAGGCTAATATTATCTTCTGTCATGACCGGGATGCGGCTGGCCCGCCGAGCCCAGGTGCACGAAGCGCAGCACGAAGAGTGCGGTCAAGTGGTAGGCCAGCCAACCGCTACGGCGGTAATCGCCCCGCAGCAACTTCAGCACGGTAAAGGAGATGAAGCCGATCGCCATACCACTGGCGATGCTGTAGCTCAGAGGGATCGTGATGAGGGGCGAGGAGGGCGGGGGGCGCGATGGCGGCGTCGCTCCAGTCGATCTCGCGCACCGCCGACAGCATCAGCATGCCGAAGACGAGTTCGCTGTGCCCGTTCGTGCCTCGGGCTTCGAATTCGAAATACTGCTCAGTTCTTGGAATCAGACCCATGGGGGCGAGCAGGGAACCCTTTTGCCCGCCCTTATTCAGGCATTCGCCGCGACCGCCTCGGACACCATGTCCGATACGGGGTTGATGAGCGTCTCTCGCGAGACACGCGCCGGGAGTGTCGTCAGCATGACGAAGGTCAGCCTGCTCCCTTGATCGGCCCAGAAAAGGGTCCCGGTTGCGCCGGAATGGCCGAACGTCCGGTCGGAGCAGCCTTTGCCGAACGAGCCGGGCGCGACGGCAAAGCCGATACCCCAAGCCGCGAGGTCTCCGTTCTGATTCGCGAGCATGGCGCGGGCCGTCTCGGGCTTCAATACGCGGTCGTCCGGATCGAGGAAATAATCGAGCAGCCTCGTCAGGTCGCTGCCGGTGGAATGGGCTCCTCCCCAGGGGGCCCCGAGGTCACGCCAGTAGAGGCTGTTCCAGTCCCAACTGCTGTTGTCTCCACCGCCGTAGAGAGCCGGGGCCTCCTCGACCTGAGACTGCGCCGTATCGGGGATCTTGAAGCCGCCCAATCCGAGTGCGCTGTGTTGCATGCCGAGCGGGGCGAACACGACTTCCTTGAGGAAATCGCGGAAGGGCTTGTTGGTGATGCGTTGCGCGACCTCGGACGCCAGCAGCAGCCCCATGCTCTGGTACTTCTGCTCGGCGCCCGGCTTGAACAGCAGCGGTGTCTTGATCGCACGCTCGACGAACTCTTCGAGCGGAGCATGACGCTTGCGCAGTTCGACATTCTCGGGGAGCTGATCGGGCAATCCGGAGGTGTGACAAAGAATGTCCTTGATGGTGATGTCCTTGCGGTCACCACCGGTGAACTCGGGGATGAACTTGTGCACCGGGTCCTCGAGGGTCAATTCGCCGCGGTCGGCGAGAACCATCATTGCGATGGCAGTCATGGGCTTGGTGATCGACGCCAAAAGAAAGATCGTGTCAGCGTCATCCTTGGCATCGCCAAAACCCCGCGCGAACCGTTCGCCATTGAGTCCCACGGTCAGGCTGGCCGCTCGGAGTTTACCGTCGTCCACCCATTTTTTTACGAATGCCGCCGCCTCATCGAGCTTCGCCGGATTGAGCGAGGCTGCTTCCGCCTCAGGCTCCCGCTCGGGAGCAGAACAGGCAGCGCTCAAGCCCAAGGCCCCTAGCGTCTGATAGAGAAAAAGGCGTCGTTGCATGGTGTGCGAACCCCCCCCGAAACGAATGAATCATAGCACGGGCCAATGACGTCTCCGCTGCGGCAGCCGAGCGGGTTGCCGGCTTTTCGTTCGCAGTTGCGCGCGCATGTTGCGCGGAGTATAACTGGGGATTACCTTGCAAACCGAGCCGCGCCACTGGCGAGTGGGAGTGAAACCGACCACGACGGAGCGCGGCGTGACACACAGCCGTTCGCCTGGGCGCCGTCAATGGCGATCCCGGGCTTTTTTGTTGGAGAAGCAAACCCATGACCACCCACCGCGACCTGCTCAAGCAGTCTGACCCAGAGACCTACAACGCCATGCTCGGCGAGGAGGCGCGTCAGAGGAGGGGGATCGAGCTGATTCCTTCAGAGAACTATACCTATCCGGAGGTGCTCGCCTGCCTCGGCTCGGTCTTCACCAACAAATACTCCGAAGGCTACCCCGGCCGCCGCTACTACGGCGGACAGCAATACACCGACATCATCGAAAACATAGCCCGCCGGCGCGCCAAAGAGCTCTTCCGGGCGGAGCACGCCAATGTGCAGCCTCTATCGGGCTCGCCGATGAACCAAGCTGTCTACATGGCGTTCCTGAAGCCGGGCGACACCGTGTTGGGTATGGACCTCTCTCATGGCGGTCACCTGACGCACGGCGCTCCGGTCTCGCACATGGGCAAGATCTACAACTTCATTCGCTACAAGACCTTCCCGGAGGAAGAGGGCCGTATCGACTTCGACGAGCTGCGCAAGACAGCGCTCGCAGCCAAGCCGAAGATCGTGCTCTGCGGCTACTCCTCCTATCCGCGCGACTACGACTACGTCAAGTTCAAAGAGATTGCCGATGAGGTCGATGCGCTCACCATGGCCGATGTCTCGCACATCGGCGGCCTCATCGCCGGCGGCGTAATGAGGAATCCCTGCGACGCCGGCTTCGACTTCGTTACCACGACCACGCACAAGAGCATGCGCGGCCCCCGCGGTGGCATGATCGTCTGCAAGAAGAAATTTGCAAGAGACATCAACAAGTCGGTCTTTCCCGGCCTGCAGGGCGGGCCGCACATGAACCAGGTCGCGGGCGTCGCCGTCACCTTAGGGAAGGCGCAACAACCGGAATTCCGGGAGTACTGCCGGCAGGTCCTCACCAACGCCAAGGTGCTTGCCGAAACCCTGGTGGAGGCAGGGGCCGAGTTGATTACCGGCGGGACCGGGAATCACATGATGGTGATCGACGTCGTCTCGAGCTTCGGGATCGACGGCCGCGTGGCGGAAGAGACCCTTGACGCCGTCTCCATCACAACGAACAAGCAGATCATTCCCGACGATCCGAACCCTCCTCTCCGGCCGAGCGGCATCCGCCTCGGAACACCCGCTGCGACGACGCGGGGCATGCGGGAAGGTGAGATGCGCCGGTTGGCTGCCTGGATGGTCAAGGCGCTCGAGAACCATGGGGACGATGGCGCACTCAACTCGGTCCGCAACGAAGTCGAGGAGATGTGCACGCAGTTTCCGGTGCCAGGGATCTGAGGGTTGGCCTGCATTTATCCTCACCTGGCGGTCGAAGCACGCGGTAAAAAGGCCGTGATTCGTGTTTCGTGACTCGTGATTCGTGAAAAACCGTAACGGCCTTGTTGCGCGCGCCAAGCGGCTCGCGCCTCCTCCTGACGGCCTTCTCACGGGCATCCTTCACACCACGTCGTGAGAAATGCAGGTAAGAAGCGGGTGGCCGCTGCGCCTCTTACACGCTGACCAGGTCGACGCCGGCGCCCTGTCCTTCATGGCCGATGATCCGTTTGATGGAGCGCTGCAAGAGGAGGAAGATCTGGTCGGGCCGCTTTGTCGCGTCAATCCGCGTGAAGTCGTGGCGCTCGGCCATTTCGTCGAGTGCTTTGATGACGCGCTGCTGATACTTGATGAAGCTCTCGTAGCGGTCGCGTCCGATCGGAATGTCCATACCGCTTTCCCAATATTCAAAGGAGCCGCGGCCGACCACGACACGGGCGACCAGATCATCGATTTCCGCACGAAGATAGTAGATCGCGTGGGGAACCAGCGCGATACCAGCGACCTGTTCGATCCACTTGCGGTCCTGTCGGCGGGCTATGGCGCGCGCCATGATCGAGAAGATATAGCGATCGGTGAGCACGACAAAGCCGGCGCGCAAGGCGGGGATGATTTCGTTCTCGAGACGGTCGGCGAAGTCGGTCGTGTAAAAGAGCGTCATCGTGGTCGGGCCGAGGGTATGTCCTTCCTTGGCTTGCTGAATGCCCCTTTGGGTCAGGGCTGAGCGCGCCATGCCGGTATCGATGACGGCGTGACCCTGTTGCTCCAACCAGAACCGCAACTGGGCGATCTGGGTGGAGCGGCCTACGGAATCCGGCCCTTCGATGACAATCAGCTTGCCCCGCAGCTCCGAGCAGTCGATGCCGGGAAGCGGCTCGTCATAGAACTGGAGCGGTGCCCTGGAAGCCATACTCTCTCCCGACCGGCGCGCGAAGGACATCGTCCTTCAGGCTCTCGCCGATCTGCTTATGGACCACTTTGCGCATCTGTTGTTGCTGCTCTTCGATCGACCCTGTCGCGTCGATCACGTGGAAACCGACTTCCTGCGCCATCGCTTCGTATTCGTCGAGGATGCGGCTTTGAAAAACGCGGAAGCTCTCTTCGACATCGCGGCTGAGACCGAGGTCCATGCCCGCTTCGTAGTACTTGAGAGCGGCTCGGCCACCCAGGATGCGATCCAGGGCGACATTGAGCGGCACTCGGAAATAGAACGCGATGCTCGGCCGCACCGCGAAACGATACAGGTTGCGAACCCAACGACGGCTTACGCCGCGGGCGACGTCACGGGCAAAAGCCGTGAAGGCGTAACGGTCCGCGCAGACCACGGCGCCGGCCTTCAGCATCGGAACCAGGTAGCGCTCGGAACGGTCGGCGAAGTCGGTCGCGTGGATGAGGCTGAACGTTGTCGGAGTGAACATCTGCTTCTTCTTGCCCAGTTTGGTCGTGCCGCGCACCAGTTCCGATGAGTTCCACTCGCTGAATGCGACAGCGATCTCCTGGGAACGCAGCCACTGGCTGAGGAGAGCGAGCTGTGTAGACTTTCCGGAGCCGTCGATGCCCTCGACGATGATGAGCTTTCCTCGGTAGCGGTTAGGAAGGAACTGAGGCATCGGCCATGAATATCACAACGGGTAATATAACATGGAGTCGCTTCAGGTCCGACGCGAGCAGGTTCCGCAAACCAAGGGGGACAGGTGCTCCCATGTCTTGATTCTTGCGTCTTGCAGCGCCTCTTGCGGCGTCTTCTTGCGCATGCCTATGAAATCTCGAACAGCGTGCAATCGGTAACTTGAATCCGGGGCAGGGTGTTCTGACTTGATCATCGATTCCCATTGCCACCTCGATGATCGGGCTTTTGCGCCGGATCGGGACAAGGTGCTGGAGCGGGCTCGGGAAGCGGGTGTTGTCGCGGTGCTCTCCATCGGTACGGGGGACGGACCGCCTGACCTCGAAGCCGCGGTCCGCCTGGCCGACGAATACGAGCCGGTCTATGCAACGGTCGGCATTCATCCCCACGACGCGGCGAAGGCCGACGAAGCCGCTTTCGAGAATCTTCGACGGTTGATCGATCACCCGAAGGTGCTCGCGGTCGGCGAGGTCGGCTTGGACTTCCATTACGACAACTCGCCTCGCGAACGGCAACGGGAAGTCTTCGTCCGGCAGATCGAGATTGCCCTGACGGCCGGCAAGCCGATCGTGATCCATGAGCGGGATGCGTGGGAGGATACGCTCACGCTGCTGGACGCATTCCTGGGTTCAGGCGAACAAGGTTGTCTCCTGCATTGCTTTGTCGGCAACGAGGAACAGGCCGTCCAGGCGGTCGAGCGTGGTTTCCATGTGGCGTACGGAGGAGTGCTTACCTTTCGTCGAGCGGACGACGTTCGGGCCGGTGCGGAACGGGTTCCGCTGGAACGGATTCTGGTGGAAACCGACGCCCCGTATCTGACGCCGGCGCCCTATCGAAAAGTCCGCCGCAACGAGCCGTGCTACGCAGTTCACACGGTCCGGCGTCTGGCCGAATTGAAAGGCCTACGTTACGAGCAGGTTGCGGCGCAAACCACGCGTAACTTTTGCGATCTCTTTGGTTTGCCTGCATCCGGCTTTGGAGTATAAACTTAGTCTCTCACTTCTCCCCCCCGCGCATGCCCACCATCAATACACCGTCGATATCCCGTCGAGAAGTGCAGAACCTTCTCGCCGCGGACCTGAAGCGAGTCGAAAAAGAGATCGGCACGGACACGATCTGCTCCGTCGACACCGTCACGGCAATCAGTCACCACCTCCAGAAGAGCGGCGGCAAGCGCCTGCGCCCAGCGCTGTTGCTGCTGTCGTCGGGCGCTTGCGGCTATCGGGGTGACGCGGCGATCCGGCTTGGCGCGGTCGTGGAGATCATCCACACGGCGACGCTGGTGCACGACGATGTCATTGACAGGGCGGATACACGCCGCGGAAAGCCGTCGATCAACCTCTGCTGGGGTAATCAAACAAGCGTCCTGGCAGGAGACTGGCTGTACATGCAGGCCTTCAATCTGGCTCTGCGAGAGCGCAATTTCTACATCCTGGACCTGCTGATTGAATTGACGCAGATGATGGTCGAGGGCGAGTTGATGCAACTCGAATGGCTGGGCCGCCTGGAGGTCACCGAGGACGAGCACCTGTCACTCGTTCATCGCAAGACGGCCTATCTGTTCTCGGTCTGCGCCCGCTTGGGGGCGATTCTGGCCGGGGCGGACTCGCAACAGGAGCAGCGTCTCGGCGACTACGGCTGGAACCTCGGGATGGCCTTTCAGCTTGTTGATGACCTGCTCGATTTCACCGCCTCGGAGCACGTGCTGGGCAAGCCCGTGGGCAGCGACTTGCGAGAAGGCAAGGTGACCTTGCCGTTAATCCTCGCTCTCAAACAGTGCACTTCGCAGGAACGCGCCATGGTGCAGCGCGTGATGGAAGACCGGGCCTATGAGCGGACACCGCTGGCTGCGGTTCTCGGCGTGCTCCACAAGTACGGGGCGATCGAACGGGTCCGGGCGCGCGCACTCGATTACATCGATACTTCGGTGGCGCAATTGACCACTCTGCCGGATTCGAATTACAAGCGCGCTCTCTACTCGGTGACCGAGTGGGTGGTCGATCGAGACAGCTGACCACTCGGAGCAGTCGGGCCGGTCGACGCGGCGTCTTGCTTGCAAGGACCGCTTGCCGATTGCAGACCGTCCCCCGGGATGTGTCATGAGGGAGACCGAGGTCAAGCTGAGAATTGCCGGCGTCGAGCGCACCCGGGCCGCTCTGCGCCGCTTCGGATGGCGTGTATCTCGCAAACGTCACCATGAGAGGAATGCGGTCTACGATCGGCGCGGCAACGTCTGGCTGACGACGGGCCGCCTGCTGCGGGTCCGCGAAGCCGGCAAGCGCTGCAAGCTCACCGTCAAGCTCCCCATCGAACACCAGGAAGACTACAAGATTCTCGAGGAGTTCGAGATCACGGCGGACGACCCGGTTCAACTCGCGCGAATCCTCGAGGCCCTCGACTTCGAACCCGCCTGGCAGTATGAGAAGTTCCGCACGGAGTTTCGGAAGCCGAGGGAACGCGGCAAGATCCTGCTTGACGAAACACCGATCGGGGACTACCTGGAGTTGGAGGGCGCGCCGCAATGGATCGACCGGACCGCTCAGCGCCTCGGCTTCTCGAAAGAGGATTACGTCGTCGACACCTATCGGAGCCTGTTTGTCGACTACCTCAACACAAAGGACAGCAAGCCGCGCGACATGCTGTTCGGAGAAAAGGGACTGCGTGGAAGGCCTGGGGTGGGGTAGTGATCGTGCTGCGAATTCATGCATCGAGGCCTGTTCGTCACGCTGCCCCCGCTCCTCTTCGACGGTCCGTCTGAAGCTTGAAAACGTCGCGACCGGTTAACTGGTTGCCGGCGGCCTGCATCCGGGCCGCTGCGGCGTAGGGCAGGGAAGCGGCTTTCGCAGCGGAGCGCAAAGGTCGAACCTCGTCAGGAGAGCGTTGTGGAAAGGGAACCCGACTGATTCCGGAGCGGACGACCCCCGGCGTTCGAAGGGAAAAAGGTACCATTGACAGAGAACCAGCCTGCCTTTCTCACCATTTGACGGGGGAAGAGCGCGACGAGACTGCCGTGATTCATGTCTCGCGGCCCGCGCGCACTTCGCCTCCCACGCGGCGAGAAATGCAGACCAGGCACAGAGAACCGTTGGGACCCTCCTGCGGCACGTGCGGAGCAGAATGATGAGCATTGGATTCCTCGACACGATTCATCGCAGGCGGCTTGATCGCCGGCGTTTCCTGATCGGCGGAGCGTCGCTGGCCGGCCTGCCGCTTGTGGGGCTTTCCGGATGCGGCGCGGGGGAGCCCCGGTTTTCGACGAACCCGTTCACGCTGGGGGTGGCCTCCGGCGATCCTGCTCCGGACGGCGTCGTGCTCTGGACGCGGTTGGCGCCCGATCCGCTGAACGGCGGCGGGCTGCCTCCCGATGTGTCATACGAGGTGGGTTGGCGGCTCGCCTCGGACTCGAACATGTTGCAGGAGGTCCAAAAGGGGACTGTAACGGCATCACCGGAGTGGGGGCACTCGGTGCACGTCGAGGTGCAGGGCCTGGAACCGGGGCGTCACTACTGGTACGAGTTTCGCGCCGGGTCGGAGGAAAGTCCCCGGGGCCGCACGCGGACAGCCGACGCGGCTCATGCCGGGCTCGATCACCTGCGATTGGCATTTGCTTCGTGCCAGCACTACGAGAGCGGCTACTATACCGCCTACCGCCACATGGTTGCGGAAGACATCGACATCGTCTTTCACTTGGGGGACTACATCTACGAAGGGCCGCCGGCGGAAGGGCAGCCGCGCCTGCACAACAGCCCCGAAATCATGACGTTGGAGGACTATCGCAACCGCTATGCGCTCTACAAGTCCGATCCCGACCTGCAAGCCGCGCACGCGGCCTTCCCGTGGAGCGTGACGTGGGACGATCACGAGCTTGACAACAACTATGCGTCCGACATCCCCGAAGAGAGAGGCCCGATGGAGCGCGAAGCCTTTCTGGCCCGCCGGTCAGCGGCCTATCAGGCCTACTACGAGAACATGCCGCTGCGGCGCTCGTCATTGCCCGCGGGCGTTGACATGCGTCTCTATCGGCGTCTGACCTACGGCGATCTTGCGCAATTCGATGTGCTCGACACCCGCCAATACCGGACCGATCAGCCCTGCGGCGACGGCACCAAACCCTTCTGCGAAGAGGTCTTCGATCCGGATGCCACGATGCTCGGCAGCGAACAGGAAAGCTGGCTGTTGAACGGCCTGCAGCAAACGCCGGCGCGTTGGAAGGTGATCCCGCAACAGGTGATGATGGCGCCGGTCGACCGCACTGCTGGTCCGGAGAAGAGATACAGCATGGACAAGTGGGCCGCCTACCCGGCGGGATTGAGCCGCTTCCTTTCGTTCCTGAAAGAGTCCTCGATCGACAACACGGTCGTGCTCACCGGTGACATCCACAACCACTGGGTCTGTGACCTGCCGGAGGACCTGAATGATCCCGGTTCCGCGCCGGTGGCGACCGAGTTTATCGGCACATCCCTCAGCTCCGGCGGCGACGGCTCGGATGTGCGGGAAGACACGGAACAGATTCTGTCCGAGAACCCTTTCGTGAAGTTCTTCAACAATCAGCGCGGTTATGTAAGCTGCCTGCTCACGCCCGGGATGTTCAAGGCCGACTACCGCGTGATGGATTTCGTAGAGAAGCCCGGGGGATCGATCTCCACCCGGGCCTCGTTTGTGGTCGAGAACGGAAAGCCCGGCGCCGAGAAAGCCTGAAGCTGTTCACGCCGCGTCCAGAGGCATGGGCGTGAGCCCGTCCTGGACTCGATGCAGCGGCAACTCGTCAGGCCGCGATGGATTTGACCTTCCGAGCGACGGATTCCGACGCGTTTTCGGCCCAGTCGACGCCGCGGTTGACCGCGGCCCAGCTCTGTCCGCCAACCTGCTTGCCCTTCTCGGCAGCGAGCTTGAAGCTCTGTTCGCTCTTCTCCCGGATCACTTTCCGAGTCTCACTCCCCTTCCGGGGCGCATAGAGCACGGCGGCGGCCGCACCCAAGCCGCCGCCGATCGCAAACCAAGCGAATCGTTTCATCTTCTACCTCCTCTCTATTCGGAAACGCTTCTCCTGCAGAGATAGACGTAGGAACGGCCCCTTCCTGTTCCGTTTTTTTTTGAGGCCCGCCGACGTGCTCTGGCGCACGGCCGCCTGTGAGGGCGATCTCGTGCCGGACGGGATGGGCCTACCCTGTCGCGGGCAGGGCTCGCTAGGTGCCTTCCTGCCAGCTTGAGAGGTACTGCTCTTGTTCATCGGAGAGAGTGTCGATGCGGACATTCATCGAATCGAGCTTCCGACGCGCGACGTTCTTGTCGATCTCTTCCGGCACACTGTGCACGCCGATCGCTAAGTGGCCGTGCGTCTCCGCCAGGTAACGGGCTGCCAGCGCCTGGTTGGCGAAACTCATGTCCATGACGGCCGCGGGGTGGCCTTCCGCCGCGCTGAGGTTGACCAGGCGGCCGTCGGCCAGCACGAACACCTTGCGGCCGTTGTGCAATGTATATTCCTCGACGAATTCGCGGACGGTGCGGCGCGAGGCGGTGAGGGAAGCAAGGCCTTCGAGATCCAGCTCGACGTTGAAGTGGCCGGAGTTGGCGACGATCGCGCCGTCCTTCATGTTCTCGAAGTGATGTTTGCCGACGACGTGCTTGTCGCCGGTGACGGTGACGATGATGTCGCCGGCCGCGGCGGCCTCGCTCATCGGCATGACCCGGAAACCGTCCATCACGGCTTCCAGGGCGCGGGTGGGGTCGACTTCGGTGACGATGACGCTGGCGCCGAGCCCGCGGGCGCGGCTGGCGACACCGCGTCCGCACCAGCCATAGCCGGCGACCACGACGTTGAGTCCGGCCAGCAGCACATTCGTGGCGCGCAGGATGCCGTCGATCGTCGATTGCCCCGTACCGTAGCGGTTGTCGAAGAAGTGCTTGGTCATGGCGTCGTTGACGGCCACGATCGGGAACTTGAGAACGCCCTCCTTCGCCATCGCGCGCAGCCGGACGACGCCCGTGGTCGTTTCCTCGGTGCCGCCGAGGACGCCGTCGGCCACGTCGGTGCGTTCGGTGTGGAGCTGATGCACCAGATCGGCGCCGTCGTCCATCGTGATGTGCGGCTTGTGCTCGAGAGCGGCCTGGATGTGGGCGTAATAGGTGTCGTTGTCCTCACTCTTGATCGAATAGGTCGGAATACCGTAGTCCTCGACCAGAGAGGCGGCCACGTCGTCCTGCGTCGACAGCGGATTCGAAGCGCACAGCACCGCATCCGCGCCACCGTCCCGCAGCGCGATCATGAGATTGGCGGTCTCCGTCGTTACGTGCAGGCAGGCGGAAATGCGAATTCCCTGCAGGGGCCGGGCCGTCTGGAACTCATTGCGGATGGAGCCGAGAACGGGCATCCACTGGAAGGCCCATTCGATACGCTTCTTGCCGACCTCGGCCAGAGAGCGGTCTTTGACATCGCCGGGAGTTGCCGTAGCTGTTGACATTTTCGCCTCGAATCTCTATTTTCCCTCGCTATTTTTTCGTTGGCCAGGTTCACGTTCGAGTCAAGTTCGAGCGGCGGTCCGTTGACCGGCTTGCCGGTCCGTGCGGAACCTCGCCAGTTGTCGGGAACCGTTGGTTCGTCCGAGACAGTCTGACCTGCATTTCTCACCACCCGACGGTCGAAGCACGCGATACGACCGCCATGACTTCGTTGCGCTTGCTTGCCGTGCTCGACGTACTGTCAAGTACGCCTGCGCGCACCAAGCGGCTCGCGCCTCGTCCTGACGGCCCTCTCACGCACTTCGCCTCGCCACGTGGTAAGAAATACAGTCTAGGAACCGGCTTCGAACTTCAGCACTTGCGCCTGGTCGGTCTTCTCCCAGGTAAAGCTTTCCTCGTGACGGCCGAAATGCCCATAGGCGGCCGTCGCCTGGTAGATGGGCCGTCGCAGGTCCAGATATTCGATGATGCCTTTCGGCGTCAGCGGGAACACCTTGCGCACGGCTTCCGCCAGCTTGGCGTCATCGCTGCCCGTACCAAAGGTATCGACCATTACCGAAACCGGGTCGGCCACGCCGATGGCGTAGGCAAGCTGAACTTCACAGCGTTGTGCGAGCTCGGCCGCAACGATGTTCTTGGCGATGTGCCGCGCCATGTAGCAGGCGGAACGGTCGACCTTCGTCGGGTCCTTGCCGGAGAAAGCGCCGCCGCCGTGACGGCCCGTCCCACCGTATGAATCGACGATGATCTTGCGGCCGGTCAGGCCGGTGTCGCCGTGCGGACCACCCACGACGAAGCGGCCGGTGGGGTTGATGTGGAACTTGGTATCGGCGTCAATCATGCCGCCCGGAATGATGGGCCGGATGACGTGGTCGGTGATCTCGCGGCGCAGCTTTTGGATATCGACAGCATCGCTGTGCTGGGAGGAGATGACGACGGCGTCAACGCGGGCGGGCCTGCCCTCGACGTACTCGACCGTGACCTGGGACTTGCCGTCCGGCCGAAGGTAGTCGAGCTCGTCGTCGCGGCGGACTTCCGACAGCTTGCGGACCAGCTTGTGGGCGAGCATGATCGGCGCCGGCATCAGCTCCGGCGTCTCGTCGCAGGCGAAGCCGAACATGAGCCCTTGATCGCCCGCGCCGCCGGGATCGACGCCCATCGCGATGTCAGGCGATTGCTCGTCGAGACAATTGACGACCGCACAGTTCTGGTAGTCGAAACCGAATTCGGGCCGCGTATAACCCACTTCACGGATGGTCTCGCGCGCGATCTTCGTGAAGTCGAGCTTGGCGCTGGTCGAGATTTCGCCCGCAACGACGCAGAGACCCGTTGTCACGAGCGTCTCGCAGGCGACGCGGCCGCGCGGATCAGCAGCCATCACCGCATCCAGGACGGCATCGGAAATATGGTCGGAGAGCTTGTCGGGATGTCCCTCGGTGACGGACTCGGAGGTGAACAGATGCCTATCGGTTGCTGCCAATCGTTAGTTCCTCCACAGGGGCATTCGTTCGCCCGGCGATGAGACGGCGGCCGGACGGCCCTTACAAATATGGGATTGCAGACAGGAAGGGGCGGCGAAACAATCCGCAAGCCAACCGTCAAGCTAGCAAATAGGGCCGGAAGCCGTCAAACCTGGCCGGATCGTGTCAACGCACTATAGAACGTTCCCCTTTCTCAGCATGGGTTCATTGTGCGTTTGCCGCAGCGGAAGCAGCCCGCAGTGCGACGGGAGCAGCGGACAGCCTGCATGTCTCCCCACTGTCAATGGCAACCGAAAACTGCACACTTTTTGGAGAGACGTCGCTGGCGGCGCTTGAACACTTGCTCAGGCCCCCCCCACCCCCCGGGAAATGCCGGGAAATGCCGGGAAATGGTGGGAAATGCCGTGCGAACGTGTGCCGGCAAGCCGTGACTTGTCGGCGGGTGCGACGGTCCGGGCGGAGGTTTCTGGTGCTGCGACCCTTGCGCACCCACGGCGAACCGAACGGCCGTAAAGTCCGTGCTTCGTGTCTCGTGACCCGCAGGCACTTCGCTTCCCCACGTGGCGAGAAATGCAGGTCAAGGCAGCTTGGGGCCGCCGGGCAGACCACAGCCGGCCCTGTCGGGGAGGGCCTTGACGGCCTGGCCGGGCTTGCCGGCGCTACGAAGGACAAACTTCGTCGGAGACGCCTGGGCGTGATATCACCTCCTTGATTTTTACTCTGTTTTTCCCACCGCGCGGTCAAGGATGCCCGCGGCGCAATGGGGGAGGCAGCCGCTAGCAGTCCGTGGTGAAAGTCCCGTGGAAGGCGCGGCGGGCTCCTGCGGTTGCTCGGTGAGCGCGCTGCTGCGTTACTGGAGCAGCCACACCTTACGCAATCGACCCCAAGGCGCGTAACGCCGCCCGCCTGACTTTCACCACGGGCTGCTAGAGGCGAGCGCCGTGAAGTCGGAAAGTCGATCTGGATGATTCCTGCCCCCCTTGTCCTCATGCTATGCCGGCTGGACCGGCAAAAAAAGACTGAAGGGCTTCAGTACCTCGATGCATTGGGCAACATTCTGCTTTGCTCACCATGAGAACGTCTCACATTGCAACGTCAAACCGCGGACCGGATCATGCTCCATACTCGCATCGAGGTTTGACCCCTCCCAGCCAATCCGATATTCTCAAAAGACAAGCGGGACTCAAGCTCTCGCCTGTAACGGGCGTTTCCGTTCCTGCCGACAACTCTTCGGCGCAGCCGCCTGACCCCGGATTCCGGTTCCATGGACGTTTTTGCACTCACGCGGGCCTTCATCGACATCGAGTCGGTGACGGGAAACGAGCTGGCCATCGGCCAGTATTTCCACGACTACCTCAAGCCGCTTGCCGACAAGTACGGTGGCCAGGCCGAGCGCATCGAGGTCGAAAAGGACCGCTACAACGTTTATGCGCACTGGGGGCGGCCGGAGATCGTCTTCTCGACTCACCTCGATACCGTCCCGCCGTTCATCCCATCGAAGGAAGACGCTGAATTCGTATGGGGACGCGGCGCCTGCGACACCAAGGGCATCAGCGCCTCGATGATCAAGGCGTCGGAGGCGCTGCTTGAAGAAGGCGTCCGCGATTTCGCGATGCTGTTCGTCGTCGGCGAGGAGATCGACGGGATCGGAGCGCATTTCGCCAACGCGCATTCGCCCGGACCGAAGTACCTTATCAACGGCGAGCCGACCGGGAACAAGCTTGCTCTCGGCTCCAAAGGCAATCTGCGAATCGAGATCGAAGCCAACGGCAAGATGGCTCATTCGGCGTACGCCGAACTCGGCGACTCGGCCATCAACAAGCTTCTCGACAACCTCGAAAGACTTCGGAGTCTGGAACTCCCGGTCGATCCCGTGCTCGGCGACAGCACCTGCAGCATCGGGCTGATCTCCGGGGGGCGTGCGGCGAATGTCATTCCCGACCACGCCTCGGCGACAGCCGTTGTCCGTGTCGTCAGCGACATGGACGAGGCGATCGAGCAGATCGACGCCGTCTTCGATGCTCGGGTTACGGTCAGCTACCCCGTCCGCACGCCCGCGATCCGCATGAAGTCCGTGCCCGGTTTCGAGACGACCGTCGTCAAGTACACTACCGATATCCCCAAGCTGACCAATTGGGGCCAGCCGCTGCTGCTGGGGCCCGGTACGATTCACGTTGCGCACACCGCTGAAGAGCGGGTCCCCAAGAAGCAACTGGTCCAGGCCGTGGAACTTTTCCGCAACCTCGTCAAGCAACTCAAGACGGCAAACTAAACCGCTGCATCAGCTCCCGGCCAGTATCGCCGGGGGGAGAAAACCGCTATGGAACGAAGAGTCGAAGTCGGTGTTTTGGGCGCGACCGGAATGGTTGGCCAACAGTTCATCCGTTTCCTCCAGGGCCACCCGTGGTTCGAAGTGACCTGGCTGGGAGCGAGCCGCCGCAGCGCCGGAAAGAAATACATCGAGGCGGCCAACTGGACGCTCGACGGCGGTGTGCCGGAGTCGATCGCCCGCCAGACGGTGCATGAAGCGAAGCCGACGAACGGCGCGCCCAAGCTGATGTTCTCCGCGATGGACGCATCGGTCGCGGGCGAGATCGAGCAGGCCTTCGCGGGCGCCGGCCACTTCGTGGTTTCGAATTCGCGCAACCATCGCATGGAACCCGACGTGCCGCTGCTCATCCCCGAAGTGAACGCCGAACACCTGGCGATCATCCCCGCGCAGCGCAAGAACCGTGGTTGGGACGGCGCTATCGTTACGAACCCGAACTGCTCCACGATCACCATGGCGCTGGGCCTGGCGCCGCTCAAGCCTTTCGGCATCAGGAAGATCCTCGGCGCGACCCTGCAGGCGATCTCCGGCGCCGGTTATCCGGGCATGCCTTCGATGGACATCGTCGGCAACGTCGTCCCCTTCATCAAGAACGAAGAAGAAAAGATGGAGAGCGAGACGCAGAAGATCCTCGGCGACTACGCGGGTGGGAAGATCGCGCACCTGGCCGCCGCCGTGAGCGCGCACTGCCATCGGGTGGCGGTGGTGGACGGCCATACCGTGGCGGTATCGGTCGAGCTGGACCGGCGGCCCGGGGTTGACGCATTGGCGGACGCGATCGCAAGCTACCGCGGCATTCCGCAGCAGAAGAACCTGCCCAGCGCGCCGCGGCAGCCCGTCCATGTGATGCCCGGCGACAACCGGCCGCAACCGCGCAAAGACGCGCTTCTCGAAGACGGCATGGCGGTATCGGTGGGACGCATCCGGGAGTGCCCGATTCTCGATTACAAGATGGTCATCCTGGGGCACAACACGATTCGCGGCGCGGCCGGAGCGGCCGTGCTGAACGCCGAGCTGCTGCTGGAGCAGGGTCTGCTCGACTGATCCCGGCCCGTCTCTGCGACAATAGAGCCGATCTCGTTCCGGAACCTGAGGCCCGGTGAGGTGACATGATGCGATTTCAACTCCGCTTTTTCGCGACGGCGTGCGCCGGTTGGTGTCTCGGGGGGCGGTCGGCCCGAAGCCAGCAACCCTCCTGCCGCAAATCCTTTCCGACCACATGGTCCTGCAGCGCGACGCGCCGATCCGAGTCTGGGGATGGGCGGACTCCGGAGAACGGGTCACGGTCTTGTTCGCGGGTCAGCGCGTGGTGACCGAAGCCGGCCCGGAAGGGGACTGGCAGGCCTTCCTGCATCCCATGCCCGCGGGCGGGCCGTACGAAATGACGGTCGCGGGGAGCAATCGCATCGTCCTGCGCGACATCCTGGTAGGCGAGGTCTGGATCGGGTCCGGTCAATCGAACATGGTCTGGCCCGTGAGCAGGTCGGACAACCCCGAGAAGGAAATCGACTCGGCGGATTATCCGCGCCTGCGCCTGTTCAAGGTGGAGCGCAAGGTCGCCGACGAACCGCTGCAGGACGTGGATGGTAACTGGCAGGCGGCGAAACCGGAGTCGGTCGCGGATTTTTCCGGGGTCGGGTATTTCTTCGGGCGCGAGTTGCACCGGGAAATGGGCGTGCCGTTCGGGATCGTTCAGACGGCGTGGGGCGGCACTCCGGCGCAGGCCTGGACCAGCCGCGGCGCGCTGAAAGCGGACCCGTCGCTGCAGCCTGTCTACGATATCTGGGATGAGGTCCTCGCGGACTTTCCCGCCGCCCAGGAGAAGTATGAGCGAGCTTTGCAAGACTGGGAGCAAGCGGCGGCTCAGGCGAAAGCGGCGGGGCGGGAAGCGCCGCGGCGTCCGCGGGCTCCGCGCGGCCCGGGACACCCTCACAGCCCGTCCGGCCTGTACAACGCGATGATCGCTCCCCTGACTCCTTTCGCCATGCGGGGAGCCATCTGGTACCAGGGCGAGAACAACGCCAGCCGCTCGCAAGGCTATCTTTACCGCGACCTCTTCCCGGCCATGATCGAAGATTGGCGCCGCGCCTGGGGCCAGGGACCGTTCCCGTTCCTGTTCGTGCAGCTTGCGAACTTCCGGCGCGTCCCCGACAAGCATGAGTGGCCCGAACTGAGGGAAGCGCAGACGATGACTCTCGGCCTGAGGAATACCGGAATGGCGGTCACGGTCGACATCGGAGACTCCGAAGACATTCATCCGGCCAACAAGCAGGATGTCGGCCGCCGCCTTGCTCTCGCCGCCCGAGCGGTCGCCTACGGCCGCGAAGTCGTTCACTCCGGTCCCGGCTATCGGCAACTGACACGGGAAGGCAGCAATATCCGGCTCTGGTTCGACAGCGTCGGCGGCGGCCTGAAGGCGGCCGACGGCGGCAACCTGAACGGCTTCGTCATTGCCGGCCCGGACCGCGAGTTCCACGAAGCCGGAGCCTACATCGACGGCGACACGGTCGTCGTATGGAGCCCCAAGGTGAAAACGCCGGTCGCGGTGCGCTACGGCTGGCACGCCGATCCCCAAGCGACGCTCTTCAACCGCAGCGGCCTGCCCGCATCGCCGTTCCGAACCGACGATTGGCGGGACGCCGTGATGCCGGAGTGATGCAGGGCCTGCGTTCCGTTTCGAGCGTCCGGCAGCGGCGGTTTACACCCTTTCCGCCGATCCATACAATGGGAGAAGCGGCCTCGGCCGCCATCCTTCCACCCGCGTCCAACGCGAGTTTTCCGGCACGGAGAGATGGCCGAGTGGTTGAAGGCGCACGCTTGGAAAGCGTGTGTAGGGGAAACTCTACCGAGGGTTCGAATCCCTCTCTCTCCGCCAGGACAACTATCTGAAATAATTAGAACACTACTTCTAAGGTCAAGTACCTGAGTTGTTCCACTGTATGTCCCACAAGTAGCTACAGGTAGGGGGACCCGTATGTTGCAGTCGCCGACCGTGCCTTATAGAATAGTTAATTGATGCACGAACTAGAATATAGCTGCAAACAGCACTTGCCAGGAACAGTGCACGGTAGAAGAATCGGATGAGTAAGCGATTGGGATTCTCGGTAAAGATCTTCATACCTTCTGGGGAGCCGGAAGGACCACGATTGGTCGAAAAGTCGAATTGGACTGGAAGCGGACTTGTTTTTCCACGTTCGCACTTCGCCCAAGTTCGAGACCGGGAGGAACTCCGTCGCCCTGGGGTGTATGTCCTCTTTGAATCTGGTGGAGCAGGGCAACTGCCTAAGGTCTACGTGGGCGAGGGAGATGTATTACTGCAACGGCTAGACAGCCACGCGAAGAGCAAGGACTTTTGGACTCATGGAGTTGCTTTCACGAGCAAGGACCAGAATCTAAACAAGGCTCACGTCCGATATCTTGAAGCCCGGCTCGTGGAACTAGCTGACGCGGCAAAACGCTGCGTTCTGGACAACACGAATATCCCCCAGGAACCGCCGCTATCAGAAGCGGACAAGGCGGATGCGGAACTGTATCTGGCTGACATGTTGCTCTGTCTGCCGGTCATAGGGGTGAGTTTCTTCGAAAGGCCTCGTAAACTTACGGGCAAGAAGCAAGACCTGTTCTTAGTCGCCAAAGGAATTCAAGCTCGTGGTTTCGAAGAACCAGGTGGATTCGTCGTGCGGACAGGTTCCCAAGCAGTTAAGAACGAGGTTGCTTCGATTCACACCTACCTCTCTGATCTTCGAAAGACGTTGCTGAATCAGGGCATTCTTGAGGACAAGGGTACTACATACCGACTAGCGCAAGACTATTTTTTCACTTCACCTTCCACCGCAGCTGGCACTTTACTTGGTATGGCGAGTAATGGGCGTACCTTATGGAAGAATGCAGATGGGCAATCTTTGAAAGAGATCCAGGAAGCGGGAGTAAACAAGAGTTAGGAAGTGTCACTGAACCGTTGATCTGGGCTCCCCTCGCCTTCCATCTATTCAGCTTCGGATTTGGGTTGCACTCAGCTAAGTAGACTGCGATCTCGTCAGTGAGATGCAGGACATTTGCGTAACTACCTTCCCGCACGCAATCCCAGGTCAGCAGGGTCGTCTTCGATCATGGGGATCATCAGCTTGGTACGCCTGCTCTTTGAAATTGCCTTGAACGCTGGGCGCTCGAACGACTGAACTTCAGAGACCCGCATGTGGTATCGATGCTCCTCTGCTCAGCCTAAGCCGCCGTTTTCCGGGGCTTGACGCGCTCGGTAATCTCGCGGCCCGCCTCGATCTCGGCCCGGCGGAGCTCGTAGGTCTTCTGCAGATTCAGCCAGACCTGCGGCGTTGTCCCGAAATAGCGCGCCAGGCGTAGCGCCGTGTTGGCCGTCACGCCCCGCTGACCGTTCAGGATCGCCGTGATACGGTTGACCGGCACATCCAGCGCCTTTGACAGCGCATTGGCCGACAGGCCGAGTGTTTCGAGTTCATCCCGCAATATT
Source organism: Bryobacterales bacterium (assembly GCA_026713545.1). Taxonomy (GTDB): domain Bacteria; phylum Acidobacteriota; class Terriglobia; order Bryobacterales; family UBA6623; genus JAPPLB01. Next base: position 147,358 of record JAPOOG010000129.1, read on the forward strand.
TCTCCCGGATGCACCGGCCTCATACCGATCCTCGCATTCATGACTCAGCCTCCTCAGTGGTCATCCACGATCTCCACGTCGCACGGCCCGTCGTCTTCCCAACGAAAACAAATTCGCCATTGCGCGTTGATCCGCATGCTGTGCTGTCCGACCCGTCTGCCCCCCAGCGATTCCAGCCGGTTGCTCCGCAAGCCCGCAAGGTCCGTGAGAGATTCCGCGCTGTCCAGATAGGTGAGACGGCGAGCAGCCTGATCGGCGAACCCCTGGAACCCAGCGATGCGATGGCCCTCGAAGAAACGCCGGGTTCTACGGTCCTTGAAACTTCGGATCATCCGGCGGCACCGTACCAATTTTACGGCTTACGTAAATCATTATGACAACTCTGCGCGTAAACCGGTGCCGCCATCCTTTGCGTTGCTGCTTGCCGGGGCCTGGCGCGCTCGGCGATGCCGCGGCCCACATCGATCTCAACCCGGCGATGTTTGCCGGTCTTTGGCAGGTTCATCCAGGCCACAAAATTGCGCCATCCATGGCCTTGGGGACCGTCAGTGACTACAATGGCTCGGAACGGTTGCGGAGGGGGATGCGAACCCGCGACCTTCCGGTTATGAGCCACTCCGTCCGCAGTCATCTTCGCCTCGAGATCGATGCCTACGACGAGACCATTCGACAGTTCATCCCGGGCTACGAGGAAGGACTGATCCGGGCGGCCCAGGAAGTCGCCGGCGTCCGCCCCTCTCTGGTGCTGGACCTCGGAGCGGGAACGGGGGCTCTGGCCGAGGCGATGCTGCAACACGAAGACGTTGGAGCGGTTGAAGCCATCGACGTGGATGCGGAGATGCTGGAGCGGGCGCGCATCCGGCTGAAGCGCTTCGGCGACCGCGCGCGTTTCCGCATGAGTTCCTTCGATGCTCCGCTGCCGGACTGTGACGCCGCGGCGGCTTCCCTGGCCCTGCACCACGTTCCCACGATGGAACGCAAGCGAGCCCTGTACGAGCGCATTTTCCGGGCGCTCCGCCCCGGCGGGGTGTTCGTGAACGCCGACGTGACCATGAGCGCAGACCCGGCGGCGCGGAAGCAGTGCTACCGCATCTGGGCCGCCCACCTGGTTTCTCGCGGCATCGAGGAACGGCGCGCCTATGAGCACTTCGACGAGTGGGCCGCCGAAGACACCTACTTCCCGCTGGACGAAGAGCTCGCCGCCCTGCGCGAAGCCGGCTTTCACGCCGAATGCGTTTGGCGGGAGCGACCGAACACGCTCCTGGCAGGACGCAAGGAATAAGGTTTCGGGGGGTGCGTGGAGGGGTGGCGGCACCCGGAATCATGACCATAAGGCCGTGATTCGTGATTCGTGTCGTGTGAAAACCATTGGCGGGGGCTTGGTTCGATCCAGCAAGAAATCTCTGACGGCCGGTGACCCGTAAAGGTCGTGTTTCGTGTCTCATGTTTCGTGATCCGAGGGCCAAAGTAGGCAATATGGCTAGTACGCCTGCGCGCTACAAGCGGCGCGCGCCTCGTGCTGACGGCCCTCTCCGGCACTTCGCCTCGCCACCTGGAGAGAAATGCAGGCTAACACCGACAACTGGTCGAGACGGGTGCGCAACGCGACCCTCGCCGCGCTACCGCATGGTCGAGGGGTCGTCATCGTAGCGGTACCGCTCATGGCAGCCTTCGCAGGCGTAATAGATACCTTCGCCGGAGTCGAAGACGGCGGCGGCGTCCTTGTTCCGGGCGGCCTCCAAGGCAACGGAGGCGGCATCGATCAGCGCCCGGGCTCTTTCCATCCAGTCTCCGGTGTCTTTGGCGCGGCCTTCGATCATGAGCAGGTTGCCCGCTTCGGTCAGGGTCAGGGCGCTTCGCTCGACGGCTTCCCACTCTTGATCGTTCCGCGGGTAGATCTCTTCCGTTCCTTCGTAGGTAATGATCGTCCCGACGGACTCCCATACGATCTCGGCGTTGGGGTAGACGACATCGTGCATGAGCTGATGGACGGAGGCGACCGGCTTGAACGGGGGCAGGGAAGCGGCGGCGCCGCCGGCCAGGCCGTTTTGCTCGCCCCCCTGACAAGCGCCCAGCAGCACCAAGGCGGCGATGGCGATGGCGAAAGCAGATCTCCAGGAATGGGAATCTTCCCTCGAACCTACTTGCCGCTTCTGCCGCCTCTGTTTGGTCATCTCGTCAGCGGTTCTCGCTCGCGGCTTCGCGGGCTGTCTTCTAATTTGCTCGCGGAGCATCACGACGTTGGTCCGCAGCACCCGCGAAGAGACCCGACTGCGGTTCGTGCCGTTCCGGTTTCGTTTCGATTTCCTTCGGGATCGTACCAGAACCGCCTGAGGTGCGGGGCCGCCATGGCGGCCCCCTCAGCACGCTGGCGGCCACGGAGGCATTCTGATAGATTCTTCGACAGCTCTCCGGCTGCCGCTGGATGACGGCTTGGCTGAGAGTCTCCCCGGAGCGGGAGGGCGCCTTACGATGGCTTTTCTTCCCTTCCTGGAGTGGCTGGAGAACACCTCCGGGAGCATTGCGATCCGGGAATCGATCCTGTTCTATCCGCTCGTCGAGACGACCCATGTACTGACACTGTGCCTGTTCCTGGGACTGACGGCCCTGTGGGACCTGCGCCTGCTGGGGCTGGCGATGCGGCGCGTACCGGTCTCGGAGGTCGGCGGACGTCTTTTGCCATGGGCCGTGGCGGGCTTCGCGCTGATGGTCGTCAGCGGAGGGCTGCTGTTCTATTCCGGTCCGTTGCGGGCGGCGCAAAACATCTTCTTTCAGGTGAAGATGGTGATGATCGTGCTGGCGTGCCTGAATGCGCTCGTCTTTCACAAGACGGTGTACCGCCGGGTGGAGGTCTGGGACCGCGAGGCGGTCATTCCGTTGCGGGCCAGGGCGGCGGGCTTTCTGTCGTTGGTGCTGTGGGCGGGCGTCGTCGTCGCCGGCCGGATGCAGGCGTACAACTGGTTCGACTAGAGGGGCTGCGCGGTGTCGTTGTTGTCTTTCTTCGAGTGGTGTGAAGACACGGCGGTGGGTCACGCGATCCGCGACTCGCTGTGGCTCTTCCCCGTCATCGAGTCGGTGCATCTGCTGGCCCTGGCCTTGATCGGCGGAGCCATTCTGGTGGTGGACCTGCGTCTGCTCGGCCTGGGATTGCGGTCGCAGCCTGTTGCGCGGTTGGCTCGGGAGGCCCAGCCGTGGCTGGTCGGAGGTCTTGTCGTGATGCTGTCCACCGGAGTGCTGTTGTTCCTGTCGGAGTCGATCAAGTGTTACTACAGTCCGCCGTTCTGGTACAAGATGACGTTCCTTCTGCTGGCGCTGCTGTTTACCGCCACGGTGCGCCGCAAGGTTGCCGCGGCCTCCGAGACGAGCCTAGGACCGGTCTGGGGCAAGCTCGTCGCCCTGGTCTCACTGGCGCTGTGGTTCGGCGTGGGGTTCTCGGGGCGTTGGATCGCGTTCTACTGAAACCGTATTCCGCGAGGTTGTTGGCAGGGCTAGCGAGGCTCCGCCTCCGACCAACAAGCAGGATAACTGATCGCCGCGAGAACTTGACTCGAATGTCAACCTTAGCCAGCGACAAGAAAACTAGCGATTCGGCTCCCTGGGGTCGGATCCATCCCGCGGCGCGCCCGTGCCGGAGGAGCCCAGAAAGAGTTTTCGTCCGTCGGGAAACGTAAGATCCCTGCCGTTGGCCTTCATCGATCCGTCCTTCGCCTGATAACCATCGACGACGATCTCGGTGCCCGGCAGCAGTGATTTCCTGGTAAAGCCTCTGCGGAGCAAGGTATTCGGGGTGCCGCCTTCGATCATCCACTTTTCCACCCTGCCGTCGTCGCGTTTCACGTCGATGTGGATCCAGGCGTGGGGATTGATCCACTCCATTTTCGAGACCGTGCCGTGCAGCTTGACGGGCTTGTTGGCGTCGAATTCCGCGGAAAAGGCATGATGCGCCCGCACCGGCGCGGCCGTCAGAAGCAGACCGAGTGCCGCCGCCAAGGCTGATTCCGTTCGCATCGCACTTACCTCCCTCGGGTGAAGTGTAGCGTATTGCCCGATGGGTAGACGGGCCGCCTTCAGCCGGCGCCGGCCGTATCCCCCGATCGCATGCGGACGGCGCAGACGGCCGGCAAGGCAGGCGCTTTCGAACGACGACAGGCTCAACGCATCATGCGCCGATGCGGCTCGACAGGCAACACGCCTCGAAATATACTGGTTTTGGATGCCGCCCCGAGAGGGTTCCGGAGGCGTTTGCGCACCCCGCTGAACCAGTGACCGATTCACCCAGGCGAAGACCGACCTCGGCGGGGCCGCTGTTGACGGCGTCGCTGCTGGCGCTGCTGTCTCCCTCCGTCGTTGCCGGTTCCGAGGCCGCCGACTTTTTCGAGAGCCGCATCCGTCCGCTGTTGGCGAAGAACTGTTTCGCCTGCCATACGGATACCCAAATGGGCGGCCTGCGGCTCGACGCCCGCCAGAACATCTTGCAGGGCGGCTCGCGCGGCCCCGCCATCAAGCCCGGCAGCCCGCGGGACAGCCTGCTGATCCAGGCGGTGACGCAATCCCATCCCGAGCTGAAGATGCCGCCCCGGGGCAAGCTCACGACCGAACAGATCGAGAATCTGCAGGCGTGGATTCGCGATGGGGCCGTGTGGCCTGAAGCGCAAGCGGCCATGGCGGAGCAGGAGCCCGAGCAGGAATACGTCATTCGGCCCGAGTATCGCGAGTTCTGGTCGTTTCAGCCGGTCCGGAAGCCCGAAACTCCAAGGCTGGACGTCGACTCCTGGAGCCGAACGGACGTGGACCGGTTCATTCTGGAGCAACTCGAGCAACAGGACCTGCGTCCCGGCAAGCGGGCATCGAGGCGCATGCTCATTCGGCGCGCCACGCTGGACCTGACCGGTCTGCCGCCAACGCCGAAGGAAGTGGACGACTTCGTCGCCGACTCGTCCCCGGACGCCTTCGCCAAGGTGGTCGATCGACTGCTCGAATCGCCTCACTACGGCGAACGCTGGGGACGGTACTGGCTCGATCTGGCCCGCTACGGTGCGGGCGTATCGTCGGCGAGTAGAGATTCGCCGTATCCCCATGCCTACCGCTACCGGGATTGGGTCATCGATGCGTTCAATCGCGACATGCCGTATGACCGCTTCGTCAAGGCGCAACTCGCCGCCGATCTGTTCCCCGAGGACGAGCGCGTGGACCTGTTGCCGGCGTTGGGCTTCCATGCCCTCAGCAACCATGACGTCGATCGGGTCGATGTGACGGGGAGGGTCTTCCTGGGGCTGACTCTTGGCTGCGCCCAATGCCACGATCACGAGTACGATCCGATTCCCACAAAGGATTTCTATTCCTTGCAGGGGGTCTTTTCCAGCTCCAGGAAGCATCAGTACCCACTGGCTTCCGACCAGGTTGTGCAGGCGTACAAGGACGCCAAGAAGCGGGCCGATGACAAGAAGATCGAGATCGACGAGTTTCTCAAGCGAGTCACCGATCAGTTGATCGACATTTTCATGACTCAGACGGCCGACTACATGACAGCCGCCTGGCGTGTGATGGAGGGCGGGGAAGAAGCCGGCAGCGTGGCTCGGGAAACGTCGTTGGACGAGGAGATCCTTGCGAAATGGGTCGCCTACCTGAACGAGACGGACCGCGATCACCCCTTTCTCGACGAGTGGGATCAGAACCGGCAGGGGGCCACTCCGGAGCGCGCCCGCGAGATGGCCGAACGATTCCAGGAGACGCTGCTGGCGGTCCACAAGGAAAAGCGCGAGATGGACGATGTCAATTACGTCCGCCTCGGCGGCGCCAAGGGCGCCCGGAATCAGGGCAATCGCACCAGGACCCCCGTCGAGTTCATCGATCCGATCAAGTACTACCTGTGGGAGGACGTGGCCATAGGGCCGCATTACCGGGCGGGTCTCCAACAACCGGGAGGGGTGTACTTCCTGGGGCCCGACGAGATCGAACGGATGCTGAGCCCGTCTTGGATCCGGTACCTCGATCGACAGGAAGCGGAGTTGAAAGCGCTCGAGGAGGCCGTCCCGCCGCTCTACCCATACATCCACGGCTACCGCGATTCGGATGAGCCGAAAGATCTGCAGGTAGCGATCAGAGGAGACAAGAAAAACCTGGGCCCGGTGGCCCCGCGACGCTTTTTGCGCATCCTGAGTCGAGGTGAACCGAAGCCGTTCGCACAGGGGAGCGGCCGCTGGGAATTGGCCGCCGCCATTGCCTCACCCGACAACCCCCTGACGGCGCGCGTGATGGTCAATCGCATCTGGCAGCATCACTTCGGCCGCGGCATCGTCACTTCCGCGAGCAACTTCGGGCGTCTCGGGGAGCGCCCGACCCACCCGGAGCTGCTCGATTACCTGGCGGCGCGATTCGTCGAGAGCGGCTGGTCGGTGAAGAGCATCCACCGCGAGATGATGATGTCGGCCACGTATCAGCTCAGCTCGAGGATGATCGAGCGGAACTATGAGAAAGACGCGGAGAATCGTTACTACTGGCGTTTCAACATGCGAAAACGTCTCGACGCCGAAGCGCTGCGCGATTCGATGCTGGCCGTTGCTGGAAACCTGGATCGTATGCAAGGGGGCCCGGGCAAACCGCTCGACGACGAGAACCATCGCCGCGCGGTCTATGGTCTGGTGAGCCGCACGCAACCGAACCGCATGCTGACCTTGTTCGATTTTCCCGACGCGAGGAACACCGCCTCCAAACGGAGCGTCACGATGGGCCCGCTGCAGCGCTTGTACTTTCTGAACAACAGCTTCGTCGTTCAACAGGCCGAGCAGCTCGCGGAACGGGTGGAAAAGGAAGCGGGCGCTGACCATGCGCGGCGAATTCGCCGCAGCTACGAGTTGCTGTATGCGAGGCCGGCGACGAACCAAGAGGTCAAGACCGGCCTGAAGTTCCTCAAGAGCGGGGACACGAGTTGGACACAATACGCGCAGATGCTTCTGGCGTCGAGCGAGTTCACGGCGGTGCGATAGTGACCGAGGGTATCCAGGGGCCGTTGGATTTTCTAGAATAGGAGCGAACCGAGAGAAAAGTGACCCGCCGCGAAGCCATCAAACTCATGGGTGCCGGCTTCGGCGTCGTCGGCCTGGCGCAGGCGCTCCACGCCCGGGAAGGCAGCCTGCCGGCGCCCCGGGCTCCCCACTTTCCGGCCAAAGCGAAGCACGTCATCTTTCTGTATCTCAACGGCGGGCTGTCGCATGTCGATACGTTCGATCCGAAACCCGAGCTGGCCAGGATGGACGGCCAGCCGATGCCGGGGCCGAAGATCAAGACAGACAGCGCTACCGGCGGGTTGATGGCGTCTCCCTTCAAGTTCCGCAAGTATGGGCAAAGCGGCATCGAGGTCAGTGAGATCTTCCCCCATGTCGGCGGAGTGATCGACGAGTGCTGCGTCGTGCGTTCGATGTATTCGGAAAGCATCAATCACCTGTCTTCGATGCTGATGATGAACACGGGCCATGCCTTGACAGGGGTATCGCGACCGTCGCTCGGTTCCTGGATCACCTATGGGCTGGGCAGCGAGAATGCAAATCTTCCGGGGTACGTGGTGCTGTGTCCCGGACATCCGGTCGGGGGCGTGCGTTTGTGGTCGTCGTCGTTTCTGCCGACGTCCTATCAAGGCGTCCACATCCGCAACGAGAAGGAAGACCCGAGCGAGTTCGTCCAGGACATCCGCAATCGCTGGGTGACCCGGCCGCAGCAGGAGAAGCAGCTCGAGTTGTTGTCGAAGCTCAACGATTCTTTCCTCGATCAGATCAATTACGAGCCCGAGATGGAAGCCGCGATCGAGTCGATGGAAGTCGCCTACCGAATGCAGACCGAGCTGCCCGGCGTTTTCGACATCGATAGTGAGCCCGAGACCGTCCGCCGCCGCTACGGCAAGAGTGATTTCGGGCGGGGCTGCCTGATGGCGCTGCGGCTCGTCGAGCAGGGCGTTCGCATCGTTCAGGTGTACTACGGTGACCGGCAACCGTGGGATAGCCACGACGACATGCTGGACCATCGTCTGCACGCGCGGTTTGCCGATGAGCCGATTGCCGCGTTGGTCGCTGACCTCAAGGCCCGGGGCTTGCTCGATGAGACGATCGTCATCCTCGGGACCGAGTTTGGACGCACGCCGATGATCCAGAACGCCGGTTCAGTAAGAACGGGCCGCGGACGCGACCACAACCCCCCCGGCTACAGCATTCTGCTTGCCGGGGGCGGTTTCAAAGGCGGCATGACGTACGGCGCCACCGATGAGTTCGGCTTCAAGGCGGTCGAGAAGCGGACAAACCCCCACGATCTCCACGCTACCGTGCTGCACTTGCTCGGGCTTGATCACACCAAGCTGACTTACCGATACAGCGGCCGCGACTTCCGGCTGACCGACGTATCCGGCAACATTCTCCACGAGCTCATCGCATAACCGCGCGATGACGCGCCGCAGCCGCCGGCGCCAAGCGTGCTCCTACGGTTGGTCTTTCAGAGGGTAACGACGGAGAGACCCGTCCCGGAGGGAGGAACAGGCGCTGTTGAGCTACCGCTGGGTTGATGGCTTCTTCGCGGCTTCCTCAGCGGCCTTCTCCTGAGCGCGAGCGCCCCGGAGGATGAGCCCGACCGCTTTATTGCCCTCGTGGCAGGCGTACTCGAACATCTGATAGTCCTGATTCCTGTTCAGAGGCATCGCCACCTTCCAGGGCCTGGTATACGCCTCCGGATCGTCGATGGTGACTTCGTAGCCGATGGTGTCCGCGTCGATGAGCGTGAAGCGCTCGACCACGTGCAAGGCCGCGCTGTTGAAGATGCCCTTGATGCGGGCTTTGTCGCTGAAATTGGCGGTATCGACGACCAGCGTATCGCCCTCCCAACGTCCGCGCGAGTCGCCCATCCAGAGGCGAATCTTCGGGTCGACGTGCGGACCGCCGTCCAGCGGGATGATGCGGGTGTCGTGGATCATCTCATAGAGAATCACGACGTAGCCGGGAGTTTGCAGGATCTGATAGGCATTGTTGTAGGCGGTCGGGAACATCGAACCCGGCACGCCGCGCGTGATGCAGCGGTCCCACAAGTTCATGTACTCGTAGGAGTCGGTGACGCGCGCGCGGTTTTCGTCTCGCTGCGCTTTCGCCTCGGGCCTTACAGGGACCTTACCATCGGACGGGTCCACCACCAGGGACGTTTGCCGGGTCGAGACAACCCGGGTTCCGGAGTCCATCCAGAACTGGTTGTAAGCGCCAACGCTGCCCGCTGGGGATGAGCCATCGCCGGCAGCCCTCTGTTGCGCTGTCTTCTGTTCCAACCGAGCGGCTTCTTCCGCGGTAAGAACCGTTTTCCCCTGAAGCTCGTCGGGGCGTTCGAAGGGCGTAATGGTCTCGTTCGTCCAGATCCCCTGCAGATCGGGATGGTCCCACGAGGTACGCGGCGGAGTCCAGGCGGCGGGCGCCGCCGTCGCGGCCTGCCCCGCGACGGGCGCCGGCAGCAGCGACACGGCAGCGGCCACGGCCGCCGCAACGCTCACTGCCCAGACAAATCGATGGCCCATCATTGACCTCCCTGCTCTTTGCCCGGCTGCTTGCGGAAGCGTCCGTACATCAACTCTTCGACGAACTCGACGCACTTGAATTCCAGGAGTTGAGCGTTCTCCTCGAGCCGGCGATAGAGGGGCATTTTGATCTTCCAGGGCCGCGTAAAGACTTTCGGGTCTTCGATGACGGCTTCATACAGCAGAGCGTCCGGGCTCATCGGGGTGTACCTTTCGACCACATGCAGGGCTTCGCTGTGGAAGTTTCCCGAACTGTCGAACCAGGTGTCAGGGACCTGGCTCGTGACGTCGACGACCAGCGTTTCCCCTTCCCAATGGCCCCGCGAGTGTCCCATCCAGGTGTCGATCGGACTCTCGAAATCCGGACGGTTCATGTAGATGACGCGGCTGGCGCTCGCAAACTCGTAGGCAATCAGGATGTGCTCCGCAGTCTGGACGATCTGAAACGGAAAGGGCAGGTACGTCGTGCGGGGCACACCGGGCAGATAACACTTGACCACCGGGTCAAGGGTCAACCAGTTCTCGAAGTTCTCTTTCTTTTTCTCCAGCGCCCACGGCTGATAAGGGATCTCGCCGCCCTCGACGATGCCGAGCCCCGCGGGGATTGCGCCGACCGCACCCAACGCGACGATCGGTCCCGGCCGCGCCGCATGACCCTCGATATCCCAATGGGCCGTGCCCAGAGCCTGCCAAATGCCGTTGAGGTCGGGTCGGCCGTCCGTGGTGCGCGGGGCCTGATATTCCGGAGGTGAAGCAGAGGCGGAAGTCAGCGCCAGCAAGACGACGGCTGCCACTGCGCTTGCGGCAGCGGTCATGAAGGCCGCCCTCCAGCGATCGTGCATCGAATCGATCTCCCTTCCCGATCGCTGACCTGAAACATCATCCCGATCAAGCGGCGTTGATACCGGACCGCACGTTTCCCTCTTGTATGATCCGCACGGGCGCGGAGGAAAAACCAGCCGGCGGTTCGCCAGGAGCCCGCCATCACCCTCTCAATGAGCTGACGTATGGGTATTTTAGCCAAGACTCGCTGTGTTGATCTTGGGCTGTCTCCGCTCGAGATGACTGGACCCTTTCGGCGTGGAAGGCAGCGGGGAAAGCGTGCCTTGACTCGCGAGTTCGGCGAGCGCATGATAGGCGCTGTCGGTAGCGGTCGGGCGCAAGGACGTCGAGACCACCTGAGGCTGCGCCCAGGCGTTGAACCGCGGCGGTCAGCTCTCCGTGGGAGTTGACAAAGCCGATAGAGGAATCAGTTGCACGATAGGGGTTCATCGACTCGGTGGAACAGGGGATGAAAGCATGCATCGACGTGAATTCCTTTCCGCGGTGACCACTGCCGGCGTGTTGGCGGGATGCTCGCCGACCGGCAGGACGCACCCTGAGGATTCTTCTTCAAATCCTCCCTCCACGCAATCACCCGGCGAGAAGAGGGGCGAGGAACTCTTCCGCCGGCAGGACCTCTTCATCAGCGGCATCGACGGCGTGAACATCTACCGGATTCCTTCCTTGATCGTCTCGTCGAAGGGCACGATCCTGGCGTTTTGCGAAGCGCGGGATGGTGACGACGGCGATCCGACGGACTTGGTCTTGAAGCGAAGCCGCTACGATGACGGCCTCAGCGTTCCCCGCAGGCTGAATGGCTATGAGCGAATCTTCGGATACGGGATCAATTGGGAGCCCATGCAGCTTGTCCTCTCCGGAGAGGGCAAGGCCATCACGAATCCTTGCCCGCTAGTTGACCGCGATGACGGGACCATCGTGATGTGCTGCAGGCGCCTGCTCGGCAGCAGTCTGGCAGAGCATCTGAAGGCTCCCTGGAATGGACGGACCCTGGTGCTGAAGAGCACGGATAACGGAGTGACGTGGTCACGGCCGCTTGATATTACTCCGAGTGTCGGGGCGTTCATACCCGGCCCGGGCGTGGGAATCCAACTGCAGAGCGGCCGATTGGTCATACCGGGCTATGACAACGACACTCGCGTCGGCCGGCGGGCTTCCCACGTGATTTATAGCGACGACCGCGGCCGTACCTGGCGGGCCGGCGCCAAGGTGCAGAAGGAAACGAACGAGTCGCAGGTCGTGGAGTTGGTCGATGGGACCCTGATGCTCAACATGCGCGGAGGCCGCTACCGAAACGTGGCGCTCAGCCGTGACGGCGGGCAGAGCTGGTACGAGGAGTTCGAGGATGAGACGCTGCCCGACCCGCGCTGTCAGGCCAGCCTCTTGCGTTATTCGACGGCGGCCGCGGGCGGGGAGAATCGCTTGCTGTTCGCCAACATCCCGAACTCGGGTCCGTTCGTTGACCGCAACGACCTGACGCTCAGGCTCAGCAACGACGAGGGGCAAAGCTGGCCCGTCTCGCGGAGAGTTCATGATGGGCCGACCGCCTATTCTTGCCTCAGTGTGCTGGCTGACGGCACGATCGGCCTTCTTTACGAGACCGGAGCTGTGCACCCCTATGAAAGGATCAAGTTCGTCCGGTTCAATCTCGAATGGCTGACTTCGGCTGGCACGAAATCCTGAGCCCGGACATGTCGAGGTTCTTCCTCAGTTTGACTGCTTGCACCCTCCGACGTTCCGGCTTGTCTGCTCGAAGGTCGCGCTTCCGTATCTGAGGCGAGGTCTGCTCGGGTCGCATGTCAGGGCTCTTCAGGTCCCTCTTCCGGTCGGGTCCGGTTTCAGGCAAGGCGTCTCGACAGCCCGAGCAGCGCCCTGTTAGGATGAGCAGTCGTTAGGCTCGTAGCTCAGTCTGGTTAGAGCGCTACCTTGACACGGTAGAGGTCGGCGGTTCGAGTCCGCTCGAGCCTACCATTTCCCCTTCTGGCCATTACGCCGTCTCCCTGTTCCGCCGGTGCTCGGTTCGCCCCTGCCCCAACCGGGCCGGCGCGCCGGCGCATTGCTGCAGCGACGTTCCGGTCCACTCCACTATCGGGGCTCGGGACGGCTTCCGCCTAGCCTGTATTTCTCACCACGTGGCGAGGCGAAGTGGGTGAGAGGCCGTCAGGACGAGGCGCGAGCTGCTTGGCGCGCGCAGGTGTACTTGACAGTACATCGAGCACGGCAAGCAAGCGCAACGAAGTCATGGCGGTCGTATCGTGTGCTTCGACCGTCGGGTGGTGAGAAATGCAGGCTAGTGGATCGGCGGGTCCGTATGATCCAGCGAACTGAGGTACAGCAAAGGATTTTCTCGCTTGGGAGAATGCGCGATCAAGTCGTTGATGGCGTACAGCAGGTCCCGGCGGCTGATCTGGCCGGTGAGCTGGCCATCCTGAACGACCGGCACACGGCGCGCCGAGGTCTTTCTGAAAATCTGCGCGATCTGCAGCAGGTCGGTGTCTTCGCTCACCGTAGGCGCCGAGGTATCCATGTACGCCGCGACCTGCGTGCTCTCCGATGCGGGCGCTGAGGCGGCGCCCGTCATCCATTCTCGCCACGCCTCCAGGCGGGAGCGGGGACCGCTGGTGGCTTGCCCCGAGCGCAGCACGTCCCGGCGGCTGATCTGGCCGACCAGGGTTTCGCCACGCAATACAGGTAGCCTTCGGTATTGGGTATCCAGGAATTTCTGCGCCACATCGAGAAGCCCTACATCCTCGGTGATGATTCTTTTCCGGTCCGCATCGATGAACGAGCGGACGCGGCTCGTGGGCATTTGCTGGTAGGCGGCATCGAGCAAGACGGTCATGCTGGCATGTTCTGAGAAGACCCCGAGGAAGCGGCGGCTCCGATCGAGCACGGGCGCGCCGGAGATTCTCCGCTGGAGCAGAAGCGCGATCGCGTCGAACACATCGACATCGGGTGTCAGCGTCACCAGGTTCTTGGCCATGACGTCGCCGGCTTTCGGCAGATTGGCGGCACGGAGCGCGTCAGCGCCGGCAGCATGCCAAGCCGCCATCATCACGCTCAGGCAGGGCCGTTCCGAGAATACGGCGACGTAATGGCCCTTCTCGTCAATCACAGGTGCGCCCGTGAGGTTGTATTTCAGGAGGTTTGACACGGCCTCGAAGACATCAGTTTCCGGCGTGACGGTCACGAGCTTTGTGACCATGATGTCCTTGGCGATCCGTACACGTTTCAACTGGCACCTCCCCTTTCAAGATCCGGGCCCGCCGCCGAGGCCAAACCGAAGGATCCGGGCAAAGGAGCGTTCTGCTCAGGCCCACTGCAGAGAAACCATCTGGGATACGTTATCTGCCGCAACTGCCGCAAACGAGTGGGTGCTTCTCGCGCCTTGTCAACTCTGCAAGCTTCTCGACTCGCCTCCTCGAATTGGCGGAGGAAGAGGGATTCGAACCCTCGAGCGGCTCACACCGCTAACGGTTTTCAAGACCGCCGCCTTCGACCACTCGGCCATTCCTCCAAGGTAATTGTATCCGATAGTACGAAAGCGCCTTGCGTGGAATCGCTTGCGCTGCCCAGCGCCTTCACTTGCAGGTTAAGACCGCAGCATGTCGCGCCGGCCAGGACTTGGGCCTCTTCCCGGACAAGCTCGCCACCCAACGCGAATCCTGCCTGGAGATTCCCTTCCTGCGGGCTGTTGATTCTGTTCGCTGCGGGCAGTAGAATTATTCCGCCATGAAGCACTTGACCCTTTTCTTCATCACGTTCCTTTTGATCGCTGCCGTTGCGCTCGGCCAATCCGAGACGAAACGGTACCTCTACCTGAGCACACCCGACGGGGCTCAGGAAGAGGGTCGGGCGGACGGCGCCGGGATTCTCATCTTCGATATCGACCACGGGCACAAGCTTGTCCGGCGGATCGATATCCCGATTTTCAGCGAGGGCCTTCGCGGTTTCACGGGCAACCTGAAGACCCACAGCGTCTACTACTCCACGACCAACCGGCGATTGGGGATGTTCGATCTCGAAACGGAGAAGATCGTTTGGGAGAACACCTACGACGGAGGCTGCGACCGCTCGTCGATCACGTTGGACGGCACGAAGGTCTACGCCCCGTCGGGATGGTGGTACGCGGGCGCCGATGCCGGTTTCCTGGTGGTCAACGGAGAGACCGGCGAACTGATCAAGCGGATTCACGTCGGCCCGCAAGCACACAACAGCATCGTGAGTCTCGATGGGAAGCGTGTGTATCTCGGCACGCGCACGACGTTGTCGATCTTCGATACGGCGACCGACCAGATGATCCGGCAGATCAAGGACGTCGGTGAGCGCGGCATCTTCCCCTATACGATCAAGAGCAACCAGAAAATCGGCTATGTCTGTCTTGGGAACCACGTGGGTTTCGACGTCGTCGATCTGGAGAAGGGCAAGGCCTTGCATCGGGTGTTCGCGGGAGACGAGAAGATTCCCCATCGGACGCATGGCGCCGGGCTCACTCCCGACGAGACCGAGCTGTGGATCAGCGACCAGCGCGGCAAGAAGCTGTTCATCTTCGATGCGACGAAGATGCCGCCGGAGCCCAAGGGGCACGTCGAGCTGTCTCAGGGCGGCCACGGGTGGGTGGCCTTCAGCCTGGACGGCAAGTATGCCTGGTCCCACACGCCGGATGTCTTCGACGTGAAGACGAAAAAGCTGGTGGCGACGCTTCGGGACGAGAACGGCAAGCCGGTCAGCGGATCGAAGTTCATCGAAGTTCACTTCCGTGACGGCAAGGTCGTCACCATGAGCAACGAATTCGGTCTGGGGCGGAAGTAAAGGCCTTCGGCAGACAGCGCCGGGTCGAGTTGCGCAGGTGTTCTGGCGGTGCTCTGCCTGTGCCGCGAAGTGTCATTGCCCTCTTGGTGGTTGATGTGGCGTGGCTTAGCCTGCTTTTCTCGCCACGTGGCGAGGCGAAGTGCGTGAGAGGGCCGTCAGGACGAGCCGCGAGCCGCTTGGCGCGCGCAGGCGTACTTGACGGTACGTCGAGTATGGCAAGCAAGCGCAACGAAGTCATGGCGGTCATATCGTGTGCTTCGACCGTCGGGTGGCGAGAAAGGCAGGCTACGTCCGGGCCGCGCAAGACCCCTTCTGCTAAGCTGTCATAAGGAGGATCGAGCAACCGTGAGATACCCCGAATATTTCCTTGAGCCGATGCGGGCTGAACTGTCGCGTCGCGGTGTGATCGAGACGCGGACCCCGGAGCAGGTCGACGAATTGTTGAGCGCCGATGGCGGAACGGTATTGATGGTGGTGAACTCGGTGTGCGGTTGCGCTGCCGGGTCGGCCCGGCCGGGTGTTCTTCAGTCGCTCGAAAGCGATGTGAAGCCCGACAAGGTGGCGACCGTCTTCGCCGGCGGCGACCTGGAAGCCGTCGCGCATGTGCGGCAGATTCTCTCCGACTACCCGCCCTCCTCGCCGTCCGTCGCTCTGTTCCGCAACGGCAAGCCAGTCTACATGCTGCACCGGCATCAGATCGAGGGGCGCGGCCCGTCGCAGATCGCGTCGGCGTTGCAGCAGGCCTACCAGCAACACTGCGTCACGCAGGCGCAGTAGCCGGCTTCAAGGCCGGCGGTCGTCTCGGGCGCCGGATTCCGGGCCGCACCTGGTCCATTCATGGCCGTCGGCCTGAATGAGGTCGTCCGCTTCTTTGGGGCCCCACGATCCGGCGGCGTAGTTGGGGAAATGCCGCGGGGGCAGCGCTTTCCAGACGTCGAGGATCGGCTCGACGACTTCCCAGCCGGCTTCCACCATGTCGGCGCGCTGGAACAGCGTGGCGTCGCCGAGCATGCAGTCGTAGAGCAGGCGCTCGTAGCCGGTGCTCGACTTCGCGCCGAAGTAGTCGGCGTAGTGGAAGTCCATGTTGACTTCGCCCAGGCGGACGACCGGCCCGGGGATCTTCGCGCCGAAGCTGAGCGAGATGCCTTCGTTCGGCTGCAACCGCAACACGAGCCGGTTGCGGCCCAGCTTTTCGATGCCTGTCTGCCGGAAAAGGATGAAAGGCGCGCGGCGAAACTGAATGACGATCTCGGTTGCGCGCTTCGGCAAGCGCTTTCCCGTGCGTAGGTAGAACGGGACGTGCGCCCAGCGCCAATTGTCGACGAACAACTTGAGCGCGACGAAGGTTTCGGTCCTGGAATCCGCGGCGACAAGGGCCTCGTCGCGGTAGGCCGGCAGCACCTCTCCGTCGACTTTGCCCTCTCCGTATTGGCCGCGCACGGTGCGGCTGAGCACATCTTCGGGGCGCATGGGTTGTATCGCCCGCAGGACCTTCGCCTGCTCGTCCCGGACGGCATCGGCCTCGAACGAGATGGGCGGCTCCATGGCGGTCAGGCTGAGCAACTGAAACATGTGGTTGGGCACCATGTCGCGCAGGGCGCCGGATTGCTCGAAGTAGCCGCCGCGCTGTTCGATGCCGACGGATTCCGACACGGTGATCTGAATGTGGTCGATGTAGCGGCGGTTCCATACGGGTTCGAAGATGCCGTTGGAGAAACGGAAGACCAGGATGTTCTGGACCGTCTCCTTGCCCAGGTAGTGGTCGATACGGTAGATCTGTTCCTCGTCGAGCACGTTGCGGATGCCGCGGTTGAGGAGCCGCGCGGTTTGCAGGTCGTGGCCGAAGGGCTTCTCGACGATGACGCGCCGCCAGCGGTCCTCTTCCTGCTTGATCAGGCCCGCTCCGCCGAGGTGCTCGGTGACCGTGGCGAAGAACTTTGGAGCGGTCGCCAGGTAGTAGAAGTAGTTGCCGCGCGTCCCGTGGTTCCGGTCGACCTCGGCAAGCAGGTCACGCAGGCGCTCGTAGGTTCGGGGCTCGGTAAGGTCGGCCCGCAGGTAGTAGAGTCGCTTGACGAACTTCTCCCACAACCCGGCGTCGAGCGTGTTCGTCGAGAAGACCTTGATGTCGTCGGTCAGCTTCCGGCGGAACTGCTCGTGGCTCATATCGCGCCGCGCCAAACCGACGACCGCCAGCTCGTCGGCCAGGAGTCCTTCGGCCGCGAGGTTGTACAGGGCCGGAATCAGCTTGCGCTTGGTCAGATCGCCCGACGCCCCGAAGATCACCATCACGGCGGGCGGAGCCGGCTGGCCGGCCTGTCCCATGCCGCTAAGATCAGCCTTCATCTCCTTACCTCTATTCCGGCCCTCGAATCACGAAACACGGCTTTTCCGAATCACGGCTTTAGCGCTTCGCGGACGGCGCCTTCGAGACGGCTCAGCGCGGTGGTGGCGTCCCCGCTGAGGTGGATGCGCAATGCCCTGCGGCCGCGCTCGGCCAAGACCTGAAAGTCACCGCTCGCCTGCGCCGCCTTCACGACGCCGAACGTGTATTTCCGGCCCGGTACATCGAGGTCGGCCGTATCGTCGCAGGTGATCTGCAGGAATACCCCGCTGTTCGGTCCGCCTTTGTAGGCTTGGCCCGTCGAGTGCAGAAAGCGCGGTCCGAAGCCGACGCAGGTGGCGACTTTTTTGCTGTCTCGCACCATGCGGCGGATGCCTTCGAGGATGCGCTCATGCTCCGGCTTCATTTCGATGTAGCCGAGCAGGGCGAAATAGTCTCCCGCGTCGAGGCGTGCGAGGTGGGCCTTGATCAGGCTTGCCGGTGTCGCGCCGCCGCCGGCTTGGAGCGCGGCGGCGTTCGTGCCGTTGGCGAAGAAGGCCATGCCGTCGCCTTGCGCGAACGCCGTCTCGACCGGCAGCGTGCCGCTGGATTCGTATTGTTCGGTCAGCGCGCGGGTCACGATTTTGCTCGCCTCGACGTCAGGCTGATCGAAGGGGTTGATGCCGAGCACCGAACCGGCGACGGCGGTGGCGATTTCCCACAGGAAGAACTGCGCGCCCAGATCGTAGGAGTCGCGGAGATTCAGGCGTACAATCGGCCGTCCGGCCTTTTCGAGCTTGTCCATGGCCGCGTCCTGCTGAGCGTCGGTTTGACCTTCGAGACTCAGGTAGGCGAACAGGCGGTCGTTGCCATAGTCCTCGGGCGAGCCGAGCGGTTCGCGGTCCACGGGGATGATTCCGCGGCCTTGCTTGCCGGTCGATTCCGCCAGGAGTTGTTCGAGCCAGGCGCCGAGGTCATCTAGCAGCCCGTGGTAAAAGTCCCGTGGTGCGCTCGGCGGGCTCCTGCGGTCGCTCGGCGCGGAGTGAGGAGGATGGCGATCCGGGTGATCTCCTCTGACGAACGACAAAGCCGACGAGCGCAAACGTCCGTCGCCCAAGGGGTCACGCGCCATTTCGGCTCGGCTGCGCGGAGCGCGCGGCGCCGCGTTCCTGGAACGGCCAGGCGTTACGTCATCGGCGCCGGGGCGCGTAACCCCGCCCGCGTGGCTTTTACCACGGGCTGCTAGGCCGGGCGAGGCGATCAAGGTGAGCTTGTCGAGTCCCGCTTTCGCCGCCGCACCGAGAATCAGCCCCAGGACCAGACCGGGGTTCCGCTCCGCCGGCAGGCGGGGGGAACAGGCAATCGCCATCTCGCCGGCGCGGTCGAGAAGTCGTCTCACGTCGATGCCCATTGCTGCGGCGGGGATCATCCCGAAATGGGATAGCGCCGAGTAGCGTCCGCCGATACTCGGGTCGCCGTGGAAGATATGCCGGAAGCCGTCGCGGCGCGCGGCTTCCTCCAGTTTCGAACCCGGATCGGTCACGGCCGCGAAGTGGGCTCCGGCCTTGCCCTTGCCCAAAGTCTGTTCCAGCCGCTCGAAGAAATACTGCTTGAGGATGTTCGGCTCCAGGGTCGATCCTGATTTGCTCGAAACGATGAAGAGGGTTTTCGCCGGATCGAGTTTGTCTTCGAATGCCTTGACCTGCGCGGGGTCGGTCGAGTCGAGCACGTGCATCCTCGGGTGGCCTTCCTGCTGTCCGAACGTTTCGGACAGCACTTCCGGGCAGAGGCTCGATCCGCCCATGCCGAGCAGCAGGACGTGAGTGAATCCCTCGTTGCGAACATCGGCGGCGAAGTCGGCAAAGAGGTCAAGGCGTGCAAGCTGACGTTCGGTGATGTCGAGCCAGCCGAGCCGCTTCGCTTCGTCCGACCCGCTCCATAACGTCGAGTCCCGCGCCCACAGCCGTCTCACCTTGTCGTTGACGCGCCAGTCTCGCAGGGCCCCGTCGAGCTCGGATTGCAGGTCTTTGCCCAGTGAGTGCCTCGGCTGGTGAATGTCGATCCCGGTCCTGGGCCGGCGGCGATGGCTGCTCATTCATTCCTCCGTCTCTTCAAGCAACACCGCTCGCCGTGCCGCGACACACGGGTCATTGCCTCCGACTCCCAACCGGCTGTTCACGTTTGCAATGATCTCGAAGTCCTTGTATCCATGTTTCTGCCGCTACTCGACGAACACGTCGGATGCTCCCGTGGCGTCCCCATACAATCGCACGACCACTCCGTCTGACATGGGCTCCCAACTCATCGTACTGATAGCGAGCGGCTCGCGATCGCGACTCATGGCGCAGTCGCTCCCGATTTGCTTGCGGCAGGCGGTTGGCAACGGCTTTCGGGAGTCCTGCTTCACGTGGATGCTGCGGTCGAACAAGCCGTAACCCGAGCCGTTCACGCTTCCTGCTCCCGGCATCCCATTTCATGATCTCGACGAAACACTACAATGAACCTGTATTTCTCACCACGTGGCGAGGTGAAGTGAGTGAGAGGGCCGTCAGGACGAGGCGCGAGCCGGGCGGAGGAAAAAGGCGCGCGCAGGTGTACTTGCCAAATCGCCTCCTTCACTCCTCGGGTCACGAAACACCGCCTTTACGGTTCACCGGCCGTCAGATATTTCTTCTGGAGCGAACCAGTCCTCCGCCCATGGTTTTCACGAATCACGAGACACGAAACACGAATCACGGCCTTTTTATCGTGTGCTGCGGCCGCGTCGGGTGGTGAGAAATGCAGGTTAACGCCATGGTCCGTACGTCCGCCGTCTGCTCCGGGCTCCTTCTCCTGCTTGCCTGGTTGTTGCCGTGTGCCGGCCGCGCTGAGGATTGGCCCCAACTCCTCGGGCCGCGGCGAGACGGCACGTACCAGGGCGGGGATCTGGCCGCCGCTTGGCCCGAAGAAGGCCCGCGCATGGTTTGGCGAAAGGAGATCGGCTACGGATTCAGCAATCCGGTCGTTGCCAACGGCCGGCTGATCCTGTTCCATCGCGTCGGTAACGAAGAGCTCGTCGAGGCTCTTGATCCCGAGACGGGCGACACGATCTGGACCTTTCGCTACGCCACGACCTATCGCGATGGTTTCGGATTCGATCCCGGTCCCCGTGCGAGCCCCGTTGTCGCCGGCAGTCAGATCTACACATTCAGTCCTCAGGGGATCCTGCACTGTATCCGGTTCAACGACGGAAAGAAGGTTTGGCGCCGCGATACGCACCAGGAGTTTGGAGCCGACAAGGGCTTCTTCGGAGCGGCATCGACGCCCGTGGTCGAAGGGGCGCGGCTATTGCTGAATGTGGGCGGTGGTGACGGCGCGGGTATCGTCGCTTTCGACAAAGATACCGGCCGCACGCTTTGGCAGGCCTCCGACGATGAGGCGAGCTACTCTTCCCCCGTGGTCGCGGACATTGCCGGGGAGCGGCTGGCGGTTTTCTTTACGCGGGAAGGGTTGCAAGCAGTCGTCCCGAACAACGGTGAGATTCGCCACTCCTTGCGGTGGCGGGCCCGTAGCCACGCTTCCGTCAACGCCGCCATCCCGCTCGTGATCGGGAATCGCGTCTTTCTGTCTTCGAGTTACCGGACCGGCGCCACATTGCTCGACCTCGGCGGCGGCCAGTTGAAACAGCTCTGGTCTTCCGACGACGCCCTGTCGAATCACTATGCAACGAATGTCCACAGAGACGGCTACCTCTACGGATTTCACGGCCGGCAGGAGTATGGTCAGGTTTTCCGCTCCATCGAACTCGCGACCGGCAACCTGCAGTGGGAGCAGCGAGGCTTTCGTGCCGGCACGGTGACTCTTGCGGGTGACCGGCTTTTGATCCTTGTCGAGAACGGGGAGCTTGTTGTTGCCGAGGCTTCGCCGGAAGGTTTCCGGAGTCTTGCCCGTCGAAAAGTGCTCGACGGCACGGTCCGCGCCTACCCCGCGCTCGCTCAAGGCCGACTCTACGCGCGCAACGAGTCCCGCCTGGTGTGTGTCGACTTGCGCGAGCCCGCCTCGCGCTGAACGTCGCTTGCCGGTTTGCGTAACTGTTTAGTGCGGCCGTGTGAACGCTTGTCCGGACGGGGCTCGGAAAACACGTTCGGTTTCCCAAAAACAAGAGTCTCGTTGCGCGCGTGAACCATGGGCCGTACACTTGGGACCGGTATGCGCGAGAATCAGTGTTGCGATTTCGAAACCCCGCCTGAATAGCGGCGCCCACGCTCATGGAACTGCTCGAACTCGACCGATACGTAGCCATAGGCATCGACGCCACCATCTATCTTTTTTTGGCTGTCACGGCGACGCTGCTTTTCCTCGTTCGCATGGGGTTGCAGTTTTTCTTCGGCGATGTCGATACGGACCTCGACGGCGCTGTCGAGGTCCACATGGATAGCACCGGCGCTTTCGAACTCTTCTCGCTGCTGTCGGTCCTGGCCTTTTTCATGGGCGTGGGTTGGATGGGCCTCGCCTGCCGGGTCAATTGGGGGCTCGGCTCGGCCGTCTCGGCGGTCTCGGCCACTGCTTTCGGCCTTTCCTTGATGGGCCTGTCGGCGGGCCTGATGTACGCCGTCCGGCAGATGACGCACGAGGGCCGCTATGACGTGAAGACGGCCATCGGACAAACCGCCAAGGTCTATCTCACGATCCCCGCCAGGGGACGAGGCCAGGGACAGGTCGAAGTTAAGGTTTCTGGCCGTCACAAAGTGATGCCCGCCATAAGCACGAACGAAGAGATCCCGGCTTTTTCGCGAGTGACGATCGTAGACGTCGTCGGCGATGAGACATATGTAGTGAAGCCTGTAGGCTGAGGATTTATTAAGAGAACGGAGCAAAAATGACACCCTTGTTCGCGCAGTTGTTCGAGTTCGGCATCATCCTTCCGGTCATCGTTGTGGCCGTGTTCATAGGCGTGCTGATGTTCGTCGTGAGCCAGTACAAACGGTGCCCCTCGAACCGGATTCTGGTCGTCTACGGCAAAGTCGGCGCGAACCAGGCCGCGAAGTGCGTGCATGGCGGCGGTATTTTTGTTGTTCCGCTCTTCCAGGACTTCCAGTACCTGTCGCTGGAACCGATGACGATCGATATCGAGCTGACCGGCGCGCTGTCGAAAAAGAACATCCGTGTCAACGTTCCCTCCACGTTCACGATCGGCGTCTCGACCAGCCCGACGATCATGAACAACGCCGCCGAGCGATTGTTGGGGTTGGGGGAGCGGGAAATCTCCGCGCAGGCGAGCGACATCATCCTCGGCCAGATGAGGCTGGTGATCGCGACGCTTTCGATTGAGGAAATCAACCAGGACCGCGAGAAGTTCCTCGACCTCGTCAACAAGTTCTGCGCCGGTGAGTTGCTGAAAGTCGGACTCGAAGTGATCAACGTCAACATCCGCGACATCATGGACGAGTCGGGCTACATTGACGCCATCGGCAAGAAGGCCGCCGCCGAAGCGATTCAGAAAGCCAAGGTCGAGGTCGCCGAGCAGGTCAAGGAAGGCGCTATCGGTGAGGCCACCGCCAACCGCGCGAAGGAAGTCGAAGTCGCCAATCAGGAAGCGGCGTCGACGATCGGCCGCAAAGACGCCGAACGCGAGCAGCGCGTTCGCACGGCCAAGCTCGAGGCCGAGGGTGTCTCCGGCGAGGCCGAGGCGATGCGCGAACAGGAGATCGTCAGCGCCGAACAGAAGGCGCTCTCGACGGAGGGCAAGAAGCAGGCCGAATCGAATCAGCGTGTTAAGGTGGCGACCCTCGAAGCCGAGGCCGTGCAGGGCGAGAACGAATCGCAAGCGAACATCGCTACCTACAACGCCACGCTGGCGGAGCGCCGCGCCGAGGCGCGCCGGCGCGGCGAGGTCGCCACGGCCGAAGCCGTCCGCGACGTTTTGATCGCGGAGAAGGAACAGGAGCTCGCGCGCCTGCAGAAAGAGCAGATCGTCCAGCAGCAGATCGAGCGGGAGAAGATCGAGATCGAGGCGGAAGCCGAAGCGGAACGCATCCGGTGCGTCGCCAAGGGCGAAGCCGACGCGGTGCTGGCCAAGTACAACGCCGAGGCGGAAGGTGTCCAACGTGTTCTCGAAGCGAAAGCCCAGGGTTACGAGAACCTGCTTCGCACCTGTGAGCAACGGCCTGACCTTGCCCCCACTCTGCTCGTCATCGAGAAGCTGCCCGACCTGGTCGCCGAGCAGGTCAAGGCCGTCCAGAACCTCAAGATCGACAAGGTGACCGTGTGGGATTCCGGCGCGGCCGGCGACGGCGACGCCAACGGCGCGACCGCCGGCTTTCTCCGTGGACTGATCGGCTCGCTTCCGCCTGTCCACGAGTTGGCGAAGCAGGCGGGCATCGATCTGCCCAGCGTATTGGGAACTCTGAACGAGGGCCGGGAAGAGTCATCCGCCAACACCCGTAAACAGGAAGACGAAGGCTAGCGAGGAAGTCCTCAGACCGACAAGCAGGACAACGGGTTGGGGATCAAGGTCTTCGCCGGCAACGCCGTAGGCATGCTCGGCGCGCTGGTTTCTTCGAGGCCCCTTTCCTGAACTTGCTCGGTTGCGGTGCCGCCTCGCCGCTCTGCGCCGAGTCGCTCCTTACGCGGTGAGATACTGAATCTTGAACCCCGGAATATTCCGCTTGAAGCACCGCTGCGTCCGCCCGCGGCCAAGCATCACGCTGCGGCGCCTGCTGACAGCGGTATGCTGCGCGGTCGCGCTTCCGTCAGGCGCGTTGAGTCAGGACACGGTCGGCGCCGGTTCGATCCGAGGTATTGTCGTTCGCAGCGACGGCGCTCCGGTGGAATCGCTGCAGGTCTGCGTTCAGGGCTCCAGGCAGTGCGCTGAGAGCGGCTCGGACGGACGGTTTGCCGGTCTCGACGCCCGGCCCGGCCTCGTCCGGCTGGAGGTCGGACTCGACCGAGGTCCGCAAATGCTCGCAGGGGCCGTGGAAGTTCGCGCCGGCCAGACCACCGAGGTCCGGTTGGAGTTGCCTGAAATCGGGGCGGTCGAAAGTTCTGTGACGGTGAGCGCCTCGGAAATCCTGGCCCCGGACGAGGTCGTCAATTCGGGTGTCCTGATCCGCAACCTGGAGATCGCCAAGAGCGCGGGTACGCTGCAAGACGTCTCGCGGTATGTGTCAACCCTGCCCGGCGTCGTGACGGGGTCGGCCGGTTTCAGGAACGACATCATCGTGCGCGGTGGCAGCCCGCTCGAAAACTTGTTCGTGGTCGACAACATCGAGATCCCGAACATCAACTCCTTCGCCAACCTCGCTTCCGCCGGAGGGACGGTCAGCTTGCTCGATGTGCAGTTGATCGACGATGTCACGTTCCTGACGGGAGGTTACCCGGCGCCCTACACCAACCGCCTTTCCAGTGTGATGCAGATTGCCCAGCGCGAAGGGAGCCGGGATGGGTTCCGCGCCAAGGCGACCGTGGCCTATGCCGGAGCCGGGGCGGTTCTGGAAGGTCCTTGGGCGAAGGGCCGGGGATCATGGGTCGTCTCGGCCCGCCGCAGCTTCCTGGACTTCTTCACCGATGATCTGGGGGCCGGCGGCGTCCCCGTGTACTACTCCTTCACGGGAAAGGTCGTGCGGGACTTCGGCCCCCGCGACCGGATCTGGGTCACGAGCATCACCGGCCTCGATGAAATCCGCCTCGGGCTGACCGAACGGACCGACCCGGATGAAGCGCTGGGCGCGTTCGACATCCGTTACAGCGGCCGCCGCAATGCCACCGGCGTGAATTGGCAGCGCATTTTCGGGGCGCGCGGCGTGGGCCTGCTCGGACTCACCTATTCGACCGCCGGCGTCGATTCGACCGTCAATGACCTGCTCGGCAATGCGCCATTCATCCCCGGCATGCCTGTCGGCGAGGCGCTCGCGGCCGGGACGCTGACGTTCCGCCAAGACTCCACCGAATCTGAAACCGCGGTCAAGTACGATCTGACCCTCCACGCAGGCCGCAAGGGCGAGTACCGGCTCGGGGGCAACTCGAAGCACTCGGTCAACAACTACCTCACGCTCTCCCCGCTGGGCTACGACGGTCCGTTCGCCACCGTCCCCGACACCAACCCGATTGACCTGCGGGAGCGCTTCAACGCAACCCGGAACAGTGCCTATCTGCAAGGGACGACCGAGGTGCTGAGACGCGTGCGCCTGACGGCAGGCGGGAGGTTCGACCGGTACGCCCACTTCGGCGTTTCCCGGACCCGATTCAGCCCTCGGGCCGGCATCTCGATCGCGGTGTCGGATGACCTGTCTTGGAACACGAGTTGGGGAATCTACCACCAGATGCCGCTGTACCTGTTCCTCGCCGCGTTCGCCGAGAACCGCGCGCTCATCCCGGCTCGCTCGGACCATTGGGTCAGCGGCTTGGCATGGACGCCGGCCCGCAACACCCGGGTGACGCTGGAGGCGTACTCCAAGCGCTATAAGGACTACTCGGTTGCCACGCAGTTCCCGGCGCTCTCTTTTGCCAATGTCGGCGACACATTCGACGTGCGCGACATCCTGTACCCGATGACGAGTGCCGGACGGGGTCAGGCGCGGGGTGTCGAACTCTTCATCGAGAAGAAGTCCGGCGGGAAATGGTTCGGACAGGCGAATCTCGCCTATTCGCGAGCCCGTCATGCCGGGCTCGATGGAGTCCTCCGGCCCGGCGCATTCGACAGGCCTTGGGTGATGAACGCCGTAGGGGGGCGCCGTATGGGTGGCAAATGGGAACTCGGTATCCGGGCGGCCTACCTGACGGGAAGACCTTACACGCCGTTCGATATGGAACTGTCGACCGCGCAGCGCAGGGGCGTCTTCGAACTTGAGAGCGTGAACACGATGCGGCTGGTCGATTACTTCGCCTTGGACGTGCGCATCGACCGGACCTTCACCGTCCGGGACAAGCTTGTGGTCCTGTACCTTGGTGTCCAAAATGTGACGGGGCGCGAGAATCCCACGACATTGCTCTGGAACCGGGTCACCAACGCTCCCGAATTTCCCGGCGGCCTCGGCCGGTTCCCGCTGATCGGTCTGGAATGGACCCTCTGACCTGAAACATCCCGTTTATCAAACCGGGTTGACACCCATCCGGATGTTTCTTGCTTGAATGATCCGCACACGAGCGGAGGAAAAACTAGCCTGCCTTTCTCGCCACACGGCGAGGCGAAGTGCGTGAGAGGGGCGTCAGGACGAGGCGCGCGCCGCTTGGCGCGCGCAAGCGTATAGTTGCCAAATCACCTCCTTCACCCCTCGGGTCACGAAATACGGCCTTTAAGGGTCATCGGCCGTCAGACATTTCTTCTGGAGCGAACCAGTCCTCCACCCATGGTTTTCACGAATCACGAGACACGAAACACGAATCACGGCCTGCAAGGTTTTTCACTAACAACTAACAACTATCCACTATCCACGGCCTTTTGATCGCATGCTTCGGCCGTCGGGTGGTGAGAAATGCAGGTTGGCAGATGAACCGCGACAGAGTTCCATCAAAAGAGCCGCGTCGTGGGAGAGCCGCGAGACCGCCCCGACACACCTATTCCGACGAAATATCGTAGGCGTACAGCGTGTCCTGCTCCCGAAGATACAGCCGTCCGTTGGCGACAACCGGGAGGGCCCATGTGGGATACCGGCCGCGCGGAATCGAGAACCGGGAGCGTTCGCGATAACCTTCCGGCGTGGCCTCGGCAAGCCCCACGACTCCATCCTCGCTCAGCAGGTAGAGCAGCCCGTCGGCCGCGATCACTTGCCCCTTGCCGACGGCGCGGTCTTTCCAGGCCGCCTCGCCGGTTTCGAAGTTCATGCACGTAAGAATGCGGCTGGAGTACCCGTAGAGGTGATCGCCGACGAGCACCGGGGTGTTGTAGTGGTTCCGCATCTCGCGGGTGAAGTAGATCTCCTTGGCGTCGACGCCCGAACCATTTGCGGCCAGCTCCAGCAGCCCTCCGCCCGTGCCGTAGTCGCTGGAAACGAAGACCAGGTCGCCGCGGGCGATCGGAGTCGCCACGTTGGCCGTACGGTTTGATACGCGGCGATAGCGCCAGAGTTGATTGCCGTTGTCCGCGCGGACGCCCACCGCCGCCTCGCCCGTGAGCAACACGTACTGCCGAATCCCCCCGGCTTCGATCACGATGGCTGAGGAATATCCGGCCTCGTCGTCCAGCGACTTCCAGATCACGTTCCCGTTGCTCTTGTCGATCGCGACGATGGAGGCTCCGCCGCCGCCGGGATTCACGACCAATCGGCGGCCGTCGACCAGCGGCGACTCGCTGATGCCCCAGTTGATGTTACGGGCGTTGAACCTCCGCAAGAGATTCGTCGCCCAAAGCCGCTTGCCGGTGGCCGCTTCCAGAGCGATCAGGCTGCCGTTCGAGCCGAGGGCGTAGACCGTCTCGCCGTCGATCGTCGGCGTGCCGCGCGGGCCGCCCCCGCGGCGGTCGAGATAGGCGTCGCCGTTGGGGGTTCGCCAAAGCAGCCGGCCTGTCGCCTCGTCGAGGGCAACGACCGACTGCCCGCCGCGAGACTGCCCTTGCGTGATGATCCGGCCGCCCGACACGGCGACCGATGCGAAGCCCTCGCCGAGTCCTGTCGCCTTCCAGGCCAGCGGCGGCCCGCCTTCCGGCCACTGTTGCAACAGCCCCGCTTCTTTCGAGATGCCGTCCCGCTCGACCCCGCGCCACTGGGGCCAATCGGCCGCGATGGCGAGAGACGAGGCCGCCAGCAGGCAAATGGCAAGCCTTTTCACCGACATGGCCGCAGTATATCAATGGCCTCTGTCGGAACCGCCTTGGGCGGAAGGAAATCGTCGAGAATGAACGCTCCGGAAAGAGCGGAACGATAGCCTTCCTGCTTTAGCCTGCAGGTCTCGCCACGCGGCGAGGCGAAGTGCGTGAGAGGGCCGTCAGGGCGAGGCGCGAGCCGGGCGAAGGAAAAAGGCGCGAGCCGGGCGGAGGAAAAAGGCGCAAGCCGGGCGGAGGAAAAAGACGCGCGCAGGAGTACTTGCCAAATCGCCTCCTTCCTCGGGTCACGAAACACGGCCTTTCCGGTTCACCGGCCGTCAGGCATTTCTTCTGGAGTGAACCAGGCCCACTCCCATGGTTTTCACGAATCACGAGACACGAATCACGGCCTTTTATCGCGTGCTTCGACCGTCGCGTGGTGAGAAATGCAGGCTGGATTTACGGTGCCAAATCGGGGGCGTTCTTCCCGCCTGTCGGAGACCGCAGGCTGTCAGAGGCGGCGAAGCGCCTTGGAGTATCAACCGAGAAGGCCACGATGCGGGCCATCGACGCAGGTCTGCCTCACCTCGAACCCCAATAAGCCTGGCTCTTCCGCAGCTATCTCTGTCGTTCCTTCCATCGCAGAAAGGATCGTATCCGTGATGCTCAGCTATCATGAGACTCGGTCCTGGGAATCGACTGACGGAGTTCCGTCAGTCTGCGATAAACTTTGCACTAGGTCTGGACCCGGGATGCCCTATCAACGCTCGGACTACCCAAACGCAAATTCTGGCTCTGGACTGAAGATATAGGCGGAAATCTAACAGAAGAGATCATATGGTGGAGTTCTCTCCCAGAAAGATTCGTGGATGCTGGAAGGCTGGCTATGCGCTGGATTGGCACATTCGCTCCAGCGAGTTCATAGGGTATAACGAGTTTGGGTATGAACAGTACAAGACTGTGCGGTCGCCTGTTGGGGAACTACTATTTCAGCTAAAGTACAGAGATAAGCTGAACGTCGTGGATGAGTTGGTAGCTGCGGCAAAGTCATTCGTCCGCGAATGGGATCCGGCTGTCGAGGTCATCATTCCGGTTCCACCGAGCAACGCGGACCGGCAAGTCCAGCCAGTTCGGCTTGTTGGGGAGCGATTATCATCACAGTTGGGCTTGGAGTGGGCACCCGTTTCGGTCGTAAAGACCAAATCGACGCCCCAGTTGAAGGATGTTACCGACTTCGAAGAGAAAAAGGAGCTTCTCGACGGAGCCTTTGAAGTTAAGACGGGTGGTTTGGAAGGTAAGGCTGTTCTTCTGTTTGATGATCTGTTTCAGTCCGGGGCAACGATGAACGCTGTGGCTGATGTTCTCAAGCAAGAGAGTCATGTCGATGCGATTTTCGCACTTGCGTTGACGCGAACTAGTTCAGCAAGATGAAAGTCTTCATTGGAGGGTCCAGGCACGTCTCTCGCTTGAATTCTGAGATTCGACAACGCTTGGACCGGATCATCCTGAAGGGATTTGAGGTCCTCGTCGGTGACGCCAATGGCGCCGACAAGGCCGTTCAGCGTTATTTCAAGGATCGAGGATATTCCAACGTCCACGTCTTTTGCATGTCTGGCCGCTGCCGGAACAACCTGGGTAATTGGCCGGCCGAGGAAGTTCCAGCACCTAAGGGCATGACCGGTAGAAACCTCTATGCGATCAAAGACCGTGTTATGACGGAACGGTCTTCAATAGGTTTCATGCTTTGGGACGGAGAAAGTGCGGGCACATTGGCCAACGTGTTGCGCCTCCTCGACCAAAAAAAGACTGTTGTTGTGTACCATTCAAAATCGCGCGAATCCTTGACTCTTGAGAACTCTCAAGATCTTGATAAATTGCTTGCCCGCAGCACTCCTGAGGTAAGACGACAGGTCGCTCTTCAGAGTAGTGCTAACGAGAAGGAAGCTATTCGGAACACCAACATAGAAATGTTCGACATTCCCAAGCAGCCCTCCTCAGGTGCATAAGGTAAGAGAACTAGCAGAAAGCGAATCGTTGCGGAAAGGATGCTTTCTGCAACATTGCACCCGCTCCCCGATCTTCACCCTGTAGACCCCCTTTTTACGCAGCAAAAAACGCGGCGTTGATTCAATCGTCATTGAAAGATGCGGGCAGGGTAACTGCTCGTGAAAATTGGTTACGCCCGAGTATCCACCGTCGACCAGGACCCGGTGCTGCAAATTACCTCTCTCATTACTTTGTCGAGGAGATCGCAGCGCTACTCGATGCCATAGAGCGCGAGAATCTCGGACCAGCGATTCTGCGCTTTGAGCAGCAACTCCATCACGTCGCGCACGCAGCCGGATCCACCGGGAGACGGCGTGACGTAGTGCGCGGCGGCAAGCGTCTCCGTTCGTGAGTTCGACGGCGCGGCCGCCAGCCCCACTCTGCGCATGATCGGGACGTCGGTGATGTCGTCTCCGATATAGGCCACTTCCGCCGCCGGTAAACCCGAGTCCGCGAGAATCTCCTCCAGCAGAGGCAGCTTGCGAGTGTCGCCCTGATAGAGGTAGCGCATTTTTGCGCTGCGTGCCCGCTCTTCGACCGCCGGGGATGTGCGGCCGCTGATGATTCCCGTAGCGATGCCTGTCCGGTGAGCCCATTGCAGGGCGATGCCGTCCTGCGAATCGAACGTCTTCGTCTCGAACAAGCCGCCGTCGGGCGCCGGAAGAAAATAGATATGGCCGTTGCTCAGAACCCCGTCGCAATCCATCAGCAGGAGCTTGATGCGTGCCGCTCGTTCCAGCAGCTCGGGCGAATACTCGGATGTCTGGCTCATGGGTTCTTCTGAGTGTAGCCGAGCGCGTCTCAGCGGGCGAAGCGCTCGATGATGCCGGCGATTCCCACATACGCGAAGAACACGAAACCCAGCATCAGGATCGCGTTGTGGCTCCAATGATTCAGAAAACCCGAGCCGACCCAACCCCGCCGGTTGTTCAAGATCAGGAGCGTGAGCGCCAACAATGGCAGGAAAAACGCGGCCACGACACCGAACGCCAGTTGGATCGACCGCACCGGCGTGAGCAGAAAGACCAGTGGGACCGTCGCGATGAACGCCAGGTAGGCGCGATACCCGCTGGTCTTGCGGAGATCATGCTCTCGGTGGATGCCGGGCTTCATCCCGCTGCGCAGGCTCTTGAAGTCCGCGAACAAGTACGGGAGGCTTTGCCAGACCCCCAGCAGGCTGGAGAACACCGCTCCCCAGAACCCGATAAGGAAGGCGGTGCGGCCCCAATCGCCGACCACCCGCGCCAGTTCGTCCGCCATCTCGATCGCCAGCGTCGCGCCCTGGTTCGACACGTCGATGCGCGAGCCGATGATGATCACCGCCATGCCGAACAGCGCCGTCATCACGTAGCCGACGGCCAGATCGATGCGGCAGATGCGAACGTTCTCGCGGCCGCGGCGCCCCTGCTCGCGAATCCAGTAGCCGTAGGACATCATCGTCACCGTCCCGCCGACGCCGCCCATCACGCCCAACAGCCATGCCGATCCGGTTGCCGGAACCGATGGCATGAAGCCGCGCGCGATCGCCGCCCAGTCCGGCCCCATCAGCAACACCGTCAGTACGACCGTCACGAACATCACCCCGATGCAGGCTGACATCAGCAGTTCGAACAGCCGGAAACTCCCGTAACGCACTAGCGCATAGCCGGCGAATGAGTGCATGACTCCCCAGATGATCTTCGTTCGATCCGGATCGTCGCTTAATGGGATGAAGGCGCTCGCGGCCACCCCGCAGGCGCTCGCCAGCGCCCCTCCGACGGGCAGCGTGAACAGGATGAGATAGGCCAGAAAGACCCACTGAATCCAACTGCCCAGATTCCAGACCCACCCTTCCAGCAAGGTCGAGTCGGTTGCGAGTTGCCAGCGGGCCAGGCCTTCGTTGAGCGTCCACTTGAGAACGGCTCCCGCCAACACCGCCCAGAGGACCGCCAGGCCCACCTCCGAACCCGCCAGCGTCGCCGTCAGCAGGTCTCCCGCCCCTACCCCCGTCGCCGCCACCAGAATCCCCGGGGCGATGATCGTGAAGACGGAAGGAGAGTGTCGTGCCATCAGCCATCAAGACACTACAGCCCGCAGGGGACCGCTGTCCACTCCTTGCATGGGTGGCCCGCCATGTCCGGCGGAAAGGCGGCGTGAAACCGGCCAGGGCGTATCGAGCGCCCGTTGCTACAATCCGGTGGGAAGTTCTGCCGGCGCCCCAGCCTGCGCGTCGGTCGAGACCTGCGCCGCGAAATTCGCATCCATTTCACCGGACGGCATGACTGACGCCCATTCGAGCGGCCCTGGAGTCCTCCGCTACCAGGCCGATGAACGGCCGCCGGCGGCGCTTGCCCTCGGTCTCGGCCTTCAGATCGCCGTTCTCAGTGTCGCCGCCGTCATATTGATCCCGACGGTCGTGATGCGGACCGCCGGCGTGTCCGAGGCCTATCTGTCATGGGCGGTTTTTGCCTCGGTCGCGGTCTGCGGAGTGGCAACGATGCTGCAAGCAATCCGGGCCGGCCGGATCGGCACGGGTCACATGATCGTCATGGGTACTTCCGGGGCATTCATCGCTCTCTGCATCTCGGCGGTCGAAGAGGGCGGCCCGGCGCTGCTCGCCACTCTGGTCGTCATCTCGTCGCTCGTGCCGTTCCTGCTGTCCTCGCGGCTTTCGTTGTTCCAGCGGGTTCTGACGCCGACGGTCTCCGGAACGGTGATCATGCTGATACCCGTCACCGTGATCCCCGCTGTTTTGGGGCTGATGTCGGCGGTGCCTGCCGGAAGCTCGGAGTTCGCGGCGCCGCTGAGTTCCCTGGCGGTGGTGCTCTTTATCGTCGGCATCGCGCGGAAGGCGTCGGGAGCGCTGCGTCTCTGGGCGCCGGTGATCGGTGTCGTCGCCGGCTCGGTGGTGGCTGCTTTCTTCGGTCTCTTCGAGTTGGACCCCGTCGCTGGGGCTTCGTGGATCGGCATGCCGGCCAATGAGTGGCCGGGCTTCTCCCTCGACTTCGGTCCGGCTTTCTGGGCTCTTCTCCCGGCCTTCCTGCTCGTGGCCATGATCGCCACCATACGAACCGTTACCAGCGCCGTCGCCGTGCAGCGCGTCTCCTGGCGCCGGCCGCGGGCGGTGGACTTCCGGGCGGTGCAGGGAGCGATGAACGTGAATGCCTTGGTCAACTTGTTGTCGGGTCTCGCGGGAACGGTGCCGAACTCGGCCCTGACGATAGGCGTATCGGTGACTAGGCTCACCGGCGTGGGCGCCCGCGGCGTTGGGTTCGCGGCCGGCGCAGTGTTCGTCGCGCTGGCGTTCCTTCCGAAAGCGCTCGCCCTCGTCCTGGCGATACCGGACCCGGTGCTCGGGGCCTATCTTGCCGTAATGATGGTGATGCTCTTCTTGGTCGGCTTGAAGATCTCTTCACAGGACGGGATCGACTTGCGCAAGGGCCTGATCGTCGGCATCGGGTTCTGGATCGGGGTCGGCTTCCAGGCCGGCCTGATCTTTCCCGAGCAGGTCTCGGCCTTCGCGGGCGGTCTGTTTCGGAATGCGGTGACGGCAGGCGGCCTCGCGGTCATCCTGATGACCCTGTTCGTGGAGTTGACGAAACCCCGCCGCGACCGGATCGAGGCGGAGTTCGATCTCTCGGTCCTGCCGAGGATCCGGGAGTTTCTCGGCGTGTTCGCGATCCGCAACGGCTGGGACACGGCCATGGCGGACCGGCTTGACGCCGCCGGTGAGGAAACGCTGGTGACGCTCATCCGGCAAAACGAGGGTCATCAGGAACGCCGCAAGAGGCGCTTGAGCCTGGTCGCATACAAGGAAGGCGATGGGGCCGTTCTCGAATTCGTCGCGGCATACGGAGAGGACAACATCCAGGATCAACTCTCGATGCTCGGTGATCAGGCTGATGCCGCGCTTGCCGAACGGGAAGTATCACTGCGGCTGTTGCGGCACTTCGCTTCCTCCGTTCGCCACCGGCAATATCACGGGAAGGATATCGTCACCGTCCATGTGAAAGCAGCGGAGCCGGCTCGCGGCCCGAAGAGGTGAGAGGGCCGTCAGGACAAGGCGCGAGCCGGGCGGAGGAAAAAGGCGAGCGCAGTCGTACTTGCCGAATCGCCTCCTTCGCCCCTTGGGTGACGAAACGATGCCTTTGGGTACTGAAGCCCTTCAGTCTTTTTTTTGCTGCCCCCGCCTGCTTAGCATGAGAACAGAGAGGCGGAGATCATCAAGTTTGACTTCCCGTCCTCGCAGGGCTTGCTGTGGCGGCTGCCGCCCCCCGAGCCGGCAACACGGCCTGTAAGGTTTTCCACGAATCACGAGACACGAAACACGAAACACGGCTTTTATGCTTTTCACGAGACACGGGCTTTTGAAGCCCGATCTGGAAGGGCTCGAAGAACAAGGGAGAACAAGGGAGAAAAATGATGTCACAGTCCAGCAGCATCGATCGTCTTCCGAGTGACGTCCGCGAGGCCCTCCACGGCTGGTTGCGCGAGCTCGCCATCACGCAGACCGAGGCGATGGAGCGGACCAACGCCCTGCTCGACGAGTTGGCAGCGCAGCAGCCGGTGGGAAAACGTGTGGAAAGAGGTTTTTCTGAATCCCGAGACAGGAATTACGACTTTTTCCGAATCCCGACTCGGTTCAAGACCCGGAATTCCCCACAATTCCCCACAATTCGTCGGAATGATTCGGATATGCCCCTACTGCGAATCAAGCGCTCCCGCGCACTGCGGCAACCGGGACATCGACTTCATGGATGTATCGCGTCCCCGCGTAACCTTCCCTGGCCTGCAGGTCTCGCCAAGTGGCGAGGTGAAGGGCGAACGGGTCACGAAACGCGAGTCACGAGACACGGCTTCCCTACCCACGATTTCCCGGCATTTCCCGCTATTCTTCGGATACCCTACCTCCCCCCGGAGCCGGTGTCCGCGAGCCGTTCGCCGATAACGCTCGGCCTCACGGCGAGCACCGTTCGCCGCAGCTCCCGCCGCCCTCCGGGCGGCTTCCGACGCGGCGAACGCCGAAGGAGCCCATGCTTAGGAAGCTGACGTTGTATATTGCACGGACAGGAAATGTTCTCTGTTGCGTTGACATTTTGGGTCAGACAAGCCGGATGGATCGGATGATACGGTGTTGCTTCCTTGTTCCGCACGCGCGAGAGGGTATCGGCAGTGGTAGGCGATCTACTTCGCAGGTTGCACGATCGAACGGAAGTCCGGCGGCGGCCGGTGCTCTCGGTGATGTTTGTTACGGGATGACGAGAACTTGCCGTTCTGCTATTTGAGGGACATCTCGATGACGGAGTCGAACAGGTCTTGCGATTCTTCCGGGGATCCGCTTGCCCGATCTGAGGTTCGGAAACCGGAAGTCTCCGGATCTGGTCCACCGATAGCGATCGTTGGCATGGCCTGCCGGTTCCCCGGCGCGTCGAGCATTTCGGACTTCTGGCGCCTGCTCGAAGAAGGCCGGAATGCGGTGACGGAGGGCGTTCCGGGTTCGGGAATCGGGCGCATGGACGAGCTGTTCCCCGATGCTCGGATTCCCAGCGAGGCCTGTCGTTTCTGCGGCTATGTCGATGGGATCGAGCAGTTCGATGCTGGCTTCTTCAGAATTTCTCCGGTCGAGGCCCAGTTGCTGGACCCGCAGCAGCGGATGATGCTCGAGACCAGTTGGCAGGCTCTCGAGGATGCGGGGATCGATCCGGATCGGCTGAAGGGCAGCCGCACCGGGGTGTACACCGGGATCAGCAACGACGAATACCGGATGCTGGTGGTGGAGTCAAGCAACCCCGCCGAGGCGGCCTCATGCCTCTACGCACTGAGCGGCACCAACCTGAACGGTACCAGCGGACGGGTCTCTTTCGTGCTGGGCCTCATGGGGCCCGCGAAGGCTGTGGACGCCGCCTGCGCGTCGTCCATGGTGTCGGTGCACGACGCGGTGGCGGACCTGCAGCAGGGCAAGGCGGATCTGGCCATTGCGGGCGGTGTGCAGGCCATCCTGAACAGTCGCATTTTCGAGCTCCGCGCGGATGCCATGATGCTGTCTCCGGACGGACAGTGCAAGACGTTCGATGCCTCCGCGAACGGCTATGTGCGGGGCGAGGGCTGCGGAGTCGTAATCCTGAAGCGGCTGAGCGAGGCCGAGGCGGATGGCGATCGGATCTGGGGCGTGATCCGGGGTTCGGCTGTGAATCACGGCGGGGCCAGCATCGGACTGACCGTACCGCACACCCCTGCGTTGGAACAGGTGATCGAAACGGCGCTCTCGCAGGCCGGCGTCCCTGCTTCGGATGTGGATTACCTGGAGGCGCACGGGACTGGCACGGCGGTAGGCGACCCCATCGAGATCGAAGCGGTTGCCGCTGTCTACGGCAGGGGACGCGAACCCGGCCGCCCTCTCTTGGTCGGTTCCGTCAAGACCAACGTCGGCCACCTGGAGTCGGCTGCCGGCATCGCCGGCCTGATCAAGGCTGTGCTGGTGATGCAACGCGGAGTGATTCCGAAGCACCTGCATTTCCAGGTCCCCAACCCTGGCCTCGATTGGGACAGCATGCCTTTGCGGGTGACTTCCTCCATGATGGACTTGCCGCGGAGTGACGGACGCCCGCGGCTGGCGGGAGTGAACTCCTTCGGGATTTCCGGGACGAACGCTCACATAGTGGTGCAAGAATACAGCGCCCCGGATGGGGTGCCCTACGGACAGCGGCAGCT
Source organism: Bryobacterales bacterium (assembly GCA_026713545.1). GTDB lineage: Bacteria > Acidobacteriota > Terriglobia > Bryobacterales > UBA6623 > JAPPLB01. Next base: position 184,321 of record JAPOOG010000129.1, read on the forward strand.
TGTCGGCTCGGCCCAGGCGGTGAAGCTTTCTCTGCCGGAGGCCCTGGCGGATCTGCCGCTGCCGGAGCAAGGGATCCAGCGGCGCGGGACCCGTTTGCTGCCGCTGTCCGGCAAATCGGAGACTGCGCTCCACCAACTGGCGCAGCGTTATCTCTCATGGCTGGACGAGCATGCGGAGGATCTTGCTTCCCAAAACGCCGCTGAGCCGTTGCTCTCGGATATGGCGTGGACGGCGGGCGTGGGGAGGAGCCATTTTGATCACCGCGCGGGCGTGCTGTTTCGGGACTCCGGGTCGCTGCGGGAGGGCCTGAAGGCGCTCGAGGGGGTGCAGGGACAGGGTCCGGGGCCTCGATTGGCGGCGAAGGTGGCGTTCGCTTATACCGGGCAGGGAAGCCAATGGTCCGGCATGGGAAAGGAGCTCTACGAACGTGAGCCGGTGGCGCGGGCGGTCCTCGACCGCTGTGAGGAGGTGTTTCGGGCCGAAAGGGACGCCTCGTTGCTCGACGTGATGTTCGGGTCCGGCGAAGGCGATCTGAGCGATACGGCGTGGGAGCAGCCGGCTCTATACGCGCTCGAATGCGCGCTCACGGCGCTCTGGTCGAGTGCGGGGGTTCGCCCCGTCGTGGTGCTGGGGCACAGCGTCGGGGAACTGGCGGCGGCGCAGGCGGCAGGCGTGTTCAGCCTCGAGGATGGTATGCGCTTTGCCGCGGCGCGAGGCGCTCTGCTGTCGGAAACCGAACCCGGCGCCATGGCGGCGGTTTTTGCCCCTCCGGCAAGAGTGGCGTCTGCGGTGGAGGCGCTGAACGAGTCATCTGCAGGTGTCGGGTTGAGCGTCTCGGCGGACAACGGCGCCCATCAGGTGGTGAGTGGCCCGGTTGCGGAAATCGAAACCATCTTGAAGCGTTTCGATTCGGAAGGAGTCCGGGTAAGACGGCTGAACACGGCCAAGGCGTTCCATAGCGCCCTGGTGGAGCCGGCTTTGGGCCGTCTGGAAGCTTCCATGGATGGGGTGGCGATCGAGCCTCCCTCCCTCACCGTGGTCAGCAACCTGACCGGACGCGCGGTGGAGCCTGGCCAGGTGCTGGACGGATCCTATTGGAGGCGGCATGCCCGCGAGGCCGTGGCGTTCGCCGGCGGTGTCCGGTCATTGGCGGAACTCGGAGTGGACTTGGTGGTCGAGATAGGCCCGCGGCCGGTGCTGGCTGCCATGACGGTCTCGGCTTGGCCGGACTCGGCGCGGACACCGGCGCCGGCGGTGCTGTCGAGCCTGCGCCCGCCTTCCGGCAACTCATCAGCTTCCGCGGATGGCGCCGATTTCGTGCAGGCGGTCGCGGAAGCGTACCAGGCGGGGCTGCCGATTCGTTTTGAGGGGCTCTTCGCGGGGGAGGAGCGGCGTCGCATCTCGTTGCCGAGCTATCCGTTCCAACGCGAACGCCACTGGCTCGAGACGAAGAAACAACGGCGCCCGAGCGCCGGTCACCCCTTGCTGGGCATCCGGCACGAATCCGCCAGCGGCGAGATCGCCTTCGAGACGGAAGTCTTCCAGTCGGATCCGGAGTGGTTGAGCGACCACCGGGTGTTCGGCCGGGTCATAGCTCCTGGCGCGCTCTACGGAGCTATGGCCGCTGCAGCGTCCCTTGCCGAAGGGAGCGGGGGATCGCTGGTTGTGGAGGATATGCAACTGCACAACGCGCTGATCTTCCCGGAGGAGGACTCCGAGGACGGCACGGATGAAGAGGGCCGTAAGGTGCAGGTGCTGCTTGATTCTTCCGAGCAGGCGAATTCGCGTCGTGTCCGGATATTCAGCAAGGGCGGTGAAGAGGGATGGACGGTGCACGTGGAAGGCCATGTGTCGTCAGGCGCCCCGATTCCGGAAGCCGGTGGGCGCGTCGATCTGGAAAGTATCAAGGCTCCCCTGTCGCCGCTGGACGTGGCCGCCTACTACCGCGCCAGGGCCGGTACGGGGATCAGTCTCGGCCCGTGCTTCCGCACGCTCGGGAGGGTCTGGTCCCGGCCGGGCGAGGCGTTGGGCGAGATAGTTTTTCCTGAAGCTCTCGGCCGCAACGGACTGGACGTTCATCCGCTCCTCCTGGACGGTTGCTTCCAGGTGGTGGCCGCGGCACGCAATCCAGGCGGGGTCGAAGAGGGAATCACCTACCTGCCGTTTGGCTGGGAGCGTCTGTGGCTGGCGGATCGGCTCCCGGATCGCTTGCTCTGCCACGTGCGCATGAGTGAGGTTTCCCGGGGGACGGAAGAGGAAACGGGCGAGCGGCCGGAAGTCCTGAACGGAGAACTGCGCATCTACGATCCCGACGGAGTTCTGCTGGGCGGGTTGAGCGGATACACCGTGAAGAGAGCAACGCCGGCGGCGCTGCTCTCGGCAGTCGAAGGGGTGAAGGACCTGCTGTATGAGGTTGTGTGGCGCGAAAGGGCTCTCACGCCGGGAATGCTGTCCGCGGATTTCCTCCCGTCTCCGGCAACGGTTGCAACCCGCTCGGGGTTGCTCTCTGAATATCTGGACGAGGAAGGTGTCGCGCCCCAAGACAGAAGCGCGCTGCTGACCGACCTGGAGCTTTGGTCGCGCTCCTGTGCGCTTCAGACCTTGGAGAAGCTGGGGTGGGAGCGCGAGGTGGGCGCGACCGTTGATTCCGAGGACTTGCGGCGGCGCTTGAATGTCGTCGATGAGCATAAGCGCTTGTTCCGCCGGATGCTAGAGATGCTGGCCAAGTCCGGGGTGTTGGAGGAAGTGGACGGTGGCTTTGTGGTGAGGATCGGCCCCGGGGATCCCTTGCCGGATGAAATGCCGCGTGATACCGAGGAATTTTCGACTCGAATGGCCGAGCTGTATCCCCATGGCTTGACCGAGATCGGGCTGTTTCGACGGTCTGGCGCCGCCTTGGCCGATGTGCTTCAAGGGCGAGCGGCCCCGCTGACGATCCTGTTCAGCAGTGGCGACCCGACCCCCGCCGATCTGTATCGCAAAGCACCCGTGGCTCGTGCGGCGAACCGGCTGCTGAGAGAAACGGTTCAAGCGCTTGTCGCGGGGTTGCCCGGCGACCGGCGCCTCAGGGTGATCGAAGTCGGAGCCGGTACGGGGTCGGCGACCGCTGCCATCCTTCCGGAACTCCCGGACGGACGGTTCGACTACATGTACACCGATATCTCGGCGGGCTTCTTTGCGGAAGCGGAAGAGCGTTTCGGAGGCGAAGAAGCGTCGATCGAATACCGCATGCTGGATATCGAAAAGGATCCGGTGGAGCAGGGATTCGACTTCCACGGTTATGACCTGCTGATAGCCTCCAATGTCTTGCACGCCACGCGGTATCTGCAGGAGACGCTCGCGCACTGCCGGCAGCTCCTCGCACCGTCGGGACAGTTGGTCGCGCTCGAGAACCTCAGGGGCATGGGTTGGATGGACCTGACTTTTGGGCAGTTGGACGGCTGGTGGCGGTTCGCCGATGCCTACCGTCCGCACCATGCCCTGGTGAGCCCCGCTGTGTGGCGTCGCGTGCTCGCGGACATGGGTTTCGGAGAAGTGGAAGTCCTGGGCTTGGAAGAGTCCGACTCGACCGGGTTGCCGGATAAGGGTGTGATCGTGGCGCAGGGTCCGTCTGAGGTGACGGAGCGTCCGGGAGTCTGGGTTCTGGCGGCGGATCGTGCCGGCAAGGCCGAGGAACTGGCAACGGTACTCGCCGCGCGCAACCAGACCGTCGTGCTGGCGGACTGTGAACTCGACGAGCATGGGTATTCAGGAGTGGACCGGTCCGGAATCATCCGGACAACCGTGGACATGGAGCGGCGCGAGTCGTGGCAATCGCTGTTGGAGAGCCTGCCCGAGGATACGCCGCTGAGCGGCGTCGTGCACCTGGTGTCGCTGGGTGGCCACGGCCTGAATGCGGCGACCGATGAGATGGCGGAGGATACGCGGCGAGCGGTGGCGAGCGCATTGGCGCTGGTGCAGGCGCTGGTTGATTCCGACGCGGCGCCTGAGAAGGGCGTGTCGTTCCTGACTCAGGGCGCGCAGGTGCTGGAGAGGGAGATAGCCGGCGAACTTGCAGGAGCGGCGCTATGGGGTTTCGGGAAGGTCGTGGACCGGGAAGCGGCGCACCTGAAGCCCAGGATGATCGACTTGGACCCCGCAGAGAAGTCTCATTCCGAACTTCCTGACGAACTGCTGTATCCCGATCACGAAAATCACATCGCATATCGCTATGGCCGGCGCATGGCGGCCCGCCTGGTCCGGGCCGGGACCAGTACGGAGAGGCTGACCTTGCCGGAGGAGCCGGCCTGGGTGCTGGCTCCGGACCCGAGCGGCGTGTTCGAGAAACCTTACGTCAAGCCCTTGCCGGAGCGGTCCCTCGAGCCGAGAGAAGTCCGCGTCGCGGTCGAGGCGGTCGGACTCAACTTCTGGGATGTGTTCCGCTCTCTTGGCTTCATTGAAGAGGGGGATTTGGGCAGGGAGATGTGCGGCCACGTGATCGATGTGGGTTCCGAGGTGTCAACCGTCTCGGCCGGCGACCGTGTGGTTGGATTGGGGTGGGGCGCTTTCGCGGCGGAAATGGTCACGAGGGAGGAATTGGTGGCCCCCGCGCCATCGGGAATCTCGGTGACGGAACTGGCCACCGTGCCGAGCGCGTTCGTCTCGGCCGCGTTGTCTTACGAGTTTTCCGGATTGAAGGCCGGCGAACGGGTGCTGATTCATGCAGGTGCCGGCGGTGTGGGAATCGCGGCCATCCAGATGGCGCATGCCGCAGGCGCGGAGGTGTTCGCCACCGCGAGTGCGCCGAAGCAGGCCTATCTTCGCTCGATCGGTGTGGAGCATGTATTCGACAGCCGTACAACGAATTTCGGGGAGGAGATCCTCGAGGCCACGGGCGGCACAGGGGTCGACGTAGTGCTGAACAGCCTGACGGGGGAGGGTTTCATCGAGGCAAGTCTTTACTGTCTGGCGCAAGGTGGCCGGTTCGTGGAATTGGCGAGACGGGACATTCTGAGCGAGGAGGAGATGGCGGCCGTGCGTCCCGACGTGGCCTACGCCATTCTGGAGTTGGATGTCCTGAAGAAAACCGAACCGGCTTGGGTCGGAAGGGTCCTCCGGGACGTGATGGCGCGCCTTGCCGCGGGGGAACTGAAACCGATTATCCACAGCAGGTGGCCACTGGCCGAAGCGGGGGCGGCATTGAGGTTCATGCGATCGGCCCGGCATCTCGGCAAGATCGTCCTGACGACGCCGCCGCTCGTGACGGGTCGGTTGCGGCAGGATCGGACGTACCTAGTGACCGGTGGCCTGGGCGGGATCGGGTGCGCCGTGGCCGGCTGGTTGGCGGACCGCGGAGCGGGGGCGATCGTGCTGAATGGACGGCGGCCGCCCGATCCCGAGGTCCAAAAGGAGATCGACTCGTTGCGCGAACGCGGGTTCGCCGTGCGGGTGGAGCTCGCGGATGTGACGGATGCCGCCGCGGTGGACGGAATGCTGGCCCGGATGGATCGGGAACTGCCGCCGCTCGGCGGTGTGATTCACAGCGTGGGAGTGTTGTCGGACGCTTCGCTGCCGAACCAGAGTTGGGAGAGGTTCGAGCAGGTGCTGTGGCCGAAGGTGCTGGGAGCGTGGCGCTTGCACCGCTCGACAGCGGACCGCGATCTGGATCTCTTCGTCCTTTTCTCCAGCCGGGTCGGCGTCATGGGCAATCCGGGCCAGGCGAACCATGCGGCGGCCAATGCGTTTCTGGACCAGCTCGCCGCCCACCGGCGGGCGATGGGGCTTCCGGGACAGGCCATTGCTTGGGGGGCGTGGTCCGAGATCGGCGAAGCGGCGGAACAAAAGGATCGGATTGAACGGCAGCGAGCGGCGCTCGGCGGACGTTGGTTTACACCCCAGCAGGGTCTCAGGGCGTTCGACAGGCTGGTTCGCCAGGACGTCACGAATTCCGTGGTGATGTCCATGGACTGGTCGGTATTCGAGGAGGCTGTCGAGGAACGTCCGTCTCTGCTCGAGGATCTGCTGTCTGCCAGCCCCAAAGCCGAAGCCGACTCTCCGGCTCTGGCGGACGACTTGGTGTCCCGGCTGCGGCAGACGCCTGTGGCGGAGCGCGAAGGTCTGCTGGTGTCTTTCCTGCAGCGCGAGGTGCAGGCCGTTCTGAGGCTGCCGTCGACGCCGGCGCCAACGGTGGGGTTCTTCGATCTGGGGATGGACTCGTTGATGGCCGTGGAGTTGCGGAACCGGCTGAACCGGGCGTTCTCCGGGGAGTATACGACGCCCAACACCGTGGTGTTCGACCACCCGAATATCGCGGCTCTCGCCCTCTATCTGGTCGAGGAACTCGGCGAGGCCGGCGAGGTGGCGGTGCCCCAGGAGCGGCCCGCGCCGGAACCTCGCTCCTCGGTCCGGCGCGAAGAGGATGAGCGGATCGCGATCGTGGGCATGGCATGCCGCTTTCCCGGAGCAGCGGATATTTCTGCCTTCTGGCGTCAGCTTGAAGCGGGCAGAGACGCGGTGACGGACGGACGCCAGGATTCCGGGACCTGGAGCGGTGTCAGCGGAGACCCTTCTGCCGAGGAAGCCGCTGACAGGCGAGGCGGGTTTATCGAAGGGATCGACCGTTTCGACGCAAGGTTCTTTGGGATCAGGCCGATCGAGGCGCGGATGATGGATCCGAGGCAGCGGCTCTTGCTGGAGACGAGTTGGGAGGCTCTCGAGGATGCGGGAATAGACCCCGGCCCGCTGCAAGGTAGCCGCGTCGGAGTGTATGCCGGTGTGGGCAGCAGCGAGTACCGGGAGTTGTGCGAAGCCAGCGGAGAGGATCACAGTTACATCGGTACGGCCGGAAGCGTGACGGTTGGGCGGGTTGCGTACGCATTGGGTCTCAGGGGGCCGGCAATTCCGCTGGACTTGATGTGTGCCTCGTCACTGGTTGCCGTGCATCAGGCGGTTGCGGATCTGCTGCGGGGAGAGGTGGAGGTGGCTCTGGCTGGAGGCGTGAACGCGGTTCTCTCACCCGCGACCACGAGATTCATGAGGGAGTACGGGATGTTGTCCCCCAATGGGCAATGCAGGTCGTTCGACGCAGCCGCGGACGGTTTCGTGCGTGGCGAGGGTTGCGGGGTGGTCGTTCTGAAGAGGCTGAGCGATGCGGAGGAAGAGGGTGACCGGATCTGGGGTGTCATCCGGGGATCGGCGGTCAACCAGAACGGGGCCAGCGCGGGACTGACGGTCCCGAACGGTCCGGCGCAGGAAATGCTCATCGAGGAAGCCCTGTCGCGGGCGGGAGTTCCGCCATCGGGAGTGGATTACTTGGAAGCGCACGCAGTGGGATCGGAGATGGCTGACCCGATCGAGGTAAACGCCGCAGCATCGGTTTACGGTAGAGGACGGCAGGCGGACCGCCCGCTGCTGATCGGTTCGGTCAAGACGAGCATCGGCCACCTGGAATGGGCGGCGGGGATGGCTGGCCTGATCAAAGTCGTGCTTGCGATGCAAAGCGGAGTAATTCCGAAGCATCTGCATTTTCAGACTCCAAGCCCGAACATGGATTGGGAACGGCTGCCGGTACGGGTGACCTCGGAGGCGACGGACTGGCCGAGCGATCCCGAACGGCCGCCGCGGGCGGCGGTCAGCGCCTTCGGGCTTTCGGGGACGAATGCGCATGTAGTGGTCGAGGGGTACGGCGCTTCCGCAAACGGTGCAACGCAGTGTCCCTCGGGTTCGGTAAGATCGGTTCCTGTATTGCTGTCGGCGCCGTTTGCGGATCTGTCACCGGTGGAAGAAGAACTGCATGCGCGTGGAGCACGGGTCCTGCCGCTGTCGGGGAAGTCGGGTAGGGCGCTCCAGGAACTGGCGGAGCGGTACCTGTCATGGCTTGACGGGCATGTCGAAGTGTTGTCCTCGGAAGACGCGGCGTCCGATCCTCTGCTCTCGGACATGGCGTGGACAGCGGGCGTGGGGCGGGCGCATTTCGCTCACCGTGCCGGCGTGGTGTTCCACGATGCCGAGTCGCTGCGGAAGCGGTTGAAGGCGCTCGCCGAGACGGATCAGGAGCCGGCGCATCCGGCGGCAGGTAAAGTGGCGTTCGCCTACACCGGAGAAGCTAGCCAGTGGATCGGCATGGGCGAGGTCCTGTACGAGAGCGAGCCCGTGGTGCGGGCTGTGCTGGATTGCTGCGACGGTGTGCTTCGACAAGAACGGGACGTCTCGTTGCTCGATGTGATGTTCGGCCGATCGGGTTTCGAGGAGGCTCTGGACGACCCTGAATGGATGCAGCCGGCGATCTACGCGCTGGAATGTGCGCTCACGGCGCTATGGTCGAGCGTGGGGGTTCGACCGAGCGTGGTGGTTGGGCAGGGCCTGGGGGAGATTGCGGCGGCGCAGGCTGCGGGAGTGTTCGGCCTGGAAGAGGGTTTGCGGTTTGCCTCGGTTCGGGGTGCGCTGATCGGGACATTGCCGGAAATGGGGGCGATGACGACAGCCCTGGATGATCTGAAAGCAGTTCTGCAAGGCTTCGCGATAACATCGCCGTCACTGACCGTGGTAAGCAATGTGACGGGCCGGGTGGTCGGGCCGGATGAAGCGCTGGACGGCGAGTACTGGAGTCGGCAGGCCTGGCAGCAGGTGGCGTTCGACAGGTGTGTTGGAGTGCTGGCGGACCTGGGAGTCGAGGCGGTGGTCGAGATAGGCCCACAGCAAGTGCTGGGGCCGGAAGTAGATTTGGCTTGGCCGCGGTCGGCGGATGGTGTGAAAACAGAGCATGACGTCGACGCTCCGGTTGTGCTGTCGAGCCTGTTGCGGCCATCCGGCAACTCGCCGGAGACGGAGGTTGAAGTCGGGTTCCTGAAGGCGGTTGCTGGGGCATACGAGGCGGGCCTTTCCGTTTCGTTTGCCGGGCTGTTCGCAGGAGAAATGCGGCGCCGTGTCTCGCTGCCGAGCTATCCGTTCCAACGCCGCCGACACTGGGTCGATGCTTGCAAGCGGCCGGATTCAAGCTCGAGTCCTTGAGTGCAATAGATTGACTTGGCGTCTCTCTCTTGATAAACTGCCCACTTTCTCGGGCATCTATCTTTGTGAATACTTTGTGAAAGGATTGTGAATATGACATCGACTGAAGATCGCATTAGAAACCTTATCAACGAAAACCTCGAAATAGATGGATCGAAATTGGATCTGAATAGCGGCCTTACTGACGCGGGCGTGTCCTCCATGGACCTCGTGGCGTTCGCAAAAGTGGTTGCCAAGGAGTTCAATGTTGCGTTTACTCCCGATGATTGTGCAAATCTTAAAAGCATACGGGAGTTGATCGAGCGCCTCGATTCTAGCGCTGCTTGATTACTTTTGATACATCACCGCTTCAGAGGGATTGGTATGGGTTCTCCGGTAGGTAACGTCTGCTTCTGATGCCGGATTATGGTAATGTTTTTTTTAGTAAAGTTGGCAATGCTACTGTCATACACGTCAATCTGATACCTCATGCGGCCCGCAAGGAGGGTGCCTTGGCGTGGCTCGATGCGAAAGAACTGTCGCGTTGGTGAAAATACATACATGCCGCCCTGTGACGCCGGCTCGTCTTGTGTCGCGCAGCTCTCTGTGCCATTTTTATGTAAATTCGGTTGCAGGAACGGACATGTTGTCTTCGACGCCTCTGGCCGCGGCAAGCTGCATGTAGTAGTACATGGGATACCGGCCGGCATATGCTTTACCGTCAGTCTACACTGGTTTTTTAATATCTGGATAATTCGGAAAGCACTGATCAAGGCGCTTGGCATGGGGGTTGTCGTGGGTATGTCTCGATTTGAAATCCCTGGTCCATGCGCCGGGGTTTGAAGACGAGTATATTTCAGTTTCCGCAACGGACGGCCGGAAGATCTTGGCAACGAGAAATTCGCGCCGGCTTCTTTCGTGGGCTAGAAGCGGGTTCCATTGACAACGACCTCGACAACTATATGGGAGATTCCCGCCCCGCTTTCTATTGATGAAGTAAGCGTGGACGGTGACACCGTCATTAGTCTGCGGCGTCATGGAAACCCGGCTGGACCACGACTCGTTCTGTGTCACGGCAACGGTCTGGCGATTGACCTCTACTACCCTTTCTGGTCCCTCCTGGCCGACGACTTCGACTTGGTTGTCTATGACATGAGAAACCATGGCTGGAATACTGTCGGCAATCAGGAAAAGCATAACATTCCAACATTGGTTCAAGACCACGACAGTATTCTTTCGGCGGTCGACCGCTTCTATGGGAAAAAACCGAAAATAGGTGTTTTCCATTCGGTTTCGTCGTTGGTGACGCTCTTGTCACCTGCCCGAGGCGGCGATTTCTCGGCATGCATTCTTTTTGATCCGCCTCTGTGCAAGGCCGGTGACAGTTATGAAAAATTCGATGCTGCGGTTACTCGCACGGCCGCCTTGACTCGGCGTCGCACAGACCGCTTTCGTACCAGGGAGGAGCTTGTCGATCTCCTTGGCTTTCTGCCGATCTTCCAGCGTGCCGTTCCAGGGATTTCCGATCTGGTGGCGAGAACAACTCTGCGCAAATCTGCGGACGGGCAGGGTTACGAGTTGCGGTGTCCGCGCGAATACGAAGCGCAGATCATAGAATATGCCCGTACTTTTGCCGTTCTGGTGGACTTCGAAACATTCCGTTGTCCAATAAAGGTCCTCGGCGCGGACCCGACCTTGCCGTACTCCTATCTGCCGACTCTTGACCTTAGTGATGTTTTGAGCGTGGACTACGATTTCCTGCCGGAAACAACGCATTTTCTGCAACTGGAACAACCAGAGCAGTGCGCCGCGGTATTGCGCGAATTCGTCGAGCTGAATGCACGCACTTGATCCCCATACTCCCTATCGGCTCTTGCATTCGGACCTCTATTGCTATGCGTTAGAGACCGAGTCGGCGCACTGACTTGCCTGCGAGAGCCAGGAGCAGTGCTATTCCTGCGGCTCCGTCTTCAGTCGATGTTGATGGCTGACCGGTGGAAGCGCATGACGGTGTTGGGGTCGGGCACGAGCGTCGTTCGCGCCTCGTCCTTTCCCTTGTAGTCGAGGTTCGACAGGACGTAGCGCATGCTCTCCAGTCGTGCGTGGCGCTTGTTATTGGCCTTCACGATGATCCACGGGCTGAAACTGTTATGGGTCCGGCTGAACATCACCTCTTTGTATGTCGTGTAGTCTTCCCATAACTCCTGCGCCTTGCTGTCGAGCGGACTGAGCTTCCACTGCTTGAGAGGGTTGTTGCGCCGCGACTCGAAACGCGCCCACTGCACATCCTTGGAAATCGAAAACCAGAATTTGATGAGGGTCACGCCGTCCTCGACGAGCATGTGTTCGAACTCGGGGACCTGGCGCATGAACTCCTCATACTGCTCGGGGGAGCAGAAGCCGTTGACCGGTTCAACGACTGCCCGGTTGTACCAACTCCGGTCGAAGAAAACGATCTCTCCACGGTTCGGCAGGCTCTGGATATAGCGCTGGAAATACCATTGGCCCTTCTCCTCTTCGCTCGGCTTGGGCAAGGCTACCACGCGCATGACGCGTGGATTGAGATGCTCGATGAAACGCCGGATGGTCCCGCCTTTGCCGGCGGCATCCCGGCCTTCGAAGAGAATGGCCACGCGCCTGCCCGATTCCTCGATCGAGCGTTGCATCTTGACCAGTTCGATCTGCAGGCATCCGAGGTCGTGTTCGTACTTGACCGATCGCTTGATCTTGCCGACAGTGATGTTCTTCGAGCGCAGAAGCTGGATGAACTCGTGAGATGTGTGTAGATCGGAAAGTTCCTCATGTGTCAGGACTGCGTCCGGAATCGACGTAGCCTGGCCCTGCTGGATGGCTTCTTCGATAATCGAAGAGGTCCGCCGGTTCTGCGAGGCCTTGCCGGCTTTTCCTTGTCCCAGTGTCGCGGCCAGCGACTTTTTCCGAGGTGCGGCCGAGGAACCTCCGTTCACATTCGTTGCCCCGGCTTTGGGGCCGTCCGTCTGCCTCCGATTGTCATTCGTCATAAGCGCATGCCTCGATTCGGAATGGATCAGGTTTGCAATGTGAGTCTCAAGGGCACTATTCACCTTCTGTTGCCGGACCCACTCTTGTAGTCGCCGGTAAATATGGTATCTGCGAACGGCCCGGTTGAGCAACCGTCCCGCACGCCCCCTTCGACGGACGGGATGGGCCAACGAACCTTTGCACGACTCTGCCGGCCTTCTTTTGATGAAAGGTCCTATCGATCGGCTAGTTACGACGCGTCCAGGTTTCGAAATTCCACAGCTCCGAATCCCAGGCGTTCATCCGGACACCCTCGATGTCGTTCGAGTGAGCCGACACGTTTCCGCGGTGAATCAGCGGGATGATCGAATAGCTTTCGACAAGCAGGTCGTTGAGCGCGATCGTGATCTGGTTACGCTGTTCCATATCAATCGTATTCTGCAATTCGTCATAGAGCCGATCGTATTCGTCAGACTGGAAGCGCTGGACGTTTCGTCCGAGGAACGAGTTGGCCGCTCCAGCGATCTGAGTGCTGATCCAGGAGCCCAGGTAGCCCTCCGGGTCCACGCCGATTCCGCCGTCGGCGTACATCTGAACGTCGGAGTAGAACCTGCCCACGGTGTCAGGGCTGTCCGGGTCACCTCCGAAGAAGACCGATGGACTGATATTTTTCAATACGGTCTCGACGCCAAGCTCCGCCCACCAGCCCTTGATCAACTCTTGCGTGGTTTGGCGCACCGAGTTCGTCGAAGTCTGGAAGAGGATCTTGAGCGGAACTCCTTCGCGCTCCCGCACGCCGTCGCGGTCGGAATCCACGATCCCGGCATCGTCGAGTATCTCCTTCGCGAGAGAGAGGTTCTGGACGAAGCATTCATCGTTGTTGGTCGATGCCTGGGCCGGTGGAGCCGGCCAGACGTTACAGGTCGGTCGGCCGGCCTGGTCGCCGTAACCGGTCTTGACCAAGGTGTCACGGTCGATGGCCAGCGAAAGAGCCCGGCCGACGACTGGATCGGTCAGGAAGGGGTGCGGGTTCGTACCGTCTGCATATTCCGAACGGAGATCGCCGAGACTGGCGTCCGGATTGGTTTGGTTGAGCATTAGGCGCTCGACACTCGTGGCGAAGGCCGACACGACGGTGCCGCCCCCGCCGGCAGAGATCGAAGCAAGGATTTCGGGTTCGACCTGGAGATTCCATGCATAGTCGGCCTCATTGAGTTGGAGAACAGACCTCGCCGCAGCGGCCGCGTCGCCTCCCCCCTTCAGGATCACCTCACCGAAAGACGGTAGACCGGACTCGACGCCGCGGTAGAGCGGATTGAACCGGTAGAGGACTCCGTTGTTGGTGCGGAAATCGGTCACGATGTATGGACCAGTGCCGATGGGTCCGTAGTTCGCATCGGTACAGTCGGCGGCCGCCTCGCCCAGGCAGTCGGCAAACTGCGAGGCTTGGAGGATGGGGCTGCGATGGGACACAAACGGGGCATAAGGGAATGATGTCGGACCATCGAACGTGATGGTGACGGTTCGCTCGGCGACTGCATCCACGGAAGCTACATTCTCGAAGCTCGACGCTGTGGCGCAGCCGCCGCCGGGTGCGGAGCAGTATCTCCACGTAAAGACAACGTCGTTCGCGGTGAGCGGTGTGCCGTCGGACCAGACCACACCCTCCCGGATATTCCAGGTGATCCTGGTACGGTCGTCCGAGACACTGCCGTTCTCGAGGGTCGGAACTCGGGCAGCCAAAACCGCGACGATTTCGCCGTTCGGATTGTACTCGGCCAGAGGCTCGATGACGAGCGATGCCGCCTCGGCATCCTTTGTGCCGCTGGAGAGGTACGGGTTGAGGATGGTTGGCGCCTGCCAAAACAGGAGCGTTGCACTGCCGCCTTGACCTGCACTTTCAGAGTCGTTGCCTGTTGGTCGTTCTGGATCGCCGTCAATGCCGTTATCCTCCTCTCCCGGCCCCGGTGGAACACCCTCGCCCGGATAATAGCCGGCGCCGACCAGGATCGGAAGACCATGGGCCACCACCCTCTTGACGAACGTCACCTTGCGCTGCATCATGCCGCTGGCGGGATTGCGCGCCGTGTAGTACAGCAAGGTTTCTCCGAACGCATCGCCCACGCTCACCACGTCCCGGCCCCCGAAGGGGCCGTCCATCATGTCGTTCAGCTCCGAAGCCCCGGCGCCCGGCTGCCCGCTGTCGGGATCGCCGCTGAACAGCGCACTGCCGTACGTGTCCACACCGAACAAGTAGATCGAACCATGCTTCCAACGCGGATCGGTCGACAGCGGGATCGTGGCGAAATAGCCTTTCGACTCCAGTTCCATGGCCGCGCAACGGACGAACTCCTGTAGCCTCTCCTCGGAAGGATCGGTCTCCAGCCCCATGGCGTTGACCTCATCGCTCTCGCAGGTTCCCGGAATGTCGCGGCGGTAGATCCCGGCGCCGATCGCGGCCGGGGTGCCGTCCCAGACGATGCTCTTGACGTAGGAAGCCTTCGGCTCATCCCGGCCCGTCGCCGGATTGGTGAAGCCGTAGTAGATCCAGCCCTCGCCGAAGGTGCTCAGGATGCGATGCCATTCCTGGTAGAAGTAGTTTCCGAAGGCATCGACGCGTAGTTCCTCGAATATTGTTCCTTCCCTCGACGGGTCGGGAGGGAAGACGAGGCTTCGCGTCTGGTCGGTCATCGGCGTGACTTCGGAGACGAATACATAGACCTGTCCTCTTCTCCAACGCTCGTCTTCGTAGAAGGCGCGGCGGGCCTCTTCGAACCCGGCTTCATGGACGAACTCATAGGCGCACTGAACGAAAGCCTGAACGTCCTCCGTTGTGCGCACCGCTCCGGCGGTGATTGAATAATCCGAGCAAGATAGATTTTCAGTGGAGCTGAAAGCCTGCGGAACGGCGCCCAGCAGGATTATGAGAATCAGAGCTTGGGGAAGACTAAGTTTCATCATCATGACGATGTTCCAGGACGCACCGGACCAAATCGCTCGTCTCTGTGGGGTCAACTTGGCATTCTGAAGGATGTTCCCTCGGCCCTTCATGCGGATACAGTGTGCTTGACACCCTCGGTTTTCTCGGTCTGGACCGAGTCCACAACCTGTTGAAAGAATACATCTAGGTCACCCGGTTCGCTTCCAGGACCCGCAAGACGTTCTGACCGATGATCTTCTGAATCACCGCATCGGAATGGCCTCTCTGGACGAGGCCTACGGTGAAGAATGGCCAGTTGGTCCAGGCCATGGATTGCTTCATGCGGTCGGTAGTCTTGAAGTTGTCGGGTGGCCATAACGCGGCCCACCGGGTCCGGCGCCTCGGCCGCGCAGGCAGCTTGGCCGCCTCACGGGCCGTATTGCGTGACTGATAGGCAACGTCGGTGCCGATCGCCACATGGTCAGGGCCGAACTTCTTGACGACGTGATCGATGTGATCGAGCAGCGCCGTGATGCCGCCGCCATGTCGTAGAAAACGGGGGATGCAGCAGATGCCGATGTA